>CAMVJU010000089.1 GCA_947167935.1 uncultured Prevotellaceae bacterium | reverse complement strand
GAAGGCGTAGCAAAGTTGGGTGCCGCAGTAGGCGCAGGTCTCGCAGCCATTGGTGCTGGTCTGGGAATTGGAAGAATCGGTGGTCAGGCTATGGATGCTATGGCCCGTCAGCCGGAGGTGATGAGCAAACTGTTCACGAACATGATTGTGGCAGCCGCTCTGATTGAGGGTGTTGCCCTGTTCGCAGCCGTTATCGCATTCCTCTGCATCTAGTGTATTTACCATTTAACGATTTACAATCTTGTAAATTCGAAAAATCGTAAATAAGAAAACATTCAGTCTATGGATTTGTTAATTCCTTCTACTGGCCTGTTGTTCTGGATGGCGCTGACGTTCCTTGTCGTGCTGTTCATCCTTTGGAAGTTTGGCTTTCCCGTCATCACGAACATGGTGAAGGAGCGCAAAGCTTTCATCGATGACTCGCTGCGCAAGGCTCACGAGGCAAACGAGCGGCTGGCCAATATACAGAAAGAAGGTGAATCCATCCTACAGGAGGCTCGTGAAAAGCAGGCGCAGATTCTCAAGGAAGCTGCCGAGACCCGCGACTCCATCGTAGAGAAAGCCCAGGCAAAAGCCCGTGAGGAGGGCGCCCGCCTGCTCAGCGACGCCAAGGCCGAGATTGAGCAGGAGAAGAAGGCCGCCATTGCCGATATCCGCAAGCAGGTTGCCGCGCTCAGCGTTGAGATTGCCGAGAAGGTGCTTCGTCAGAACCTTCAGGGCGACAAGGCGCAGATGGATCTCATCGACCGTATGCTGGATGATGTCAATAAAAAGTAACCCGTTGATTTTTAATCTTTAAACTTTAAACATTCAACTTTAATCTTTATGGATATAGGAATCATTTCGGTACGTTACGCCAGGGCGCTGCTGAAGAGTGCCATTGACGCCAAGCTCGACGGGCAGGTGTATCAGGAGATGCAACTGCTGGCCAAGAGCTACGTCGAGGTGCCTGAGCTGCGCCACACGATAGACAACCCCATGCTGGCCAAGGAGAAGAAGGAGATGCTGCTCCTGACTGCCATCGGCGGCGATGGGGCATCGGCATTGAGCAAGGCCTTCGTGGCCTTGGTGCTGAAGGAAGACCGCGAGAACATGATACAGTTCATGGCCAACTCCTACGTCACCCTCTATCGTCAGCAGAAGAACATCATCCGTGGAAAACTGACCACCGCCGTGGCCGTCGCTCCTGCCACCGAGCAGAAGATGCGCCAGATGGTGGAAAGCAAGACTCAGGGAACTGTAGAGTTTGAGACTGAGGTGAATCCCGACATCATCGGCGGCTTCATCCTCGAATACGACACGTATCGCATGGATGCCAGCGTGAAGTCTCAGCTCAACAACATTCTAAACTCCCTTAAAAAGTAATCATGCATTAAGCATTAAGAATTAAGCATTGAATATATGTCAGATAAGATTAAACCAAGCGAAGTCAGTCAGGTGTTGCTCGACCAGCTGAAGGGTATCAGCGATGCTCAGCAGTTCGACGAGGTGGGTACCGTGCTCACCGTCAGCGACGGCGTGGCTCGCATCTATGGCCTGCGCAATGCCGAGGCCAACGAGCTGCTGGAGTTTGAGAACGGCACGATGGCCATCGTGATGAACCTGGAGGAAGACAACGTGGGCTGCGTGCTGCTCGGTACGACGTCGGGCATCAAGGAGGGCATGGTGGTGAAGCGCACTCGCCGCATCGCCAGCATCCGCGTGAACGACAACATGCTGGGACGCGTGATCAATCCGCTGGGACAGGCCATCGACGGCAAGGGCGACATCGACCTCACGGGTGCTTTCGAGATGCCCCTCGACCGCAAGGCACCGGGCGTGATCTATCGTCAGCCTGTGAAGGAACCGCTGCAGACCGGCTTGAAGGCTGTCGACTCGATGATCCCCATCGGACGCGGACAGCGCGAGCTCATCATCGGCGACCGTCAGACAGGCAAGACTGCCATCGCCGTTGATACCATCATCAATCAGAAAAGTTTCTACGAGGCAGGCAAGCCCGTCTATTGTATCTATGTGGCCATCGGCCAGAAGGCTTCAACGGTGGCTGCTCTTGTGCAGACCCTGAAGGAGCACGGTGCTCTGCCTTACACCATCATCGTGGCTGCTACGGCTGCCGATCCTGCTGCCATGCAGTATTATGCACCCTTCGCAGGTGCTGCCATCGGCGAGTATTTCCGTGACCGTGGCTTCGCTGCCCTCGTGGTCTACGACGACCTGTCGAAGCAGGCTGTGGCCTATCGTGAGGTGTCGCTGATCCTGCGTCGTCCCTCTGGTCGTGAGGCCTATCCTGGTGACGTGTTCTACCTGCACAGCCGCTTGTTGGAGCGCGCTGCCAAGATGAACGAGCAGCAGGAGGTGGCCGAGCAGATGAACGACCTGCCCGAATGCATGAAGGGTCATGTGAAGGGTGGCGGCTCATTGACCGCTCTGCCCATCATCGAGACGCAGGCAGGCGACGTGTCGGCCTACATCCCCACCAACGTGATCTCTATTACCGACGGTCAGATATTCTTGGAGTCAGACCTCTTCAACCAGGGCTTCCGTCCTGCCATCAACGT
>CAMVJU010000088.1 GCA_947167935.1 uncultured Prevotellaceae bacterium | reverse complement strand
ATGGTAGAGGAGGAGTGATATGGGCAGTTTTGTAGTATATGTTCTTGAGTGGGCGCTGTGCTTGTCGGCCTTCCTGCTGTTGTACAAGATGTGTTTCAGCGGCAGTACGTTCCATCGTTTCAACCGTTTCTTCCTGTTGGGCAGTGTGGTGGTTTCTGCTATGCTGCCGCTTGTCCACATCACGGCCAACGAGCAGATGGAACCCATCGCGGAGGTCTGCCGACTGAACACCGAACAGTTTGAGACCGTACAAATGCAGGTGACAGAAGTGCGGGAGCAACCGTCAGTGGGACAACGCATTTTTGTCTTTATGACGCTCGCTTACATTATCTATATGGCGATTCAAGTAACAGGCTGGCTGAGATCGGTCGTGAAGATGCTACTCTTTCTGCGGGGGAAGCGTACGAGGAGAGTGGGGCGCTGGATTCGGCTGGTGGTTCACAACGACGAGTACGGCCCATTCAGCTGGATGAACTATATTGTCATTTCGGACAAAGAACGAGGCTTCGGCCGTCGTGCCAGCATGCACCATGAACTGTCGCACATCAAGCTGCTGCACCCTCTCGACCTGGTGTTCATCCTGCTGTGTACGCTGGTCAACCCCGTGTGCTGGCTTGTTATGAAGGAGATAAAGGTGGTTCACGAATACGAGGCTGATGATGAAGTGATCAATCATTATCACATCCGTAGCCGTGACTATCAGCGATTATTAGTCATGCGGACAGTTGGGGCGGAGGCCTACGCACTGGCCTGTTCGTTTAATCTTAACATTAAAAAACGAATTATCATGATGAAGAAGAAACAGTCAACGTGGTGGCGCCTGACGTGGATGGCCGTCACCCTTCCGCTCGTAGGCTTTGCGCTTACGGCATTCTCGAAACCCAAAGAAGCCTTGAAAGAGGTCGTGGACAGTAGTGTCAGAATCATCGAACAGCCTATTGCCGAAGCACTCAGCTCAGATGTTGAGGAGCCAGAGGCCATAGAAACGCCCGCTCCTGCACCTGCCAAGGAGGTGAAAGCCGTAGAAGCGTTGAAGGCCAGCGATAAGATTACCGGCACGGTAAAGTCAAAGAACGGCCAGCCGCTCCAGTCCGTCAACCTTGTTGAGATAGACGAATATGGACGCATCGTGGCCAACAGCATCACCGACAATAACGGCAACTTCTCATTGAAGGTGGTGAACCCCAAGCACAAGATCCGTATCTCTTACGTAGGATTCAAGAGCCAGATACTCGACATCAAGGATGCCACAGTCAGCGTTACGCTGGAGAGCGACACGAAGATCAACGGCACCACAGTGCATACCTGGCCAATCAGCATCGACGACAACGCCCCACACTTCAAGGACGAAGATCCCCAAACAGGCGATGAAGCGACGTTCATAGTGAAAGAGGAGATGCCCAGATACTCTGGCGGAAGCGAAAAAATCGACGACTATCTGGCAGCCAACCTGAGATACCCCCATGTCACCAGAGAGATGCTGACAGAGGGAGAGGTCACTGTGGAGTTCACCGTCGGCAAGACAGGTCTCATCAGTTCTCCCAAGGTCATTGAGGTTAAGGCATCCTCGCCCCTCGTCACAATCGAGATTGGTCAGGCTGCCAAGAATGGCAATGAGGAAGCTATCGAGACCATGAAGGCCTACGATGATGCCATCGAAGCCATGAAGGAGGAGGCTATCCACGTGGTGCGCAATATGCCGCGATGGGAGCCTGGCCGACAGAACGGCAAACGCATAGAGACTACGTTTACGCTGCCCGTCAGCTTCAAGTTGGACAAGCCTTAACGCTGAGCGCACTTTCGATACCGTCCCGCTGATAGCGATGTGACAATCGAAGTAGGGAACTCCCACTAACAAAAAATAACAGTTTTGTTGTGGGAGTTCCCTATTTTTTGATTACCTTTGCACAATCTTACGGATTTAATACTGTTTATGAAGGAATTTGTCATATCAGAAGCGAAGGCCGAGACGGCGGTGCTGGTGGGACTGATTACCAACCAGCAGGACGAGGCTAAGACCAAGGAATACCTGGACGAGCTGGAGTTCCTGGCCGAGACGGCGGGGGCTGTGGTCGTCAAGCGGTTCACCCAGAGGGTGGGCGGTCCGAGCGCGGTGACCTACGTGGGCAGTGGCAAGCTTCAGGAGATTAAGCAATATATCAAGGACTGCGAGGATGCTGACGAGCCGTTGGGCATGGTCATCTTCGACGATGAACTGACGGCCAAGCAGTTGCGCAACATCGAGAAGGAGCTGCAGGTGAAAATCCTGGACCGCACCAGTCTGATACTCGACATCTTTGCCATGCGTGCCCAGACAGCTGAGGCCAAGGCTCAGGTGGAACTGGCGCAGCACCGCTACATGCTGCCTCGCCTGCAGCGGCTTTGGACGCACTTGGAACGTCAGGGCGGCGGCTCAGGCAGCGGTGGCGGCAAGGGATCGGTAGGACTGCGCGGCCCTGGTGAGACGCAGTTGGAGATGGACCGCCGCATCATACTGCAGCGCATCACCCTGCTGAAACAGCGGCTCAGCGAGATAGACAAGCAGAAGACGACGCAGCG
>CAMVJU010000087.1 GCA_947167935.1 uncultured Prevotellaceae bacterium | reverse complement strand
ATGTGATAGAGGCTCTTCTCGTTATCGCCAGCTTCGGCACGGGCCTCCTCGCTGTCAAGCACGTCGTAGGGACGGCTCTCTACCTGCTCCACCAGTTCTTTGGGCGGACGTATTCCTTTGAAGGGTTTGATTGTTGCCATCTTACAAATTCTCCTTTATCTTTTCAATCATTTCTGCGTATTCGGCATCAGTGAGATACACCTTGCCGGGATTCATCTGGAACGTTCCGCCATAATCGGGGCCATCCACATACTTGGGAGCCAGATGGAAGTGCAGGTGCGACAGTTTGTCGCTGTAAGCACCATAGTTGATTTTCTCCGGATTAAAAGCCTTCTGCATGGCACGGGTCACACGAGCCACGTCAGCCATAAAGGCATTGCGGTCGTCGTCCGACAACTCGTTGAGGTCGTTCACATGATCCTTGTAGGCCACAAGGCAGCGGCCATGATAGGTCTGCTCTTTGAACAAAAAGGCGCGAGACACCGAAAGCTCGCAAATTTCAATCATCAGATCATGAAGCGTCTGATTATTCGTGCAGTACAAACACTGCTTAGGGTCACTCTGCATAGTCTTAATTCCTTTAGTTACTTAATTGAGTTGCAAAAGTAGCAAAAAAAAGCGAACCCTCCAAACATTCAGTTGTTTTTCTACATATTGCTATAAAAAACACGCTTAAGATAGTGCTTTTCTTGAAAGACAACAGATACAGGTCAAAGACCTGTTAACTCCTGATAACTTCTGATAACTCCTAACATGCGAAACTTGAATTAACAACAATAATCTAATAACCCTGCTGCCCATGCTGCTTTACAAGTATCACCCTGCTGCAACCCTGCACCCATCAAAAATATTGTGCTTTGATTTTGCGTATAGGCGAACAGTCGTTTGCGTATAGGCAAACGGTTATTTGAGTATACGCGAACGGTTGTTTGGGTATAGACGAACGGTACTTACCCCTACCCTAAGTACCACTTACCCCTACCCTTAGCAACAGTTACCCCTACCCTTTCTCGCAGCTAACAAGCACGGTTTCATCCCAAGACAATGCCCATGACGAGCATACTACAAAAAGTGCCCGGCCAAATGACCGGGCACTGGTAGGAATCAGCTGAATCAGTTATTAACGGAACCGCCGACAATATCGAGCAGTTCATTGGTGATGGCCTGTTGACGGCTCTTGTTGTACTGGAGGTTCAGCTGGCGCAGCAGCTCGTCGGCATTGTCGGTAGCCGTCTGCATAGCCACCATGCGGGCGGCATGCTCGGAGGCAACGCTGTCAAGCAGGGCTGTGTAGAGCATCAAGTGGGCCAACTTAGGAAGAAGTTGCGACAATACTGTGTCCATATCAGGCTCGACGATGAAGTTATCGTTCAGCGGCGGCACCTCTTCACCGGCTGCGTTCACCTTTGTTTTCTTGCGGTTACGCTTCAGATACTCCTGACTCTCCTTTGTGGCAGCTATCGAGGTGAGGTCGCGCTCATGGTCACGCTCCAACTCCTCTTCAATGTCGATGGGCAGGAAGGTCTTGCGGGTAAGCACCTGTGAGCCAGCCGACTTGAAGTGGTGGTAAATGAGTTCCACCTTGTCGATGTCGCCCTTTTGGAACTTCAAGCCTAACTCCATCGCAATGTCGATGCACTGGCGCACGTTAGGTTTGTCAGCCAGAGCCGAAAACTCGCCCTGCACGTCGTAGCCCAGCTTCTTTGCCTTCTCATACACTTTGCGGCCTATCGGGTAGATTTCGACGTCGGCAACGCCCTGGTCGCGGTACTCGGCCACCACCTGTTGCATACGCTTGATGATGTTGGCATTGAAGCCGCCACAGAGCGACGAGTTGCTGGAGAACACGACCAATGCCACCCGATGAACGGGACGCGGCTGGTCATAAATCGTCTGCGCCTCAGCCTCAGCAGCGAGGAACGACTTGAGGATGTGCTCGAGCATAGTCTCATAGGGCAGCATGTTCTGTATTGCTATCTGGGCATGATGCAACTTCGACGACGCCACCATCTTCATGGCCGACGTTATCTTGCGCGTGGAGTTGACGGAGGCTATGCGGCCTTTAATTTCTTTCAGGCTAGGCATAGGCTATCAGGCTTTATACGTGCCTGCGATATCAGCCATAACGGCTTCAATCTTGGCCGTAGTTTCGTCGTCAATTTTACCACTGCCAAGGGTTTCAATAACCTCGGGAGCCGACGAGCGCAGTTTGTCGAGGAACTGGTCCTGACACTGGCGCACCTTGTCGATGGGCACCTGGCGCATAAGTCCGTGAACACCGCAATAGAGGATAGCTATCTGCTCGCCGACGGGCATCGGACTGTACTGCGGCTGAATGAGCAGCTGGTTGTTCTTGCGTCCGCGGTCGAGCGTCATGGCCGTCACGGCATCCATATCGGAGGAGAACTTCGAGAAGGCCTCCAACTCACGGTACTGAGCCTGGTCAATTTTCAGCGTTCCAGCCACCTTCTTCATGGACTTGATCTGTGCCGAGCCACCCACACGAGATACTGAGATACCGACGTTGATGGCGGGACGGAAGCCCTGGTTGAAGAGGTCGCTCTC
>CAMVJU010000086.1 GCA_947167935.1 uncultured Prevotellaceae bacterium | reverse complement strand
GGCATGAACCCCTATCTGGGCCGTATGCGCGCCATGCTCATCTTCGCCTGCTTCCCCCTCTTAGGATTGCTGGCTCAGCCCCTTGGCGGCTTTAGCGCCTGGTGGCCTGCCATCCTTATCGGTCTGCTCGGCGCCGGACATCAGGCTTGGTCGGCCAACCTCTTCAGTACCATCGGCGACATGTTCCCGAAAAGCACCATCGGCACCATCACGGGTATCGGCTCGATGGCTGGCGGCATAGGCTCGTTCCTCATCAACAAAGGCTCCGGCAAATTCTTCACTTGGGCCGATGGTCAGGGCGAGGCCTTCACCTTCTTCGGCTTCGACGGAAAGCCCGCTGCCTATATGGTGGTGTTCTGTATTTGTTCTGTGGCCTACCTCATCGGCTGGTTCATCATGAAGAGCCTCGTGCCGAAGTACAAGCCCATCGTATTGGAAGACTAATCTTCAAACATAAAGGCGGAGAGCATCGACTCCGCCTTTTTTCTTTTTCCAATGAAACGAATACTCTTTGTCTGTCACGGCAATATCTGTCGCAGCCCGATGGCAGAGTTTGTGATGAAAGACCTTGTGGCCAAGGCTGCAAGGCAAGATGATTTCTATATTGAGTCGGCCGCCACCTCTACGGAGGAGATTGGCAACCCAGTCTATCCCCCTGCCCGCCGCAAACTGGCTGAGCACGGCATCGGTTGTGCAGGCAAGACGGCCCGCCAGCTGACACGTGCCGACTACGACCGCTTCGACCTGCTTGTCGGTATGGACGACTGGAACATCCGCAACATGCGGCGCATGTGCGGCGGCGATCCAGAGGAAAAGATTGTGAAGCTGATGGACTATACCAACCGTCCAGGCGACGTGGCCGACCCTTGGTACACGGGCAATTTCGAAGCTACGTGGCAGGACGTGCTGTTAGGCTGCAAGACGTTGCTGAACTATTATTCAGCCTTGCGATAATACCCATGCAGGCCGTCAGACATGCGGAGCACCAGCGTGTCAGGCGTGAGTTCCACCAGCTCGGCAGTATCTGTGGCGAGGGTTTTGCTGTTACCCAAAGAATCAAGGGTGGTCTCTTCCAATAGCAGACGCCCGTTGCGGATGTACCACTGACGATAGCGCTTCAGCGGCGGATACTCCACAGGACTGTTCTCGTCGGCGTTTGCCTGACGCATACCTACGGGTATGGCCACGCTATCGGCTTTTAGCCAGAAACCGTATTCGCGCTCGGCTATGAGTTGCTCCTGCAACGTGTCGGGCAATTCCCAATAAGTCAGGCCAATGCTGTCGTTCACCAGCTCTGCCCTTCGGCGTATGCGAGGCTTCACCTTGTAGCACCATTGCCGCTGCAAGTCCTGCGTAACGATGATCACCGAAGCCTTTTTCCCAGCAGAGTCACCCATGATGGCTACGCGGTCGCCCACCTGCAGACGTCCGAAGACCTGATGCTGCCGAGTAGCGTTGAGGATATCGAGCGTGTCAGGATCGGAGCCGTCATAGGGATCGGGCAGGAAAACGAGAATCGAGTCGTTGCTGCCGTCGCACACCAGTCCGTAGAGCGTAGAGTCGCCGTTGTCTGCCGTTTTCTTCTGCAAGGGTGACGGTATGGATTTCGGCTGTTGGCACGCCATTACGAAGAACGCAGCCATCATCAGGGCCATGAGTGAGAAGTGCTTCATCTGCATGATGTTTGTTTTTGTGGCGCAAAGATAGTGAATAGTTGAGTGTTGAGTGCCGCTTTTACAAAGTTTAACAACTAAAAGAACTTTCAACTCCCAACTATTTCGTACCTTTGCAAAACTAAAAACCCCAAAAAGACCAAAAATTATAAGACTATGGGAAAGAAGAAAATCAAGTTTAGCCTTGTCTACCGCGATATGTGGCAGTCGAGCGGCAAGTTCCAGCCTCGCAAGGATCAGTTAGAGCGCATCGCGCCCGTCATCATCGATATGGGTTGTTTCGCCCGTGTGGAGACCAACGGCGGCGCCTTTGAGCAGGTGAACCTGATGGCAGGCGAGAATCCCAACCTGGCCGTGCGCGCCTTCTGCAAGCCCTTCAACGAGGTGGGCATCCAGACGCACATGCTCGACCGCGGTCTCAATGCCCTGCGCATGTATCCTGTGCCCGATGATGTGCGCGAGCTGATGTACAAGGTGAAGAAGGCCCAGGGCGTGGACATCCCGCGTATCTTCTGCGGCCTCAACGACACACGCAACATCATCCCCTCAATCAAGTGGGCCAAGGCTGCCGGCATGATTCCGCAGGCCACGCTCTGCATCACGACGAGCCCTGTTCACACGGTGGAATACTACTCGAAGATTGCCGACGAGGTCATCGCCGCAGGTGCTGAGGAAATCTGCCTCAAGGATATGGCCGGCATCGGGCAGCCTGCCCTGCTCGGTGCCCTGACGAAGAGCATCAAGACGAAGCATCCCGACATCATCATCCAGTATCACGGCCACTCAGGCCCAGGCCTCTCGATGGCCTCCATCCTCGAGGTGTGCAACAACGGCGCCGACATCATCGACACCGCCATTGAGCCTTTGAGCTGGGGCAAGGTGCATCCCGACATCATCTCCGTGCAGTCGATGCTGAAGAACGAGGGCTTCG
>CAMVJU010000085.1 GCA_947167935.1 uncultured Prevotellaceae bacterium | reverse complement strand
CGATACCGTGAGTGTAACCTGAGATGTCCTTGATCTCTTTTGCCTGAATCCATTTGCCCTCTTCAGGAATGGGGGCGGGACCGTGGTTTGGTCCTTTTGCAACAACGCACATGTTGTTGACTTCGTTAGAATACTGCATATTCAATAAAATAAAAACTATTTAATAAAAGTATTGTTGAATCATTTCAACTGCAAAGGTAGGAAAAAATACCTAAAATATGGTATCTTGGCCTGCTACTTTAACCTTATTTATGTTTTAGCAGAATCTGATGTCGGCAATTACCTGGCTTTCGACGTGCTCGTTCAGCCGTTTTACGAATTCCGAGCGGCGCATGCTGAGGTCGGCCCTCAGGGCCGGGGCACTGAGTTTCACGTAGAGTGTCTGGTTCTTGATATAGGTGTTGAGGGTATACCGTGCTATGGTCTCGCCGGCCACCACGGGCCATGCCTCTACCAGCCGCTTCTGCAGGAGGGGCGTTTCCAGACCTTGCTGGCGCAGGTTGCGCAGTATCAGGTCCTTTATAATTTGTACGTCACGTCTAAACATATCAGATAACTCTTAATTCGTAATTGTCCCATGTTCCACATGGAATATCTTATAGTCGTGCGAAGAAGCTGCCAGAATCTGGTCTAAGTGCTCTCGGTTCGTGTCAGTAATGAAAATCTGTCCGAAGTCGTCGCCCGACACCATGCCCACTATCTGCTCCACGCGCTGGGCATCGAGCTTGTCGAAGATGTCGTCGAGCAGCAGGATGGGGACGTTCGACGAAGCCGTGTGGGTACGCTTCAGCAGTTCAAACTGGGCGAGCTTCAAAGCTATGACAAAAGTCTTCTGCTGGCCCTGTGAGCCTTCGCGCTTCATCAGATGGCCGTCGAGCATGATTTCCAGGTCGTCGCGGTGTACGCCGTGCAGCGAGTAACCGATGGCGCGGTCCTTCCAGCGGTCGCGCTGGATGACCTCTAACAAGGGACCGCGCTGGCAGTGGCTCACGTAGCTGAGCGACACCTGCTCGTGACCTCCCGATATGCGCTGGTAGTACTGCTGGAACAGGGGCGTCAGCTCCTCCGTGAAAGCCGCTCTGCGGTGGTAGATGTCCTCGCCTGCCGCTGCCATCTGTTCCTCCCAGATGCTCATGATGTCGGGGTCGGGCTCCTCGTCCTGCTTCAGCAGGGTGTTGCGCTGTTGCAGTGCCTTGTTGTAGCGTGTCAGGGCGTCCATGTATTGATGGTCTATCTGTGCTATGACCACGTCCATCAGCCGTCGCCGCTCCTCGCTGCCCCCTTCTATTAAATAGGTGTCGGCAGGCGAGATCATCACAATGGGTATCAGCCCTATGTGTTCCGACAGCCGCTTGTACTCCTTCTTGTTGCGCTTGAAGTGCTTCTTCGTGCCCCGCTTCATGCCGCAGTAGATGGTCAGATTGTCGGCATAGAAGCCTTCTATCACCATGAAGTCCTGGCCGTGATGTATAACCTGCGAGTCGACGGGGTTGGAGGCCGAGTGGCAGAACGAGAGGTAGTAGACCGCATCGAGCACGTTGGTCTTGCCGGCTCCGTTGTGGCCGATGAAGCAGTTCATCTTGGGCGACAGTTCCAAGGTGGCCTCTTCTATGTTCTTGTAGTTGATGAGCGACAGCTTTTCGAGAATCATGGTGCAAAGATAACACAAATTGATAGACGTTCACCTTTCTTTGTAACAAAAAAAAGTTAAAATAAGTATAATTGTCAATTGCCAATTATCAATTGTCAATTTAAAGCAGTATCTTTGCACCCGCAAAAAGTATGGCATTCAAAAAAACAACAAAAATAATGGCAAAACAAAACAATCAGACGAGCGCACAGACTCCCGTAGAGGAGACGCTCAACAAGCATGAGGCATTCTTCCTCAAGTATCAGAAACAGATTATCGGCGCCGTCGTGGCTTTCGTGGTCATCGTGGCCGGTTGCATCCTGTATCACAACTACGTGTCGGTTCCTAATACCCAGAAAGCCAACACCACGCTGGCCAAGGGTCAGGAGTACTTCGCCAGCGAGCAGTTCGACAAGGCACTCAACGGCGACAGCACTGGTTTCGTGGGCTTTGCCAAGCTGGCTTCCGAGTTAGGTGGCGATGCCGGTAACCTGGCCAACCTCTATGCCGGACTCTGCTACGCCCAGATGGAGAAGTGGCAGGAGGCCATCAGCTTCATCGAGAAGTTCGATGCCAAGGACGACCAGATGATTTCTCCCGCTGCCCTCGGCGCATTAGGCAACGCATACGCCCATGTCGACCAGCTCGACAAGGCTGTGGAGACCCTGAAGAAGGCTGCCGAGAAGGCCGACAACAATTCGCTGTCGCCCACCTTCCTCGTCCAGGCCGGTGAAATCCTGGAGAGCCAGGGTAAGAAGGAGGAGGCTCTGAAGCTCTATCAGACCGTGAAGGACAAGTACTTCAACTCTATGAGCTATCAGACCATTGACGCTTACATTGAGCGTGCAAGCGCAAAATAAGCTATGGCAACCAAGAATCTGTCGGAGTACAACACAGCAAATGTTCCCGATGCCTCGAACATGATTTTCGGCATCGTGGTGGCCGAGTGGAATCCCGAAATTACAGGCGCCTTGCTTCAAGGGTGTGTCAGCACACTCGAGAAGCACGGCGCTTTGCCTGAGAATATACATGTCAAGACCGT
>CAMVJU010000084.1 GCA_947167935.1 uncultured Prevotellaceae bacterium | reverse complement strand
GCTGTCCCGTTTGTTGCTGTATTACAGCAACAGACATAACTGGCTTGCGCACCTCCCTCACCTCTATCCCGCAGAACGTAGAGAGCATCGCCGTCAGCATCCGCTTCTGCGACTCCAGACTGGTAGCCTGCTGACGGGCGTTCAGCCGCTCAGCCTTCACGCTCTGCCAGTCGCTCTCGGCAGCCGTGCCGCCCTTCACCATCGCCTGCAGTTTCCGCTCGTTGCCGGCCAGGAGCTCCTGCAGGTCGTGGTTCAGCAGGATATGTTCATCGAGCATGAGCAACGAGAAATACATCTCATTCACCCGCTTGCGAACATTATATAAATTGACCTCCGTCTGAGCCTCCTGCACCCTACCCTGCTCGCGGGCGACGGCCTTCTGACTGCTGATAGCGCCGCCGTCGTAGATGGTCTGCTGCACATCGATGCCCACACGATACTGGTCCTTCTTCAGTCCTTTCATGTCGATACCCATACCGGTCATCATAGTCTTCATCTCACCAGGCCATGCTGTCACATCACTCTGATAAGTAGCCTGCGCCTGTGCCGACACCTGCGGCAGCCACCCTTTCTGGATGTTCGCTACCGTCAGTTGCGTCGTCTTCCCGATGAGGTCATACTGCCTAATCAGCGGGTAGTTGCGCTCCGCGGCCTGCTGGCACTCTTCTAACGTCTGCGACATTGTTACTATCGGAAGCATCACAAGGCCCAATAAAAACTTTCTCATATTCATTATCATTATAGATTTCTGGGTGCAAAGTTACAGTCTTTTGTCCCATCTCCCATTATCCGTTGGAATGCAATAATGTTCTTTTTGTACGAATTGCACCTTAAAACCACCGTAATTCGCAAAAATTGATTACCTTTGTAGCCAAATCATCACCAAAAGGGAAAGAAAACGATGAGCAAACAACCGAAACTGATGGACTTGTGGCAGATAAGGGAAATCATCGCCTCGCACCTCGACGAGATTCGTGACAGCATCTTCTTCAACAGCGAACTGGCCATCATTCATGGCGACGCACGTGTGTTCCACCTGATTATCCAGCAGACGCCGCCCTTCATCATCAACGACCACCGCTTCGGCATCATCACCCGGGGCGAGGGCGACGTAAACTTCAACCTGCAAGACCGACACGTCAGCGCAGGCACACTTGTCTATCTCGGTCCTGGCACCATCATCAGCCCCATCCGCTTCTCCCCCGACCTTGAGATCTACGGCCTCGCCCTCTTTCCCCAGTTCCCCATGCCATTTGCCCAAGACCAGATGCCATCGGCTATGAATGGTCAGGTGCGCGACTTCCAACTGCCTGCCTCTGAGTCCGACATTGCCACCGCCCGTCACATCCTCGACTGTCTCTGGCACCTCGTCCGCCAGGCGGACTATCACCGTCCTACTGCCACAGCCCTCGTGGCAGCCCTGATGCACCACTACAATCAGCTATATCGCCAGCTGACCGACCAGCTCCTGGCCACCCGCTCACGCGAACAGACTATTTTCGACCGCTTCCTCCAACTGGTGAACCAGCAATGCAACGAGCAGCACCAACTGGCTTACTATGCCGACCGCCTGTGCCTCACCCAGCGCTATCTTGGCACAGTGGTGCGCCAGACCAGCGGCACTACCGCCAAGGACTGGATAGACCGTGCCCTCGTCACCCGCATCAAAATAGAACTGCGTCACACCGAAAAGAGTGTAGCGCAGATTGCCGATGATTTCCATTTTGCCAACCCCGCCTTCTTCGCCAAGTTTTTCCGACGGCTCACGGGCATGACGCCAAAGGAGTATCGCTTATCTTCCTAAATTCTAAAAATTTGGCAGCTAAGAGACTAACGAATGTTAAACACAGTCTATTCTATGTCTTAAAAAAACGAAAAAGTGAGGGTCTGTAGCGTTCGCCAAATCGACTTTTTTTGTTACTTTTGCATAGGATTTTGAACTGAAAGTATCATTTAAAAACGAAAGAAATTATGTCAAAAACAGTAGAGATTCAGATTGAGAAGAGTCGTAGCCTCGTAGAGGGTTTGCGCCGTCATGTCAGTGAAATGGGAGAGCGTGGCGTCAGCAACGACGAGATCAACGCTATGGAACAAGCCGTCAAGGAACTGGAGGCTGTGAATGCCGAGGTGGACAGCATTCGTGAACAACTTACTCCAACGTTAAACAGAATGAAAATCATGATGAATCGCGTGAAGGAGGACTACACCGAAAAGAAAAAGACGCTGAAGGGCTATTACCCCCAAGAGCGCTGGATGGACTACGGCATACCTGACAAGCGGTAAATCTCATAGGCACTTTTATGAGTCTGTAGATTCAACGGAATCGCCCACCTGCATCTGTGTAGGTGGGCGATTTATCGTCATCATATCATTTGCTTTTTGCAAAGTTTAGCTTAGCATATTGCCTCATTTCAGATTCTTCTTGAAGAAATCGGCTAAAGTGTCCCAGGGAATCATGTTCTTAGGCTGGCCCTGACCTGCCTTATCCTCGTAACCGCCATCGTAAAGGTCACAGTGAGAAGCGTCGGGGATGATGAGCAACTGCTTGTTCTCTGGATTGGGATTTGGTTCGCCAACAAACTTGTAACCCTCAGCCTTGCCGTCCACCATATAGTGATAGGCAGCCTCGCCAAAGTAACGGGAGTGGGCATCGGCACCATGCATCACGAGAACAGCAGAGCGAATCTCGTTGATGTAGTAGAGGAAACGGCTGTTGGCGTATGCCTGAGTACCGATGACACGCCAACCGTCGT
>CAMVJU010000083.1 GCA_947167935.1 uncultured Prevotellaceae bacterium | reverse complement strand
TCGTCATTTTCCTCTACCATCTGCTGGCCATCGTCATCGTCTTTGTCTACACGTTCGCCATGAGCTGGCTGGGCTACAAGCTGATTGACTGTCTCATCCCCATGCGCGTCTCACCCTACAGTGAGAAGGTAGGCCTCGACTTCTCACAGCACGACGAGCACTACGGTCTGGCTCACATCGGCGAGCGTGAGCTGGCAGAATACGAAGAGCATATTCGTGAAAAGAACAAATAAAAAAATGGATAAAAAGTACATCTTCGTCACGGGCGGTGTTGTGTCCTCGTTGGGCAAGGGCATTATCTCTGCCTCAATAGGCAAGCTGCTGCAGGCACGCGGTTACAAGGTCACCATCCAGAAGTTTGACCCCTACATCAATATCGACCCGGGAACGCTGAACCCCTACGAACACGGCGAGTGCTACGTGACGGAGGACGGCTTCGAGACTGACCTCGACCTGGGACACTACGAGCGGTTTACGGGTATCCGCACCACGCGCAACAATAGCATCACCACGGGGCGCATCTACAAGACAGTTATTGACCGTGAGCGCCACGGCGACTACTTGGGTAAGACCATCCAGGTGGTGCCGCATATCACGGACGAGATAAAGCGAAGGATGTTGCGTGAGGGACTTGGGGAGCATTTCGACTTCGTCATCACCGAGGTGGGCGGCACTATCGGCGACATCGAGAGTGCGCCGTTCATGGAGGCCATCCGACAGTTGCGCTGGGAACTGGGGCGCGATGCGGTGAGCGTACACTTGACCTACGTTCCCTACCTGAAGGCCGCCGACGAGCTGAAGACGAAGCCCACACAGCACTCCGTGAAGGAATTGCAGTCGATGGGTATCCAGCCGGACATCCTCGTACTTCGTACCGAACGCCACCTTGATGACGCGATGCGCATGAAGGTGGCATCGTTCTGTAATGTCGACTTGGAGTGCGTGGTGCAGAGCGAGGACATGCCCAGCATCTATGAAGTGCCTGTAAATATGCAGCGACAGGGACTCGATGCGGCCATATTAAAGAAGGTAAAGGCCTCCCCAAAAGCCTCCCCAAGCCCCTCCAAAGGAGGGGGTGTTAAGATACCTAATTCCGTGGCTATTCCCACCGCTTCAAGTAATCAGACACCCCCTCCTTTGGAGGGGCTTGGGGAGGCTTGGACTGCCTGGCTCTCCTTCCTTGACAAACAGCGACATGCCACCCGCGAGGTACACATCGGACTGGTAGGGAAATACGACCTGCAGGATGCTTATAAGAGCATCCGCGAGAGTCTGAACCTGGCTGGCGTCTACAACGATGTGAAGGCGAAGATTCATTTCGTCAACAGCGAGGAGGTGACAACGGAGAATGTCGCTGCTCAACTCAAAGGTATGACTGGCATAATTATCTGTCCAGGCTTCGGACAGCGGGGCATTGAAGGGAAAATCATAGCCGCCGAATACACACGCACTCACGACATTCCAACCTTCGGCATTTGTTTAGGCATGCAGATGATGGTCATCGAATTTGCACGGAATGTGTTAGGGCATCAGGATGCCAACAGCAGCGAGATGTCTGCAGACACTAAGCATCCCGTCATCGACCTGATGGAGGAACAGAAAATCGTGACGAATCTGGGTGGCACGATGCGGCTGGGGGCATACGACTGTGAACTGGTGAAAGGCAGTCATGTCTTTGAAATTTACGGCGAAGTGAGTCTCATTCGTGAGCGCCATCGCCACCGCTATGAGTTCAACAACAAATATAAGGAGGAGTACGAGCAGGCAGGCATGAAATGCGTGGGCATCAACCCAGCTGCCGACCTCGTAGAAATCGTAGAGATTCCCGACAAGCGCTGGTACATCGGAACACAGTTCCACCCAGAGTACTCGTCAACGGTGCTGCATCCGCACCCCCTGTTTATGTCGTTTATCAAGGCCTGCATCTGATATGGAACAGCTGAAGCATGAGTGTGGCGTGGCGATGATTCGCCTCTTGAAACCGCTGGACTACTACGCCCAGAAGTATGGCACGTGGGTCTATGGCTTCAACAAGCTATACCTGATGATGGAGAAGCAGCACAACCGTGGTCAGGAGGGTGCTGGTATCGCCTCGGTGAGTCTGGACAAAGAGCCAGGCACGGAGTACATGTTCCGTGAGAAGGCTGAAGGCAAGGATGCCATTACCGAAATCTTTAGTCGTGTGAACGAAAAGATGGCTGGCGAACTCTATATGGGCCATCTGCGCTATTCGACGACGGGCAAGAGCGGACTGCAGTATGTGCATCCCTTCCTGCGCCGCAACAACTGGCGGGCGAAGAACCTCTGTCTGTGTGGCAACTTCAACATGACCAACATTGACGAGGTCTTCCGTTTCCTGACCTCACAGGGACAGTCGCCGCGTATCTATGGCGACTCGTACATCACCCTCGAACTGATGGGCCACCGGCTCGACCGCGAGGTGGAGCGCCTGTATGCCATCGCCAAGGAGCAGGGTTTGCAGGGCACGGACATCACCGACTATATTGACAACCACGTAGAAATGGCTAACGTGCTGCGAACGACGATGGAGCACTACGACGGCGGCTACGTGATGTGCGGTCTGACGGGCTCGGGCGAGATGTTTGCCGTTCGCGACCCGTGGGGCATCCGTCCGGCATTCTACTATCGCGACGATGAGATGGTGGCCGTTGCCAGCGAGCGCCCCGTATTGCAGACAACCTTTGACCTGCAGACTGAGGACATCTGTGAGCTGCGGCCTGGCGAGTCGCTCATTGTCCGCCGTAACGGCGAGAGCCATCTGGAGCAGATTATGCCCGCCCAGAAGCTGAGTGCCTGTTCGTTTGAGCGCATCTACTTCAGTCGCGGCTCCGACCGCGACATCTATCAGGAGCGTAAGCGGCTGGGCGAGCAGTTGACGCTCGCCATCCTGAAAGCTATCGACAATGATGTAACCAATACTGTATTTTCATATATCCCCAATACAGCCGAGGTGGCCTTCTATGGCATGACCGACGGCTT
>CAMVJU010000082.1 GCA_947167935.1 uncultured Prevotellaceae bacterium | reverse complement strand
TGGGCTGCGACTTCTATCTGCCGTTCTTCAAGCTGATTCCCGAGTTGAAGTTCTGCTTCGGTCTGGGCGACGCCTTGGACAAGAACCACGTCAACGAGCTGCGCGACTCCAACATGCGCGCGTATGCCGGCAGCGTGGACAGCGCCAAGACGAAGATGTTTGTCCTGACGTTCTACTTTGAGTAAACTAGTGGGACTAGTTGAACTAGTCATACTAGTATAACTAGTTATTCCAGATTCATCACGATTTTACCGACGAAGATGGCGTGCTTGCCGTTCTGGTCGACGGGCACGGGTTTGCCGTCGAGGTTGTTGACATACTCCAGCGTGGGCAGGTAGGTGTGTGTATGACCGCCCAGCACGAGGTCGATGTTGCGCGAGTTCTTAATCATATAGAGGTCGTCCTCGGCGCGATAGTTCTCCCAGCCCAGGTGTGAGATGCAGATGACGACGTCACACTTCTTCTCCTGTTTCAGCATCGTGGCGGTCTCCAGGGCCACCTTGGCGGGGTCGAGATATTGCACACCCTCGCAGTTTTTGTTGCTGACCAGGCCCTGCAGCTTGGGACACACGGCAAAGACACCTATCTTCACACCATTGCGCTTGAGGATAATCCACGGCTTGCAGACACCCTCCATGACGGTGCCCGTGAAGTCGTAGTTGGTGCAGAGAATGGGGAAGTTGCACATCTTGAAGATGCGTGCCATATTCTCCAGTCCGAAGTCGAACTCATGATTGCCGATGGTAGAAGCATCGATGCCCATCTCGTTCATCAGTCCCACCTCGACGTCACCCTTGAACATGGTGTAGTAGGCCGAACCCTGACAGAAGTCGCCGCTGTCGAAATACAGCAGGTCGGGGTGTTTCTGGCGCTCCTGCCGCAGCATCTCGATACGGCGGATGAAGCCGCCGCGCCCTGCCTTCATGGTGTCGGGCAACTGACTGTTGACGGGAAAGATGGTGGAATGGGTGTCGTTGGTGTGCAGAATGACGAGCTGCTTCAGCTTCTTAGCCTGTCCGCTGAGCGCCACCAGCGCCAGCAGCATCACGAAAATATATCTTGTCTTCATCGTGTTCAAAATTTAATGTTCAATGTCCAATGTTCAATGGTCAATGTTCAATGGTCAATGTTCAATGACAATTCGTCCTTCTACCTCGGCATCGACCACCTTGCCCTGGGCCTGCATCTCACGGAAGTAGTCCATGATGATGAATCGCGTATTGTTGGCCTTCTCCTTCGGGGCATTGATGTCGCGGCACTTCTTCAGCGCCTCCATCTTGTCGGAGCCTCCCAGCAGATAGTCGATGGTGGTGAGGCGATAGTTGTGATGGGGCTTGATGGCTTCGCCGTTGATGGTGACGCTCACCAGCTTGTGGTCGGGCGTGATGACCATGCGAACGCTCTTGCTGACGCCCTCGCCGCCGGTGGAGGCTATCTGTTCGAAGAGCTCGAGCACCTCGGAGCCTTTCAGCGTGCCGAAGGCTATCTTATTCTCGAACGGTGCCACGTCGAGCACGTCGCCATAGGTCACAGGACCTTTGGGCAGGTCGGCGCGGATGCCACCCATGTTATAGAGTCCGAAGTCGGGCTTCTCGCCATATTTCGCTCCCGCCCAGACGAGAATGTCGCTGAGCAGGTTGGAGAGCTCGCTCTCGGGGCGATTTTTCGTCATATACCTGGCCGATTGGCCTACGACGGGACCCATGACGGAGTCGACCTGCTGCTTGTAGGGCTTCATGAACTCCGTAATCTTGGCATCGGGCTGCTTGTCGTAACGGTTGTCCACGAGGATACGCGTACGCTCGACCGACGCCACCTGATAGTGGCTCTTGCAGGCACTGGTCAGCATCATGGTGGCTGCCAGCGCACAGAAAATCGTTGCTCTTGTCTTCATAGTTTTCAGTTTAAGTTGCTGCAAAGATACAAAGAAGTAGGTAGAAAACAAAACAAAAACGGCATTTTTTTGGTTGTTTGCGAAATAATATGTATTTTTGCAGGCACAAAGCAAGTATTCAACCCTATAAACAATAACGACTATGAAGAAAACTATCTTTTGCCTTCTGGCACTCGTCATCGCAGTAACCACTGCCTCAGCACAGCGACTCATAGCCTATCAGAACTACGGTACCAGCTGGAAAGACAATCCCCTGAATGAAATGGTGAGCACGGTGAACAAGCCCAACGGCTATATCTACCGTCTGCGTGAAGAAGTGCACCGCCGCCTGTTCCCCGCCCTCAAGGAGACCGAAGGGCTGGAGCTGTATATCTCCGAGCAAATCGACATTGGTTGGCTGACATTCTACCGCTTGCCGGCCGGTGATGAGAAATACGACTTCGTGGTGGTGATTTGGGACAACAATAACAAGCCGCTGCATATCGTCAACCTGTGTGACGTGACACTCAACCGCTATTGCGAAGTGCAGGACGTACGCTGGGATGCCGACACGCACCACCTGCTGTTCAACATGGCGTGTCCGAGCTATGCCGAGATGATAGACTACAAAGGCAGCAAGCTGTATTGCTATGACGTGGAGAAGCAGCGGATAGTATGGGAGACCGACTACCTGGTGAGCAACGACATCTTTATCCTTAACGACAAGTATGTGTTCTGCTCGTACGGCTTCACCAGCGAGAAGAAATTCCTCTATATGCTCGACAAGTTCACGGGCGAGGTGTACAGCAAGATTCCGATGGTCTATAAGGTGGAATATCTGGAGCTGAAGAAGGTCAACGGCAGGGAGCTGCTGTATGTCGTAGACTATAACGACGCCCTCTATGCCTTCACCGTGAGCAACAAGCCCGCACCGAAGAAGACCACGAAGCGGAAGTGAAAAAAGCCAAATTATTTGGCTATGTCGCTCTTTCTTTGTAATTTTGCAGGCAAATTACGTAATTTAGGATAAAAAAGACTATGGCAAAGAAAGCATTATTGATGATTCTCGACGGATGGGGAATCGGTAAACATGGTGATGGCGACGTGATTTTCCGCACGCCGACACCGTATCTGGACTATCTCACAGCAGTATCGGCACACTCGCAG
>CAMVJU010000081.1 GCA_947167935.1 uncultured Prevotellaceae bacterium | reverse complement strand
CCTTGGCATTCTCAAGGGTAGTGGGCAGTTTGGGGTACACTTCGAATACAGGGGCTTCACAGATGTAACCGTCCGGTTCGCCGTTTTCATCCACGTGCACCAGTTCATAACCCATTTCCTTTGCGTAGGCTGCGTCGATGCCCGCCCATTCCAGTGCTTTGGTATTGAGGAGCATGGAATGTCCCCCGCCGGTTTGCATAAACAGCGGCTTGTCGGCGCAAATTTCGTCAAGATACGCTTTGGAAACGTATTCTTCATTTTCGACCCATCCTGATGCCAGGTAGAACTCACGTTGTGGGTTCTTTTGGATAAACTCCTTGATGATTTCGCGGTATTTAGAATAATCTGTCAAGCCTACCTGCGCGAGGTTCGCCTGCCCGATGGCGCGGTCACCGGCCAAATAGCTGTGGCAATGTGACTCAAGGAATCCGGGATAGATGTAGTTGTCGCCATAATCCTGCACCTGCGCATCAGCACCTGCCAGCTTCTTTGCCTCTTCTGCACTGCCGATATAGGTAAATACGCCGTTCTTCACTAATGCGGCCTTGGCAAAGGGGCGCTTCTCATCCATCGTGATGATGTTGCCGAGGATAATCGATTGTTTCATAGTTACATTATTTTTAGGAATAGACATATTTGTAGTTTTACGCCTACAAAGTTAGCAAAATTTCCTGAAAAAAAAACACAGCCTATACCCTAAGCCGTGATTTTTGCAAATTTCGTTACTTATTTTGCAGATTTCGTAACTTGATCCAGGATTTCACCAGCATAGCTTCTATTGTTTTATCTGACCATTTTTAATAGTTCTAATGAAGGACGAGCCTCTCCCGTTATGGGGCGCAGAGTCCAGCGCACCGTCCAGCTGAGCTGTTCATGAGGTTTGAGGGTGGTATAGGGTCCCTGAGCCTCCAATTCGATGAAGGTCTTTCCGCGATTCACATAAACCTGTATCTCGGCTTCGTCTGGAGCAGGAGCCCCCTCCCTGCCTCCCCCAACTGGAGGAGGTGTTTTGCCATCCGGAAGGTCGGCGAACTGCTTTACCAGCAGCAGACCGTTATTGCAATAGGCATACCAGCCCTTGCCGTCGGCATTGATCTTGCGGTTCTGAGGGGCCTCGTCAGGCTGATACCAAAGGGCACCATGCTCGGACTTGAAGGACAAGACTCCGGCAGGCGTCACGCCATCGAGGGGTGCATCGAAGAAAATCACTCCGCCGTCGTTTGGCACGCGGGTAATTTCCCACGGTGCCACTTGGCGCGTCTCGTCGCTCTCGTTAATAATAGAATAGGTGACGAGGAAGGCATCGTCTTTCTTGTCGACAACAAACTCCTTACGAATGCGGTATTTCAGTCGCGGAGACACCTCACTGGTCATCATGAGGCGTCCGTCGTGCTCTTCGACCTGATAGACGCCCTTGTCGAACTCAGGAACGGGCGGCCAGTTCCACTCTTTCTGTGGACTGGTCCAAAAGGTGCTACCGAAAGATTCGGGAGCCGTCTGTTGCGAAATGACTTCCTGTCCCTTGTACGTCAGCGACATAATCTTGGCGCCCTTCGTGGGATAGATAGTCATCGTAACATCGCCAGCCTTAAGCTGGCGACTGCTCTGACGGGCACGGAAGTCGTCGAGTTGCTGGAAGCAGTGCTTGTCGATGATTTCAGCCAGACGGCGGTCGTGGTTGTGACGGATGACACACTGGTGGTTGAACTCCATCAGTTCGCCATTCTCCTTGGTATAAGGATGCCACGTGGGCAGGCCATCTATATTCGGATTGCCGTTATGAGCAAACTGAGCCCATACGCTGCTCATCGTATCGGCCAGCCGCAGGTCTGCCTCAGTGGGTTGTGGCAGTTCGTTGGCCGAATGGTGAAGCGTGTTGAAACAGAACTTCAGTTCGTGGCCATGCACACTGCCTTTGTTGACGGGCGAGCGCCAGGTAAACAGGTACATGTAAAGAGGAGAGTGGAGAGAGGAAAGAGGAGAGAGTGATGAGCGGTGAGAAGTAACGGAATCGGCAGTAATGATGGTTTTCGGACGGAACAGCCAATCGATGCTCAGCAGGTCCTGCGGCGTATGGTCAGGATAAGCCTCAGCAAAAGCACTCAGATAGCTCTGGGCGTCGAAGCCAAAGGTACGGAACAATTCGCGACGGGCCTCATCCTGCGTCATCGGCTTGTCGTAGCGCAGGCGCTGCAACTCGTTGAACGTCGTACCGATAAGGATGGGAACGTTGTCGCTGAAGCTGGCGAAACCTGGCTGGAAGGGCTGCTGTAACAGCGTCTCGCCATCGGGCGTGGGACCAAAGCCCCACATCATCGGTGTGCCAGGCTTGCGGGTGCCTATGCTGGCGGCCATCGCCCGCTGACCAGCGGCATAGAGTGTATCGTATGGGACACGGTTTATGTCGTCAATATGCTTCGCATCGATGTTCAGCTCCTTTAGCACGGCCTGCCCCAACTCCTCGGTCATCTGCTTGGTATTCACATTGAGGATGGTACCGCTCATGATAATAGCCTTGTGGAAAAGGCCCTTAGCCTGTGGCATGCAAAGCAGCGTGCCCACCTTGCCTCCCCCACCTGACTCTCCGAAGATGGTGACGTTCGTGGGGTCGCCGCCAAATTGGCGGATATTCTTCTGAATCCACTGCAGGGCCTGCACCACGTCGAGCATACCCACATTGCCTGAATACTTGTATTTCTTCGAAACGCCAGAGAGGTCCAGGAAACCAAGGATATTCAGACGGTGGTTGACACTAACCACGACGACATCCTTCTTGGCCAGTTGCATGCCAGGATTCCACGCCGACGTGCCAGAGTCGAAACCGCCACCATGTAGCCAAAGCATCACGGGTTTAAGTGAGGAATGTGGAGTGTGGAGTGTGGAATTGGTCCACACGTTTAGCACGCAGCACTGCTCCGACATCTCAGTCTCGCTGAGCTTGCGGCCCCATGTGTTTTGCATAGCCTGCGGTCCCCAATGGTCGCACAACCGGACCCCTTTCCACTTGTCGACAGGTTTTGGCGGCATAAAACGCTCGACCTTCGCATAGGGGATGCCCAGAAAACCTGTGGTCCCTTCTTGATCGATTCCCTGTACCAATCCCGACT
>CAMVJU010000080.1 GCA_947167935.1 uncultured Prevotellaceae bacterium | reverse complement strand
CTTGATATAGCCCGTCTCGGCAGCCTGCTCCAGCACAGCATTGTAGTCGCTGAGGGTGACGAGCTTGACGCCAGCGGCGGCAAAAGCCTCTTCGGCAATAGGGAAGCCATAGGTGAACGATGCCACCATGCCGATGACCTCCACGCCATACTGACGCAGTGCCTCGACAGCCTTCAGCGACGAGCCACCAGTAGAAATCAGGTCTTCTACGACGATGACCTTGGCGCCCTGCTTCAGCTCACCTTCCACCTGATTGCCCATTCCGTGGTCTTTCGGCTTCGGACGGACGTAGGCGTAGGGCAAACCTAACTCGTCGGCCACCAGTGCACCCTGTGCGATAGCTCCCGTGGCGACGCCTGCTACGGCCTCGGCCTCGGGGAAGTGCTGCTGGATGGCGTGACACAACTCCAACTTGACGAACGAGCGCACATCGGCAAAACCTAACGTCTTGCGGTTGTCGGTATAGATGGGTGACTTCCATCCAGAAGCCCAGGTAAACGGCTCGTTGGGTTGCAACTTAATGGCTTTGATGTCCATTAGTTTCTGTGCAAATTGCTTCTTGATTGTATCCATATCTCATGAATTTGGGTGCAAAGGTACGAAATTATTATGAATTATGCATTATGAATTAAAAATTATTTCGTACCTTTGCAGGCGATTAGCAAAATGCTTGTCAAGGGGTGCTCACGAGTGTGGGCTGAGATAATACCCTCGAACCTGATACGGATAATGCCGGCGTAGGGATGATAGAGTATGAAACAAATCCCCTTATTTTTATTATTAATAAGGTAAAAGAAATGAAGAGATTTTTGTGGATGATGGTTGCATTGGCAACCGCCATGAGCGTAGAGGCAGAGGAGGCTGACACGCTGAAGAGTTACGAGTTGCAGGATGTACAGGTTGTGGCCACCCGTGCCTCGAAGAAGACGCCTGTGGCATTTACAGACATGAGCCAAGCACAGCTGAAGAGCGTCAACTTCGGTCAGGACGTGCCCTATCTGCTGTCGCTCACGCCTTCTGTGACAATGACCTCGGACGCAGGAAACGGCATTGGTTATACATCGCTGCGTGTTCGTGGCAGTGACCCTTCACGCATCAACATCACTGCCAATGGCATCCCTCTGAACGATGCAGAGAGTGCTACCGTGTTCTGGGTGAACATGGGCGATTTTGCCAGTAGCGTGCAGTCGATGCAGATACAGCGAGGCGTGGGCACGTCGACCAACGGTGCTGGAGCCTTCGGTGCCACGCTGAATATGCTGACGGAGAATATCGGTGCGAAGCCCTACGTGGGTCTCGACCTCAGCGGAGGCTCCTACTATACGCACAAAGAGACGGTACGCTTCTCGACAGGACTGCTCAGCAAGCACTGGGGCATCCAGGGCCGTCTGTCGAACATCGGTTCGAAGGGTTACCTCGACCGCGCTTCGACTAAACTGAACAGCTATCTGCTGCAGGCAGGATGGTTTGGCGACAATACCGTGGTGAAATTCATTACCTGGAATGGCGAAGAAGAAACCTATCATGCCTGGAACTACACCTCAAAATACGAGCAAGACCGCTTTGGCCGTCGCTACAACTCCTGTGGTGTGATGGGCTACGATGCCAACGGCAATCCTACGGGCTACTATAAAGACCAGACCGACAACTACCATCAGCAGAACTACCAGTTGTTGTGGAACCAGCACTTGTCGAATGTCCTGAACATGAATATCGGCCTGCACTACACCAAGGGTCAGGGCTACTATCAGCAATACCAAAGTGTCAGTGTGCAGAATCTCTATGGCAAGTCGTGGCAGGACTTCGGCATGAGCACAAGTAGCACCGTCGTGGAAGACCTCATTGACCAGCAGAAGATGGACAATGACTTCTTCGGTGCCGTAGCCTCGCTGCTTTACAACAACCGCAACGGCCTGCAAGCCGTGTTGGGTGGCGGTTGGAACCGCTACAACGGAGCACAGTTCGGTCATATTGTATGGACAAAGCCCAACGTCGCAACTACCGTCCCCACCCCCGAGGCCCTGTCGCCCGACTTTGAATATTACCGCAACAACGCACGTAAGACCGACTTCAACGTCTATGGCAAGGTGAGCTATGACCTGATAAAAGGTCTGAACGCCTTCATTGATTTGCAGTATCGCCATGTGCGCTACATGCTGCAGAATCCCACTGTACGGTATGGTGCCAATGCCGATGGCCGATGGATTATCGACAACAGCTACAACTTCTTCAATCCGAAGGCCGGTCTTAACTACGACATCAACCGCCATCACAAGGTGTATGTTTCTTATGGCATTGGTCACAAGGAACCTGTTCGCAACAACTTCATGCAGCAAGTGGCCAACCCCACCCGACCTGACTGCGTTGCCAAGGCAGAACAGCTGGGTGACCTGGAGGCAGGCTATAAGTATCAGAGCGAGCGCTTCTCGGCAGGTGCCAACATCTACTGGATGCACTATAAAGACCAACTGGTATTGACCGGCGAGCTGAACAACATCGGCGAGGCACTCACCAAGAATCTCGACAAGAGCTATCGCTTGGGCATAGAGCTGGAAGCCGCCTGGCAACCCGTCGATTGGCTGCGTTGGGATGCCAATGCCACCTGGAGCCGCAACCGCGTGAAGAATATGGTGGTGACGTTAAACGATGGCGTGACAAACGTCAACATCGGCGACCAGCCACTGGCCTTCTCGCCAGACTTCATCATGAACCACATACTGACCTTCACCTACCAAGGCTTCAAAGCCAGTTTGCAGGGACAGTATATCAGTAACCAGTATCTGACCAATACAGGCTTCAGTGAAATGGAATGTGCTGACGAACAGGGTAACACTACCTACGAAACCTTGTTGCTGAAGCATCACTTCAACACCAACCTCGACTTCTCCTATACCTTTGCCCTGAAACAGCAAGGCATCAAAGAAGCCACACTGGGACTGACGCTCAACAACCTCTTCTCTGCCAAATACGACAACAACGGCTGGGCAGCACCACAGCTCGTCCAGAATGCTGACGGCAGCATCAAGGCCGTCAATCAGTGGGGCTTTCGCGACAGTGGTGCCGCAGGCTTTGCACCCTCAGCGCCCTTCAATGTCATGGCTCACCTGTCAGTAACTTTCTAAACAAACAGCAAAGAACGATGACGGAATACCTGACGGAACACTGGCTGGAGATAGTGACTACGATACTCGGGCTGATTTACATCTGGCT
>CAMVJU010000079.1 GCA_947167935.1 uncultured Prevotellaceae bacterium | reverse complement strand
TCCATCACCTGTAGCAGAATGTTGTAGATGTCCTGATGTGCCTTCTCAATCTCGTCGAGCAGGAGCACGCTGTTGGGCGACTTGCGGATGGCGTCTGTCAGCAGACCACCGTCCTCGTAGCCCACATAGCCGGCAGGCGAACCGATGAGTTTGGCCACCGCATGTTTCTCCGTATATTCGCTCATGTCGAAGCGTATCAGTTCGATGCCTAGTTCCTTCGCCAATACACGTGCCACCTCCGTCTTGCCCACGCCTGTAGGACCTACGAAGAGCAACGAGGCAAGGGGCTTGTTGTCGTCCAAAAGACCGGCCCTTGACATCTGCACCGACTCCACCACCTGACGGATGGCCTCGTCCTGTCCGTAAATCTGTGAGAGCATCCTCGATGCCAGGCTTTCCAGCTTCTGGTAATCGTCCTCCTCTGCTATCGACAGTGCATCCACCTTGCAGGTCTTTGCCAGCACATCGGCGATATCCGCCTTGGTAACAACCCCCCATACGGCCCCCGAGGGGGCTTCATTACTCTGCCGCAACACATTTGTGTCCCCCTCGGGGGACGACAGGGGGGTCGCTTCCTTTGCCGCTCCCGCCTCGTCTATCAGATCGATGGCCTTGTCGGGTAGGAAACGGTCGTTGACGTGCTTGAAGCTGGCATCGACGGCAAAGTCGAGGGCTTCTTCATCGTATTTCACGTCGTGGAACTCCTCATATCTTGGTTGCAGCTGGCGGAGGATGTGCTTTGTTTCCTCCGGCGTAGGCTCAGGGATGTCAATCTGCTGGAAACGTCGGATTAGTCCTTTCGAGCGCGAGAAGTGGCGGTTATATTCCTCGTAGGTTGTTGAGCCGATGAAGCGGATGGAGCCTGCTTCGAGGTAGGGTTTCAGCATGTTCGAGGCGTCCATCGCGCTGTCGTTGGTAGCGCCGGCTCCCACAAGCGTGTGTATCTCGTCGATATATACGATATTGTTGTCGCCCTCCTTCTGAACGCCGTCCATAATCATCTTGATGCGGTTCTCGAAGTCGCCGCGATACTGCGTGCCAGCCAGCAGCGTACCCATGTCGATCTGAAATATCTTGCTGCCTTTCAGTCGCTTGGGCACACGCCCTTCCTCAATCATCCGAGCCAAGCCCCATACGAGTGCTGTCTTGCCCACACCAGGCTCGCCCACATGCAGCGGATTGTTCTTGTCCCTGCGGCACAGCACCTGGATGGTCCTTTGCAGCTCCTTCTCACGGCCAATCAGCGGGTTTTGCTTCTCGTAGAGGTCGTTCATGCAGGTCACCAACTTCTTCCAGGCAGACTTGTCGTCCGACGACATTTCACCATTCCCCTGCAGTTCGTCATCCAAGTCATAGAAGTTGATCAGCTGACTCATGAAGTTTGCCTCTTTGCCGTAGAGGCTGTCTTTCAGCAGGTAGGCTGCCCATGAGTCCTCAAGTGCGAGAATGCCTTTTGTCAGATGAGGAATATCCATCGCTTCTGCGCTGCTCGATGCAACTGCCTGCACGGCCAGCTCTATCACTTTCGCCATCTGTACAGATGGTTCCGGCACGTATTCCGTTCCTTCAGGCAACGACTCTATGCCCTCAAGAAATTCCTTTATTCGGTCTTGCAGCTGATAGGGACTATAGAAGATGTTCAGCGCCGCATTGAAGTTGAACTCGTCAATCAGCACCAACAGCAGATGCTCAGGCATAATGAACTCATGCCTATAGTCCTTGCAGCACTCATAGGCTTTGTTCAGCATTCTCGATGCCCTCAGTGTCTGTTTGATCTCTGCCATACGCTTATTCCTCCTCAGGGGTAACAGTCAGTCGCAGCGGATAGCCTTGCTCACGTGCCATCGTCGTGGCCTTATGGGCCTTCGATACGGCAATGTCGTAGGTATAGATGCCCACGACGGCCTTGTCCGAGTGGTGCACCTGCAGCATCAGCGCGTTGGCCTCTTCCTCACTTTTCAGGAACACCTGTACGAGTATCATCACCACAAACTCCATCGTTGTGAAGTCATCGTTGTAGATAATCACCTTATATCGTCGCGGCTCCTTCAGGTTAGTCCGTTGCCTCTCCCTTATTTGCGACTGTTCTTTCCCCATATCCTCTTTCTTTTATCAGCCTGTGCCGGTAAAACGTACAATTCTTGTAGGTAAATGAGACGCTTGACAGGAGTTCAATGATATTGCTCATTGAACTCCTGTGTAGCTATTCTGAAGTAGCAGATAGTTTATTTGTGCTCCTCGATGAACTCGTCCATCCTTTCCTTCACGTCAAGGGCGAGCATACCAATCTGCTGCCAGTTGTCGATGCGCCACTGGCCGTCCTCGTAGACGAGGTCTACCACGGTGATCAGCTCGTCGGAACCGTTGGAAACATTGTAGGTGGCAGTGGCTGTGTCGCCATCAATGTCTACGTCCATGTCCTTCAGCGTAACGGTGGAACCCTCCCAGTAGATAAACATTCCCAGCTCATCGGGAATTGCATCAAACTTCTCGCCTGTGCTGACCTCGATCTCACGAATCTGCTCCATCTTCTCGTTGATCTCTTTCGAGCAGTACAAAGCGAAGAGGTCGATGTTGGGCTCCATTTCGTCTTCCGGCTGGGAGATGATGTTGGCGTCTGAATAGGCCTCCTCCAGCATGGCGATAACGCCTTCCTCAGTCTTGGGGGCATCCTCGTCGGCGTCCTCCTCGTCCTCATTCTCGGCCACCTGCTCGGTGCCTTCCTGTGCCTTGTTCTCCTTGCTGCCGTCTTTTGAACCGCAGGACATCATGACAAACACCGACATGGCGGCGATGCCAACCATCATAAATGTTCTTTTCATTGTTTTGTTGTTTTTATTAGGGGGTTATTACATCATGCCTCCCATTCCGGGGTTGCCCATCGGCATAGCGGGCTCCTTCTCGGGTTTGTCGACGATGAGACACTCGGTGGTGAGGAACATGCCGGCGATGCTGGCAGCGTTCTCCAGAGCTACGCGAGCTACCTTGGCAGGATCGATGATACCGGCCTTGCGCAGATCCTCGTACTCGTCGGTGCGGGCATTGTAGCCGAAGTCACCCTTGCCCTCGCGCACCTTCTGCACGACGACGGCACCCTCAGCGCCACCGTTGACGGCAATCTGGCGCAGCGGCTCCTCGATGGCACGGCAAACGATGTTGATACCGGTCTGCTCGTCGGCGTTGTCGCCCTTCAGCTCGGCCAGCTTCTCCTGAGCACGCACATAGGTGGTGCCGCCGCCGGCTACGACGCCTTCCTCGATGGCGGCGCGAGTAGCGCACAGGGCATCGTCGACGCG
>CAMVJU010000078.1 GCA_947167935.1 uncultured Prevotellaceae bacterium | reverse complement strand
GAGGTGCGCAACACCTACAAGGACAAGGTGCCGGCTGAATGGGTGCGCAAGCAGACGCTGGCACAGGCCGAGCGCTACATCACCCAGGAGCTGAAGGAGTATGAGGAAAAGATTCTTGGTGCCGAAGATAAGATCCTGGCGTTGGAGACACAGTTGTTCAACGACTTGGTGATGGCCATTCAGGAGTTTATTCCGCAATTGCAGATTAATGCCACACTGTTGGCCCGCCTCGACTGCTTGCTGTCGTTTGCGAAGACGGCCGAGGAGCACCGCTACATACGGCCAATCCTCGACCAAAGCGACGTCATCGACATCCGTCAGGGACGCCATCCCGTTATTGAGACAGAGTTGCCCATCGACGAGCAGTATGTGCCCAACGATATTCTATTGGATCAGGACCGCCAGCAAATTATCATCATCACCGGTCCGAATATGGCTGGTAAGAGTGCATTGCTTCGCCAAACTGCCCTCATCGTCCTGATGGCACAGATTGGCTGTTTTGTGCCTGCCGAGAGTGCCCGCATCGGCATGGTGGACAAGATTTTTACCCGTGTGGGGGCCTCAGACAATATCTCGTTGGGCGAGTCGACGTTCATGGTGGAGATGACGGAGGCATCGAATATCCTCAATAACGTGACGCCGCGATCGCTCGTGCTTTTCGACGAGCTGGGACGCGGCACCTCCACTTATGATGGCATCTCGATAGCTTGGGCCATCGTGGAATATTTGCACGAGCAGCCACGGGCACAGGCCCGCACGCTGTTCGCCACACATTATCACGAGCTGAACGAGATGGAGAAGAACTTCAGCCGTATCAAGAATTATAATGTGTCGGTAAAGGAGGTGGACGGCAAGGTCATCTTCCTCCGTAAGCTGGAGCGGGGCGGTAGCGAACACTCCTTCGGCATCCATGTGGCGGAGATAGCGGGAATGCCGCGCTCTATCGTCAAGCGTGCTAACGTCATCCTCAAGCAGTTGGAGGCCGAGAATGCTGGCGTAGGCAAGGCCGGCAAACCCATTGGTGACATTGCCGACACGCGTGAGGGTATGCAGCTATCGTTCTTCCAGCTCGACGACCCCGTGCTTATTCAGGTGCGCGACGAGATCCTAGGCCTCGACATCAACAACCTTACGCCTGTAGAGGCACTCAACAAACTCAACGACATAAAAAGAATTGTCAGCGGAAAATGAATCCGCTGACAATTCTTTTATCATTTCTTTTTTCTTATGCCCTACTGGCCTTCTTGCGCTGGTCGTGGTCGAGGATAGCCTTGCGCATACGCATCGATTTCGGCGTCACCTCCACCAGCTCGTCTTCCTTGATATATTCCAGGCATTCCTCCAAGGACATGATGACCTTCGGGATGACGCGAGCCTTCTCGTCCGAGCCCGAGGCACGCACATTGGTAAGCTGCTTGGCCTTGCACACGTTGATGACGAGGTCGTTGTCGTGTACATGTTCGCCAACCACCTGTCCGTAATATACCTCCTCGCCCGGGTCGATGAAGAACTTGCCGCGATCCTGTAGCTTGTCAATGGCGTAGGCGTAGGCGGTGCCTGTCTCCAAGGCAATCATCGAGCCGTTGACACGTCTTTCAATTTCGCCCTTATACGGCTGATACTCCTTGTAGCGGTGGGCCATGATGGCCTCGCCCTGACTGGCAGTGAGGACGTTGGTGCGCAGGCCGATGATACCGCGCGAGGGGATGAGGAACTCGATGTTCGTGCGCTCGCCCTGACTCTCCATGCTGGTCATCTCGCCCTTTCTTCTCGTCACCATATCAATCATCTTCGAGGCAAACTCGTCGGGCACGTTGATGGTAAGCTCTTCTATCGGCTCACACTTCTGTCCGTCAATCTCCTTGTAGATGACTTGCGGCTGCCCCACCTGCAGCTCATAGCCTTCGCGGCGCATCGTCTCAATAAGCACGCTGAGGTGCAGGACGCCGCGGCCAGAGACCACCCATTTATCGGTGGAATCCTCGAAAGGCTCTACGCGCAGGGCGAGGTTTTTCTCCAACTCACGCTGCAGGCGGTCGTTGATGTGGCGCGAAGTAACAAACTTGCCCTCGCGTCCGAAGAAAGGCGAGTCGTTGATGGTGAAGAGCATCGACATCGTCGGCTCGTCAATGGCGATGGGCGGCAGGGGCTCGGGCTGTTCCAAGTCACAGATGGTGTCGCCAATCTCAAATTTCTCCAGACCGATGACGGCGCAGATATCACCGCAGTCCACGCTGTCGGTGCGGTGATGACCCATGCCGTCAAACGTGTGGAGCTCCTTTACTTTCGTCTTCTCCATCGTGCCGTCGCGGTGGGCTATGGTCACCATCTGGCCATCGGTCAGCGTGCCGCGATGCACACGGCCCACGGCAATGCGGCCTGTATAGCTGCTGTAGTCGAGCGAGGTGACAAGCATCTGCGTGGTGCCCTCTATCTGCTGCGGGGCAGGGATGACCTCCACAATCTTGTCCAGCAAATAAGTGATATTGTCGGTGGGGTTGTTGTAGTCAGGACCCATCCAGCCATTCTTCGCCGAGCCATAGACAACGGGGAAGTCGAGCTGATCCTCAGTTGCATTGAGCGAGAACATCAGGTCGAACACCATCTCATAGACCTCCTCAGGGCGGCAGTTGGGCTTGTCCACCTTGTTTACCACCACAATAGGCTTTAGGCCGATCTCCAAGGCCTTCTGCAGCACAAAGCGGGTCTGCGGCATCGGGCCCTCAAAGGCGTCGACGAGCAACAAGCAGCCGTCGGCCATATTCAGCACGCGCTCCACCTCGCCGCCGAAGTCAGAGTGTCCCGGCGTGTCGATGATGTTGATTTTCGTGCCTTTCCAGTTGATACTGACGTTTTTCGAGAGGATGGTGATGCCGCGCTCGCGCTCCAGGTCGTTGGCGTCAAGCACCTGATTGCTCAAGTTCTGACCCTCGCGGAACAGGTTGCCGGCTAGCATCATCTTGTCTACTAAAGTGGTCTTTCCGTGGTCTACGTGCGCAATAATTGCGATATTTCTAATGTCTTGCATTGTCGTGTAGTTCTTTTTCGGCTGCAAAATTAGACATTTTTTTCGAAATAGAAGTCATTCTGGATAAAAAATGAAACTTTTTTCTCACATGTTGCATCCCCAATCTCTTTTCTCGCGCTGACATCACATATAGAGGAAATGTGGTGTTTTTTGAAATTTTAACATGCGAACGCGCGTGCGTTACATTTTTTTGCAGTACCTTTGCAACGCAATTCTGTAACTACAAAAGATTCTAACATTTTAAATAAAAAACAAAAACCATGAAAAAGTATTTAATGATGGGAGCAGCAGCCCTCCTGATGGGCGCATCC
>CAMVJU010000077.1 GCA_947167935.1 uncultured Prevotellaceae bacterium | reverse complement strand
CAAACGCCTTCCAGCCAGATACAAGTCTCAGCCCGCGCCTAAACGCGAGCATCAACTTCTATCATCTTGGCTGTTAATTTTGGCGAAATTTCTGAATCAAGAATCAAAAAGTCAACGCTTCCTTATGTCGTTCTATGTTATGTCCTATCCACTCATGTTCTGCTTACTTGACAGTGAATTATTCTTCTTCTGGAAGTGGTTGTGCCTCAGCATCCTTGCTATCGATAGGTTTGATATAATCAGAGGCACGCTCGGATGATATTACAGTTCGGCCAAGTTGACGCTCTAAATCATCGCGGGTGTTCTTCGCAATCTGGCCCCCTGCTTGTGCAGCCTGCCGACTCTCCCTCATACCTTGCGTCTGGCGCTGGCGGGCTATTTCTGTCGTTGCTACTTCTGCAAGAGTATTGAGCGCCAGTTCAACATTCGTCATGTTGTCGCGAAGATTCTCTTTCGTCAGCCCCTTGTGTCGTTTGTACTCGCCAGTAGTCATACCACTCCATGCCTTGGTAAGGACATTGGTGAGGATGGCAAAGTCTTTCGGCTCATGAATACCTGAGCGGTGCCACTCGTCAGTCAACTCCTTACGCATCTCGATGGAACGCATGCGCTCATTTATCCAACGGTCGCTGTAGCCCTGACGGCGGTAGTCCTCGACGGCCATCTGGAAGGTCAACTCGGGGTCTATCATCTGGTCTATGCGCTGAGCTCCGACTTCTGCCAACCACTTTTTTACGGGTTCAGCTTTTTTAGATGGTATTGACTGAATAATACGGAAAATGCCTTCAAGGTCAGCGGCTTGGGTTTTACGTCTTTTACCGTCAGGAGCCAGCATTTCAACAGGGGGACAAATTGTCCCCCACTTGGATTTCAGTTCTGGGTCACGTCTAAGCATCTTCTTTATGTAATCGCGTGGATTCACAGAATCTGTTAAGACCTGCACTATGTCCGTTACAGAGAAATAGTACTTCTCCTGCTCTGCATCCCATGCGATGCGGACTTTTTTACCCTCAAAGAGTTGTATGGCGAAGTTATCGTTCATTATCAACAATCAGATGAATTTATCGTTGCAAAGTTACGACTTTTTCCGCAAAGTATTACAGGAATGACAGACTTTAACATGATGTTATGCTCATTTTGCTCTTAAATGAGCAAAAAAATGATATACCTGAGTTGACTTTGAATTATTAACCGCCATTGAATCCCAGACACTTAGAGCGTCCGAGATACAATAGCGGTACAAGAACCCTGTTTTTACCCGATTTTCGAACCTTCTGCAATGCCCCCAAATGATGCTTACCCTACCTTTCTAAACTCCTGCGGTGTCTGGCCAGTATGCTTCTTGAACAGGCGCGAGAAGTATTGGGGATACTCGAAGCCGAGGGCATAGGCTATCTGGCTGACGGTGTCGGTGGTTGTGGTGAGGCGGTGGCGGGCCTGAGCGATGAGCTGCTGCTGGATGAGCTGCTGCGGACTATTGCCTGTTTGGGCTTTTACGAGGTCGCCGAAGTAGTTGGCCGAGAGGTTAAGCGCATCAGCAAAATAACGCACGGTGGGCACTCCCTGACGGGCGGCAAGTCCATGGGCGAAATAATCCTCGAGCAGGATGGTGAAACGCTGCATGAGCTGGCTGTCGATGGGTTCGCGGGTGATGAACTGGCGATCGTAGAAGCGCACACAGTAATTCAGTATCAGCGAGATATTCTGTGCCATCAACTGGCGGGTGTGACGGTCAATGCTGCGCTCCAGCTCCATCTCGATGTTGCCGAGGATGTCGTACAATTGCTGGCGCTCACGCTCCGAGACGTGCAGAGCCTCGTTGACCGAATATCCGAAGAAGGTGTAGGGCGACATCGACAGCCCCTGCATCAGCGTCGGTGAGAAGATGAGCATCACACCCTTGTAGCTCTGTTCGAGTGTGCCAAGTTCAACATCGTGCTCGGGGGCGAAGAAAAGCAGCGTGCCGTTGTCGTAGTCGTACTCATTGCGCCCGTAGCGAACGGTGCCGCAGCGCGCATCCTTATAGACCACGCAGTAGAATCCAAACGTATAGCGTGTGTTACTGAACGAGCTGCAATCGGCAAGGTCATCAAGATGGATGACCTCAATGAGCGGGTGGCGCACATCGTCGCGTCCGAGGGCATGCATGAATGCCGACACCGTGGGAAAATATATTTGTTTCATCTTCATGGTGCAAAGATACAAAGATTTCTGAAGATAATGATTATTATCCCACTTTTTCTATCTTTATGCTATCCAGCTCCTGCTGATAGATAACACCTCGCTCCTTTGAGAAGAAGTCGATGGTCAGGGCGGCAAGAGCTATTAGGATGAGTGCCAATGCGGAAGCACGGAGCCAGGGCTTATCGCAGAAGGCAAACACGCAGATGGCGATGACCATCATGACGACAGAGACGATGATGGTCTGCGGATATATCTTCATGAAATCGTCCACGCGGGCTTTCTCGCTCTCCAGAAACTTCTGCGGTGACTCCTGATATTGCTCCACGAACAGCTTCTGGCGCGTGTGGTTGCTATAGGCCAACGAGCCTCCGAGTGCAATAAGGATGACTGCCACCACCGTCAGCGGCAGGATGATGGCGCGAGCCGACTCCGACGTACCCCAGCGCCAAGCTACAAGGGCAAGCAGAAGGCATATCGTGCCTCCTGCTATCATAGCCAAATCCTCTTGGATTTCGCCTGTCACCCATTTGTTTGTGTAGTCAATCAGTTCCATTCTATTTGCAATTATATCCGCCGTCAACGTTGAGGATGGTTCCCGTCAGGAATTTGTTGTCGGGACTTGCCAGGTAATAGATGGCCAGAGCAATGTCCTGCACCTCGCCCATGCGGTTCATCGGATGGATGGCGGCAATGCCCTTCTCGTCGTAGGCACCGGCATCGATGGCGTGCTTCAGGATGTCGGTCTTAATGGCACCGGGAGCAACGGCGTTGATGCGGATTCCCTGCTGGGCGTAGTCGATGGCAGCAGCCTTGGTGAGTCCCACTACGGCGTGCTTCGATGCGCAATATTGAGCGGTGTAAATCAGACCGTTGAGTCCTGCGATAGATGCCAGGTTGACAATCGTGCCACCGCCAGTCTTCAGCATGGCGCGGATAGCGTACTTCATGCCGTAGTAAACGCCCAGCACGTTGGTGTCCAGCTGCTGCTTGAACTCCTCCGTCTCGGTGTCGGCCAGGGGTGCGGCCCCCAGCGAGATTCCCGAGTTGTTGACGATGCTGTCCAGCTTGCCGAACTTTGCCACCGTCTGCTCGATGACCTGAGCCACCTGCTCCTCTTTCGTCACATCCAACTGAAAAAAGGTCATATCCAGCCCCTCGTTCTTGGCTTCCTCGACAAAGGCGTTACCCTTCTTTTCGCTTCTGCTTGTGATGACCACATTCCAACCGTTCTTTGCAAACTGAT
>CAMVJU010000076.1 GCA_947167935.1 uncultured Prevotellaceae bacterium | reverse complement strand
GGAAGCAGGCGAAGATGAGCATGGCGCGCATACGGCCCAGATAGGGGTTCATGCCTTTCTTCTCCACAAAATAGGTAGGCAGATAGCCGCCGCCAATGCTGACGATGGTCACAATGGCATAAAGTGTGAGGATGAGCAGAATGCCCATCGTGGAGTCGCTGGTGTAACCATACTGGTCGCTGAAGTAAGCCGGAGCCCAGAATAGGAAGAACCACCACACACCGTCAGTCATGAACTTGCCTACGATGAACGACCACGTCTGCTTGTACTTAAAGCAATCCCAGAAGGGAATAGTCTTCTCTTCCTTCACGTTTTCGCGATCCTGCACATTGGCAATGTCAGTATCCTGTTCAATATAGTTCAGCTCGGCCTGATTCACGCGCTTATTTTTTGCGGGTTTATCATAGAGCCAAATCCACAGGGCCATCCAAACAAATCCCAAGGCACCGATGACGATGAACGCCATCTCCCAGCCCCACGCACGGGCCAGCAGGGGAATAGTGGCGGGAGCAGCAAGAGCACCTACAGAGGCTCCACTATTGAAGATGGAGGTGGAGAAGGCACGGTCTTTCTTGGGGAAATACTCTGCCGTCACCTTGATGGCAGCAGGGAAGTTGCCTGCCTCACCTACAGCGAGGATGAAACGACAGGCCAAGAACAGCCATACTGAAATGGTTGTGAGTGACACAGAAACAAAACTGGCAATTCCGATAGCTCCCCATCCGCAGGCAGCGTGTAGGCAGGCACCCACGCTCCATACGAAGATGGCAATGAGGTAGCCTTTCTTCGTGCCCATCCAGTCGATGAACTTGCCGGCAAAAAGGTTGGCTATAGCATAGAAGATGGAGAAGAGGCCCGTGATGGTGCCATAATCGTCATCAGTCCAATGAAAATCGGGGGCGATGAAGTCTTTCCACGTCAAGGAAAGCACTTGGCGGTCCATATAGTTGATGGTAGTTGCCAGGAAGAGCAGTCCGCAGATAACCCAGCGGAAGTTGCTCATTTTAACGGTTTGTACAGGTGCCATGTTATCTGATGTCAATTACGGGAATGTTGTCTTTGTCGTTATAGTAAAGGTTCTCTCCGGCCATACCCCAGATGAAGGTGTAGTAGTAGGTGCCGGCAGCGGCGTGCATACTCCACTCGGGCGACATGATGGCCTGATCGTTGTGCAGCCATACCACGCGGCTCTCCTCGGGCTGTCCCATGATGTGGGCGATGGTCTGCTCCTGCGGCAGGTTGAAGTAGTAGTAAGCCTCAATGCGGCGTCCGTGGGTGTGAGGCGGCATCGTGTTCCAGGCAGCGCCAGGATTCAGCTGTGTCAGACCGAGCTGCAGCTGGCAGGGGCCTTCCTCCAGCACGTCGTTGACGATAAGCTTATAGACGGTACGGTTGTTGCACTCTTCGAGCGAGCCGACAGGTCCCCACACGGCGGCCTTCAGCGAGCCCTTGCGCCCGTCGAGGGTAACCCATTGCGTCTTGTAATGCTGGTGGGCGGTGGCGCTGTTGAGGTAGAACTTCGCAGGCTTGCTGGCATCCTTCGAGCGGAAGAGCACATCTTTGTTCACGTCCTTGTCCTTGGCGATGTGGCCGCGGCCGATGTAGAGGGCCTCCTTCGGAGAGAGTGCATACTCCTTGCCATCGACGATGACCACGCCGTCGCCCTCGCCGCAGTTCACCACGCCGATCTCACGGTTATAGAGGAAGTATTTCTCCTTGATGTTGGGGTCTACGTCGAGGCCCAGCTCCCAGAAGTTCTCCAGCTTCAGCGTCTTCGTCACAGGCATAGCGCCACCGAAGATGAAACGGTCGTAGTGAGAATAGGTGAGCAGGATGGAGTCGGGTGCCATCACCTTCTCCATCACGAAACGCTCACGCAGCGTCTTTGTGTCGTAGCCCTTCACATCCTCCGGGTGGCAAGCCGTCTGAAACTTCACATGTTGGGCACCAACGAATCGGTCGGCTTCCTGTGCATTTGCGGAAACCAACGTTCCGGCCATCAGCACCATTAAAAGAATCGTCTTTTTCATTTCTTTATGTTTGTTTTAGTTGATGTTTACTTTTTCCTCGGCCACGATGCGGCGACGATTCCACCACACCATACCAATGGTGATGAGCACCAGGATGCCTGCACCAATGTATTTCAGCGCGGCGGTGAGCTTGTAGATGCTCCAGCCGAAGAGCGATGATGCAAAGTCGAGGGCGCCGGCCTCGTTGCCCTCAGGTACGCGGGCGGCAGCATCCTGCGTGCTGTTATACACCTCGTGGGCGGCCTGTGTGAAGGCGGGTGCCATGTCGGTGACGAAATAAAGGCCGATGGTGAGTGCCACCAGTCCGATGATGAAGGTCTTCACCACATTACCCTTTGTATAGGGCAGCACCATCACGAAGACGTAGAACATGCCGGCCAACGATGCCAGCGGCAGGAACTGGTTGCCAGGCAGAACGACGGCGAGGATAATGGCTACGGGGATGAGCAACAGGCTGACGACCAACGTTGTGGGATGGCCGATAACCAAGGCGGGCGACATACCGATATACACCTTCTTGCCGTTGAATTTGCGCTCTACCACTTCCTTTGTCTTCTGTGAGATGGGCATCAAACCGTCGATGAATAGTTTCGTGATGCGAGGAATAAGCTCCATCACGGCGGCCATCGTCACACCGAGGAATAGCACGTCCTTCACAATCTTCATCACGGCATCCGTTCCCGTCAGCGATGTCTCTTGGCGGAAAGCCTCCATATCAGTAATGTGTCCAATATGGCTGAAGAAACCGATAAGTCCTCCAACGATAAGACCTAAAACGATGGGCTCGCCCAGCACGCCGAACTTTTTCTTCAGACCTTCGGCATCGATGTCGAGCTTCGAGAAACCAGGAATCTTGTCGAGTAGCTTGTTCAGGACAATGGCAAATGGCGTAAAGCTCTGGCAGAATGGCTGCGGGATGCTGATGCCGTCGCAGTCTTTGTAGTAGCCTTGGAACTTCTCAGCTGTCAGGTCAGCCATCACCAGCGTGATGATATAGCACGTGATGGCGGCGAAATAGCCCCAAGCCATCGAGTGCCCCATCACGAAATAGGCCACAGCACCGATGAATGCGAAGTGCCAGTAGTTCCACAGGTCGATATTAACGGTACGCGTACATTTTGTAATAAGCAGCAGGAAATTGATGCCCAGACAAATAGGGATGATGAGTGCGCCGACGGCTGTGTTGTAGGCCACCGAGGCGGCTGCGGGCCAGCCCATGTCGAAGACCTTCAGGTCGAGGTCGAAGATGCTCGACACAGCCTTCAGCGGGGAATCGAAGTTAGTGGTCAACAGCGCCGTCACGATGCCGAGACCCACAAAGCCGACGCCTACATAGAGACCGCTCTTCAGGCTCTTGCCGAACTTCATGCCGATGCATACGCCGATGATGGTAAAGAGTATCGGCATCATCACCGACGCTCCAAAGCTAATAATGTAGCTGAATACTT
>CAMVJU010000075.1 GCA_947167935.1 uncultured Prevotellaceae bacterium | reverse complement strand
CAAAACAGCGCGACAACAACCGACAAGAAAACAGCAAGACAACGAAATTATCCCTAACACCCTAACGTTTCTTCTGAAACGTCTTTACCCAAAGGCGTTGAGCCACGTTAGGGATACTCTCCATACCCTAACGTTATCCCTAACGTTAGGGTAACGTTACCCTTTTTTCATATCCCTAACGTGCCGTGAGCCCTTTGCAGATAAGGGTTTGAGCCCTCTGACGTTAGGGTGTTAGGGATTTTTGAGTTTGTCTTACCCTATTATCATTTGTCGAAGGAAGCAACTTGTCTTCGCTTGGTAAATACGAATATAATACACAAAAAACGGCAAAGGGGGAAAAATAGTTTTGAAAATCTTTGGTGCTTTGGCGGATTTTGTGTAATTTTGCAGCCGCAAAGAAAAGATAGGGGCGTAGCTCAGCTGGTTTAGAGCGCTTCAGTCACATTGAAGAGGTCCCCGGTTCGAACCCGGGCGTCCCTACCAAAAAGAAAGAGGTGAACCACACAGGGGTCACCTCTTTTTTATGTTATTGACCATCCTCTTGCTCCTTCTCTGCAAAGCAGAGTGTGGCGTTGCGAATTCCCCTTGCCCCTACAGGAACAGCGAATACTCCTTGACGGTCCATGCCAGGGCACTGGCACCCAGCACGTCGCGCTCGTAGTTGTCGAACATAGAGACAACGAGGCGCACCTTGCCACGCATATTGTGGAACACGTGTTCCTCGAAAGCCTTTTCGACAGAGGGTTTCAGCCACTTATAGACCTGCGTCTGCTCGCCGGTCAGGATGATGGCCTCAGGATTGACAAGGGTGGCGTAGTTGGCGAGTCCGATACCCAGCAGTCGTCCTGTGCGACGGAAGACTTCCCACGCCAGATTGTCGTTCTGGTCGCAGCAGGCACCAATGGACAACGGGGTGAGCTGTTCCAAGGAGCGCATCAGGCTGGGCTCGTCGCTCTCTTCCATCAGTTCGCGGGCGGTCTGCACCATGCCATAGTCGGAGCAATAGGCTTCCAGACAGCCGTAAAGGCCGCAGTTGCAGCGTCGTCCGTTAGGAACAATACAGGTATGGCCAATCTCGCCGGCAAAGCCCTCAAAGCCCAAATGGGAGCGCTCTTCTGAATAGAAGCCGCTGCCTACGCCACCATGGCCCAAGGAGATGATGACGAAGTTGCGCATGCCGTGGGCAGAGCCATAGACGTACTCACCTACTGCCGTGCAGTGGGCGTCGTTGCCAACGGCCACAGCCAGTCCCAGGCGGTCGCGCAACATGGCTGCCAGGGGGATGCTGCCCTTCCAGGGCATATTGACGGGATTCTCGATGCTGCCGGTCTTGTAGTTGGCATTGGGCGCGCTGACGCCGATGGAGCGTATGCTCTCGTAGCCGCCGTTCTGCTCGGCCATGATGAGGATGCGCTCGCAGATGGCCTCGACGAAACGGTTGACGTCGGGATAATCAGCAGTAAACATGCCGTCCTTTGCCAGCACGGTGCCACGCAGATCAACAATGGCGATGCTGGTGAGACGGACATTGATATCTATTCCTATTACTTTTGTCTTAACGTTACCCATGGCATCTGCTATTTAAACAATGAATACTCCTTGACTTCCCACGCCAGTACGCTGGCACCCAGGATGTTGCGCACATGGTCGTCCAAGGTGGAGATGATGAACTTCACGCGGTTGTTGATATTGTGGAACACGTGTTCCTCGAAGGCCTTGTAGGCGGGTTCCAGCATCCAATGGCCTGCACGCGCTGCCGTACCCGTGAAGATGATGGCTTCGGGGTCGATGACGGAGGCGTAGGTGGCCAGTCCGCAGCCGAAGATTTCGCCTGTACGGCGCATGGTCTCGATGGCTATCTCATCGCCCTTCTTGCAGGCCTCGATGATGACTGTTGACGACAGCTCAGCGGCATCACGCAACAGCGACGGCTTGTCGCTGGCGTCGAGCAGTTCACGGGCGTTAAGGATGATGCCTTTCTCGGCACAATAGGTTTCCAGACAGCCCTTGTTGCCACAGCCGCACTCACGACCGTCGGGGTCGTAGCAGAGGTGGCCCAGCTCTCCTGCAAAGCCCTCGGCACCCATATGAACATGACCTGAGGAGTAGAAACAGCTGCCGACACCACTACCGACAGACACCACCACGAAGTCGCGCATGCCGTGGGCTGCACCAAAGGTACGCTCGCCCAAAGCCGTCGCATAAGCGTTGTTGGCCAGTGCCACAGCCAGTCCCAAGCGGTCGCGCATCATGGCTGCCAGGGGGATAATGCCCTTCCAGGGCATATTGGGGGAGTTGACGATACTGCCTGTGGGGAAATTGCCGCTGGGGGCACTGATGCCTACTGAGCGGATGGACTCGTAGCCGCCGTTGGACTCCACCAGGTTGAGGATGGTTTCACACAGCACGGCAACATAGTCGCCAATGAAAGGATGGTCGGCTGTGGGAAAGTCGGTAGAGGCTATGATGTTTCCTCGCAGGTCAACAATAGCGCAAGTGGTCTTGGCGAGCTTGATGTCAACGCCGACCACACGGGTTTTCATGTCTTTCAGTATCATATTTATAGCTGTTATGAGCGACAAAAATACGAATTATTCTGCAAACTACCAAACTTTCGTCTGATATTTTTACATATATTTAAATATTTCCACTTTTCCCTTTGTTATTTGCCGACTTCTTTGTAATTTTGCAAGCGAAAAGTATAAAGATATGAACGTATTAGAACTTAGTGAACAAGAGATTGGCAGACGCGAAAGTCTGCAGGAATTGCGGGAACTGGGTATCAACCCCTACCCCGCTGACGAATATCCCACCAACGCATTTTCTACCGAGATTCGCGACAGCTTCACTGACGAGGCAGAGCCCCGTGAGGTGTGCATAGCCGGTCGCATGATGAGCCGAAACATCATGGGTAAGGCCAGCTTCGTGAAGCTGCAGGACTCGAAAGGCCGCATACAGGTCTATATCAAGCGCGACGACCTCTGCCCTGGCGAAGACAAGACGCTCTATAACACCGTCTTCAAGAAGCTGCTCGACATTGGCGACTTCATTGGTGTGAAGGGTACCGTATTCCGTACAGAGACGGGCGAAGTCAGCGTGCACGCCAAGGAGCTGACGCTGCTGTCGAAGGCACTGAAGCCGCTGCCCATCGTGAAGTACAAGGACGGCGTGGCCTACGACAAGTTTGACGATCCTGAGTTGCGCTATCGTCAGCGCTACGTGGATCTGGTCGTCAACGACGGCGTGAAGGACACGTTCCTGCAGCGCGCCACCGTCATCCGCACCCTGCGCAAGGTGCTGGACGAAGCCGGCTATACGGAGGTAGAGACACCTACGCTGCAGATGATTGCCGGCGGTGCGTCGGCACGTCCGTTCATCACGCACTTCAACGCCCTAAACCAGGATATGTATATGCGTATTGCCACGGAGCTCTACTTGAAGCGCCTTATCGTGGGCGGCTTCGAGGGCGTCTATGAGATTGGCAAGAACTTCCGCAACGAGGGTATGGACCGCAACCACAACCCTGAGTTCACCTGCATGGAGCTCTATGTGCAGTATAAGGACTACAACTGGATGATGT
>CAMVJU010000074.1 GCA_947167935.1 uncultured Prevotellaceae bacterium | reverse complement strand
TCAAGGACTATGTGCGCACTAACGGTCAGGTGCTGCCCATCCAGATGGTGCAGATTTCGCCCGAGGAAGGCGGCATCGTGATGGAAAAGGTGGTCGAGGAGGGCACTATGGTTCACAAGGGCGATGTCATCGTTCGTCTGTCGAACAGCAACCTCGACCTTCAGATTCTGAATGCGGAAGCTGAGCTGGCTGAGAAACAGAACCTGCTGCGCAACACCCAGGTGGCCATGCAGCAGGACCGGCTGAACAACCAGACGGAGCAGGCGCAGTTAGATATGGACACCCAGCGCAAGCAGCGCACCTTCGAGCAGAACAAGCGGCTCTACACGGAGAAGCTCATCAGCCGCGAGGACTATCTGCAGTCGCAGGAGGAATATCAACTATCCGCCAAGAAGCGCTCTTTGGTAAGTAAGCGCCTGAAGCAGGACTCGCTCTATCGTACTGTTCAGATGGACCAGATGGAGGACAACCTCGAGAACATGCGCCGCAACGTCGTCCTCGTCCGCCAGCGCAAGGACAAACTCGAAGTACGCTCGGCCATTGACGGCGAATTGGGACTGCTCGACGTGGAGTTAGGTCAGAGCATCAGCCCAGGTCAGAAGATTGGACAATTGAACGACCTCTCGGACTATAAGGTGCAGGCACAGATTGATGAGCACTACATCGACCGTGTGCGCCAGGGACTGACGGCCACTTTTACGCGAGGAGACAAGCAGTACCAGCTGCAAGTCCGCAAGGTTTATCCCGAGGTGCGCGAGGGCAAGTTCCGCTGCGACTTCATCTTCCGTGGCGAGCGCCCTGAGAACATCCGCACGGGTCAGACCTACTATATTGATTTGGAGTTAGGTCAGCCCGAGCAGGCCATCATCATTCCTCGCGGCACGTTCTTCCAGACCACTGGTGGCCAATGGATCTTCGTGTTAGACAAGAGCGGACAGAAAGCCTACCGCCGCAACATCCGCATCGGCCGCCAGAACCCGCAGCACTACGAGGTGCTGGAGGGGCTGGAGCCAGGCGAGCGCATCGTCACCAGCGGCTACGAAGCATTCAAAGACAATGAAGTATTAGTAATAAAGTAGAAGAACATGAACAGTTATCTGAAATTCTTGAGCCGTCATCGGCTGTTTACCGTTATCAATCTCGTGGGGCTGTGCCTCTCGATGGTGTTCCTCCTGCTGTTAGGTGACCTTATCTACAGGCAGACATCCGTAGAAAGCTACCAAACGCGGGGCGACCGCACCTTCGTCGTGGGCAACGAGGAATACATGATGTCACACTTCCGCGTGGGACAGAAGCTGAAAGACCGATTCCCTGAGATTGAGGACTGGTGCTCCGTCTCAGGCTATAACATATCACCTATTGTTCGTGGGGAGGAAGTCGATGCCAAGTTACTTGTCGTCGCCCCCAACTTCTTCGAGTTCTTCGACTACCGCCTGCTGACGGGTGACAGGAAGAAGGTGCTCAGCGCCCCAAACCAGATGGTGGTCAGCAAATCCTTCGCCCAGCGCTGCTGGCCTGATGGCGATGCCGTCGGTAAGGAGGTAGTCATTGGCGACGTGAAAGACGAGAAAAGCCATGCCACCTACACCGTCAGCGGCATCATGGACGACTTCGACCGCTCCGTGATTCCCTCAGACTACGAGTGCATCATCAATGTGGAGAACCTGCGCAACATTCACTCCTCAGCCTACGTCGAGACCATGAACAATGCGGGCAGTTGCGTGCTGTACCTGATGCAGCGCGAGGGCTGCGACCTGCGGAGCAAGATCACCGCCATGCGCGACTACCTGAAGACCTGCTTTTGGATCTACAAGATAGAAGCCGTGAAGGAGCTGACGCTCACGCCGCTTTCTACGCTCTACTATGACGCTCGCAACTGTTCGCTGAATGTAGACGACCTGAATCACGGCAGCCGCGACATGGCCCGACTCTACGTGATGATTGCCTTGTTTGTACTGGTGTTCGCCATCTTCAACTATGTCAACCTCAGCGTGTCGCTCACCACGGAGCGTTCCAAAGAGATGGCCACGCGGCGACTGCTTGGCTCACAGCGTTGGCAGGTGGCTGTGCGGCTTATCGGCGAGAGCATCGCCTTCACCGCTGCCACGTTTGCCGTAGCCTACCTCATAGCTCTCGCCTTGCAGGACAAGGCCGTTGAGATGGCCAACTGCCCGATGGACTTGCTGAAGGATACAGGTCTGGTAACCATCGTGGGCTTCGCCGTGGGCATCGTCCTGATTGGAGCCTTGGCTGGCTTTGTGCCTGCCTCCATCCTCAGCGGCTATGAGCCTATGGATATTGTGAGAGGCACCTTCCGCCGCCGTGTGCGTCAGCATTGGAGCCATGTGCTGATGGTGTTGCAGACCGTTTTCGCCATCGTCATGCTTACCGTCACGCTGCTTTTGGGCAGTGGTATCCGTGACCGTATGAGCCAGCCTTTGGGCTACAACATTGACGATGCACTTGAGATGTGGGGCATCACCCCTCTCAACTACACTCAGCGCCAGACGTTCCGCGACCGCTTGCTGAAACTTCCTGAAGTGGATGCAGTCGGCTTCGGCTACGGCACGCCCCTCAGTATGCTGGAGAACAACACCGTTACTGCCCCCGACGGGACGGTAGTTAGCATGCGGTTCCTGATGGGCGACACCTGTTTCTTCAACATCTTGGACATCCATCCCGAGAAGAGCTATTCTGACCCCGTGGGCGGTAACTACGGTAGGGGCGTCAACCGCCAACTGTTGCGGCAGTTCGGCAGGAACGACACGGACACCGAATATGTCATCCAAGGGCAACAGCAGCCGAGTCGAGTCAGTGAACTCTATCCCGATATGGTTTACCAGAGCGTGATGTACGAGGAGGAGCATCCTACACCTTATATCATATTCAAGAGGGATGAATTCGTTCAGGATATGGGCGACTATGGCCCGCCCCGTATGGCCCTTGTCCGCTATCATGGCAATCGCGAAAAAGTAGAGGGGACGATGAAGGCTCTGCTGAAAGAACTGACGGGTCACGAGACGGACGAAATCCGTTCACTTCATCAACTCCACCGTAAGTGGTACGAGGACTACGAACGATTCTTGAGTGTGCTAACGGTCTTTACGGTTGTTGCCCTGCTGATAGCCGTCCTCGGCCTGATGGCTATGAACAGTTACTTCGTAGGCCAGCGTCGCCGCGAGATTGCTGTGCGCCGGGTCTTCGGAGCCGATGTCAGCAGCATCACCCTGCGCCTGCTCCGCACGGTGGTCATCCAGTCGCTTGTGGCTGCCGTCATCGCCATCCCCTTGGCTTACTGGCTGGCTCCCAAGGTGGGCAGCATCTCTGGCCTTAGCGTCACGATGCGCCCCCTCCCGCTGCTGCTCTCGCTGCTCATTGTCCTTGCAGTCAATGTCCTCACTGCCGCCTTCCAAGGCTGGCGCGCCGCCACCGAGAATCCCGTCAACAGCATCAAGAACGAGTAGGATTATAAATGTCATAAGATTCTTAGCAAGAAGTTTGTTACTAACAAAAAATATTCATACCTTTGCTGCCAGTTATTGAGCAGCTACACGATGGACAAAGAAACCTACGAGAAACAGAAAGTCTTTGCCGGCGAGAAGATTCCATCGATGCATCGCCGTATGGTGGGGCACGACTATCAGGAACGGCAGATGTATATGA
>CAMVJU010000073.1 GCA_947167935.1 uncultured Prevotellaceae bacterium | reverse complement strand
TTCGCCGGACAGAAGTACTACCCCATCCAGTATCCGCTGAAGTCGATGGGCTTCTACGTCCTGCTCTCGGCCGTGCTCTTCGCCCTGATGATGCTGGCCAACGCCCACCTGCCGCTCTGGGCCGCCCTGCTGGCGAACACGCTGCTGCTCGTGGTCTACGTGGCGTTCATCGTGAAGCGCGACCTGCCGCTCAGCAGTCTGCCCGTCGTGGGAAAACATTTCCGGAAATAAGTCGCGATAGCGTATTGGCAAGAAGCGATAAAAGCAAGCGTTCCCGTCCTACTCCTCACGAGCAAGACGGGAACTTTTGTAGATGCATCTCTCCTTTTGCTAACTAATCAAAAATATTATAGCCTAACATTTTTTTGGGGTGGGATAAAAGTTGCATTTCATTGCCTATTTTTAAGGGCGTAAAAGAGGAGTGGAAGGGCTTTGCTTGCTTCAGGGGAGAGCCTTAGTTGAGCCTGTAGGTCACGGGGATGCTATATTTGCAACGTACCACCTTACCGTTTTGCTTACCAGGTATCCATTTAGGCATTGCCTTGACTACGCGGATAGCTTCATCACGCAGGGCTTGTACGCCAGCATTGTGATCTTCTGCGTCTTGGCGTTCCTTCTCGGTCTTGTAACTTGTAACCTCTATTGGAATGGCTTCACCAATACCTGGTGATGTTGCCAAGACTTCCGGATTTGTCAGGCTACCATCCTTTTCCACGATGAACCTCACTATCACACGACCTTGCACATCATTTTCCGTTGCAATTTCAGGGTATTTGATGTTTCGCGAAATGAACTCCATCAGCTTCACATCGCCTCCAGGGAACTGCGGCAGCTGTTCGCAGACGTCGTAAACCCGGTCGCCCTGTCCTTGCTGGTTTTCCGAGCCAGCCTGCTTTGTCTCTACGATTGTGGCCCCATAGCGTCCTTTCTCTCCATAGGCTTTCTTGGCCGGGCCGACGTCCATCACCGTTACCGAGGCAATGGCTTCAGGCTTTATCTGGTTGAACTCCTCGCGTGAGACCTCTTTTCCATCAACGATAAACAAGTTGCCTTTTTTGCTGCCATACACACCATTAAGATGGAGAATATGAGCACGGCTGATACTTCCAGCCTCGTTCAACATGGCTTGAGTAATAGCACTTTGTTCCAATCCCGCTGCCTTTTGCTTCTTCGCATAAATAACAAACTCCGTGTCGCTCATTTTTGAGCTGTATTTCATCGTCTTTGTTGTCATCAGATTGCAGACATAGCGGTCGGAGCCTTTCTCCGTGAGATGAATCTCCTTGAGTGCACCTAAAGGCAGGTCGAGCAAAGTGAGCTGGTCGATGGGCTTGCCGTTGACTTGCATCGTGGTTTTCTTTACATCGAGGGCGATGCTGCGCCCTTCTGGAATCGGCTCTTCTTGACCGTTGCGGAAGAACTTCACGCCAGGCTGATGGCGTATCTGGTAGCTGTCGCCACGGTCGTTGTTTTTTTCGTTGAATATGCGCACGGCGCAGTTGTCGTCGGTCGTGACGGTCTCATCATCCACGACCGTCTTGGCGGTCATGGCCAGCGAGGTGAGCACGACGGGCACGATATAGAGCGCCTTGAGCCATGCGCCCCTGTTTGTTTTTGTCTTTAACATCATCAGTATTCGTTTTTTTGTTTTGGGTGTGTGGATGCCATTGGCGAGGGCACAGGCCTGAATGCCGGTCGCCTTCTGCATCAGCAGATGAATGTACTGGCTTTCGTCAAAGCCGCGTGAGAGGACGGATGCGTCGGCCTCATACTCGTGGAGTGTGCGCAGTTCCTGACGCAGGAACCACACCACGGGGTTGAACCATTGCAGAGCCGTGAGCACTTCTACGACCAGAACGTCGTAGCTATGACGATGGCGCACATGCGCCTCTTCATGGGCAAGAACAGATGGCGACAGCAAAAGCCACTCAGCCCGCGAGAGCACCACCGTATGCATCCACGAGAAGGGAGCAACGGGGGACTCAACCACGCAAACCTGCGTGCCGGAGGGCAGGGTGTGGCGTTCGCCATTGGCTATCAGGCGGTGCAGCTGCCAACAGCTGCGGGCTACGACGGACAGCCGTATCAGGATTCCTGCTGCGAGAATCGTTCCAAGAATGCTCCCCCAGAGTTCCGCTCCCAAGGGTGTGGCAGCTGTCGGCTTCTGAGTTGCCGAGGGTGGGGCAACAAGGTCCGTCGGGGTTGTGAAACCACCTCTATCCGCGAGGGGAGCGAGGGGTGCGGAAACATGTATGGTCACCACGCATAGTGGCAACACCAATGAAAGTGCGATGGCCGTCAGCAGCACAGCACGGTTGAACGAAGGCATGGCCTCGCGTGCCAGCAGCAGTTGGTAGAACAGATAGAACACGGCTATCAGGGCCGCCACCTTCAGATCGTAATATATGAAATCCGTGATCATCATAGGTTGTATTACTGTTGGGCTTTCCTGTTCTGCAGGATGGTCAGAATCTCGTTGATGTCCTCTTGCGACAATTCGTCAGCTTCGGCAAAGAATGAGACGAGAGAAGCCGCAGACCCATCGAAGAACGTCTGCTTCACATCGTCCATCACCTGCAGGCGATAGCGCTCCCGCGTCATCAGGGGGGTATAGAGCAGCTGTTTTCCCGCGTGTCCCTTCCGCCGCTCCACGAAGCCTTTCTGCTCCAGAATCTTCAGAAACGTGGCAATGGTGGTGTAGGCCGGTTTCGGCTCGGGGTACTGCGCCAGGATGTCGTTGACGCACGCCCCCCTGCCCATATTCCACAGGATGCTCATCACCTGCATCTCGCTCTTGGTCAATGTCTGTTGTTTCATATTGCGTTGTTTTTTTGTTCTCGTTTGCAAAACTACTAAAACATTAGAAATCTAAAAACTTAGTAATACAAATTCTTCGCTGACGGCAGTTTTTTTAACTTTCGTTCTTAGTAATTCGTGCAGCATTATTAGTAATTAACCCTTGGTGCATACTTTTCTTATTGAAAAATTTCGGATTTCGGGAAAATGCAGTAATTTTGCAGAGTAAATTGACATAAAGAAAGTTTATAATGAAGAAACTGATAGTAGGTTTGTTAGCCATGTTGTCCCTGACAACGGCAAGGGCAGCGACGGTTGTCATTAACGAACTGATGGCATCGAATGCTGGTTCGGTGATGAGTCCTGCCATCAATTTCGACAGCTGGATAGAACTCTACAATCCTTCTGACCAGGCCATTGACCTCGCCCGTTGCTATCTGAGCGACGACCCTGCAGACCTGACCCGCTGGCAGATGCCCGACGACATCGGCACGATTCCTGCCAAGGGGTTCCTGGTGTTGTGGCTGGGGTCCAACGACATCAAAAGCAATCAGGCGCCGTTCAAGCTGGATTGCGACGGGGGCGTGATTTGCCTGAGCGACAAGAGTGGAACGCTCATCGCCAGCGCAAGCTATCCGGAAGCGCTGAGCCGCACCGCCTACGCCCGCACCGCCGATGGCAGCGACGAGTGGGGATGGACGTCCACACCCACGCCGGGCGCCAGCAATGCCTCCGCCACCTTCGCCACGCAACGCCTGCCGCAGCCCGTCGTCAGCGCAGACAGCAAGCTGTTCACGGGCTCGTTCCAGTTCAGCGTCGACATCCCAGAGGGTGCCACGCTGATGTACACCACCGACGGCAGCCTACCCTCGGCACCGAAGGCAGACGGCGAGGGGACCAGCCTCTGGAAGGAATATGTCAGGAACGGCGACTGCGAGGGCAGCGATGCCAGCAGCCTCATCAGCCGCGATGCCAACGGTAGCG
>CAMVJU010000072.1 GCA_947167935.1 uncultured Prevotellaceae bacterium | reverse complement strand
GCCATCAAAGAGGCAGAGAAACCCACCCCCGGCCCCTCCCGTGCGGGAGGGGAGACTAAAACCGCAAGTAAGGCGTCTAAACGCCCCTCCCGCACGGGAGGGGATGGGGGTGGGTGCGACCCCGTTAAGCTGATGAAGGTGGAGAAAAGCGACCTTGAATTCGCCACCTTGATCTACGAAGCCATCATCTACTGGCAGGACTACTTCTTTGGACGGATGCTGCAGGAGAGCTGGGACAACGCCGCCCGCGACATGAAGCCGAGGGTAAGGAATACGCAAAACTCTTTTGCCTACAACAACCTGCCCAGGCAGTTCACGACAAAGGATGTGGAGCAGAATCTGAATATCTCTTTTAAAGCGGCTTCGCAACAGTTGGGGCGATGGATGAATGCTGGATATGTCAAGAGGTTGAAGCAGGGTATGTATCAGAAAATCCAAGACACAATCTAGCCTATGGAAACCATTCGAGATACCCACCTCTCTGAAATGTATCGAGAGCTGCCCTCGCTCTTCAAGGTAAAGGCAGAAACCGACCAGTCGGCCATCATCAAATGCAGGTCACCCTTCGCCCTCGGGCTGGTGATAGGCTTCGTGATGAACCGCTGGACACGCTACGGCATCAGCTTCAACAGGCTGGAGATTGACACCAAGCAGATGACCATCAAACTGCAGGTGCTGCGCAATCACAATCTCAATGCCATGCAGGTGCTGTGGGTGTGAATTCCACGATTCCACGATTCCACGATTCCACGTTTAGCGCCAAAATTCGCTACATTTTAACACTTCAAGGGCCGAAAACTTGCGTTTTCAGCCCTTTTTTGCCTGAACTGCCTTTTCCCGTTATTGCTGCAGGATGAGTCCGCCGTTGGGCTGCATCTCCACACGCACCTGCTGGCGCTTGTCGGTCTTCAGCGTGGTGAGGGTGGGCAGGCCGGTGCGCGGGTCGTCGACGTAGTATTTCAGCTGCACCTTGGCAGGGAACATGGGAAGGGTGAGCGTGAGCTTCAGCGGCTCCTGCTGTGCATTGAGGCCCACGACATACCAGTCGTCGCCGTGGCGGCGGGCCAGCACGACGTAACGGCCGGGATAGCCGTCGATGAAGCACGTCTCGTCCCACGTGGCAGGCATGGCGCGCAGCCAGTCGAGCTCAAACTGGGGAAGCTCGCCGAGATTATTGGGCTGCATGGCCACACACTGGACGGCGGTCTGGTTGGTGATGCCTGAGGCCATCTCGAAGATGTCGGTGGTGTAGCGGCGGTGGCGGCTCTTGTTGTCCTTCGACAGATACTTGTTCATGATGATGCCGCCCCAGTCCATCGTGCCGGTGGCGTTGCGGCAGAAGGGATGCATACAGAGCTCGAAGGCCTGCGTCTTGGCGTGGCCCTCGCTGAAATAGACGTTCTCGGAGGCGAGCACGGCCTCGGAGGCCACGTAGTTGGGGTACATCCTCTCCCACCCCCTCGGCAGGGTGCATCCGTGGAAGATGCACTGCAGGCCGTAGCGGTTGGCATCGTAGAGGATGTCCTCGTAGAGTCGCATGGTCTCCTGCTTGTCGCCTCCGAAGAAGTCGACCTTGATGCCCTTGACGCCGATAGACTTGAGCCAGGCCATCTCGCGGTCGCGGGCTATGGAGTTGCTCATGCAGTCGCGTGGTGTCTGCGGGGCGTTGTTCTCATGGCCGTTGCTGTTGTACCAGAGCATGAGCGAGACACCCTTCGACTGGGCATAGCGCGACAGCTCGGCCATGCGCTCACGGCCGATGTTCTGGTCCCACCAGTTGTCGACAAGGCAGAGCTCGAAGCCCATGGCGGAGGCGAGGTCGATGAACTGCACCTGGTCGTCGTAGTTGATGGAGTTGTCCTGCCAGATGAGCCACGACCATGTGTAGCGTCCGCTCTGATAGTCGATGGAGGGCTCGTAGAGAGGTTCAACCAAATCATAGGCAACGGTGGTTTCCAAGATGGGTTTCAACGAGTTACCAACGGTGACAGTGCGCCAAGGCGTCTGCCCAGGCAGGGCGATGCCGGGCGACGAAGTGCCATTGCCGTTGTTCTCGCCAGGCATGGGATAGGCGATGTGATAGGAGCCGAAAGAGGAGAGAGGAGAGAGGAGAGAGGAGAGAGAATAGTCAGAGAGGCGGCTGCCGCAGTAAGCGCTGCTGACACCTGTCTCGCTGATGAGCACCCAACCGCCATGTTCAGGCTTCTTAGTCCCCCCTCTTTCGGAGGGGGTTGGGGGGAGGCCAAACAGGCAGGGGAACGTGTATCCCTTGCCAAACAGGCTGCGCTCGGTCATCGGGGCATCGGCATGGTAGTCCTCCTCATAGCTGGGCTTGGTACGCTCCCACCCCACCATCTCGCCGCTCTGCGGGGTGAGGAAGGTGGTGGTGCCTTCGGGCAGAGAGAAGGCGGTGGCCTCCTCAAGGATGACGGCACTCTTGGGATTGTCGCCCTTCTGACGAGGGATGAGATAGCGGAAGGCCACGTCGTTGTTGCTGACGGAGAACTCCATCGACATCTGCTGCTGTTTGGCATTCTCGAAGTTGATGGTGAGCAGGGTGGCCTGATAGTGAATGTGCGACTGCTTCACCTGCCGCATCTCATAGCAACGGTCTGTCTGACTGGCTTTTGTATTGGTAATCTTCAACCCTTGCGTGAAGTCTCCAAAATCGGCCTTGAAACCCAAGGCAGAGGGCAACAGCATCGGCTGTCCGTCGAGGGTGACGGCATAGGTGGCACGGCCGTCGTTGTCGTTGATTGTCACTTGCAGCTTGCCGTCGGGCGAGGTCACGGTGGCCTCACGGGCGAGGACTGCCATCGGCGCCATCAGCAGCAGCGCCATCGTCATTTTACTCCAATTTTTCATGCTCTTTAGCTTATTTTGTCAATTTTGGGGCAAAGTTAAGAAAAAATAATCATTTCACAACTCGTAATTCGTAAATATTTTGTACCTTTGCGCGCAGTTTTTGCAAAAACGACATAAAATGAAACAAAAGAGCAACGCAGAAAAGCGCAGCACCGCTTGGTTGCTGTTATTGTTATTGTGCTTAACGGTGTGCATCCCGATGCAGGCGCAGACCGACGATGACGATATATGGAAGGAGTTCAAGCTGGAGGGCGTGGACTATCAGAAGAAGCGCAGCTATTGCATGCGCATCTATGGCTATTACCGCTATGTGGACGACGGCATTGCCCACATCAAGGATCGTCAGCATAAGCTCTACCGTGTGCACGAAGGCATCTGCGAACTCGACGTGCGCTACAGCCGCGACGAGGACGACGGAGCCAGGATTATGGTAGGTCGCGACTTGGTGCACCCCGACATGAATGGCGAAATCATGGACTTCTACGAGCTGAAGCCCTACACCTTCCTCGAGAAGGCCCGCAAGATGCCGAAGGTCTATACCATCGATGAGCAGGGCAATACCACACGCGTCTACACCAAGGGCAGGCTGTGCGGCACCATCACGAAGGACGCCCAGCATGAGGAGATGTACATGAAATACGATGCGCTGGCACCCGACACGTCGATGAGCATCAACATCCTCCTTGTCAAGGCCAAGCTCTCCAACGTGCAGGCCGACGCCGTCTACCAGCTGGAAGAAGGCATCGACTACGTGCCGCAGGGCAACCTGAAACGTGTGGTCTTCGACGGCAGCATCGACCTGAACCTGCTGGCCGGCACTGCCCGCGAGGTGTTCAAAGAGCGTACTGAACTCTATGTAGACAGCGTGGTCTACATGACCAAGGCCCAGTTCCGTGCCGACAAAAGGCTGACAATGGAGGAACGCCGCAAGCAGGCCGGATATACCGACGCTGACATCGACCGTCTGAAGCAGAAGCTGGGCGTGCCGCCGCTGTCGGCAGAAATCATGCAGCGCATCGAGGACCAGCGCGACTGGGACGA
>CAMVJU010000071.1 GCA_947167935.1 uncultured Prevotellaceae bacterium | reverse complement strand
CGCGCAGGACTGCTCACCATCCAGGCCAGCATGAATGTGCGTAACGTCATCGTCAATGGAAATTACAATGATTAAAATACATATCAAGATGAAAACAATGAAATATCTGTTTATCGCTGCCCTCGTGACTGTATTCAGCACCGCAGCAAAGGCACAGACCGGCACACCTGCCGACATTGATGCCGTCAAGAAGATTATCAGTAGCAAACCCGCCGACCTCGACAAGCAGATCAAGCCCTACTACAAGGAGAACAGGAAGAATCCTGAGATTCTCACCGGCTTCGGTCGCGCCTTCTACGAGGCCAAGGACACCGCCCGTGCACGCATCTATGCCGAGTATGCCCTGGAGGCTGTCAAGAACCACCAGTTTGCTCCCGCCTTCATCCTGTTGGGCGACCTCAAGGCCCTGGCCGACGACGGTGGTGCTGCCGCACAGTATTATGACATGGCTGTCTATGCCGACCCCAAGAACCCCGACGGCTACTACAAGTATGCCAACGTCTATCGTAAGCTCAGCCCGAAGTCTGCTGTTGCCAAGCTGGAAGACCTGCGCGCTCAGCGTCCCGACATCGCCGTCGACGCACTGGCAGGCCGCATCTACTACATGTCCAACGACTTCGACAAGGCACTGGCTTCCTACAACAAGGCCGACAAGAACCTCATGGAAGACCGCGACCTCGTAGACTACGCCATGGCAGCCTTCTTTAAGCAGAAGAACCAGCAGGCCCTCGACATTGCCAAGTTCGGCCTCACCAAGAAGCCCCGCAATGCCGCCTTCAACCGTCTGGCCTTCTTCAACAGCACCGACCTCAAGCAGTACGACGAGGCTCTGATGTATGCCGACCGCCTGTTCAACCAGAGCGACTCTGCCAAGTTCTCCTACTACGACTACGTCTACTATGGCAAGGCCCTCAGCGGTGCCAAGCAGCACGACAAGGCCATCGCCATGTATCTCAAGGCCCTCGAGCAGGAAGACCTCGACAACAAGGCCAAGCGCGCCGGTGTCATCAAAGACCTCTCCGACGCTTACCAGCAGCAGGAGGACTATCCCAATGCCATCAAGCACTATGAGGACTACCTGAACAATATCGACAAGGCCACAGCCAACGACATTGCCGCACTTGCCAGCCTGCACATGCAGCATGGCGGCACCCTGCAGGATGCCGATGCCAAGAAGGCCGCCTTCCAGAAGGCCGACGCCGTCTATGCCGACCTCGCCAGCAAGTACGAGAATGCCCAGGAGTACGCCCTCTTTATGCGTGCCCGCATCAATGCCCAGATGGACCCCGACTCAAAGCTCGGCCTTGCCAAGCCCTACTACGAGAAGCTCATCGAACTCATTGAGCCCCGCGCCGAGAAGGACGCCACCGAGCGTGCCCGCATCATCGAGTCTTATCGTTACATGATTGCCTACTACTTCATCGTCAAGGACGACAAGGATGCCGCCAAGGCCATTGCCGAGAAGCTCATCCAGATCGACCCCGAAAACGAGACCGCCAAGCAGGTGCTGTCACTGTAAGCAAATCATCCATACACATAGCAAAGTCCCGTCACTTGGCGGGGCTTTGTTGTTGTCAGCAGCACACAAGGGCAGACCCTTTGTGCAATTAGTGCGTTAACAAACGCTAAAATTATAGAGAAATTATCTATAGTTTAGAAAATAAACATTATCTTTGTGTCATAAAAGATAACTAACGCTATGTCACCTATGCAAGAAACCGAACTCGACATCATCAACAGCATCCGTGCTGAAGTGAGAGGTCAGCACGAGCCTACTGGCGAAAACCTGTTTCTGGCGTGGGGTTATCCTACGGCCATCGTGCTCTTCCTGGAGTTTCTCGCTTTGATGATATGGCATGAGGACTGGTGTTCGTGGCTGTGGCTGGGAATTCCCCTTATCGGCACGCCGCTGATGATGTATTTCCTCAACGAAGATTATGAACGCACCGGTCGCCGCACGCTCGACCAGAACGTTATCCTGATGATGTGGGTGTTCATTGGCTTTGCCAGCTGCGTGGGTGGTGCGGCCATGGGCTTTACGGGCGTCTTCCCGCAGTGCTATTGTGCCTATCAGGGTCTGCTCATCGGCTTTGGCTGTTTCATGACGGGTGTTATCCTGCATTTCCGACCGAAGACCATCTGCGGCATCATCGGCTCCTTTCTCTCCGCCATTCCGCTCTTCTTGCAAGGCGACCTCTGGCCGTGGCAGCTGCTCATCGCTTCCCTCATCGCCATCATCGCCCTGATTATCCCCGGACACCTGTTCCATAGGTATGTCCGGAATTATGAATTATAAATTATGAATTATGAATTCATTTAAGTTTGCTGTTATCAATCCCTTGTTGCACAACGAACTGCGACTGAAAATCATGGTGGCCCTCGACAGTCTGGAGAGTGCCAACTTCATGTATCTCTGTGAGATTACGGGCAGTACGCGTGGCAATCTCAGTGTCCAGATTACCACCTTGAAGGATGCCGGCTATCTGGAAGTCAGCAAGACCGGCATAGGCCGTCTTTCCTATACCTCCTGTCGCATCACCGCCAGAGGTCGCGAGGCACTCCGTTCCTACGAGCAAGGCCTGCGCCGCCTGTTTACTGAGGCAGTTCCTGCACAGGAAAAGATGCAAAATAGAACAACATTTTAATAACCCTTTTAATATAACTACAACTATGAAGAAAACTATCAAATTTTTCGGAACAATGGTGATGGCTGCTATGGTGGCCTTCACGATGACCGCTTGCGGCAGTGACAAAGACGAACCGTCCAGCAATCCTCCTGTGACCGTTGGCACATCGCTGACTATTAACACCACTAACTTTACAGTGGATAGGGCTTTCTGGTCGTCCAGACTGCTGAACGAAAGCGAGAAGTGGTATACCATCACGCTGTCCAACTGCGACATTACAAACCCCGTTTCTCCCTGGCACACCATCTCGGTAAATATCCGCTACAATGAGGGCGACCTGAATGTGCTGCCACAGGGCACGTTCGACATCCGCTCGATGAGTGCCGCTATTGTTTCCGCCACTCCTACGCAAGATATCGCCTACTATGCCGTGGGCGGTCAGGTGACCATCGGCGCTAACAGCATCTCTATTCCTGCTCTGGAATACACGCTGGATCCCGACGGCACAGGCACGAAGTATAGGGGTACGAACTTCCTCTATTCAGGCCCCTTCACCAAGGTTGCCGCTTACTAAAGAATCGTGATTCCACCAGTAAGACGTAAACAATTATGAAAACAAAACTCTGGATGCTGACCTTGCTGCTGTGCGGCATGGCAGTGAACACACAAGCCCAGGAGGCCAGTCAGAACGCCAGACTGACGGTGGCCGTGGACAAGCTGAGCTATACCATGAAGGGTGAGAAACCTTCGGAGTTGGTCAAGGTGGTCGGTGCCGTGCTGGACGCCGTGGCCGACAAGACCACTACGGAGCAGGCAGGATATGCCGATGCCGTCACTGCCAGCGTCGTGACGGCCCTGGGTGGCGTGCGCCGATTTATCGTCATCGACAGGCTGCACAGCGACCCTAACCAGATGACCGACCTCCTCATCGACGGCACCATCAACTATATGTCGACGACCTTCGAGTATAGGACGGTGAACGACAAGCGGCGCCACTATCCCGAATACTATGCGCAGATTGGCGTGACCATCAACGTGAAGGACCCTGCCACGGGTGAGATGATAGACAGTCGTGTCTTTGACATCAACCGCACCTCTTGGACGTGGTTCAAGACCGCCGACTCGGCCATGAAGGAGGCTCTGGAGGCACTGCGCAAGCAGGTGAAGAAATACTACGACACCATCTATCCCTTCTCGGCACGTATCATTGAGCGCGGCACGGTGAAAGGCGAGAAGCAGAAGGAGCTGTATATCGACCTGGGTGCAGCCCACGGCGTCAGAGAGGGAACACACTTCGACGTCTATGTCATCGG
>CAMVJU010000070.1 GCA_947167935.1 uncultured Prevotellaceae bacterium | reverse complement strand
ACGAGATTGAGAAGGCACATCAGGACATCTACAACATTCTGCTACAGGTGATGGACTATGCCCGCTTGACCGACAATAAGGGCCACAAGGCCGATTTCCGCAACGTCATCCTCATCATGACCTCGAATGCCGGAGCACAGTTTGCCTCACAAAGCATCGGCTTCAACAGCAGCGTCAGCCGAGGCGAGGCGATGATGAAACAGGTGAAGAAAACCTTCAAGCCTGAGTTCCTCAACCGTCTGTCAGGTGCTGTTGTATTCCACGATATGGACAAGGAGATGGCGACGCTCATCCTAAAGAAGAAGCTGCGTGAGCTGGATGCCAAGCTCGAAGCCAAGCAGGTGAAGATGACACTCACCGCTGAGGCCTTCGACCATCTGCTGAAGGAGGGCTTTACAGCCGAATATGGAGCCAGGGAAATGGATCGCGTCATCGCCCAGCAGCTAAAGCCCCTGCTGATGCGAGAGATTCTTTTCGGCTGCCTGAAGAATGGTGGCGAGGTCACCGTCGGAATGATGAATCATGCATTAAGCATTATGCATTAACAGAATGGCTGTCTGGCAATTGGATGACGAGCTGTGGTTTCCTGATCCACATTGGGGCGAGGAAGACGGGCTGATAGCTATCGGCGGCGATCTGTCGGTAAACCGTCTGCTGCTAGCCTATAGCAACGGTTTCTTCCCCTGGTATGCCTTCCACATGGAGAGCGAGCCGCATTGGTATTGCCCAATGGACAGGTTTGTCATCTTCCCCAGCGAGATTCATATCAGCCATTCAATGAAGCAGCTATTGCGGCAGCAAAAATACCAAGTGACCATCAACAAGGACTTTGACGGAGTGATTCGCGGCTGCTCCAAGGCACAGGCACGCAATGAGCAAGGAGGTGCGTGGCTGGGGCCAAACATCATTGAGGCATATACCGAATTGCATCGACGGAACTATGCCGCCAGCGTGGAGGTGTGGGAAGGTGAACGTCTTGTAGGCGGTCTCTACGGTGTTACACTGTACAGAGCCTTTTTCGGCGAGAGCATGTTCTCGCTGGTGCCCAATGCCTCAAAGCTGGCGCTCATTCACTTGGCAATGGTGATGGATACCATTGGCGGTAGCTTTATCGACTGCCAGTTTGAGACGCCGCACCTGGCATCGATGGGCGGCAGGCATATCACCTACGACCAGTATATGGAGATACTGAAATCAACCTAGTATCTGCTCAGCGTGTTCCTTGGTCTTCACCTGTTTGCCAGCGAAGATCTGCTCGATGATACCCTCCTCGTTGATGATGAAGGTGGTACGGATGGTGCCAACGGTCTTCTTGCCATACATCACTTTCTCGCCCCAAGCGCCCATTGCCTCTAAGAGCTCGTGGTTGACATCGGCAATCAGGGGGAAGGGCAACTCATACTTCTCCTTGAACTTCACATGCGAGGCGGCCGAGTCCTTGCTCACGCCTACCACCTCATAGCCCTTGCCCTGCAACTCACCGTAGTGGTCGCGCAAGCTGCATGCCTCAGCCGTGCAACCGCTTGTATTGTCCTTCGGATAGAAATACAGCACCAGCTTACGGCCCTTATAATCACTCAGACGGATGTCACGTCCCTGTTCGTCCTTGCCCAGAATCTCGGGCGCCTTGTCTCCAATGTTCATGTTAGATTTATTTAGATTCGACAATAAGAATGATTCTTTGATATGACTTCAGGTTAAACGGACCATGGTCGCTGGCTTCACAGATAAGGTGAAGCGTCTGACCAGCAGCATCGGCAGGGATGCTGACGTTGACAGCGACATTTCTGGCATCGTCGATAGTCAGCTTTGCCATTCCTATCTCAGGCTGCTGCCACCAATGGAGATGGAAGGCATGGCGGTCAGGATCGATAGTTTTTGAGGCATCCAAACGGATAGTCTTGCCAGCCTTCACATGAATCACTAATGGCGAGGGGCCTTGATGCCCATTAATTGTCACAATTGGATTATGATTGCCCTCGCCCTTGTCGGCCCACTCCATACGGGCCATGAAGTCGTTCAACTCATCAGGATAAAAACGCTGTTTGTAACCTACGCTGATGCTGCGCACAGGCTCTTGCCAACTGGTCCAGGCCGTAGTGAGGGAGTCAGGACAGAGTCCACGCTGATGATAGCCTGCCCAACCAGCCTGCGAGGGATCCTCAGGGTCGTTGAGACCATTGGGCAGCACGTAGAGGAAGCTCGGAGTGTCGCCCTCAACGCCCCATTTGTAGTTTGGATATTCCTTGCCAAGCTCGCCCTTACCCTGGATATTTTGCTGATGCTGAGCCCAATGTTGTTTGCCCAACTCGCATTGTTCCTGCCATGTGCCCTCGTCCCAAATGAACTGCAACTCGTCCTTGAACTCCTGACGCAGCCACATGTGCGAACTACGGGCACGGTCCATGCGATGAGCGTAATCCATGTCCTGGTCGGTGATGGTATAAAGGCGGAACTTACGCACAAACTTCTGTAATTCTTCTGGCGTACGGGTCTGCTTCACACGCCAGATGGCCTGTGCCAGCGTGTTGGCGCCACCCCAGGCTGCTACGTAGATGGGGCGAGGGTCATCTTCATCAGCCAGACGGATGAGCAGCTCGCTGCCTGGCGAGTCGTTGTTCTCGCCGATAGAGCGGATACCACCATACATGCTGCCCATCACACAACGATTGTCGAGGTATTCGGCACTCGGCCAATAGCCGATTATCTGACTGCCATTCTCCTTTTTCAATGACAAATGCTTCTTTTGCCCTGAGCGTTTCATCAAGTTCAGTACGTCACGGTCGTAAGCCTTAATCACACGTCCAAGATACCGCATCCAATCCATCGGATAGGGGTCGCAGTTCCAGCCTACCGAGGTTATCAGCGCCTCAATCTCGAACATATCGGCATATGCCATCAGGTGCACCATTGACTCCATATCATCAGGCTCCACATTAGCCGGTGCGATATCCGTACACACCACTAGTCGAGGCTTCAGCCCAGCTTTTTGCGCACTAATAGTTGACGTTCCCAACAAAAGAATTAGTAACGCAATCGTTCTTAAATGATTCAGCATAGGTTTTACTTTAATACAACGCCCGCACAACAAGAGTAGTGCGGGCGTCAGTATCAGTAACTGGGAATAATTACTTAGCGTAGAGAGCAACGATGGTTTCGTACTTCTCTTGTTTGCCGCTGGTCTGCTTGGGCTCCTCCACCTTCTTGCCGTACTCGTAGACCTGCTCGAGGGTGAGCTTGCCATCCTCGAAGTCCTTGCCGATGCCGGCGTCGAAGCTAGCATAGCGCTCCTTCTTCATCTTGGGCAGCTCGCTCTCCTCCAGGATGGCGGCAGCGTTGAGCAGGGCACGGGCCATAGCGTCCATACCGCTGATGTGGGCGATGAAGAGGTCCTCAAGGTCGGTGCTGTTACGACGGATCTTAGCGTCGAAGTTGGTACCACCATTGCCGAGACCGCCATTGCGGATGATCTCCAGCATAGCCTGTGTGAGCTCGTAGTTGTCGATGGGGAACTGGTCGGTATCCCAGCCATTCTGAGCGTCGCCACGGTTGGCGTCGATGCTACCCAGCATACCAGCGTCGACGGCGCAAGCCAGCTCGTGCTCGAAGGTATGGCCAGCCAGTGTAGCGTGGTTCACCTCGATGTTCACCTTGAAGTCCTTGTCAAGGCCATGAGCCTTCAAGAAACCGATAACGGTCTCGGTGTCAACGTCGTACTGGTGCTTGGAGGGCTCCATGGGCTTCGGCTCGATGAGGAACGTGCCCTTGAACCCCTTGGCGCGTGCATAGTCGCGAGCCATACCCAGCATGGTGGCCATGTGCTCCTTCTCACGCTTCTGGTCGGTGTTCAGCAGGCTCATATAGCCCTCACGGCCACCCCAGAATACATAGTTGGTACCACCGAGCTTAATGGTTGCATCGATAGCGTTCTTAATCTGAACGATAGCACGGGCAACCACGTCGAAGTCGGGGTTGGTAGAAGCACCGTTCATATAGCGCTTGTTGCTAAATACGTT
>CAMVJU010000069.1 GCA_947167935.1 uncultured Prevotellaceae bacterium | reverse complement strand
CGTTCTTAATCAACGCTGCAGCCTCGGCAGCGGTTAAGGTTGTGTATGCCATTTTTATCTTGTCGTATTATGACGGTATAAAGGGATTATTGATTCTGGATGCGAAGAAGCTCATCAGCTGTAAGCGTGAGGTTGGCCGAGTCGCCTGACTCCTTGTCGACGAACTTAATGACCATGTCTTTCTTGGCAACGAGAATAACCTGAGCAAACTTGTTGAAATCGTTATTACCCTCCAGACCCTTGATAAACTCCTGCATCATCCTTTCTTTCATCTCAGGCATATTCAGCACCTGGTTGAACTGTTCCATTGTGATGCCTTGCAAGGCTTCGGGAGCCATCTCCATAACAAAGGTAACGCTCTCTCTGTCCTTATCGATAGACTCCATAGTAATTCCTTCGCCAGTCTCCATCGGAAGCTCGTTGCTTCCCACCAATACGATGAGGTCAAGCAGGGTGTTGGCCTGGTCTTCGGTCAGATCGTCGAGGTTGATGTTGTTAAAGTCAAAATCGTCCAATCCAAGTTCAGAGATGTCTAGATCATCAAGATCACAGTCGGCCAGGGCCTCAATGTCCTCCAAAGAGGCCACCTTCTTCAAGGCAACATCTTTCTTACTGGTTTTTTCTACCTGTTCGGTCTCATCCTCATCGTCGTCGCCAGAGGATTTTTTACTTTTCTTGCTGTCGCAGCTTGCGAAGGCAATGAGGATGCCGAACATGACGGCAGCCATCATTAAAAGATTCTTTTTCATAGTGTTTCCTTTTTTGTGTAAATAATTATTGTTGTTACATTAGTTCTCTCAGTTCAGCATTGGTAATCTTGACGTCTACATGACCGGAACTGGTAGCGTAGCGGTAAACCAGGTTGGCGTCGTCGTTGATCACAAGCTTGATGAATTCACGCTCAATGGGGCCCATATTCCTGACATTGTTCACAATAGTCTCCTTGACAGCCGCCTTATTCTCACGCACCATGCTGACGGAATACATCGATTCGTCCATTTCAACGACATAGACTACGTCATCGCCTTCCAGCTTGAGTTCTGTAACCATCATTCCCACGTCAGCATTCAGGGGAAGCTGTGCCTGTGTGGATTGGATGGACATGACGAGTTTTTCGTGGGGTGTCACTTCGGAGTTCATGATCTCTTCCAGTTCATCGGCTTTAAAGGTAGCGCTGGCCACAGCGTCGGAAGTCCTGCCGTGCATGGTCGTCTTCAGCTTGCAGTCGGCATCAATGACGAGCTGCATCAGGGTGCGCACGTCACCCTGCGGATTGCTCAGCATCGTCTTCATGTTGTTTTTCATCGCCTGTCGGTCTTGGGCCAACGTGGCCACGTTGAAGTAGGTTTCGTCGATGTCGTAGGAGAAGAGCAGTACGCCGTCCTCGAAGGTAATACTGGTCATCTCGCCCAGGATACCCAGGCTGATGGGGCATTGTTTATTGGCCTCTTTAATGCCGTCGCGCAACTTCTTATAAGCTGCCTCGGTGTCCTTGTCATCGCGGTCTGATACCTCGGTGCTTTCTTCGTCATCGTCGTTGTTCGACTTGTCTTTCTTCGAGCCGTCGCAGGCCGAGAAAAGCGTCAGCACGCCGCAGAGCAGCATGGAGAGGAGGAAGAATTGCTTCTTTTTCATAGTCTGATGGTTATTTGATAAGAAATCAGGCTGCAAAGTTAGTGAAAAATACTGACTTGCCGAAGAAGAAATCAACTTTTTTCATGCGCGCAAACATTTTTAGAGTATGTAAAAGAGGGAAAATCCTAAAAACAACTTAAAATCGGACAAATAATGATATATTTTACTTAATTCTAGGTTGCTTTTTGCACGTTTTTGCGGAAATGTGCGTACATTTGCAGCCTAAAATGATAAAAGAGAACGGAATGAGACGGTTTTTTCTCAGATTCTGTGTGCTGTTGACATGCGTGGCAACCCTGACGTCGTGCCTGAAAGACGACGAGGTGGACTACTCGGGCTATACCGATGTGGCCATTACGCAGTTTACACTGGGCACACTGAATAGATATGTGCATACCACATCGAGCAAGACGGGCAACGATACCACCGTAGTGAATACGGTGACGGGCTCGAACTATAAAATGACCATCGACCACCTAAACCAGCGCATCTATAATGTCACTCCGCTGCCCGTAGGCACCGACGCCAAGCACGTTATCTGCACCATCGGGACAAAGAATGGCGGTGTGGTGGCCCTGCAGTCGGCTACGAGCGACTCGCTGAGATGGCATTCGTCTACCGACAGCATCGACCTGAGTGTGCCGCGTATCTTCCGCGTTTTTGCCCCTGATGGTGTCAACACACGCGAGTATACCGTCACGCTGAATGTCAGCGATGATACCGGTGTCAGTTTCGAGTGGCAGCTGGTGAGGACTGACGAGGCGCTGGCCTGGACCGAGGGAATGCGCCTCGAAGCCTATGGCGACAGCGTCCGCCTTTGTCCCAAGGACAGCATCGTGGGGCGCTCGACAACGGCCTGCTACATGTTGACAGATGACGGACGCCTGTGTTGCTCGACCGACAACGGACAGACGTGGCATGATGAAACCTTGGACGACAATGCAGCATTCCTGCCTATGGCCGGCGAGGCTGTTTGCATCAGCTGGCCCTATGGTCCTGCCGACAATACCGACTATGTGCTCCTCGTTGGCAAACCCAGGAAGGAGAACGTTGGCACGATGCGTGTGTGGAGAAAGATTGAGAGCCACGACGGCAGCAAGGGACAGTGGGTGTATATGCCCTTCGACGACGATAACAACTATCCCCTGCTCCTGAACGACAACATGACTATCGCCTTCTATAGCAATATGGTGATGGCCGTGGGCGACTCCAAGACGATCAGGATCTCACGCGACCAAGGTATCTCGTGGCGTCTGAATACCGACTACGACTTCCCCTCAACGCTCAGCGGCGACCACGTGACTATGGCAACCGACACCCAAGGACGCCTCTGGCTGCTCACCAGCAGCGGACAGCTGTGGCAGGGAACGCTACGCTAAGTAATAAGTGATGAGTGAAAAGTATTTCTTCAAGAAAAAGATGTGGATGGTGAAAGTGCTGTTGGCACTACTCACTTATCACTTTTCACTCATTGCTTCAAAGGCGCAAGACGACCCAGAATACCGTATGGAGGTAGGTGGCGGACTGGGACTCATGGCCTATCAGGGCGACCTCGGCGGAGGACTGCTCAAAGGTATGCAGCCGATGGTGGCAGCAACCGCCAAATATAAGATGAACCCGCGCATGGCCTGGAGTGCACAGATCAGCACAGGCAAGCTGAAGGGAACGTCGAAAGACGTAGAAACGTGGTATCCCGTGCTGCACGACAGCATCGCCAGCTTCAGCAACCAACTGACCGACTTCACCGTGCGCTATGAATATAACTTCTGGCCCTACGGCACAGGAAAGGAGTACCTGGGTGCGAAGCGCCTCACGCCCTTCATGGCCCTGGGCACAGGCCTGGCCTTCACCAAGAAGACGGTGGCTGGACAGCTGTTACTCGGTATGGGTGTGAAATACAAGGTGGCAGACCGTATGAACCTCACCGGCGAGTGGATCATGCACTTCACAGGCAGCGACAAGCTCGATGGAGTGAAAGACCCCTACGGCATCAAGAGCTCGGGCCTGTTCAAGAATACTGACAGCTACAGTACATTGCAGGTGACACTCACCTATGATATCTGGGCCAAGTGCAAGACCTGCAACAACGACAGGGATTGATTCAGGAAAGGAACCATTAAGCATTAAGAATTATGAATTACGAATTAGATAAAGAGCGCATCCCTCAGCACATTGCCATTATCATGGATGGCAACGGCCGATGGGCCATGCAGCAGGGACTGGACAGGACCTTCGGCCACAAGGCTGGCGTGGAGACCGTGAAGCGCATCACCGCAGAGTGCTCGCGCCTGGGTGTGAAGTACCTCACCCTCTATACCTTCTCCACCGAGAACTGGAACCGTCCTGCCTACGAGATAGAGGCATTGATGGGCCTGGTCTTGA
>CAMVJU010000068.1 GCA_947167935.1 uncultured Prevotellaceae bacterium | reverse complement strand
GTCTGGAATCCCTTCTTCAGCCAGCGCTTGCGCTGCTCGCTGGTGCCGTGGGTGAACGACTCCTCGACGGCACGGCCCGTGGCCTGCTTCTGCAGCCAGTCATCGCCGATGGCGTTGGCCAGCTCAAGGCCTTTCTCCAAGTCGCCATATTCCATCGAGTGATACATCTGATCCTCATAGTGAGCCCACACGCCGGCATAGTAGTCGGCCAGCAGCTCAAGGCGCACGCTGATCTGGTTCTTCAGCTTGTTGCTGCCGGCATTGCTCATGTCCTGATGGGCCTTGGTGAGCGAGCCGGTGAGGAACTCCACATGGTGGCCAATCTCATGCGCAATGACATAGGCATAGGCGAAGGTGCTACCATTGACACCCAGCTGCCGCTTCATCTCCGTGAAGAAAGAAAGGTCGATATATAGGTTCTGGTCGCCTGAGCAGTAGAAGGGGCCCACCGACGAGGAGGCCGTGCCGCAGCTGCTGCTCACGCTATTGGTGAAGAGCACCAGCGTGGGATTGGTATAGGTGCCTCTCTGGTTAGACATGCAGTTGGGCAGGTTGTACTCCTTGAACACCTTCGCCCACACATCCTCCGTACTGGCCAGAATCTGACGGCACTCACGGGCAAGGGCTTTCTCCTCCTCGGTAAACTTGGTGGTATCTACCTGCTCAGAGGAGGGGCTGCCACCACCGGTTATCTGTCCGAGGATATCGCCCAGACCGCCACCACCACCGCTGATGATAGAGCCGAGGTCGATGCCTCCACCACCGCCACCGCTGAAGAGCGACATCACGATGCCGAGAATTACTGCGATTATGCCACCGCCCAAACCGGCTTTGGCACCACTACTGAGTCCGCGTCTGTCGTCGACGTTCTGACTCTCACGTCTTCCTGTTAGTTTCATAATGCTTATTGTTGATTGTTATTGATTCTTTGTTATTGTTGCAGGGTAACGCCCATCAGTCCGATGACAACATCGTTGGAGAGGGTGCGTACGGTAAGGCTCTTCAACCGCTTGTTGGGTTTGAGCTTCATATACAGCCTCTGCGCAGCTCCGCCAGGGATCTCACGTCCATAGACGCCCTTGATGCCCAATGCCTCGCCCAAGTTGCTGCTGACGGTGCCTGTGCCAAGGCAGACGCGAATAGGCCGCGGTCCATTGGCGCGGAAAGCCTGCCCGTCGATGTAGTAGTCCTGCTCGATGGGGCACCAGTTGTCGGGATTGCGCAGGGCGAGCGTGTCGGTGGTGTTGTCCGTGTAGGTAACCACGACAATGCCGTTGTCGATATGACATTGCATGTGGTTGGTGCTGCCCGCCATGAGCAGATAGGCTGCCGAGGCGCGTCCCTTCAGCGGCATGGTGACGGCATCGGGATAGTTGTTCCAGAGCGATGTATAGACGATGTTGTTACCCCGCTTGGGTGTGCGGAAGGGCACGCCAGCCACATTGAACTGGTCGTGGGAGATGAAGGTGCGGAACACGGAGTCATTGATCTCAGGCGTGTATTTCGGGTGACACCACTCCCCTACTCCCTGCAATGGAATCTGCAGCGTGGTAACCATAGGACGAGGAGCGATGTACTTATTCTTGAAGATGTCGTCGACCTCAGCATTCCAATACTGATCGATATTCTGCGGCACCAGCTTGCCAGATGGTGCAGGCTCTGAGTCAGTTGTAATGATTCTGCGGGCAGGTGTATTGGCTCCGTCAGCCGTAGCGACGGGCAGGTGGCTATCCCACTCTATGACCTGATGCTGCTGGCTGTTGCCCTCGATGTCCTTGTAGTTGCCGCCGTCCAGATTCTGGCGCACCACAATTTGCAGCTGCTGCGGGAACCGCTGCATCACCTCAAGACGGCAACGCCCGTCCTTGCGCGTGTACGTATATTCTATATAGGGTGTGACCAGACGGGCGTTGTCCCACTCCTTGGGGAAGCCCGGACGGATGATGCACTTGCCGTCGAGTGCCTGCGGCTGTACACCGAAGAGACCTTGAATGAGCGCACGCGAAGAGATGCCGATGCAGTCGCCGAAGTCACGGTAGCACTCGCCACGGGCCGCATCGAAATGCGACAACTGCCCGAAGTTGGCAGGCGACTGTCCATAATACATCTGATCCATGATGTTACCCTTCATCAGCCGATAGCCCTCATCAGGACGTCCAGCCTCGAAATAGGCCAGAGCGGTGTGCATCACCTCGGCAGGCGCCACGTTGTTGATGCTCCATGCATAGGGCATCCAGTTGGTGGTTGAGATGGTGTGGAAATAGGCATCGATGCTGAAATGAGGTATCTCGCGGTCGATGTACTGCGTAGCCTGATAAGCCTGTTCGGGCGTACAGGCGCCGCAGTCGATAGGCGTATAGATGCTCCACACGGCGGCACTCTCATGCAGGCGCTTCAGCCCCATGGCATCCTGATACTCTGCCCAATGGCCGGCAGAAGGAATCCACAGGCGCTCGTTCATGGCCTTGAGGATGGCCTCGGCCTCCTGACGATAGGGTGTGCCGTCCTCGCCTATGATGTCGGCAATGCGGGCGGCCAGCAGGTTGCCGCGATAGTTGTAGGCCGAAGAATGGGTGACGGCGCCGGCGTTGTAGTAGAGGGCGTCGCTGGCCCAGATGCAGCAGTAGGCATCGTAGAGATGGTCGCCATCAGGGTCGAAGTTGCGCTTCTCCCAAGCCAAGTGCGACTTGATGACGGGCCACATCTTGCGCATATAGTCGGTATCGGCATTGTACTGGAAATGCCAGAGCAGCTCGTCGATGTAGTTCAGGTTCATGTCGTAGTGATGCATCTGGTCCACTCGCTCAGGATTGCGGCAGATATAGCCATTGCTGTACATCTGCGTGCCCCACTTCTTCTCAGCACGGGCCATGTTCTGCTCACGGTCCATCGAGGGATGCGGAATACTGGGAGCGATGCTGTTTACCTGACTCTTGGCATAGGCACTGAAATGGCTCACGGCACGATCGTCCCAACCCAGCACGTCGCCAACGTATGCAGCTCGCCATCCAGCCAGCGGCGTACGCCATCCCACACAGCCATGCAGCCACGTCTTGCCGTCCCAGTCGCCGTCGGCAGCCATCACCAAGGCGCCGCCAAGGGGGTTGATGAAGGGATCGGGCGTGTCGAACTGTATCTGCTTGGCCATCTCCTTATTGAGGTCGACTGCGTCGTTGAATCGCTTGAAGGCATCGCCGTCGTGCATGAAGAATATCTTGTCCTCCATCATCACCAGATGGGCGAAGTTGTTGCTGTGCGTGGCCTGACCCACCACCATATTCTCTCCTGTGGGAGAAGGCTCGAAGGCATCGGCAGGATCGACGCCGAGGTCGCCGTTACGCTGCAAGTGCGGATTCTTGATGTCGCATACTTTCACCTTCACCTTCAGCGAGCCACGATACTTGTCGCAGATAAACTGCCAGATAGCGCCTTCCACATCGTGCAGGGCCACGACATGCACACGGATGATGCCGTTGCCGAGTTGATTCCAGCGATGGTCGCCGAGGATATAGGAGCGCATACCGTCGTGATACCACGACTTGCAGTAGTCGACGGAGTCGAGAGGCACACCAGCTATCTCGAAGCGCACACTCTTGTAATGGCCTTTCTTCGCAACGGCAAAGATGGGCACATCGCTGGTCTCGATGCGATAGTCGGTATAGCCGCCATAGAGGGCGCGTGTAAAACGGTTGGTGCCGTTCTCACAGATGAAGGCATCGTCCTGCGGTTTATACTGCAGAGAGCGCTGCATTCCCCGACGTGCATCGTTGTAGGAAGGCAGGGCTCCGCTTACCGTCTGAGCTCCCACATATAAATAATGTATAGAGAGGAGCGAAAAAAGGAGAAGGAATCGTTTCATGAGCTGCGACCTTTTCTTTTGTTCCACCAATCAATTACAAGACTTTCCACTACTGCCAGCAGAATGAGGATGCCAAGCGACATCCAGAAGCTGGCCGTCAGATTATAGATAATCAGGCACACCGTAAAGGTGATGACCCATCGCAAAATAAATTTCCAATTCATATTGTGTGCAAAGATAGTGTTTTTCTGTGATACAACAAAGAAAAAAGGCACAAAAAAATTGGCTGTCATCCCGACAGCCAATTTCAAAAACAAACTACTTAAAAACTAATCTACTAAAACAAATCAAAAAAATTCCTTTTTCT
>CAMVJU010000067.1 GCA_947167935.1 uncultured Prevotellaceae bacterium | reverse complement strand
GCGTTCTGGGGACGACAGGGAGCAGCGCTTCCATTCACCGTAATCACTACGGGCAGCGGAGCCTTCACCGTTTCCACACCGCCGTCGATGACGCGCTTGATGGTGGCAAAACCACCCTCCACACTGAGCACCTCCTCGGCGTATGTTACCTGATTGAGACCCAGCTTCTGAGCCACCTGAGGGCCTACCTGAGCTGTATCACCATCGATGGCCTGGCGGCCACCAATCACGATGTCTACGTCACCAATCTTCTTGATGGCAGTAGCCAAAGCGTAAGAAGTAGCGAGGGTATCGGCACCGGCAAACAGACGGTCGGTCAACAACCAACCCGTATCGGCACCACGATAGAGTCCCTGACGGATAATCTCACCTGCACGGGGAGGTCCCATCGTGAGGATTCCTACTGTTGAGCCTGGATTCTGCTCCTTCAGGCGAAGGGCCTGCTCCAGGGCATTCAAATCTTCTGGATTGAAGATGGCGGGTAGGGCAGCGCGGTTGACGGTGCCTTCGGCAGTCATGGCGTCCTTACCCACATTTCTTGTGTCGGGTACTTGCTTGGCAAGTACTACAATTTTTAATGCCATATAATATAATAATGTGTAAATATGATATCCTTCTGAAAATCGGGTGCAAAGGTACGCTTTTTTGCGCACACAGCAAAATAAAATGCACAAAAACAACCGTTTTGTGCACAGATTGGCCGATTTGTGCAATCGTTATTGCTCTGCCGTGTTGAAATATTGCTCCAGTTCCTGCGTGGCACTGCCGTCTTGGTTGCCCAGGTCCTTGATTACCCGTCCTTTCTCCAACAACAGGATGCGGGTAGATATTTCTGACACGAAGCTCAGGTTGTGGCTGGAAATCACCACCGTAGTACCCAGCTGCTCTTTCATCTGACGTATCAGACGTGCAACAGTAATCTGCGACGAGGGGTCGAGATAGTTGAACGGCTCGTCGAGTATCAGCAGCTTGGGATTGATAAGCATGGCACCGATGATGCCTATCTTCTGGCGGTTGCCCTCCGAGAACTCACGCAGGTATTTCTTCGTGCCGAGTATCTCGTTGTGCATCAAGTTCTGATAATGCTCCAACCTGCTGTCGAGCGTAGCTTTGTCAATGCCGTAAACACGGGCGATAAAGGCGAAATACTCCTCCGGCGTATAGAAATCAATGAGGAAGCGGCCGTCGATGAACGAGCCTGTGTGCTGCTTCCACTGGGCATCCTCGGCTACGAGGCGCCCATCATTCTCAACCGTTCCCTCGGTAGCTTCAATGAGGTCCAGCATCAGTCGCATCAGCGTTGTCTTGCCGGCACCGTTGTTACCTACCAGTCCTACCAACTCGCCCGAGCCGATGGTCAGCTCAGGAATGTCAAGAACGGTATTCTTGCCGTACTTCTTGACGAGGTTTTGTATCTTAATCTCCATAATTCCTTAATTTCTATAACGTTCGAAACAAGTATAGCGGCGACGCTCGTAGGCATCGGCAATCATGTTGATGACCAACCAATGGAGGGCAAAGCCAGCAAGACCGATACCCGCCAGCACCAGAGAGCACACAAGCGGCGACAACAGCCATGCGCAGACGCAGAAGATAGCGATGGGCACAAGGACTATGAGGCCGTAGACGTTGATGGCCAACGAAGCCCCCTGATAGTTGAAGAAAGCCGACTGGAACAGCTCCAAGCGCGACGAAATCAGCGCGGTTGGCATCAGCGTCAGGTTTGCAAAGCCTGCCGTGAACAGCCAGGCAGCACCCAACAGCCAAGGTGACAGGTCGGACAGCCACAACACAGGCACCACCAACAACGTGGCAAACGCATTGAGCACGGCAAAGAACCAGAACTTGTTGCGCAGTATCTCACGGATGTCGAGAGGTTTAGTCCAGAGAGCGTCAAAATAGTTGCCCTCAATGCCGAACACCCACTGGCCCAGCATCATGGAAGGAGAAAAAATCTCGAATAACAGCATCGAGTAGAATATCACGTTCAGCCCGTTCACCAACTGAGTGTAGGTGTTGAAGACGAACACCAACGGCAGGACGAGAACACTCACACGAAGCCTCTTGGAGCGCAGCAGGCTGATGTACTCCATAGAGAACAGCGACGAAGCACCCAAGAACAGCCGGCCGGCCTTGGCCTGCGACTCATCGTAGCGGCGAAGGTCGCACAAATAATCATAGAACACAGCTATTGCGCCGAAGCACAGCAACAGGAATCCCACCAGATGAACGCCCCAAGGCATGAAGATAGCTGTCAGGCCATACATCATGGCAATAATCAGCCAGATGACCATCGCCACCAGCACGGGCCACTTGTTGGTCCAACCTTTGGCCTTGCTCAGCGTAGTTCTGGCCACGCCGCCTACCATCGAGACAGCCAGCAGCAGCAGAAACGAAGGCAGCACCAGCGTCCAGGGCAGAAACAGCACGCAAAACGGCAGCAACAGCATAGGCATTGCCCAGTTCCAGAAGCTGAAAAGATTTGTCACCAACAAGAACCTGTTCCAAACGCGCTCGCTGACAGGCTTGCTTTTCAGGTAGTGGTCCATCACCGTTTCATCGTGCTTCATCACCAGCTTGTTCAGGAAATCGGGCACGATGATGGCCACAGCTATGAAAGGCACGGCAACCTCCGCCCCCTCCGTAGCTCCCGTTTCCTCATAAACAGCATAGGTAATAATGATGCTGACAAACGTGAACAAGACGAAGAAATAAGCTTCGCCCAAAAAACGTCCCCACTTGAAATCACGCCGCTTCTGATCGGCCCAAAGTTTCAATAATACTTTCATATCTGCTGCAAAGGTACAAATTAGTGAGCAGAATGCAAAAGGAAATTGTCACTTTTTTTGGCAGAAGCGGGCGATAATTCGCAAATTATTAGTAACTTTGCCGCCAAAACCCAAAAAAGAACCTAAAATGAAAGCAAAACTGATTGAGAGAAAGTATCTTGTGACGTTCATTCTCGTAACGACACTGTTTGCCTTGTGGGGCTTTGCCAACGACATCACGAACCCCATGGTGGCAGCATTCCAGACGGTGATGGAACTGACGGCTGCCAAGGCGTCGATGGTGCAGTTCGCCTTCTACGGCGGCTATGCCACGATGGCCATTCCGGCTGCCCTGTTCATCCGCAAGTACAGCTACAAAAGCGGCATCCTGCTCGGACTGGCACTCTATGCCGCAGGTGCCTTCCTCTTCATTCCCGCCGCCGCACAGGAGAGTTTTACATTCTTCTGCCTGTCGCTCTACATTCTCACATTCGGTCTGGCGTTTCTGGAAACCACAGCCAATCCCTTCATCCTTTCATTGGGTGACAAGGAGACCAGTACCCGCCGCCTGAACATGGCACAGGCTTTCAACCCTATGGGTTCGCTCTGCGGCATGAGCGTGGCTTCGCTCATCGTGCTGCCACAGCTTTGGAGCGACCGCCGCGATGCTGCCGGACAGATTATCTTCGGCACACTCTCGGAGGCTGAGAAGGCCGACATCCGTGTGCACGACCTGGCCGTCATCCGCGACCCCTACGTGGCTATTGGCTTGGTGGTGCTGTTGATGTTCGTCGTCATTGCTCTGACCAAGATGCCGAAGGTAAGAGGAGAAAGAAGTGAAGACAAAGGTGACAGGACTATTTGGCAGACGCTGGGCAACCTGTGGCACAACACCATCTACCGCGAGGGCGTGATGGCACAGATGTTCTACGTGGCAGCTCAAATCATGACCTGGACCTTCATTATTCAGTATGCCGACAACCTGGGCATCAACAAGGCAACAGCACAGACGTACAACATTGTGGCCATGTCGCTGTTCCTGACCAGCCGATTCATCTCCACTATGCTGATGAAGTACGTGAACAGCCGCCGGCTGCTGGCTATCTTCGCCTGCGGAGCCGCTCTCTGTTCACTTGGCGCCATCTGCATTGTTGGCATGGTGGGCCTCTACTGTCTGATAGGCATCAGCTTCTTCATGTCGCTGATGTTCCCCACCATCTACGGCATAGCACTCGAAGACGTGGACAACCAGGATGCCACCTTGGGTGCCGCCTTCTTAGTGATGGCTATCGTGGGTGGTGCGCTGATGCCGCCGCTGCAGGGCCTGATTATCGACCAGCAGACCGTTTTCGGTCATCCTGCCGTCAATGCTTCGTTCATTCTGCCCTTCCTCTGTTTCCTCATCATTATCGGTTACGGATACAGGGCGTTTGTAAAGGTAAAAA
>CAMVJU010000066.1 GCA_947167935.1 uncultured Prevotellaceae bacterium | reverse complement strand
CCGGACAGCTCCTGCAGATGATCTACCTGAAGACCATCCGCGAGGACGAGAGTGCTGCCTACAGCTGCGGCGCCTCTGGCAACTTCAACCTGCGTGGCTCGAAGCCCTTGATGCTGTTGCAGGCCTACTGCCCGATGAATCCTGACAAGAACGAGATTGCCCTGCGCCTCATCCGCGAGGGTATCGAGGGCACTGCCAAGAGCATCGACCCCGAGCAGCTGCAGAAGGTGAAGGACTACATGCTGAAGCAGATTGATTTGGACGCCAAGACCAACAGCTACTGGATGACCGTCATCGACCACTGGCGCACCTTCAAGCTGGACCGCCACAACGACTACAAGAAGACCGTCGAGGCCCTGACGCCCGAGTCGCTCAGCCGCTTTGTCCGTGAGAAGATACTGGGCAGCGGCAACCACGTAGAGGTGGTGATGCTGCCTGAGTAACATCGAGTTTTTCTTATAGGGAGGCTCCGCAGATTTTTCCCAAGCCTTGGGACTATTCTGCGGAGCCTCCAAATTTTTGTCCCAAGCCTTGGGACTTTTGTCCCAGGCCGTGGGACTTTTTTCCCAGGCCTTGGGATTTTTCTGGGAAACTTAGAAAGAAGAGGGAAGGTCAAGCACACCACCCTGTAGCAGCTCGTCGTGCATGAGAATGGGTTTGTCGAGCAGCTGACCGTTGAGGCGGTACTGACCGTCGGCAGCCCGCCTGATGATGAAAGGCTTGTGGCCAGGCTGGTTGAGTGTGACTTGCTGGAATTGTGCACCACCCAACACATATTCTGGTGTACCTGGGCAGACGGGATAAAAGCCTAAGTTTGCGAAGACCTGCCACGCCGACATCTGGCCTGCATCGTCGTTGCCGCTGAGGCCGCCCGCTGTGTCGTTGTACTCGGTCTGAAGGATGCGGGTCACCTGCTGACGTGTCTTCTCTGGCTGTCCGGCCAAGGAGTAGAGCCACGCTATCTGGTGGCAAGGCTCGTTGCCGTGCCAGTAACGCCCCTCGCTGAACATCGAGTCGAGGCGTTCCACGAAGGCGTCGCGTCCACCCATCAACGTTATCAGTCCGTCAACATTCTGCGGTACGTACCACGTATAGTGGCACACGGCACCTTCGGTGATAAAGGGCTGACGGCTTGTGAGGTCGGTATTGCCAAGCCATGAGCCCCCCTTAATCCCCCTAAAGGGGGAAAGTTTCTTCTTCTCTTTGGGCGCAAAACGCCCGTCAGCCCAGCCGGTCTTGGGGTTGATGACGTTGCGCCAATTCTCGCTCCTCCGCATCAGCTCCGCATAATCTTCCTCTAAAGAAAAGTCACTCAACACTAAACGCTCATCACTCAACAATCCCTTCGCCAACTGCGCCACGCAGAAATCGTCGTAGGCATATTCTAATGTACGCGAGGTCTGTTCCTGCTGATGGAAGGCTTCTTTGACGGAATCCTCCAAGGGAATATAGCCATATTTGAGATAGGAGTCGAGGGCACGGCGTCCCATCCCGTTTCGATATTCCTCGATGGAATCGGGCTTTTTGAACGCATTTTGGTGCAAATAGCGATAGGCCATAGGGGCGTCGAAGCTGCGGATACCCTTCACGTATGCGTCGGCAAGGACGGAGGCAGCATGGTCGCCGATCATCGCCGCCGTGTAGCTGTTCCAGCAAGGGAAGATAGGCATCCAGCCGCCCTCTTGCGCCATTCCTACCAGCGACTGCATCATCTCAGCGCTCTCCTTGGGTGCGATGATGCAGAGTAGCGGGTGCAGCGCACGATAGGTGTCCCAAAGGGAGAAGTCGCCGTAGCGGACGGCCCCCTCCTGCTTCCCGGGAACTATCCTCCCCCCCTCGGGGGGAAGAGGGGAGTTAAATTTCGGATAGCTGCTGTCGCAATCGCTCATCTCGCGTGGCAGGAAGGAAGCACGGTAGAGGGCACCATAGAATTGGTTGACGCGGGCCGTGTCAGGATCGTCGATGTCGATGGTGTGCAGGCGCTGCGTCCACAGGTCGAGGCATCGTTGCTCCATCTGCTCAAAGCTGACACCATCGGCCTCGGCCTGCAGGTTTCGCTCTGCACCCTCTCGGCTAGTGAACGATGTGGCCATGCGAAACACGATGGAATGGCGCTTTTTTCCATCAAACGTCAGGCTGACGGTCTGCCCTTTCTCTTCCGAGGCGACAGGGCGTTCATCGTAGCGCAGCACGAAATGTCCGCTGAAGCCTGCCCTTTCGCCCCAGCCCTGATAGATGCGGTGAACAGGGTTGTAGCCGTAGACCTCGTGCTGCTCGCCGTCGATGCCCACGTGCCCCTCCTGCTCGTCGCTGTTTGCCTCAACCGTGATGGTAAAAGGCCCGTCTTTCAGGGGGGTAACACGCAGCAAGGCGGTGTGGCTTAGGCCTGTCAGCTCCAGGCGCAGCTGCTCGTGGGGTAGGGTGACAGCGTAGTAGTAAGGATGGGAGGTTTCCCCAGAGTGGGAGAAAAAGGTGGAATAGGGCTCAGGCTCATTAGTCCTATTGGTCCCATTGGCCTCATGGGCCTCATGGGCCGTATGGGCCATTATTGTGAAGGACCCATAGTCCTGCGTGCAGCCGCCGACGAGCCAATGGCTGGCGCGGATGCCTTGGAAGAGGGTGTCCTGATAGTAGTAGGGCGCCACGCATTTTTGTTCGGTGGCACGTGTCTGCGGCGTCCAAAAGGTCTGGCCGTTGGGCACCAGGACGGCAGGTAGCGTTTGTCCGTGCTCCTCGCTGCCCTTCCCAAAGAGACCTGCGGAAAACGTGTTCGCTGGGGCCGTTCCCACCATTGTGTTCAGCGCCGTCAATTGCCGCTGATGCTCCAGATTGTGGATGCGCTGCGCCATTGCTTCCTTTACGTCTGTCCAGCGATAGAGGGGTGAGGGGTGAGAATCTTGAGGTGAGTGGTAAGAGGTGAGGGGTGCGAGATTGCCTTTGAGGCGGCACGGTTTTTCATTCAGTAGGAATAACACAAGGATTGAGTCATTTCTCTCACCTCTCACCTCACACCTCTCACCTCTCACCTCACGCCTCTCACCCCTAAAGAACACCATCTGCAGGTTGGCAGCCATCGGCACGATGTCCTCCATGTTTGCGCTGGGCAGCTGCAGTTGTAGGAGTGTGAGCAGGCGGAAGAGCGCCGTGTCGTGGCCGAAGCGCAGAGAAGCGCCGCGACCGCCAGAGGCAATCATGCTGTCGGCCTCCGCCACGATGTTCTGCCACAGGGCGATGCTGGAGCGTGCCGCGATGCCGTCGTTGACGATGGTGTCGCCGTTGATGAGGGTCATCCGCTCGTTGTTCGCGTCGTGCACGGCCTGCATCTCCTCCGGCGTAAAGCAGTCCCAGAGGCTGATGTCGAGGGGGATGTCCTGCATGTCGCTGGCGATGGTGTGCAGCTCGCTCAGCAGCTTGAGGGCATCGTCAGGGCTGATGGCGGCAGGATCCTTGAACAGCGCCGCGAGAAAGCGGTTGGTGCTGATGGCGGGCTGCCGCTGGGTACGGGCAGAGAGCGCCTTCAGCTCTGGCGACTCATAATTGATATAGGCCATATCCTCGGGACGAGTCTCGATGGTAAAAGAGGAACGAGGAGAGAGGGGAGAGAATGAGTTCAGCTGCTCGCAGAAGGCGAGCATCGAGGCGCGGCAGCGGGGCGACGTGCTCGAACGTGCCAGTATTTTTGTGTCGTCAGGAAAACTGTCGACCGCGCTGGAGGCAAACACCTCAGGAAACCGCAGCACCATGCGCCGGGCGATGCCGCGATGCTGCGTGACACCTAAGGGCGTCAGGGCTCCAGCATGGCCGAGGGCGTTGACGTAAATCTTTTTCAACCGGCGACGCACGCTCTTGCCAAAAGAAGTGAGTTTGTCCTTGTTCAAAAACCACTTCATCACCCACGTATAGCGCTCCTCCGAGGGCAGCCAGCGCGAGCCGTGACGGCCATAATGCGAGATATAGAAAGGGTGAAGGGTAGAGGGTGGAGGGTTGATGGCGGATGGTTGATGGTGGAGGGCGGCTGCGTCCGTGACGGGATAGGCGTAGTAGATGCCGGCGGTGCGCTCAGGCGTGAACGTCTGTGCGCCGATGTTCAAGGAGAAGGTCAGCAGGAGGGCAAAGAGGCAGGTCTTTCTCATGGTTAGTTCATTTTTGTGCAAATTTACAAAATATTTCCTGAACACGATGCTGCGGACAAAAAAAATCTCACTTAGTTTTGGAAAAACTAATGTTTATGGAAAAAAAGTTGTACCTTTGCCGCGTCAATCACAAAGAGAAGAATATGGAGCATTACACCGCCAATACATCGCGCTACGACAGCGGGATGCAGTATAATAGATGTGGCACGAGCGGCGTGCTGCTGCC
>CAMVJU010000065.1 GCA_947167935.1 uncultured Prevotellaceae bacterium | reverse complement strand
GCAGGTACCGCCTTCTCAAAATCCTGCTTAGTTATTGTCAGATTCATTGTTGTCACTCTTTATGTCAAACTCCTTGTTTTTGTCGAGCGTTGTCATCTCGATCATCGGCACATGTATGTCGTACTTCTCATCCCACACATTGAAATGCATCAGCACGTGGTATGGTACCGACATCACGTCATGCCATGGCTTTTCCAAAGCCTGCTTCAGGTTGAAAAGCTCGCGCTTATCGCTGCCGGAGTTGTTCATCTGACTCTTGCCAGGCGTGGCACCCACCATGTTCGGGTGAACGCCCATGGCGAAGCACAGCGAGTTAGAGGCCTCGCCCATGTCCTCACTCCAGTCACCACCCTCTTTCTTGTCAGCCCCAAGGGCGTAGATGCGAACCATGCGCGTTTCCTTACCTTCCAGTACGGTGTCATAACTGGTAATCCAGGCCTTGCCGGCATTCTCCGGCTTCGTACAGAACTCGGTGATGTTCTGCCGTTCCTTCTTGATGCGCTCCTTGCGTTTCTCCGGGTCGGTGATGCCCTCCTCGTTGCACACGTTGTTCCAGTAGTTCCGGTGAATCTCCACCTGCCAACGAGGGGCCGCAGTGTTCTTGATCATATAGCGCTTACCCGTGCCAATGAGGCGGTAGATATCGTACCAGGCATCGAGGAAGATGCTGTAATAATATGGCATGGGGTAAACCTGATGCCCGATAGTTGGCACATAGCAGCGGATGGCAAACGAACGGTCTGAGGTTCCGGCACTCTTCTTTCCCGTGTCAGGATCCGGCTCTCTGCCCAGGCGAACCATCAGGTCGCCCAGCGGGTCCACCTCGTCAAGCAAAGGAAAGACTTTCGCCGTCTTAGGTGGAGTGTGCCGCCAGTTGGCCACGATGACATATTCACGCTTACCCTTCTTATTCTTGGGCGAGAAGCGACAGTGGCAGGCGTCCTGATGGCGCATCTGCACAATCTTCGAGCCGTCGCGTGAAAGTGTGATGACCAGTACCGAGAAGAAGTAGTACTTCATGTCCGTAGCCTGTTCCCAGAACTGAAGGTGCAGTGAGTTGTGAAGGCAGAAGTTACGAATCTCCGGGTCGCTGGCCCTGTCTTCGGTACCACGGTTGAAGAACTGCAGTCCCTGACCGTAGCACGTCAGCGTATTGAAGTTCTGGCACTGTGACGTCACCATATTCTTGCCTATCAATGTCTGCACATGGTAGGGAAGCATGTTGTCGCCTCCCCATGGTACATACTCGTACTGTCGGCCACCTATGCCGATAGTCTGTGTGTGCTCCTCATCCTCGGCATCGGCAAAGCCACCGTCAGAGTCCTTTCCATAGTGAGTGATAAACTCCGACTGAACACCCTCGACGGCATCCACCACAGAGCTTGGCATCACCATATATTTCTCGTAGTCGCCACTTTGGCCTACTTGCAGCAAGTCTCGTTTCTCTTCCATATCTACAGGTAAATTGATAGTCCGTTAATCTCAAAGATGAACACGTCGGGCACAGTGCGTATCTGGTTGTTCGCCGGGTTGATGACTCTGTGCCATCCTTTCTTCCAGCTGCTGCTCGATACGAGCCAGCCGCGGTATTCCAGGATCTCGCCGGTCTGCCCCTCCCACACCTTCAGATTCACCGTCTGCTTGCGCTCGCGTGCCAGGTCGAGGATCTGCATGGCCTCGTTGATGTGTACCGCTTTCTTCTTTTCCAATGCTACATCGATTTTAGTTCCTTCAGGAGTTTCTGCATCTCTGCATTACGATGCTTAATCATAATGTCCAAGATTTCATCTTTCTCATCCGAAAAGACAGAATATTCTCTGCCACAAAAACAAATAGCTATAGGATCTTCGCAAGCCTTTTGCCTTTTCAACACTCTGCAATCGTTGTTAAGGTCTAAGATTCTGTCCCTAACAGAAATAGCTCTGTCTACATCCTCAATCTTCATAGTCGTAATATGTTATTAATTAAATGTATTGTCAAACGTATTGTCGAAGATGCGTCCCTCACGCTGCAGCTGCACCACGTTATGGTTGCGCTGTGCGTACTGGTAGGTGAAGGTGAAGCGCGGCAGCTCGGCATCGTCGTTGCTGTAGGCACTCTTCGAGTCGGTGATGAGCAGCTGCTTGCCCGGCTGCACCTCGCCGTTGTAGAAGTTACACACCTGCACGTCCTCGCTGCGGAACACATCGTCCCACCAGTTGGCCATCGCCACGGTCAGTGGCCCTGTGTCGGCTTTGAAGGCGCGCGTCTCCTCGATGCGGTAGTTCTTCTGTATGCGTCCGATGTAGGCCGCGCTGCGCTTGTAGCTCGGGTCTACCTTGTGCGTGCCAGTGCAATAGGCCAGCTCCTGGATGCCGAAGGAGTTTACGAATATCAGGATGGGTGCACAGTCGGGCTGCGACAGGTCCATCTCATACTCCTGCGTGCGGCTGCCGCAAGTGATGGTGTATCCGATGAGTGTCTTGTTGGCTGTAACAAAGAGGTCGGGCGACACGTCATAGATGGTGAACGCCGTACGCTGCAGCCAGGCACCGAGGCCGCTGAACGTCCGTGTTGTGCCGTCGCTGTACGTAGCCACGCACGAGGCGGCATCGCTGCCCTGCACGGCCAGCAGCTCCAAGCGCCCGGCCGACGTGAGCTTCGTACCCTGAAGGATGCTCAGGAAATGGTTCTCTATGTAGTGCGCTGCCGTCTCATCGCCGAAGTCACACTTGCAGTAGATGACCTGTGCCGACTGCGAGGCGCTGCCGCACGTCACCACCAGCTGCACCGTCTGCCGCTGGTAGGCATAGGGCTCCACCATGTCGCATAGATCTTCCAGCCTGATATGAGTGCCGGAGGGGAACAGTGTCTCGCTGAAGACAGTCTCGCCGTCTATCGTCACCGTCACTAACTGCTCCTCGCTGCTTTCAAACCACACGTCGGGCAGCGTGGCCGTAAACTCCACGGCGAGCAGGCTGTGCCGTTCCTGTTGTTGTTGGTATGTTGCCATTGCGTTTTCTTTTTCCGCAAAGGTACTACACACCCTCCAAGGCTAAAACTACAAAGGCGGCACGTCATCACGACGCACCGCCCTCTCGAGTCTTAAATGTAAAAAAAGTGTTGTTCCTGTTATTACACCTGCCTCCAGATGGCCCAGGCTACTGAGCCGTCCTGTTCGGTAGTAGTGTTGTAGTCATGCTCCATCATGTAACCCACCACCGTTTCCGTGCTGAGCGTCATCATAGGCACCAGCTCGTCCATAATCTGGAGCGTGGTCTTATTCTCCTGTATAAAGCCTGCCTCCGGAAGAGGACGGCGGAACAGGAAGTAGCTGTCGAGCAGCTGCTGGGCAAACTGCTCGTTGCGCTCCTGCCTGGTTTCATTCTCTGTCTGGCTCATATCCCAATATCTTTTCAAGTCGTTCAAATTCTTCACGAAGCAGCTTCAGCTCATAGGCGAAGCGGTACATATAAGAGAGTTCGTCGTTCTCGTAGGCCGCCTTCTGAAGGGCTTCCTCCGCATTCTGCAGGTGCACGATGTGGCCGTCTATGTTTCCGGCGTCGCACAGCTCATTCACGGCCTGCACGGCCTCAGGGGTCAGATTGATAGCATTACTGTTGTTCATAGCCTCGTTCCTCCTTCGTTAGGCCGCTCTCCTGAGGGCAGTTCGATATATGGGGGGGGGTAGAAATACCATGCTCCTCCCGCCATTGCTCAATGATCTTGGCGTGCTCCAGATGCAGGCGCACACGCTCAGCCTTCCACTTGTCGCTGATGGCCTTCGCCTTGTCACGCTGGATGGAACGGATGGCCTCCTGCTCCTCCATGTAGCGTCGGCGCGCATCTGCCATGCGGCTGTTCACCTCCAGATCCAGCAGTTGCTGTTCCTCATTCTGCTTGCGTCTTGTCTCCTTCATCGCCTCGATGTTGATGACGATGGATGTCTGGTACTCCTCGTAGGTCATCATAGCGCACCTCCTTCCAGCCATCCGGCCACGCCACACAGTAACACAAAGCCCAGCGCCACGGCCCACAGCAGCTGAGCGACAGGCTCAAACAGCAGGGGGACGCCGATGACGCGCAGGAACTCATTCTCCGACGTGCGTCGGTACATCCGCGCACACCACGCCCGTTTCTTACTCTTCAGGCTCTTTACGGCTGCCTTCACCTGTGAAAGCACCGAGGGCTGAGCCACCTGCCCGAGATTGATTGTCTGTTGCATAACGCACGTTAAGTTAGCCTTTGCCCGGATCCGCCGGGCGCGTTTTGCCGATACGGCACAAGAAAAGCGGCCGCTCTTCCCGCTGCTAACTTAACGTGCGTAGCACCCGAAGGGCCGAAAACACGCGGAAGGCGACCGCCGTATCTCTTACGCATCAACGAAGGGCGACAAGCCGCTTCGTGCCAGCGTACAGTATGGGCATCAAAAAAGCCCATCGTTCCAATAAGGTCGGGGCT
>CAMVJU010000064.1 GCA_947167935.1 uncultured Prevotellaceae bacterium | reverse complement strand
TCCAGGAGCAGCGCAACTATAGCGAGAACCTGCTGAAGACGATGAACATGATGACGGAGGTGGACATCCTGCTCATCAAGCAGATTGAGTTGAAATATCTCACGAAAATCAAGAAGCTGTTCTACGAGCTGGCCGAGGAAGGCCCCAAGGCACCCAACGTGTCGAAGCTGGCACAGGACATCGAAACCAGCCGCGCTACGGTGATGAACTATATCAAGTACCTCACCGACGCCCGCCTGCTGAACATGATCTATCCTGTGGGCGAGGACTTCCCCAAGAAACCCTCGAAGGTGATGCTGCACAACTCCAACCTGCTCTACGCCATCTACCCCATCCATGTGGAGAAGCAGACGGCGATGGAGACGTTCTTCGTCAACTCGCTGTGGAAGGACCACAAGCTGAACCAGTCAGGCAGGGAACCGCTGTACCTCGTGGACGGTCACCTGAAGTTCCGCATCTGCGATGCCGGCGGCAGCAGTAAGATAAGATACACGCCCGATGTCATCTATGCCCGCTACAACACGGAGATTGGCAAGGGCAATCAAATCCCGCTCTGGCTGCTGGGATTCCTGTACTGATTATTTCTCATTATCACATTCTCTCAATTTCTTCATGAAAATACTGAAATGGGGATTCATCGGCTGCGGCGAGGTGTGCGAGCTGAAGAGCGGCCCCGCCTTCAATGAGGTGGAGGGCAGCAGCGTCGTTGCGGTGATGAGCCGCACCGAAGAGAAAGCCTGCTCCTACGCTAAGCGTCACGGTGTGCCCCGCTGGTACACCGATGCCCAGCAGCTCATCGACGACCCCGAGGTGAACGCCATCTACGTGGCCACACCGCCCTCTAGCCACGCCACCTTTGCCATCATGGCGATGAAGGCCGGCAAGCCTGTCTATGTGGAGAAGCCGCTGGCCTCGACCTACGACGACTGCGCCCGCATCAACTATGTGAGCGAACAGACGGGCCAGCCCTGCTTCGTAGCCTATTACCGTCGCTATCTGCCTTATTTCCAGCGCGTGAAGGACATCGTGGAACAGGGTACTATCGGCGAAGCGGTCAATGTGCAGGTGCGCTTTGCCGTTCCTCCTCGCGCCCTTGACTACGACCGTCCGGAGAGCCTCCCCTGGCGCCTGCAGCCCGACATCAGCGGCGGCGGCTATTTCTACGACCTCGCACCCCATCAGATGGACCTGCTGCAGCATATCTTCGGCGTGATTCTCGAGGCACGCGGAATGACGGCTAACCGCGGACATTTCTATAGTGCCGAGGACTCCGTAAGCGCCATCTTCCGCTTTGAGAACGGCCTGACAGGTAGCGGCTCGTGGAGCTTTGTGGCACACGAGTCGGCACGCACCGACCGCATCCTCATCATCGGCACACAGGGGTCGATGGCTTTCTCGGTATTCAACTATGCACCCATCGAGTTGCACACCAGCCAAGGTACACAGCTGATTGAAGTGCCCAACCCACCCTACGTGCAGTTCCCGCTCATCAAGAGCGTCATCGAGCACCTGCAGGGCCTCAGCGTCTGCTCGTGCACTAGTGTGTCGGGCACCCCCACCAACTGGGTGCTCGACAGAATTCTCGGAAAAATATGACCTACGGTTTCAAAAGGATATACGCAATCGTCGTTCTCATACTGGCAGGCTCCCTGCTTGTGAAAGCACAAGAGCAAACCGACAGCACAAGACATCACTCACGAGTGCGTGAGACGGTGCGCAACTTCGACCGCTTCGACACCAACTATATCGAGCCGCAGCACTACATCTATACCGTGATGCTGCAAGCCACCCACAACTACGACATCTTCACGCTGCGCAGCGCCGGAAGGGATCCCCAATCCATCACCTTCTCGCCTGACATGAAGCTGAAGGTGGGGCCATACGTAGGATGGAAGTGGTTCTTTCTCGGCTATACCTTCGAGCTGGGCAACATCAACCTGGCACACATCAAGCAGCAACTCGACCTCAGCATCTATAGCTCACAGATAGGCATCGACCTCTTCTACCGACGCACGGGCAACGACTACAAGCTGCGCGACGCCTATCTGGGAAAGACAGTCTACACACGTCCACTGGAGGAGCAGTCGTTCAACGGCGTCAAGGCTGGCATCACGGGCTTCAATGTCTATTACATCTTTAACCATAGGCGTTTCTCCTACCCCGCAGCCTTCAGTCAAAGCACCCAGCAGAAAGTGAGCTGCGGATCGTGGATGGCAGGCATGGGATATACGCACAACTCGCTTGACGTCGACCTCAACCGCTTGCAGAAACTTATCGATGCGCGTCTAGGCAGCTACACAGTCCCGTTGGATTCGGGCCTGATGATCAGCAACGTTAAATATAACGATTTCAACGTCTCAGGCGGCTATGCTTACAACTGGGTGTTCGCCAAGGATTGGCTCTTCGGTGCCAGTCTTCAGGGAGCGTTGGCCTACAAGAAGAGTGAAGGCGATGCGGTGGGTGACAGCAAGGAAGGCTTTGACTTCAAAAATGTCAATATCGACGGCATTGGACGCTTTGGCGTTGTCTACAACAACATGCGGTGGTATGCGGGTGCCAACGTCATCGTGCACACCAACAACTACCACAAGCCGCGTTTCCGCACCAACAACACCTTCGGCTCAATGAACGTGTATGTGGGCTATAACTTCGGACTGAAGAAGAAATATCGGCGGGAAGAGCCATAAACGACAATTTAATTGAAAGATACAAGAATATGAACACGATAGAGATGAAAAAAAACAGATGGATGAAGGTACTCGCTTTATCCTTTATCATTTTTCATTTGTCATTTAGCGACGTAGTCGCGCAGGAACGTTGTCACTACGAGGCCGCTGACAGCATCTTCATCGAGCAGTTGCTGAAGGAACGTGTCTATTCCTCTTACTGGGTACCTGGTGAGGATGTGCTCATCATCGCCCGCAAGTTCCTCGGACGGCCTTACGTGGCACACACTTTGGAACTCTTTCCCGATGATGAGCGCCTCGTATTGAACACCCGCGAATTGGACTGTACTACTTTCGTCGACGTTGTTGTGGCCCTTACATTGTGTTCACGTCGTGGCGAGACCACCTTCCGCGATTTCGTCCACCAGCTGCACATGCAACGCTACTGGAACGGCGTGTGCGACGGCTATCCCTCACGCATACATTATTTTAGTGACTGGATGCGCGACAATTCCCGCTTGGGCTTCGTCACGGAGATACAGCAAACTACCAAGCCCTTTACTGCCATTCAGACAGTCCGCATCAACTACATGACGAAGCATCCGCAGTCCTATGTGTCCTTGAAGCGCCATCCTGAGTACATCCCCATCATCGCAGCGCAGGAGAAAGACCTCACAGGCCACCAGTACCGCTATATCCCGACGTCACAGCTCGTCGACAGCCCCGAACTGCGCAAAACCGTTAAAGACGGCGACATCATCGCCATCACCAGCCTCACGCCCGGATTGGACATCGCTCATCTGGGCATTGCCGTATGGCACGACGACGGCCTGCACATGATTGATGCCTCCAGCAAGCACATGAAGGTAGTGGAGGAAAGCATCACCATGTATCAGTATCTCAAGAACCGCAAAAATGCCGACGGAATACGTATCGTACGCCTGCGTTAAACCCCCAAAATATAAAATGTAGGCCCATCAAGAAAATTTTTTCATCAATTTCTTGGCAGTCTGCAGAAAATCCCGTATCTTTGCACAATTCAAAAAAAACACATATTGTTAATCGTTAATTTATAAACTAATGAGTCAAAAGAGAGTTTACCTCTTCGGCAACGGTAAGGCCGAAGGTAATGCAAAAATGCGTGAGGAACTGGGCGGCAAGGGTGCTAACCTGGCCGAGATGAACCTGCTGGGTGTTCCCGTTCCTCCTGGTTTCACCATCACCACCGACTGCTGCAACGAGTATTATCAGGTGGGGCAGCAGAAGATTATGGAGCTGCTCAACGACGACGTGACGGCAGCCGTGAAGCACATCGAGGTGCTGATGAACTCGAAGTTCGGCGACAAGGAGAATCCCCTGCTCGTCTCCGTCCGCTCGGGTGCTCGTGCCTCTATGCCTGGCATGATGGACACCATCCTCAACCTCGGTCTGAATGACGAGGTGGCCGAAGGTATGGTGAAGAAGACCCAGAACCCCCACTTCGTGTATGACAGCTACCGCCGCTTCGTGCAGATGTACGGCGACGTGGTGCTCGAGATGAAGCCCGTGAACAAGACCGACATTGACCCGTTTGAGGAGATCATCGAGAAGGTGAAGGCAGAGCGCGGTGTGAAGCTCGACAAGGACCTGAACGTCGACGAGCTGAAGAAGCTGGTGAAGCTGTTCAAGGCCGCCATCAAGGAGCGCACCGGCAAGGACTTCCCCGACGATCCCATCGAGCAGCTCTGGGGCGCTATCTGCGCCGTGTTCCGCAGCTGGATGAACGAGCGCGCCATCCTCTATCGTAAGATGGAAGGCATTCCCGACGAGTGGGGTACAGCTGTTAGCGTGATGGCAATGGTATTCGGTAACATGGGCGACACCTCTGCTACTGGTGTAT
>CAMVJU010000063.1 GCA_947167935.1 uncultured Prevotellaceae bacterium | reverse complement strand
GGCTTCAGCTCAGCCAGCGTCTCGATTACTTCACTCTGCGGTGTGATGGGATAGCCGAAGTATCCGTCTACTCCACAGCGGATGGCAGCGCGGGCGATGGCCTCGTTGCCTTTCATCAATACGACTTCTTTCTGTTCCATCACTAACTGATTTTCTTACGATAAACTGTGATGCATCCGTCAGGACACACGATGCCGCAGGAAGCGCAGCCCACGCAGGCCTCCTCGTTGACGGCTTCTACATAGGGATAGCCATGTACATTGACCTTGCCGGCGAGTGCGATGACGTTCTGCGGACATGCTTCCACGCAGAGCACACATCCCTTGCAGCGGGCGGTGTCGATGACGATGGCGCCTTTCATTTTTGCCATATCGTTTGTATTAAAAAATGTAACTTTTTAAAAAGTGCGGCAAAGGTAAGTATTTTTTCTGAATCAACAAAGTAAATGTCGCAAAAAACTCTTATTGATAAGCTATTCGTGAGCTTCGTCTAAGCTATTCGTGAACTTCTCCTAAGCTGATAGTCAGTCCATCCAAGTCCTTATCATCCGAACTGGTGCCAACGAGAATCTCGTATTCGCCTGGTTTCACACGCATGGTGTTGGTCTCGTCATCCCAGAACTCGAAGCTCTTGAGCTCTAACTGCAGCTTGACGTTGACGGTCTCTCCGGCCTTCACGTCGACGCGCTTGAAGGCACGAAGCGACTTCAGCGGCCCATAGGGATCCTGAGGATTGCAGATATAGAGCTGCAGGGTCTCTGTGCCGTCGCGCTGACCCAAGTTCTTGACAGGGACGTTGATGGTGAGCCCTGGATTCTGGGCTGATGTCTCGACAATAGTGGGGTCGCCTGTCTCAAACTGCGTGTAGCTGAGGCCATAGCCGAAGGGGAACAGGGCATCGTCGAAGTAGCGGTAGGTGCGGCCCTTCATCGAGTAGTCCTCATAGTCGGGCAACTGGCTGCTTGTCTTGTAGAATGTGACGGGCAACTTGCCGCTGGGGTTGTAGTCGCCGAAGAGCACGTCGGCCACAGCCGTACCGCCTTCCTGACCAGGATACCAGGCCTGCACGATGGCGTCGCAGGTCTCCGTTTCAGGCTGTAGGGCGATGCACGAGCCGGAGCAGTTGACGAAGATGATGGTCTTGCCGGCCTCTTTCAGCGCCTTGAGGAAGTTGCGCTGCACGGCAGGCAGCTCGATGTGCGTGCGGTCGCCGCCCTTGAAACCGTCGATGTCGACGGGCATCTCCTCGCCTTCGAGGGCCGACGAGATACCTCCCACGAAGATGACCTTGTCGATGCCGTTCAGCTGGCTGATAATCTGCTGGTAGTCGATGGGATGCTCCTTGGCGATGTTGATCTTCAGGTTGGCGTTGTAGGTGTGGATATGCGAGAAGCGCACCTCGATGTTGTAGCTCTTGCCTGCCTCGGCCTGTATGGCCACGCGGTTGGGTGTGGTGCGCCAGATGTGGTGGCTGAACTTCTGCTGGCCGTCGATGTAGAGCTCGAAGTGTCCGCAGCCGTCCACGTTCACCACGTATTCGCCAGCCTCCTTGGGCGTGAAGACGGTCTCGTACTTAGCGGAAAAATCCTCCAGCTGGACACCAGGAGCGAAGTTGTGCATGCCGAAGGTGGTGACAGCCAGCGGCTGGGTGTAATACTGCGTGGTGACGGGCTTGCCCTCCATGCGGCGGTTGTTCCAGAACGTGCCCTTCATGCCTTTCTTGCCCTCAAAGCTGCATTGGGAGGCCATCAGGCACTCAAACACCTTGTCGTAGGTGAGGTCGCAGCCGGCGTTGTAGTACAGCTTCTTCTGCTTGGCCTTGATGCCGTCGAGGATGGTGACGGTGTGGTTGGGCGTACCGTTGTAGTTGCCCCACATCATCGGCTCGTTGTCGGCATTGGGACCTATCACGGCTATCTTCTCAGCGTTCTTCTTCAGCGGCAGGATATTGTTTTTGTTCTGCAAGAGTACGATGGTCTGACGGGCCATATCGAGGGCTATCTGGCGATGGGCCTTGGAGTCCATTGCCGAGTAGGGAATCTTCGACCACTCCACAAGCGACGGATCGTCCATCTCGCCCAGGTCGAAGCGACCTTCCAGCAGGCGGATGACGTGCTTGTCGACCTCAGCCTCCGTGATGAGTCCGCGTTTCACGGCCACAGGGATGCTGCGGTAGGCATAGCCGTAGCCGCACTCCACATCCGTGCCGGCGATGGCGGCCTTGGCCGAGGCGTGGGTGGCGTCGCTGGAGGACTTGTGCGACTCGTAGAAGTCGCTGACGGCGCCACAGTCGCTCACCACCAGGTACTGGAAGCCCCACTCGTCGCGCAGGATGGTCTGCAGCAGGCGCTGTGAGCCGCAGCAGGGATCATCGTCGAGGCGCTGGTAGGCACACATCACCTCGCGTACCTTGCCTTCCTGCACACAGGCCTGGAAGGCTGGCATGTAGGTCTCCCACATATCACGGGGAGTGACGTAGGTGAGGTTGGCCGAGTGGCGGGTGTACTCAGGACCGCTGTGCACGGCATAGTGCTTGGCGCAGGCCCATAGCTTGCGGTATTTCGCGTCCTCAGGGCCTTGCAGACCCTTCACCACCTGCACGCCCATCACCGAGGTGAGGTAGGGGTCTTCGCCGTAGGTCTCCTGGCCGCGTCCCCAGCGGGGGTCACGGAAGATGTTCACGTTCGGCGTCCACACGGAGAGGCTGTGAAACTTCTCGTCCTCGCCTGAGCCGCGCATCATGCGCTCGTTGTACTGGGCACGGAACTCGGTGCTGGCTGCGTCAAACACCTTGTACAGCAGGTCGGGGTTGAACGACGAGGCCATCGCTATCGGCTCAGGGAATACCGTCACGTTGCCCATGTTGGCAGCTCCGTGCAGGGCCTCGCTCCACCAGAAGAACTTCTTGATGCCGAGGCGGGGAATGGCCGGGCTCTCGTCGAGCATCAGCATGGCCTTCTCCTCGAGGGTGAGACGACTGCAGAGGTCCTGTGCGCGCTCTCTTGCGCTCAGTTCAGGATTCTGATAGGGAAGACTCTGTGCGGCTGCAAGCATGGTCAGGCCGCAAAATGCAAGGGTGGTAATGATTCTCATTAGTCTATTTTTTGGGGTTTTGAAGTTCGGCTTTGTTTCGACATGCAAATGTACATAAATAAATCGGAAGCGGCAATAGTTTCCCCCATATTTTTTATGTAAAATATCAACGACGCCATACCGCCATACCGGCGTACCGGCGTACCATTTGGAAAGGTGAAATGGAGGAATGGCGGGATAGAATGTGTCTTATGAATATTTTATTATTATAATAATTTATATTATTATAATAATAAAATATTTTTATATAGGTTTTTGGTGAGGCGGAACGTTAAGTGAAAAATGCTAATGGTGAGGCGGTACGCCGGTATGCCGGTACGTCGGTAAGCCCCCTCTAAATAATTCTGATATTAATCAAAAATAATTGGGGGGAAGTATTGTTTTGTATCTCTTTTTTTTGTAATTTTGTAGCGCGCAAAAAGAATTTTGGGGCCTTGAAAAATAATTTTGGAGCGCGCAAAAATGGGGGTGTGACTATGTGTTTCTGCGGCGGAACTCGGCACAGGTGATGGCGGTGGCGATGGCCACGTTGAGGCTCTCGGCGCCTGGACGATACTGGGGAATGAGCAGGCGGTGGGTGACCAATTGGCGGATGTCGGGGCTGATGCCGTTGCCCTCGTTGCCCATCACGATGATGGCCTCCTGTGGCAATTCCTGCGTGTAGATGTTGTCGCCGTCGAGCAATGTGCCACAAATGGGTAGGGTGGTGTGGTTCAAGTATTCCTTTAAGTCCGTGTAGGTGATGCTCACACGTGCGATGCTGCCCATTGTGGCCTGCACCACCTTGGGGCTCCAGGCGTCGGCGGTGTCGAGGGAACAGACAATGCTGTCGATGCCGAACCAGTCGGCAATGCGGATGATGGTGCCCAGATTGCCAGGGTCTTGGATGCCGTCGAGGGCTAGTTCCAGGGGTGAGTGTTGAGAGGTGAGAGGTGAGAAAAATGACGGCAGGCGGAACACGGCGAGCACCTGCTGCGGATGCTGCAGGAAGCTGAGCTTGCGGAGCTCGTCAAGGGAGACCGGGGTGAATTGGTGGGGCGAATGGGCCTCATGGGGCCAATTGGCCTCATTGGCCTTATTGGACTTATGGGCCTCATGGGCCTTATTGGACCATTCCTCGGTGGCATAGATGGCGTGTGGATTGAAGCCTGCGGCGAGCAGGTCGCCCACCACCTTCGGCCCTTCGGCCACGAACAGGCCCTCGCGCTGGCGATATTTCTTCATCTCCAGCTGCTTCACAAACTTTATCTGGTTCTTGCTAATCATGGCCAATGCTATCTTCTAAAAACTCCCCTCCCTTGGGGAGGGGTTGGGGGTAGGCCCTTCTATATCCTCTCCACCTGCTTCACTCCTTTCACGGTGCGTAGTTTCTTGATGAGGGCCTCGAGGCGCGCTGTGTCGCTCATCATCACCGTCAGGTTGCCGCGGAACAGACCGTCGTGCGAGTCGATGTTGATGCTGCGCAGGAGCAGCTTTTCATCTTTCGAGATGATGCTGGTGAGGTTGTTGACGATGCCCAGGTCGTCGTTGCCGATGATGCGCAGGGTGATCTGGTACTGCGACTCGCCCTTGCCGCTCCATTTCGCCTTGACGATGCGGTAGCCGAAGCGTCGGCGCATCTCAGGCGCGTTGGGACAGTCGCAGCGGTGAATCTTGATGCCTCCGCTGACGGTGACGAAGCCGAACACCTGGTCGCCATAGATGGGGTTGCAGCAGTGTGCCAGCTGATAGTCGACGCCCTTCAGGTCCTTGCCGATGACGAGCACATC
>CAMVJU010000062.1 GCA_947167935.1 uncultured Prevotellaceae bacterium | reverse complement strand
TCCTCGGCTTCGACCTCGCTATCAAGGAAGGTGCCCAGGCTCAGTCGGATGTTGCCGCAAAGTATAATGATGGTCCTGAAAGCTACAATTACGCCAAAATCGGTGGTGAGGTAGTTAGTATTGATGGTAATGCCAATATTTTATATAACAACCAAAATATTTATTACCTCGATACGAATACCAATATGTACGTTGCTGCTGATAAGAAGAACATTGGTGACGGTGATATTCAGGCGGAGTATCGTGTTGACGGTCAATATATGGGCAAGTATCTCAATGTTGACTATCTTATGTCACTCATCAATGATGGTTGGTTACCCGTTAAGGATAAGTGTTTCCGCGAGTGGGTGAAGGTTGGTAAGAGCGACGGTTACTATAGCGACTGGATTGTTACGCTGACCAAGGCTGAGAGACAGATCCCCGATGACAAGCCCGACTACCGCATTATCGCAGAAGACCTGACGGTTGCAGACTCTGGCAACGACTTCGACTTCAATGACGTAGTGTTTGACGTGTACTACGACAAGAATGATGACACCAAGGCTACCGTTCGCCTGCAGGCTGCTGGTGGTACACTGCCTTTGGAGATTCGCGATGCCGACGGCGTAGCTCATGAGGTACATGAGGTGTATGGAGTAAAAACCACTGACATGGTGAATACTGGCGCCGGTCCCAACAAGAACGACAAATTCTATGAGTTTGAGGTGACCATCAACAAGAATGATCTTGCTGGCGACGACGGTCTGAAGATTTTCGTCAACAAGGGTGGTAATAATCCCGAACAGCTCAACTTTATCGAGCTGACCGCAGAGGTAGGTCACGTGGCTGCTAAGGTGAAGGTTGATGACACTTATATATGGTGCCGTGAGCGTGTGGACATCGAAACGGTTTATACGAACTTCCCCGACTATGTGAAGCATCCTACGAACTATGCTCCTACTCGTGGTATGTCGAAGTGGTGGGAGTAGTAAACTGAAACATCAAATACTCACATATTTTAATTAAGCCGGGAGGGGTGTCCATGCGAATGGCCGCCCCTTTTTTCAGAAGGGAAAGGTGCGGAGCAAAATAAATAAGGTATAGAACAATCAATAAATGGTACTGAACTACATTTGGATAGCGTTTATCGTCGTGGCCTTCGTCATCGGCCTGGTGAAGCTGGCCTTCTTTGGCGACTACGAGGTGTTTCCTGCGATGAAGGACATGCTCTTCGGGCAGGCAGAGACGGCCTTTGAGATTTCGTTGGGTCTCACGGGTATGCTGTCGCTGTGGCTTGGCGTAATGAAAGTGGGCGAGCGCGGCGGCGTGGTGAATGCACTTGCGCGTTTGCTAAGTCCTGTATTCCAGAAACTCTTCCCGCAGATACCGAAGGGCCATCCCGTCACTGGCAGCATCTTCATGAACCTGTCAGCGAACATGCTGGGCCTCGACAATGCCGCCACGCCGATGGGTCTGAAGGCGATGGAGCAGATGCATGAGATAGAAAATGAAAAAATTGAAAAATTGAAAAATGAAAAAGGGCTGAGCGACACTGAGGCGACGAGGATGCGAGAGACTGCTAGCAACTCGATGATCATGTTCCTCGTGCTGAATACCAGCGGCCTGACGCTCATCCCTGTCAGCATCCTTGTCTACCGTGCGCAGCAGGGTGCGGCACAGCCAACTGATGTCTTCGTACCCATTCTCCTTGCTACGTTCTTCTCTACGATGGCGGGTGTCATCATCACCTCTCTTTATCAGCGTATCAACCTGTTGAACCGCACGCTCATCCTTGCCCTTGGCGGCATGTGTGTGGCGGTGGCCGCATTGATGTGGGGCCTGACACGCTTGGACAGCGCCACAATGAACCTCGTCAGCGTGTCGATAGCCGACATCATGCTCATCACCATCATCGTGCTCTTCATTCTGGCGGGTATGCGCAAAAAAGTGAACTGCTACGACGCCTTCATCGAGGGCGCAAAGGAGGGATTCCAGACGGCCGTCCGCATCATCCCTTATTTGGTGGCCATCCTTGTGGCAGTAGGCCTGTTCAGGGCCTCTGGCGCTATGGATGCGCTCATCGATGGCGTCAGCTGGTGTGTGGCCGCTATCGGTATTGACACCGACTTCGTGGGTGCTCTGCCTACGGCGCTGATGAAGCCGCTCTCTGGCGGTGGTGCCCGTGGCATGATGGTGAATGCGATGCAGGAATATGGCGCCGACTCCTTCGTGGGCCGCTTGAGCTGTATCTTCCAGGGTAGTACCGACACCACGTTCTATATCCTCGCCGTTTATTTCGGCAGCGTGGGCATCCGCTACACGCGACATGCCGTCACCTGTGGCCTCCTTGCCGACCTTGTCGGTATCATCGCCGCTATTTTCATCGCTTATATGTTCTTCTGATATGGCAAATTTACAAGGCTTGGCCAAAGACACGGCCATCTACGGCTTGTCGAGCATCATCGGCCGCTTTCTGAATTATCTGTTGGTGCCGCTCTACACGGCGAAGCTGACTGCAGCGTCAGGCGGCTATGGCATCATCACCAATATGTATGCGCTGACGGCCTTCGTGCTGGTGCTGCTCACTTTTGGCATGGAGACCACGTTCTTCCGCTTTGCCAACAAAGAAGGGGAGAACCCACAGCGCGTCTTCTCCACAGCCCTCATCGGCATCAGCTCTGCCGCCACGTTGTTCTTCGCGGCCGTGCTGCTGTTCATCATGCCGGTGAGCCGCTTCCTGGGCTATGAGCAGACGCCGCAGTTTGTTTGGGTAATGGCCCTCACGGTATCGCTGGATGCTATACGCGCCATTCCCTTCGCCTATCTGCGTCAGCAGAAGAAAGCCATCAAGTTCGCCGCCCTGCAGTTGCTGAACATCGGTCTGAACATTGCGTTGAACCTTGTCTATTATGTTGGCATGGACGGCCACGACCCAGGCTACGCCTTCTACATCAACCTGGTATGCTCTGCCGTGGTGACGCTGTGCCTTTTCCGCGAACTCTTGCAAATCCGTCACGGCTTCGACAGCCAGCTCATGCGCCGCATGTTGCTCTACACGTGGCCCATGCTCATCCTTGGCCTTGCCGGCATCCTCAATCAGGTGGCCGACAAGATTCTCTTCCCCTTTGTCTACAAAGGCGCCGACATGCAGACACAGCTCGGCATCTACGGCGCTTGTGTGAAGATAGCCATGATTATGGCGATGATCACCCAGGCCTTCCGCTATGCCTATGAGCCTTTCGTCTTTGGCAAGACCAAGGACCGCGACAACGATGAGACACAGGCCAAGGCGATGAAGTATTTCATCATCTTCACCCTGCTGGCGTTCCTTTGCGTCATGGGTTGGTTGCCGTTGCTGAAATACATCATCGCCTCCGACTATTGGCCCGGCCTTCGTGTCGTACCCATCGTCATGGCTGCCGAGATCATGTTCGGCATCTACTTCAACCTCTCTTTCTGGTACAAGCTTGACGACAAGACCTGGTGGGGTGCCATCTTCAGCGGTGCCGGCTGCTTAGTCCTCGTACTCACCAATGTGTTCTTCGTTCCGCGCTTTGGCTATATGGCCTGTGCGTGGGCCGGTTTTGCAGGCTATGGCGTGGCTATGACCTTGAGCTATTTCGTTGGCCAGAAGGAGCACCCCATCCGCTATCCCATGCAGGACATTGGCTACTACGCTATCATCGCCCTGGCCTCGTGGCTGACCATGAACTACTTCGCCGACATCTTGCCTGTGTGGGGTTCGCTCATCTACAACACGCTGGTCATCGCCTGCTTTGTCTCCATCATCGTTCGCAAAGATTTTCCGTTGAGTGGTCTTCCTGTGATTGGCAAATACTTTAAGAAATAACAAACATAACGACATGAAAAAAATCATTCTTTCCTTGACATGCGCAGCCTGCCTCACGGCACAGGCTGACGAGGGTATGTGGACACTCTATGATCTGCCGCAGGCCGTGTATGAGCAGATGCTGGCCGAGGGTTATCAGCTGCCCTACGACAAGCTGTACCGGGCCGACGATGCCATCATGAAGAGCGTCGTCAATTTCTCCGGCTATTGCTCCGGCGTTGTCGTCTCTCCCGACGGCCTCGTATTCACCAACCACCATTGCGGCTTTGAGGCCATCCGCTCGCACAGCACCACCGAGCACGACTACATGCTCAACGGCTTTATCGCCAAGAGTTTCGAAGAAGAGCTGCCCAACAAGGACATGTTTGTCAGTTTCATGGTAGAGCAGAAGGACGTTACCGACCAGATCATTACCGACGCCTTCCGCCAGATGGATACCCGCCAGCAGGCTATCTACCTCGACAGCATTGAGAACGCGATGTCGAAGGAGGTGAAGGAGCAGGACAAGACTTTGCGCCTGGAGCTGAAGGCTTTCTTCGAGGGCAACCGCTACTACGCCACCACCTACCGTGACTTCACCGACCTGCGTCTCGTCTTTGCCATTCCCAAATCGATGGGTAAGTTTGGCGGCGAGACCGACAACTGGATGTGGCCGCGACAGACCTGTGACTTCAGCGTGTTCCGCATTTATGCCGACCCTGAGACCAACGGGCCCGCCGAATACTCTGAGCGCAATGTGCCCTATCATCCTGAGCATTGGGCACAGGTGTCGTTGCAGGGCTACGATGAGGGAACGTTCTCGATGACGATGGGCTATCCCGGCTCCACGTCGCGCTATCTGTCAAGCTATGGCATCACGGAGCGCTATGGCCAGAACGCCGTCCGCGCTCAGGTGCGTGGCGTGAAGCAGGAGGTGATGAAGCGCCACATGGACGCCTCGGAGGCTGTGCGCATCAAATACGATTCGAAGTACGCCACCTCGTCGAACTACTGGAAGAACAGCATCGGCATGAACAAGTGCATCGACAGCATCGGTCTCAT
>CAMVJU010000061.1 GCA_947167935.1 uncultured Prevotellaceae bacterium | reverse complement strand
GAAAACAGACCTAACGTGGTAAAACACCTGTGGGAATAGGCGTTTTGGAGGACGATGTTACCTCTTGACCTTTTTTCCGCATTCAGTCCGCTCGGCTCTGCCGCTTGGCTTGTCCAAGAACTGCTGCCAGGGTTTAGACCAGCCCAGACGGTTACACGGTTACAGTGTAACCATATCCACTTTTCCCATAACGGCAATTATAGGTTTTTGCTAATTGTCTAAAATTCAGTCTATTGCAGGATTGTATTTCCCTGCTATTACTCTGCATGGTTACAGAAACGGTTACAGTCAAGTTTCAAGTGTCGGTTACATGGTTACACTGTAACCGTGTAACCATCATGTATGTAAAAGTGCCTCTTTAGAAAAATAAAGAGCCTCCTTAGCAAAATAAAGGGGCCCTTCAGCAAAATAAAGAGGCCCCGCAGGAAATTTTGGAGGCTCCAGAATTTTTTCTCGAAGTACATCTTTAATATCCCAGCTCCTCACCTACCAGTACGACGAGATGACGGCCGCGGGGTGAGTTTCTGAGGAAGTGGACGTAGTTGCAGATGCTCTCGGACGAATTGCAGTTGTGACACACGCCGTCCGTCTGGCAAGGGGTCTTGATGTCGAAGCGTGCGGCATTGATGGGCGACGCCGTTCCCCTGGCCCTTGAGAGAGCCGCCTCTACCGTCTGCGCCACCTTGTTCAGGCCAATCACGAAGATCACCTTCTTCGGTCCCCAGGTGATGGCAGCCACGCGGTTGCCGTTGCCGTCGATGTTCACGATGACGCCATCCTCGGAGATAGCGTTGGCACTCGTCAGATAGACATCGGTCGAGAAGGCCCTGAGATACATGGCCTGCTTCTCCTCAGGTGTCTCCACCAGGTCACGGTCAAGCACCTGCAGGGTGCCCCTTTTCCTCAGTGCATCGGGAATGCCCAGGTTGCGGACGGTCATCGTGCCGCCCCAAGTCACGGAGCTGCCGTCCTCGATCAGTTCCGATACTTTCTTCACAGCCTCCTCGCCCGTGGCGCAGTAGAAGCCCTCGATATGGCGACGCTGCAGATTCTTGATGATGGTTTGAGCCAGATGCTCGTTTCTTTGTTCCTTTGGTGTCATATTGCTCGTTGATGATTGGTAATTATTCTGCTTTCGGCATATTTCCTAAATTCACTTAAAACTATTTGCAAAGATAGTGATAATTGGGAAAAAACAGGTAACTTTGCGCCCAACATTTAGATACTTTATGATTTTGGCAAGGATATGAAGGTTTTATTGATCAACGGAAGCCCGCGAGAAAACGGCAACACGTTCACGGCCCTGAACGAGGTGGCAAAGACCCTGAACAGCGAGGGCATTGATACTGAGATCATCAGCATCGGCAAACAGGCCGTGCAGGGCTGCATCGCCTGTGGCATGTGTGGAAGGAATGGTGCAAGATGCACGTTCCGCGACGACCTGTATTTTAGGGTATGGAGAGCCGTGAAGGATGGTATCGACGGACTCGTCGTTGGTTCACCTGTCTATTACGGTGGACCGAACGGGTCGTTATGCGCTTTGCTCGACCGCGTGTTCTACTCGCTGGGCGGCGACCTGCGCTTCAAGCCGGGAGCCAGCGTCGTGGTTTGTCGCAGAGGTGGCGCCTCGGCAGCCTTCGACCGTCTGAACAAATATTTCACGATGATGAATATGCCGCTGGTCAGTTCACAGTATTGGAACATGGCCTATGGACAGACTCCCGGACAGGCAGCACAGGACGAAGAGGGTATGCAGACGATGCGAACACTTGGACGCAACATGGCCTGGATGATTCGCAAGCTGAATGTCAGCGAGGATGGGCACCCCGAGTTGGAGAGTCCTGTCAGAACCAGTTTTATCCGTTAGGAATGGTGGATACGCTACAATGAAGATGTTGTCCAAAATCATTGAACATCCAGATATGCGGGTGCTTCACCTGCCCAGTACATCGCAGGTGGCTTACTGCGGCATCGCCGTGCATGCCGGCTCCCGTCACGAGACACCGCAGCAACAGGGACTGGCTCATTTCTGCGAGCATCTGGCCTTCAAGGGCACAGAGCGGCGTACCGCCACGCAGATCATCAACGCCATCGAGGGGCTGGGCGGCGAGCTCAATGCCTTCACGAACAAGGAGGACACCGTCTACTACTGCGCCATCGAGCAGCGCCACCTGCGCCGTGCCCTTGATGTGTTGCAGGACATCGTGTTCCATAGCCAGTATCCTGAGAATGAGGTGGAGAAAGAGCGCGAGGTGGTGTGCGACGAGATAGAGAGCTACGAGGACACGCCCGCCGAGCTTATCTACGACGATTTCGAGAACATTCTCTTCGAAGGCCATCCCCTTGGCCATAACATTCTTGGCACCAGCGAACAAGTGCGCTCTTACACTTCGGCCGATGCGCTTCGCTTTAGGCAGAAATGGTATCAGCCGGAGAACTGCGTGTTGTTTATTTCCAGTTCAGAGTTGAAGGTAGATGGCAGAAAATGTAAGGTTGAAGGGCGAAAGGAGAATATTCCTGCTTCGGACAAATCTCCCTCCACTCTCCACCTTCCACCTTCCACCATCACAAGAAATCGCGGCACCCATCAGGCCCATGTGATGGTAGGCACCCGCGCCTACGCTGCTGGCGACGAACGCCGCTGGGCACTCTATCTGCTGAACAACATCCTTGGCGGCCCGGCGTTGAACTCGCGGCTGAGCATGGCCCTGCGTGAACGCAATGCCCTTGTCTACACCGTCGACAGCTCGATGGTGAGCTATAGCGACACAGGAATGTGGAGCATCTACTTTGGCTGCGATCCTGACGACACGAAACGCTGTCTGCGACTGGTGCGACAGCAGCTCGACCGCCTAATCGAAAAGCTGTTGAGCGAGAGCCAGCTACGTGCCGCCAAGCGACAATTGCAGGGACAGCTGGCCATTGCCGCTGAAAACCGTGAGCAGACCGTTCTCGACTGTGCTCGCACCTTCCTGCACACGGGCAAAATAAGGACTGTCAACGACGTCATGGCACATATCGCCACGCTCACAGCCGCCGACCTACAGCAAAGCGCCCAAGAGCTGTTTGCCCCTGAGCGCCTTACCTCACTTATCTATCAGTAATCAGGTGAATTCCTCGCCGTAGCGGATGCCCACCTCGTTCACGTATTTACGTATGAGTGAGGAGGAGTCGCCCTTCTTACAGATGAGTAGCACGTCGCCCTGCTCGGCCACGATGTAGCCGTCGAGGCCGTTGATGACGCCGATGTGTCCCTTCGGCAGCTTGATGATATTGCCCGTACAGTTCTCCAGCAGCACCTCAGAGTCGATGATGACGTTGTCACCCTCCTTACGCTGACGGAACTCGTAGATGGAGTGCCATGTACCGATGTCGGCCCAGCCAAAGTTGCAACGCATGACGTAGGCATTACCCGACAATTCCAACGCAGCCTTGTCCATCGACAGGTTGGGATAGGCGGGGAAATGCTGCTGCACATACCGCAACTCGTCGTCTATTGAGCTCATCTCCTTCACCGGTGCCAGTCGGGCACTGATATCCTTGATGGTGTTGAGAAAGAATTCGCGCAGGTAGTTGACGTTGGCAAGGAACATGCCGGTATTCCAAAGGAACTCGCCGCTGTCCATGAACAGGCGGGCAAACTCGCGTTCAGGCTTCTCCGTGAATGACTTCACCTTTGTGATAGCATCGGTCAATGTGGCCTCGCCCATCTGTATGTAGCCATAGCCAGGCTCTGGACGCGTAGGTTGTATGCCCATCGTGAGGAGGATGTCGTTCTCAGCCACGAAGTCGAGGCCGCGCAGCACACACTGTGAGAAGCTATCCTCGTTGATGATCATCTGGTCAGAAGGCAGGACGATGATGCGTGCCTCGTTACAGAGGCGGTGGATACGCACACCGGCCCATGCCACCGACGGCGCAGTATTGCGGTTGACAGGCTCAGCCAGGATGTTTTCTTCCGGCAGCTCAGGCAACTGTTGCCGCGTCAAGTTATAATAGCGGCGACGCGTCGTGACGAAAATATTCTCAGCAGGAATGATGCGAGCCATGCGGTCGTAGGTAGCCTGCAACAATGTGCGACCCGTTCCGAAGAAGTCGACAAACTGCTTCGGACACGCCTTTCGGCTGCTGGGCCAGAGGCGGCGTCCATGGCCTCCCGCTAAGATCACACAATAATTATTCTGTTGTTTTCCTGTATCCATCAAAGTAGTATTAGTAAAGATGGTGCTAAGTTAAGGAAAAAAACGCAACCCGCCAAATATATTAATGTTTTTTGTGAAAAGAATTGTTTTACTACAGCTTGGTGATGATGCCGAGCTCGCTGGAGCGGAGGAACTCAATGATGTGTCGGATCTCCGGACTGTCGGGCACTTGCTGCTCTATCTGAAGGACGGCGTCGAAGAGCGACGTCTGGCCGTGGAAGACGAGACGGTAGGCATTGGCGATGTGCTTCTGTACCTTTTTGTCAGTACCGTAAAAAGTGAGCATCGTGGTGTTGATGCCGCCATACTGCACCTTCTTCGTACAGATGATGCCCGGCGGCACGTCCTTCGAGAAGGTGGTGCCGGCCTGCACCATAGCAGCACGGCCTACGCGAGTGCGAGCATTGGCGATGACGGAGGAGCTGAAGATGGCGCCATCCTCGATGAAGCAGTCGCCTGCAATCTTTGTACCGTAGCCGAAGACGCAGCGGTTGCCCACCTTCGTGTCGTGGCTGATGTGCGAGCCCTCCATCAGCACATTTTCGTTGCCGAGGATGGTCTGTCCACCCGTATGTGTGGCACGATTGATGACCACGTTCTCGCGGATGATGTTGTTATCGCCGATGATGCACTCCGACTTCTCGCCACGGAAATCAAAGTCCTGCGGCAGAGCACCGATGACACTACCCTGGTGCACCTTGTTGTGAGCGCCCATGCGTGTGCCATCGAGGATGCTGACGAAGGGGAAAATGATGCAATTGTCGCCGATGACCACGTCATCCTCGAT
>CAMVJU010000060.1 GCA_947167935.1 uncultured Prevotellaceae bacterium | reverse complement strand
GACGGACAAACACTAGCGCAGGTACCGCACTCTGTGCAGGCGTCAGCGTCAATCACGTACTTATCTGCACCCTCTGAGATAGCCTCAACGGGGCACTCACCCTGACATGTACCGCAAGAAATGCAGTCGTCACCAATTACGTATGCCATAATTCTTTCTGATTTGTTAAAATGGTTGTTAATACTAAAATTTGAGGGTGCAAAGATAAGAAGTTTTTCTTATTCCTACTAATATTTAGGTATCTTTTTTCTTTATTTATACTTTGTCGAAATAAAACGGGAGAATATTAAATACACCTTACGATATAATAACGCGAGCGCTTTGACGTTATTACAAATAGAATGATGAGACGATTCATCAGTTTTCTCGTGCTCGTCGCTGTGGCCTCAATGGCTATGGCGCAGCAGCGCAAGGTGCAGAACAAGCCGTACATCGACTTGCGCCCCTTGCATTTTGGCATACACATAGGTTTGAATTTGCAGGATGTGGAGCTGCGCAATGTAGGGCCGCAGTACACCCTGCTCAACGATAATACCGAGCTTGAACAGCGCACGGTGCTGTGTGATGCCGACATGTGGAATCCCGGCTTCAGCGTTGGCGTAGTGGCCGATATGCGCCTCTCGCAGCATTTCTCCCTGCGCTTTGTGCCTACCATGCATTTCGGTTCGAAGCACTTGGTGTTCCGCGACATGCAGGACTTGAACGATGCCGGCCAGCCGCGTGAGACCACGCAGGACATGAAGAACACCTACATCGCCGTGCCCATCGACCTGAAGTTCTCGGCCCAGCGTTTTAACAACTATCGCCCCTATGTGATGGCGGGCATCAGCCCTATGCTCAATCTCTCCAGCAAGGATCAGGACTACACCCATCTGAAACGCTATGATGCCATGATGGAAGTGGGCTTTGGCTGCGACTACTATTTGCCCTTCTTCAAACTCATACCAGAGTTGAAATTCTGCTTTAGCCCGTTTGACACCTTCGACAAGAAACATATCGACGAGTTGACCGATGGTAACAAGCAGGCCTTTGCCCGCAGCATCAACAAGGCCTATAGCAAGATGATTGTATTAACCCTCTATTTCGAATAGAAGGGTCACACGGCTATAAACACTTAACACTCAACAATAGTGAAAAAACTCCTGATAGAGACATACGGATGCCAGATGAACGTGGCCGACTCAGAGGTTGTGGCCTCTGTGATGCAGATGGCTGGCTATGAGACGACCAACAGTATCGACGAGGCAGATGCTGTCTTCCTCAATACCTGCTCTGTGCGCGATAATGCCGAGCAGAAAATATTCCACCGTCTAGAAGCACTTGCTGCCTTGCGCCGACAAAGGGCATCCAAGCCCCTCCCTTCGGGAGGAGGTGGGGTGGGCCTCATCATCGGTGTCCTCGGTTGTATGGCCGAGCGCGTGAAGGATGACTTGCTCAACAAATATGGCGCCGACCTCGTTGCAGGCCCCGACGCTTATCTCTCGCTGCCTGACCTTGTCGCTCAGGCTGAGACGGGTCACAAAGCCATCAATATTGAGCTCTCGACTACTGAGACCTACCGCGACGTCGTGCCGCAACGCATCGGCCTGGGCCACCGCATCGGAGGCTTCGTCAGCATCATGCGCGGCTGCAATAACTTCTGCCACTACTGCATTGTGCCCTACACCCGTGGACGCGAGCGTTCTCGCGACGTGGAGAGCATCCTGCGAGAGGTACGCGACTTGAGCGACCGCGGATTCAAGGAGGTGACGCTGCTGGGGCAGAATGTGAACTCCTACTCGTGGAAGGTGGAGGGTGAAGGGTTGGATGAGAACACCAATTTCCCGCGATTGCTAAAAGCTGTCGCTGAGGAGGCTCCCAATATGCGCATCCGCTTCACCACCTCACACCCCAAGGATATGAGCGACGAGACGCTGCGTGTCATTGCCGAGATGCCCAACGTGTGCAAGCACATCCACCTGCCGGTTCAGAGCGGCAGCAATCGCATTCTGCAGCTGATGAACCGCAAGTACACCCGCGAGTGGTATCTCGACCGTGTTAATGCTATCCGCAACATCGTCCCCGACTGCGGTCTCTCTACAGACATCTTCGTTGGCTATCATAGCGAGACGGAAGAGGATCACCAACTGTCGCTCTCGCTGATGCGTGAGGTGGGCTATGACTCCGCTTTCATGTTTAAGTACAGCGAGCGCCCAGGCACCTACGCCTCAAAACATCTGCCCGACGATGTGCCTGAGGAGGAGAAGATCCGCCGCCTGAATGAGCTCATCGCCCTGCAGACCGAGATTTCGGCTCAGCAAAACAAGAAAGATGAAGGCAAGGAGTTCGACGTCTTAGTGGAAGGTTTCTCGAAACGTTCACGCGAGCAGCTCTGCGGCCGTACAGAACAAAATAAAATGGTGGTCTTCCCGAAAGAAAACCACCATATCGGTCAAACTGTCCGCGTCCGCATTACTGGCAGCACAAGCGCCACGCTTCTTGGCGAGCCCGTCTGATTAGATTATAAATCCTTAATCAGGTGTTCTATCACGTGCGGGAAATGCTCCATTTCCAGCACGTGTTCTTTTGCAGCAATGTCGTCAGGCGTGTCAGAAGGGTCGAGGGCCACGTGGAACTGTGCGATGATGTCGCCGCCGTCGCATTGCGAGGTGACGTAATGCACGGTCATGCCTGTCTCCGTCTCGCCTGCAGCCTTCACGGCCTCGTGCACATGATGTCCCCACATGCCTTTGCCGCCGAACTTCGGCAACAACGACGGGTGGATGTTCACCATCCGGTGAGGGAAGGCATCGACGAGATAGTCGGGCACCAAGGGCAGGAAACCTGCCAACACCACGAAGCCGATGTTGTACTGCTGCATCAGGGGCATGACGATTTCGGGCTGTTGCAGCTCGGCCTTTGTCACTACGACCGACGGAACATTCAGCTTGCGGGCACGCTCCAATACGTAGGCGTCGGGCTTGTTGCAGATGACAACGGTCACACGCGCCACATCTGAGTCGGCGAAATGCCGGATCAGGTTCTCGCAGTTCGATCCGCTGCCCGATGCAAAGACGGCAATGTTCATTGTTGAGTGTTTAGTGTTGAGTGACGTTTGTCCAACGTTAAACGGTTAACGGTTATTGGAGAAAGCGGCAAAGATCTTGTCGGCCGCCTGCTGCATCTCCTCAGCACTCAGCTTCAGCTTCTCGCGGCGGAAGTCGGCGTCGGCCTCGCTCTGCATGGGTATAAGGTGAATATGTGCGTGAGCCACCTCAAGGCCCAGCACCACCTGTGCCACCTTCTTGCAGGGGAAAGCCTGCTTGATGGCGATGGCTACGCGCTTGGCAAACTGCTGATAGCGTGCCAGCTCGTCGTCGTCCATATCAAAGAAATAGTCCACTTCGCGGCGAGGGATGACCAGCGTGTGGCCTTTCACTAGTGGATTGATGTCGAGGAAGGCGTAGAACTCGTCGTTCTCGGCGCACTTATAGCTGGGAATTTCGCCAGCTGCTATCTTGCTGAAAATATCCATTGTTTTTTAATTCTTAATTCTTAATGCAATGTGAATTATGCATTATGAATTATGCATTATGAATTATGCATTATTGTTTATCCTACAGTAATCTTCTCAATGCGGAGCTTGATGGTGCCGCGAGGAATCTTCACCTCCACCTCGTCGCCCACCTTGTGGTTGAGCAGGCCCTGTGCGATAGGTGTCTGGATACTGATCTTACCCTGACGCAGGTCGGCCTCGTTCTCGCTAACGATGGTATAGGTCATGCGGGCCTTGTTGGCCAGGTTGGTCATCTCCACCTTCGACAGAATCTGCACCGAGTCGGCGCTCAGGCGTGATGTGTCCACAATCTTAGCCTCCGAGATGGCCTGCTTCAGCTGGTTGATCTTTGATTCCAGATGAGCCTGTGCCTCCTTGGCTGCTTCATACTCGCTGTTCTCGCTCAGGTCGCCCTTGTCGCGTGCTTCCGCGATGGCGGCTGACGCCTTGGGACGCTCAATGCCCTCCAGGCGCTTCAGTTCGGCTATCAAATTGTCATAGCCCTCTTGTGACATGTATGCCATGTTCTTTCGTTGTTTTGGGTTCGTCAATAAAATTAAAGAATCCCGGCCGTTTCCTTAAGCCGGAATCCTTGTTCTACTAAAGATTTGTTGTTCAGGGTGCAAAGTTATGCCTTTTTCCCCTTTTGTCAAAACTTTTCGCGTTAAAAAACGTTTAGCCCAAAATCTTCATCAGTTCACGCATACCCTCCGAGGCCCCTTTCTGTATCTGTTTCACGCTGCCTCCCACGCTGATGGGATTGGGATCGATGAGGTAAATGGGCACGCCAGGCCGTACATAGTGGAAGAGGCCAGCGGCAGGATAGACGTTCAGCGAAGTGCCTATAATAATAAAGATGTCGGCCTGCTGAGCCTCCTCGGCAGCGATGCTGATGTTGGGCACAGCCTCGCCGAAGAACACGATATAGGGGCGCAGCAGCGAGCCGTCGCCGGCCTTCGTGCCAGGTTCCACCTCGCAGTTCTCGGGTGTGAGCTGCTGGATGTAGCGCGGATCGTCCACGTCGCGGCTCGAGCACACCTTCATCAGCTCGCCGTGCAGATGGACGACGTGTGTTGAGCCGGCCATCTCGTGCAGGTTGTCCACGTTCTGAGTCACCACTGTCACGTCGTATTTCTTCTCCAGCTCAGCCACCAGCTTGTGTCCCTCGTTGGGCTTGACGCCCCAGCACTTCTTGCGCAGCATGTTATAGAATTTTGTCACCAGCACGGGGTCGGCTTCCCAGCCCTCATGCGTAGCTACCTGAGCCACGGGATATTCCTCCCACAGACCGTCGGCATCGCGGAAGGTCCTCAGTCCGCTCTCCACCGACATGCCGGCTCCTGTCAGTACAACGATTTTCTTTTTGCTCATCTTTCAAGGTTTTTAAACGCTGCAAAAATAGTGCTTTTCAGCGAAACAGCCAAGGAATTGTTAGAAAAATAATTTTGGAACGTTCGAAAAAAATTTTGGAGCCTCCAAAAATTCCTACGGAGCCTCTAAATTTTTCTGCGGAACCTCTAAAATTTTCTGCGGAGCCTCCATATTTTTCTACGGAACTGCTAAAAATGTATGGGAATCCAATTTTAACATTTGTGCCCACCGGAAAAGGGAAAATAGACAAAAAAAACTAATTTTTAATGCCTTTCGAGCGTTGTGTCATAGAAAATGAGTAATTTTGCACGCATTTTTCAAAGTACACATTATTTAATATAGAGAAAACATGGATAAACTGAGTTATGCCCTTGGTCTGGGCATCGGCCAGCA
>CAMVJU010000059.1 GCA_947167935.1 uncultured Prevotellaceae bacterium | reverse complement strand
AACAGTCTCGAAGTTTTTTTATTTTTTGTATCTGTCGATGGCTTGTTGGTGCCATTGGATGATTTCTTCTGCCAATGCCTTTGGCTCCAAAATCTCTACCCATTCACCACGGGAGAGCAGCTTAGCCTTGAAGTCGGATGTGATTTTTAACCTTAATTCAAAATCACAATACTCTTCCGTAGACTGAATCTCACGCTGAGAATGGTGCAAGGGGAGGTCGCGAAGATAATAAGGCTCGTAGCCATAGGCCCTGATTATAACCCGCTCGGGATCTAAATATTCATCTGACATCACGCCAAAACAATCGCTGAAATAGCTGGCAGCATCGAAACTATCGTCGAACTTGAATTTCTCATGGCTAATCTTTATCTCCAAGATGCGGTCTAAGGAGAAGGTTACCAAGCCTCTATCAGCGAAACGCCCCAGCATATACCAACGTTGGCCGAATAGCTTGACGCAGTATGGCTCAAGGTCGTATGTCTTCGTAGCTTGTACTCCATAGCGGCGATAGGTTATCGAGAGTTTCTTGCTCTCCTTCATGGCCTTGATAACCATCTTGAGCTTTCCGCCCCCAGACGGAACATTCTCAAGCAAGATTCTTTCGTTGAGGCTCATGCTCTCAGCCAAAAGGCTGCTGACACTGAGCGTAGAGAGCATCCAGTTCTGCACGGAGTTTTCCTGCAGGACATACTCGTTACCTATATAATATTTGAAACCATCCTTGCGGTCGCACTCGATATAGATGCCAAACATATCCTCAATGGCAACCTTATGACGATGGAAAGTAGTACGGCTGAACTCCACGCCACCGCTCATCTCCGTCTCTACCCATTGATCATTGATTTCACTCAGTGATATCTTCCCGGCCTTATAGATGGTATTGACCAGCCAAATGTATTCGCGAAATAATATAGGTGTAGTCATTCAGTCAACTGGTTTTATCGCTTGAAGGTCTTTACATGATTGACGATTGTCGAGAGGCCCATGATGTTGTCGGGGTTGTAGATGATGATTTGAGAGCCATTAGAGAGCAGCCAGATGTTGCCAAGGGAATCGATGTAGATGCGATCGGCATGGTTGGTGGTGTACTCTTGCTTGTAAGGATTGAAGATGCCTGTACGGATGGCATTGATGACATGGGTAGAGCCATCGGCGTCAATCTGTACGAAGCGGCTCTTATCCATCCCTGCCGCACCGGTGACGCTGGCAAAGGCTTTGCCTTTAGGTGAGATATAGGCGGTGACATACTGCAGGGAGGTGTCCTCGAGCTTGCTCTGTGTGGACCAGCGCATCTCGGGGGTCTCGGTCTTGACGATGCGGATGCCTGCCAGCAGGTAAACCTGATTGTCGACGAGCTGTATGCAACAGGTGATGCCTTTCAGCACGTCGGTGAAGTCGCGCTCCTCGCTGCTGCACTCATAGAGGTCGCCGTTGTTGCGGGCTACCGACGTCTGCCAGCCGTTGGTCTTGAAGATGTCGCCTTCGTCGGTGAGCAGGGCATCGACGAAACGCACCTCATCGCACTCCTTGATGAGCTTATAGTCGTTCTGGCTGTCATAGACCTTGCAGACTTGACCGACATGCGCCATATAGCGGCCATTGGGCGAGAAGATGATCTTGGCTCCCTTGCCGCCGTCGTCGATGGCTGCGTCCTTGACGACACAGGGCGATGATGCCACGCTCTTGCCGTTATAACGCACGATGCCCGTGCCTGCCACGGCGAGGTAGAGATGCTTGCCGTCGGTGCCTATCTGGTGGATGATGCCTCGCGGCTGCTTCTTCATGGAGGCGACAACTTCTGTGATGTTGCCCGTCGATTTGCTGACGGCAAAGACGGCATTGTGGCCATTCCAAGATGCTTCCAGGATATAGACATTGCGCTCGTCTTCGCAGAAAGGCTTCTCGCCGTTGACAGGAAGTACCATCACGCCATACTTATAGCCTGAGCGCTCGGCAGGACGGTAATTTCCACCTACGGGGTCAGGGTCGACAGGAGGTTCTGGATTGATGGGAGGGGTTATAGGTCTCGGCTGCGGATCATCACCGCCACCACCACCGCCTTCACCGCCGCCGCCATCGACGGGCGGTATCAGTACCCCACCCTTGAGCACCTCTTCGTCATAAGGCGGGTCGGAAATGATTTTTCCGCAGAGGGTGAACGTCTTCTTGCCGTCTCGGACGACGAGTTTCAAACCCTCAGGACACTGGCCATAGTCGATGAATGTCTGCTCCTTGCCCTTCAGGTGGAAGTGCTGCTTGAAAAAGTCTATCATGTCGACGCGCCTGAACTTCTCGTAATTCTGGGCTCGATTTCTGGCTGGTGCCCCATTGCCTAAAAATTCTCCCAAGACATTGATGACATCGGAATAGAGCTTCTCGACATCACCGATTTCCTCACCCGGCACCATGTCGATGTATTGGAAGATGACGCCTACGGACTTGTCACAGGTCTCGTCATAATAGTAGTACTGTTCGTAGTTGAAGCGCAGCGGTGCACCGAAGGCCACCATCATGGGCGATTTCGACATGTCGATGGCCATCATGATGCGCGCGGCCTCCTTTCCCATGAAAGTCGTCTCTTCTGCCTTGTAGGAATAGCCGTCCTTGTAGGTGCCGAAAATCATGAGGTTCTGGCCCTTCACCTTCTCCTGCATCTCATTCCAGAGTGCGGCTATCAGTCCAGCCTGGAAGCCGGCATACTCCGTTCCGAGCTTGACGATGGCCTGCGGCTCTCGCTTGTCGAGCACAAAGACGGTGGCACGCGCCTTGCGGGCAAAGAGCATGTCGATGATTTCCTTGTACTGACCGGTGGGCTCTTCGCCATTGTCGTAGGCGTTATACTTCGACGACGAAATGCTGAGTGCCGTCGGACGATAGGTCTCGGAAATGTACTGCGGATAGGCCTCGATGGTGCCGTCGGGGTTGTCGAAATAGAAGGTCTTCGTCTCCAGGGGATTACCCTGTGCAGCCTGCTGTGCAGAGGCCGTCAAGCCAAACAGCATGATAGAAAGTAACAGAAAATGTAGTCGCTTCATAGTTGTAGGAAATTTATTCTGATTCAAAGTGAATTTGTTTGTTATTAAAACGCAAAAAACCGCCATTTCATCGCAAACCGCCCTCGGCATTCATCCAGTCCTTGGCGCTCTGGCCCATGCGCTGTTTGAAGGCCACGCTGAACGTGCTGTAGCTGCGGTAGCCACTCTCCTGGGCCAACTGCTGGGCAGTGAAGCTGCGACCAGCAGCAACGGCCTCGCGATAGAGACGCTCGAAATGCTGGATGCGCAACATATTGATATAGGCATTGTAAGTAGTGTTCTGGCGCGAAAAATACAGGCTGAGATAGGTACGATTGGTGCCCAGAGCCTGAGCCAACATGGAGAGCGTCAGGTCGTGCTGCAGGTAGAGCTGAGTAGCCACGCAGTTTTCCTTCAGCTCTTGCTCAATCTGATTGATATCGATAGTGACGGGTGCCGCCTTAGGCTGCTGCGCTAGTGGCTGGACAGGGAGTTCCAACGTCGGCAGCGTCTCCGCGCGCCACAGCAGCAGGACGGTAAGCACGAGTTCGATGACATGTACGAGCCAAAGAGTGACTATGTTGGTGGCGAATAAATAGAGCACAAACAGCAGCATGCAGCTGAGCGCCAACATCTGACTCAGCCATACTTTCTTATTCTCCAGGTCGGCATAGTTGTCGTTCAGCCACCGCTCGTACTGTCGGATGGCAAACACCATATATCCGGTAAAGGCCACGCAGACCAACACAAGGTAAGCAACGACAAACATTATGAGCTGACTGCTGGGAAAAACCATATACGCTCCCATAAGCAACACAAAGGGTATCATGGCCGCCACGGCGGGCCACACGGGCCGACGGCGGTCCTGCAGCATAGACAGCAGCATGCCGGCGAAGGTGGTGAATAGCAGCACGCAGTCGAGCATGGCGAGCGCCAGATCGCCCAAGGAATTCTGGCCGCCTGATAAGATGTAGAACAACAGCCACCACGCATGCGCCAAGGTAGATACACCAAAGAACGCCGCCGTCCAGCGCCGCAAACGCACCGGAGATGTTACGCTTGGCGCAATGGCATTGGCCCGGCGCAACAGCAGATAGAGGGCCGCTATCAGCGGCACCACGCCCGTTACACCGAAGAGCACGAGAAACAGCACCAACTGTGTAGATGTATGTCCGAGTATTTCCATCTTGGGCACAAAGTTACGAACTATTTCCCAAACCGCCAAACGAAACGGCTATCTTTTTATGGAGAAAATCACAAAATCACCCATTTCATCGAGAAACCGCCATTTCATCGGAAACCGCCACAAACAAAAAACCGCCGAGTGCATCCTTCGCGGACAGCTCGGCGGTGGAATATAAAGGGGGGAAAAATGTCGTAGGGAAAGTGCCTTACTTTTTCTTGAACATATTGGTCATGCTGTTCAGATAGTCGGTCGGGGTGATGCCGAAGGCGAACTTGAAGGCTTTGTTGAATGCTGCTACATCAGTAAAACCACACATGGCGGGCAGTTCATCTATCGGGCGGCCCGAGTGCTCCATCAGCAGTTTGGCGGCGTATTCGGCGCGCAGCGAGTTGATGTAGTCGAGCGTTCTGTCGGCCTCCTGGTAGCGCGGCACGAGCCTGCGGAACGTCTCCAAATCGACGTCCATAAACGCGGCCAGCGCCTGTTGGTCGAAGGCGGGGTCGGTGAAGGGTTTCTCCTTATTCACGCGGGCGTCCATCTTCACATAGAAGGTCTGACTGCCGTCCGTCTGGGCGGTCTGGGCGGTCTTTGCCTTCGGCAGTTGCTCCTTGATTAGCTCTTCCTGCTCATCCAGTGACACAGTCCCTTCGCCCACAATGGCACGATAGTTGTCCAGCGCATTGAGTATGCGTAGCAGTTGTTCGTTGCGCCGATGGATAATCTTGTTGTAGCGCAGGCCATAGACTCCGAGCACGAGTAGCAATACCACGACAAACACCAGTATCATGATGATGGTGTTGGCTTGGGCCAGCGTGTATGCTTGGGCATGGCAGTACTGAGTTGCCCATAACAGCAACGGAGCGGTCAGTGCGATTTTCTTTCTCATATTATTATTACTTTAGAAGTCATCGTTTCTGTTGGCAAAGATACGAAAAATATTTGAAACTTGCGAGCAAAAAAGGCCCGCAAGTGCATTTTTTGTAAATTTCGTAACTTTTTTTGTAAATTTCGTAACTTTTTTTGTAAATTTCGTAACTCGAATGCAAAGATATTTTCATGATGTTGAAGAAAAAAACAGGGCAAACGCTTTGATAATTCAAAAAAAAGCGTTATTTTTGCATCCAAAAATAGGAGAAAGTAGAAAAAGGAAAGAACTACAATAATCTAAATCACGATGAGTATCTGGGTAATTTTTACGCTTTTGGGCTCGCTGGCGCTCCTGATGTACGGCATGAAGTCGATGAGTGAGGCGCTGCAGAAAATGGCCGGTCCGCAACTGCGACACGTGCTGGGAGCCATGACCACGAATCGTTTTACGGGTATGCTGACAGGTACGCTGGTAACGGCCAGTGTGCAGTCGTCGACGGCTACCACAGTGATGACGGTATCGTTTGTGAATGCGGGACTGCTGACACTGGCGCAGGCCATATCAGTGATTATGGGTGCCAACATCGGTACGACGCTGACGGCATGGATCATGTCGGCAGGTATGTCGTTTAACATCGGTGACCTGGCATATCCGGCATTCCTCATAGGTATTATCCTGATTTATCAGAAGAAGCACCGCTATATCGGTGACTTCCTGTTTGGTCTGGCATTCCTCATCTTTGCCCTGGCCACGCTGAGGGCGACGGGTACGGAGATGAGACTGGGCGAGAACC
>CAMVJU010000058.1 GCA_947167935.1 uncultured Prevotellaceae bacterium | reverse complement strand
GGCCGGTGAGGACAAGGGCAAGACTGGCAAGGTGCTGAAGGTCTTGGTAGAGAAGCAGCGTGCCATCGTTGAGGGTGTGAACATCGTCAACAAGAGCACAAAGCCCAGCGCCAAGAATCCTCAGGGTGGCTTCGAGAAGGTCGAGGCTCCCATCCATATCTCAAATTTAAGTTTGATTGACCCGAAGAGCGGAAAGCCCACACGTGTTGCCATCAAGCACGAGGGCAAGAACGTCATCCGTGTCGCCAAAAAGTCAGGGGAGGAGATTAAGTAATGGCAAATACAGCACAGTTAAAGAAAACGTACCGTGAGCAGATTGCTCCGGCACTGAAGAAGCAGTTCAACTATACGTCTGCCATGCAGATTCCCGAACTGAAGAAGATTGTCGTGAACCAGGGTCTGGGCGACGCTACGCAGGACAAGAAGATCATCGAGGTGGCTATCAACGAGATTTCCGCCATCTGTGGCCAGAAGGCTGTCGCTACCTACTCGAAGAAGGATATCGCCAACTTCAAGGTGCGTAAGAAGATGCCTATCGGCGTGATGGTCACTCTGCGCCGCGAGCGCATGTATGAGTTCCTCGAGAAGCTCGTGCGTATCGCCCTGCCGCGTATCCGCGACTTCAAGGGTATCGAGAGCAAGCTCGACGGACGCGGCAACTACACGCTCGGCATCCAGGAGCAGATCATCTTCCCTGAGATCAACATCGACAGCGTCGACCGCATCCAGGGTATGAATATCACCTTCGTTACCACGGCCAAGACCGACGAGGAGGGCTACGCTCTGCTGAAGGCTTTCGGCCTCCCTTTCAAGAACGCTAAAAACGACTAAGAGTTATGGCAAAAGAATCAATGAAGGCCCGTGAGGTCAAGCGTGCCAAGCTGGTTGCCCGCTACGCTGAGAAGCGTGCTGCCCTGAAGAGCATCATCGCACATGCCGACGTGAACACTGAGGAAGGTGCTATGGCTGCCTATGAGGCTGCCCGCAAGCTGCAGGCTATTCCCCGCAACGCCAATCCTATCCGCCTGCACAACCGCTGCAAGGTTACAGGTCGTCCCAAGGGATATATGCGTCAGTTCGGTCTGTCGCGTATCCAGTTCCGCGAGATGGCTTCCAGTGGTCTCATCCCTGGCGTGAAGAAGGCCAGCTGGTAAAAAGAAAGAAGCTTATTTATTTAATATTGTCGGGGGAGTCCCGATTAATTAAACAACAATTTTTATGACAGATCCAATAGCAGATTTTCTGACGAGGTTGAGAAACGCCATCATGGCTCATCACCGTGTGGTGGAAGTACCAGCTTCCAACTTGAAGAAGGAGATTACGAAGATCCTCTTCGAGAAGGGCTACATCCTGAACTACAAGTTCGTTGAGGACGGCCCTCAGGGTACTATCAAGGTTGCCTTGAAGTACGACCCTGTGACAAAGGAGAACGCCATCAAGTACCTGAAGCGCGTCTCCACACCAGGTCTTCGCCAGTACACTGGCTACAAAGACATGCCGAGAGTTATTAACGGACTGGGCATCGCTATCTTGTCCACGTCCAAAGGTGTAATGACAGACAAAGAGGCCGCACAGCTGAAGATCGGCGGTGAGGTGCTTTGCTACGTCTATTAATTGGAGGACTGAACTATGTCAAGAATAGGTAAATTGCCAATTAGTATTCCTGCCGGCGTTACTGTTGCCCAGGACAAGGACGGCGTCGTTACGGTGAAGGGCCCCAAGGGAGAGCTCTCTCAGAAAGTCGACAAGTCTATCAAAGTGAAGATTGAGGACGGTCATGTGACCTTCGAGGTGGACGAGCAGAGCCCCGTCAACCTGAAGCAGAAGCAGGCCTTCCACGGCCTCTATCGCGCACTCGTCAACAACATGGTTGTGGGTGTCAGCGAGGGTTACAAGAAGGAGATGGAGCTCGTCGGTGTTGGCTACCGCGTCAGCAACCAGGGCAACCTCATCGAGTTCGCACTCGGTTATACGCACCCCATCTTCATCCAGCTTCCCAAGGAAGTGAAGGTGGAGACGAAGTCGGAGCGCAACCAGAACCCGCAGCTCATCCTGGAGTGTGCCGACAAGCAGCTCCTCGGTCTCATCTGTGCTAAAATTCGTTCTTTCCGCATGCCTGAGCCGTACAAGGGCAAGGGTATCCTGTTCAAGGGCGAGGTTATCCGTCGCAAGTCGGGTAAGTCGGCTTCAGCTAAGTAATCTTGTGAATTGAAAAATTGAAAATTGAAAGATTATGACAACTAAGAAAGTAGAAAGACGAATCAAGATCAAATACAGAATTCGTAAGAGTGTTTTCGGAACTGCCGAGCGTCCTCGCATGAGTGTCTTCCGCTCGAACAAGCAGATCTATGTCCAGGTCATCAACGACGTGGAGGGTAAGACCCTCGCCGCCGCTTCCTCGCTCGGTCTCGAGGCTATGCCGAAGATCCAGCAGGCTGAGAAGGTGGGTGAGCTGATTGCCGCCAAGGCTCAGGAAGCCGGTGTGAAGGCTGTGGTCTTCGACCGCAACGGCTACCTCTATCATGGACGTGTGAAGTCGCTTGCTGATGCAGCTCGTAAAGGTGGACTTAATTTCTAAACGATTATGGCAATGAACAGAGTTAAAATAAATAGTGACGTAGAGTTGAAAGACAGACTGGTTGCCATCAACCGTGTTACCAAGGTGACCAAGGGTGGTCGTACCTTCACTTTCGCAGCCATCGTGGTTGTCGGCGACGGCAACGGCGTGATCGGCTGGGGCCTCGGAAAGGCCGGTGAGGTGCAGGCAGCCATCGCCAAGGGTGTGGAGTCTGCCAAGAAGAACCTCGTGAAGGTTCCCGTGCTCAAGGGCACCATCCCCCACGAGATGGAAGCACGCTACGGCGGTGCTCAGGTGTTCCTGAAGCCTGCTGCTGCCGGTACCGGCCTCGTGGCTGGTGGCGCTATGCGTGCCGTGCTGGAGAGCGCAGGCATCAAGGACGTGCTGGCCAAGTCGAAGGGTTCCTCGAACCCCCACAACCTGGTGAAGGCTACCATCGAGGCCCTGAGCCTCATGCGCGACGCCTACACCGTGGCCGGAACACGTGGTGTCAGTATGGACAAAGTCTTTAACGGATAATTAGGAGGTAAACATCATGGCAACAATCAAGATTAAGCAGATTAAGAGTAAGATCGGTTATCCCGTTGACCAGAAGCGTACCCTCGAGGCACTGGGTCTTCACAAGATCTCCCAGGTTGTCGAGAAGGAGGACACCCCCGTTATCCGCGGTATGATTCGCAAGGTCCATCACCTGGTGACCGTCATTGACTAAACAAGTTATCAACTTTAAAACGAATTCGAGATTATGAAACTGAATAATTTGAAACCTGCTGAGGGCTCTACCCACTCACGCCGCAGAATAGGCCGCGGTCCCGGCTCGGGACTCGGTGGCACGTCTACCCGTGGTCACAAGGGTGCAAAGGCTCGCTCAGGTTATAAGAAGAAGATTGGCTTCGAGGGCGGTCAGATGCCTCTGCAGCGCCGTCTGCCGAAGTCAGGCTTCAAGAACATCAACCACAAGGAGTATTTCGCCGTCAATCTCTCGACGCTGCAGAAGCTGGCTGAGGCCAAGGGCTACACCAAGATCGGTGTGGAGGAGCTGGTCGCTGCCGGTTTGACCAACGGCAAGGAGCTGGTGAAGGTCCTGGCCAACGGTGAGCTGAAGGCCAAGGTTGACGTAGTCGCCAACGCTTTCTCGAAGAAGGCTGAGGAGGCTATCAAAGCAGTAGGTGGTAACACAACAATAATCTAAACAAGAAGATGAAGAAGTTAATTAGCACCCTCCAGAACATTTGGAAGATTGAGGACCTGCGTCAGCGCATCCTCATCACCGTGTTGTTTGTGGCAATCTACCGTTTCGGTTCAAAGGTCTTGCTGCCCGGTATCAGCTATAACCAGCTGGATGAACTGCGCAAGCAGACTGCTAGCGGTCTGATGTCGCTGCTCGACATGTTCTCGGGTGGAGCATTTTCCAATGCCTCGATCTTTGCGTTGGGAATCATGCCTTACATCTCAGCTTCTATCGTGATGCAGCTGCTCGCCGTCGCTGTGCCTTACTTCCAGAAGATGCAGCGTGAGGGCGAGAGCGGCCGCAAAAAGATCATGATGTACACCCGTTACCTGACGGTGGGTATCCTGCTGTTCCAGGCTCCCAGCTACCTGGTGAACCTGCAGAACCAGATTGGTCCCGCCTTCGACCCGGGTGTGTCGACAGGAGTGTATCTCATCATCGCTTCCGTCATCCTCGCCGCTGGCTCTATGTTTATCCTGTGGCTGGGTGAGCGCATTACCGACAAGGGTATTGGCAACGGTGTGTCTCTGATCATTATGATCGGTATCATCGCACGTCTGCCCGAGGCATTCGTTCAGGAAGTGGGTTCACGCTTCGCTGCTGCCACTGGCGGCGGTCTGGTGATGTTCCTCATCGAGATCATTATCCTCTATGCTGTTGTCTGCGCTGCCATCGTGCTGGTGCAGGGCGTCCGCAAGATTCCCGTGCAGTATGCCAAGCGCGTGGTGGGCAACAAGCAGTATGGCGGTGCCCGTCAGTACATTCCTCTGAAGCTTTTTGCTGCCAACGTGATGCCTATCATCTTCGCACAGGCCCTGATGTTCATCCCCCTGGCATTGGTGCGCTACACCAATCCTAACGATGCATCGTGGTTCATGCGCTCGATGATGGATCACCACAGCTGGCTGTATAATGTCATCTTTGCCCTGCTAATCATTGCATTCACGTATTTCTATACGGCAATTACGCTGAACCCGACGCAGATGGCCGAGGATATGAAGCGCAACAATGGCTTCATTCCTGGTGTGAAGCCCGGTAAGGACACTGCCGAGTACATCGATACCATCATGTCTCGCATCACCCTGCCCGGATCACTCTTCATCGCCTTCATCGCCGTCATGCCTGCCTTCGCCAGCCTGCTGGATGTGAAGGACGAGTTCTCGCAGTTCTTCGGCGGCACGTCGCTGCTGATTCTCGTCGGTGTGGTGCTCGACACCCTCCAGCAGATCGAGAGTCACCTGCTCATGCGCCATTACGACGGCCTGCTGAACTCCGGACGTGTGCGTGGCCGTGGAGGCATGACTGCTTATTGATGGGCTGATGAAGATATTTCTGAAGACTGAAGATGAAATTGAGCTAATGCGCCAAGCGAACCGACTCGTCGGTAAAACGCTTGGCGAATTGGCGAAACATATCAGGCCAGGGGTCACCACCCTCGAATTGGACCGCATCGCCGACACGTTCATACGCGACAACGGTGCCACGCCCACCTTCAAGGGATTCCCCAACCCCTACGGCGGACCGTTTCCCGCCAGCATCTGCACCAGTGTCAACGACGTCGTGGTGCATGGCGTGCCCGGGCAGGACACCGTGCTAAAGGAAGGCGATATTATATCGATTGACTGCGGCACCCTGCTCAACGGCTACAACGGCGACTCCTGCTACACGTTCTGCGTGGGCGAGGTATCCGAAGAGGTGAAGCGCCTGCTGGAAGTCACAAAGGCATCGCTCTATAAGGGAATAGAGCAGGCCGTAGCAGGCCGTCATGTAGGCGACATTAGTGCCGCCGTGCAGGACTACTGCGAAGAGGCAGGCTACGGTGTCGTCCGCGAACTTACAGGACACGGCATAGGACGCGAGATGCATGAAGACCCGCAGGTGCCCAACTACGGACGCCGAGGCAACGGGCCGCTGCTGAAAGCCAGCATGTGCATCGCCATCGAGCCGATGATCACGATGGGTAAGCGCGACATCTACCTGAAGCCCGACCGCTGGAGCGTCTGCACCCGTGACGGCAAGCCCGCAGCCCACTTTGAGCACACCGTGTGTGTGCGCAAGGGCCAGGCCGAGATTTTATCATCATTCGAAGAAATAGAAACAGTTATTAAGAGCAAAGATTAAAGAATGGCAAAACAGTCTGCTATTGAGCAAGACGGAACAATCCTCGAGAGCCTCTCGAACGCCATGTTCCGTGTAGAACTGGAGAACGGTGTGCAGATTATCGCGCATATATCAGGCAAGATGCGTATGCACTACATCCGCATCCTCCCTGGTGACAAGGTGAAGGTCGAGATGAGTCCCTACGACCTCACGAAGGGAAGAATTGTTTTTCGATACAAATAAACAAACCACAACGACATGAAGACAAGAGCATCACTGAAGAAGCGCACCCCCGACTGCAAGATCGTGCGTCGCAAGGGCCGCCTGTTCGTTATCAACAAGAAGAACCCTA
>CAMVJU010000057.1 GCA_947167935.1 uncultured Prevotellaceae bacterium | reverse complement strand
TCTCGCACATCATGGCCGGAGGCTATGCTGCCGGCTACTACAGCTATAAATGGGCTGAGGTGCTCGATGCCGATGCCTTCGCAGTATTCAAGCGGCACGGCGTGTTCGACGAGAAGACTGCCCAGCGCTTCCGCGACTGCATCCTCTCGCGTGGCGGTACAGAAGACCCCATGACGCTCTACAAGAATTTCAAGGGCGGCGAGCCCACCATTGATGCATTATTAAAGAGAAATGGAATCAGAAAAACAACATAACCTCGACCTGCGCTACCTCCGCATGGCCCGTATCTGGGCGGAGAACTCGTACTGCAAGCGACGCCAGGTAGGGGCCTTGGTGGTGAAGAACAAGATGATCATCAGCGACGGCTACAACGGCACGCCGACAGGCTTCGAGAACATCTGCGAGGATGAGAACAACGTGTCGAAACCCTACGTGCTGCACGCTGAGGCCAACGCCATCACAAAGCTGGCCCGCTCGAACAACAACAGCGACGGCGCCACCATCTATATCACGGCCTCGCCCTGCATCGAGTGCGCCAAGCTCATCATCCAGGCAGGCATCAAGCGTGTAGTCTATGGCGAGAAATACCGCCTCGACGACGGCATCAAGTTGTTGGAACGCGCAGGCATAGAAGTAGTATATTTAGAAGTATGAGCAATAATAAGAGAAATCGTTTTATACCCTTGTGGCTGGCCCTGAGCTGTATCGTAGGCATTGTTATCGGCTCATTCTACGGCATACAGTTCTCGCAGGGACGCCCTAGCATTATCAAGGCTGGAGCCAACAAACTTTCGAACCTGCTCACCGGCCTCGACCAGTATTACGTCGACTCAGTAGACGTGACGGGACTGGTTGAGAAAGCCATACCCATCATCCTGGGTGAGCTCGACCCGCACTCCGTGTATATCAGCGCCGACGATGCCGAGCTGGCTGAAGACGACTTGCGAGGCTCGTTCTCAGGCGTAGGCATCGAGTTCATCATTCGCAACGACACGCTGCGTGTGCAGAATGTCATCAGCGGAGGTCCTTCGGAGCGTGCCGGTCTGCTGGCTGGCGACAAGATCGTCACCGTCGACGACTCTGTCTTCACAGGTGAAGACCTGACCAACGAGATAGCCATGCACACGCTGAAGGGCCCGAAGGGTACACAGGTGCGCCTGGGTATTGTGCGCGGACTTGACGGGCAGAAGAAGGAGTTCACCGTCACCCGCGACGTGATTGAGACGCACAGCATCTCTGCTGCCTATATGCTCGACGAGACCACGGGCTACGTGAAGATCAAGAACTTTGCCGAGAATACCTACGAGGAGCTGATCATTGCCCTCGCTCAGCTCTCGATGGACGGTTTCCAGCAGCTCGTCATCGACCTGCGCGGCAATACTGGCGGCTATTTGCAGACAGCGGTGAACATCGCACAGCAGTTCCTGCCTCGCAACCGTCTCATCGTCTATACGGAAGGTCTGCACTCTTCGCGCGAGAACTACCGCAGCAACGGGCGCGGCTCCTACCAGTACATGCCTTTGGTGGTGCTCATTGATGAGGGCTCAGCCTCGGCCAGCGAGATTCTTGCCGGTGCCATACAGGATAACGACCGCGGTACTATCATCGGACGCCGTTCCTTCGGCAAAGGACTGGTGCAGCAGCCCATCCCCTTTACCGACGGTTCGCTGATGCGCCTCACCATCGCCCGCTACTACTCGCCCTCAGGACGCTGCATACAGAAGCCCTACACCAGCGGTATGGACCGCGACTATGAGGAGGATCTGCTCATGCGCTACCAGAATGGTGAGTTCTTCTCGCAGGACAGCATCCACCACACAGGGCCTGAGTTCTATACTCACATCGGACGTACCGTCTATGGTGGCGGTGGCATCACGCCGGATATCTTCGTGCCGCAGGATACTGCCAACTACACATCTTATTATAAGGAGGCGCTGATGTCAGGTCTGATGCTGCAGTTCTGCTATGAGTACACCGACCAGAACCGTCAGAAGCTGAAGGAGTTTACCGATGAGGCATCGCTGGTGAAGTATATCAAGAAGCAGAACATCGTGGAGAAGTTCGCACAGTATGCCGACGGTCAGGGCCTGCGTCGTCGCAACCTGATGATTCAGCAGTCGCATGAGCTCTTGGAGCAGTTCATCTTCAGCCGCCTTGTCTACAACATGCTCGACGAGCAGTCGTGGATGCAGTACCTCAACAGCCACGATCCCGTAGTGAAGGAAGCCCTTCGCGTGCTGAAGGAGGGCAAGGCCTTCCCCAAGCTTGAAGAAGAAGACAACGAGGCCACCTCTAATGGCGGCCCCGTTGCCAAAGCTTTTGATTATCACCCTACCCACCAGCGCACTTCGCTGGTGGCTAAGGCGTAGCTATTACAGACCCAGCTTCTTGCGGATAGCCTTGGGAATAGCGTTTTTGTTCACAAGGAAGTCCATCGTGTTGAGGGCGATGAAGTTCTTCGTCATGTACCAGATACCCTTGTAGTCGCCGGTCTCACCCCACGAGTTCTTCACCATGTAGTATTCCTTGCCAAACTGGTCCTTGGCAATGCCGTAGATCAACATACCGTGATCGTCGGTGAGCTCCCAGTTGTCGAAGCGCTCCTGACGCAGTTCCTGTGTGGGGATGATCTCAGGCACCTTGCAGCCCAGGGAGTCGAGCACGTTCTTGCGCTTGGTAGCGGTGAGCTTCAGCCAGCGGGCCATGTCGCTGCCTGCCAGGCTCTTGGCAGCCTCGCCGTCGATGGCATAGGCCAGACCCTGACGGGTGAAGCCTTCCTCAGAGACGTCGCCGCCCCAGGCTATGGTGTAGCCATTGGCCACAGCGTTGTCGATGACCTGCATCATCTCGTCCATCGGCAGGTTATAGCTCAGTGGGAAGCGCCAGTTGTCCTGTACCTCTACGGCAAAGCCGGTGTAGAAGGGATGGTGCGTGTAGCTGGTGATGCTGACATAATCGTCGAGGTTGATGCCTAATGACTGCACGAAGGTCTTCGGCGTGTACTCCTTGCCCTCGTAGGTGAACTTCTCAGGGCATTTGCCGAGATAGGCGTCGAGGATGCCCTGCAGGCCCACCTTCCACTGGCTGGAGATTTTCTTGGCGTCGCTCTTGGCAACGGCGGCTACGTAGGGCTCGAGCAGCGAGAAGAACTCATTGAAGTTGTTCAGCGAGTCGCCGTAGAGCGAGCCGGGGAAGGGCATCGCGTCATCAGGGCAGATGCCGTGCGTCTTCAGCGTGGCCAGCACGTCCTCAGCCGAGCCGCCCTGTGCGAACTGGCAGTCGCCATGAAAACGTACCACCTGGATGGCGCGTTCCATGTAGGTCTTGTTCTCCACAAAGCTCTCGCAGAGGTCGTAGGTCTTGCCCGTAGCCTTCAGGATCTCAGCCTCGAAATAGGAGAGGGTAGAGTAGTTCCAGCAGGTGCCTGAACGGTTCTGGTCCTTCACCGATGTGATGGGAATCTCCTTGATGGTGGTGAATACGGGTTTGGTGGATGCGGCGGAGTCTTGCTTCTCCTCAGCCTGTGCGCCCATAGCCATCATAGCCAGCAGCGCGAGTGATAGAATCTTTTTCATTTTCGTTTTCGTTATCGTTATTTGTTTTTGTTTTTGTTTTCACGTTATATCGTTATCACGTTATAACGACTATCGTTATGACATTATCTCGTTATTTCATGATTTCTTCCAGTTCCTCCGGATGGTAGGGGATGCGCTTGGTGCCGAGGAAGCGGCAGCCATCGGCGGTGATGAGGAGATCGTCCTCGATACGCACGCCGCCGAAGTCCTTGTAGGTCTCGAGCAGGTCGAAGTTGAGGAACTCCTTGCAATGGCCTTCCTTGCGCCAGAGGTCGATGAGGTGGGGGATGAAGTAGATGCCTGGCTCGTCAGTAACGACGAAGCCCTCCTGCAGCCTTCGGCCCATGCGCAGACAGTTGGTGCCGAACTGCTCGAGGTTGGGACGCGTCTCATCGTCGAAGCCCACATAGATCTGTCCCAGACCCTCCATATCGTGCACGTCCATACCCATCATGTGACCCAGGCCGTGAGGCAGGAACATGGCGTGGGCTCCGGCAGCTACGGCCTCATCCACGTCGCCCTTCATCAGTCCCAGCTCCTTCAGCCTTTCGCTCATCAGACGGCAGACGGCGAAGTGCACATCTTTATATTTTACGCCAGGCTTGGCCACCTCGAGCACATAGTCGTGGCACTCCTCCACAATGCTGTAGATGTCCAGCTGCCTTTGTGTGAACTTGCCGTTGACGGGCATTGTGCGGGTGTTGTCAGAGCAGTAGTCATCCAGCTCGCAGCCTGCATCGCAGATGACGATGCGGCCTGACTCCAGAAGTGCGCCAGAGGGATTGCCGTGCATAATCTCGCCATGCTGCGAGAAGATGGTGGCGAAGCTCACACCCTGAGCCAGCGAGCGGGCGATGCCGTCCACCTGTCCGCCGATGTAGCGCTCCGTCACGCCCGGACGGATGAGGCGCTGGGCGGTGGTGTGCATCTCGTAGCCCACGTCGCAGGCACGCTCAATGGCCTCAATCTCCTGCGGCTCCTTCGTGCTGCGCATCTTCACTACTGCCTTGATCAGCTCTACTGAGGCGGCCTCCTTCTGCTTCGAGGGATGGATGCCCAGCAGGTCCATGATCTGTATCTTCGTGTCGTGGCGGTAGGGAGGAAGGAAATGTTTATTGACCATTGACCATTGACCATTTACCATTTTCTCCAGCTGCGCCATCGGGGCGGTCTTTGTGACGCCTACCTCAGCGGCGAGGTCGGCTACGCTAGGCACAAAACCCATCCACACGATGTCCTCAATGTCGATATCGTCGCCGAAGAGCCATTCCTCGTCGTTGTCGATGTCGATGACGCCCACCAGCCCGTCGCGGTGCTGGCCGAAATAATAAAGGAAGGACGAGTCCTGACGCATGGGAGCGTAGGAGTTGGCAGGATAGTTGGCGGGTGCCTCGTTATTGCCGAAGAGCACGACGACGCCATTGCCCACGAGCCGCTTCAGTTCCGCGCGGCGGCGGATATAAGTTTCTTTGCTGAACATAAACAAGAATTTTCTGCAAAATTACAAATAAATGTACGATAAACCAAATTTATGGATGTTTTTTCAGAAAAATTGCATACCTTTGCACGCAAAAGAGAGCGAGAAAGGGCTGTTTGCCGTTCATGCTTCAGAAACAGATTGAAAGATGGGAGAACTTCCTGCACTCATACAAGACTTAGCGCTTATACTGGTGGTGGCCGGCGCTGTGACGCTGATTTTCAAGCGGTTGAAGCAGCCGCTGGTGCTTGGCTATATCGTGGCCGGCTTCCTCGTGTCGCCCCACATGCCCTATACGGCCAGCGTGGTGGATATGTCGAACATCCATCTCTGGGCCGACATCGGCGTGATGTTCCTCCTCTTCTCGCTGGGTCTCGATTTCTCGTTCAAGAAGATTCTGAAGATGGGAGCCTCGCCCGTCATCTCAGTTGTCAGCATCATCTTCGCCATGTCGATGCTGGGCATGTTGGTGGGCCATCTCTTCGGCTGGAGCCGCATGGACTGCATCTTCCTCGGCGGTATGCTGGCGATGTCGTCCACAACTATTATATATAAGGCCTTCGACGACCTGGGCCTGCGGCAGCAGCAGTTTGCATCGTTGGTGATGAGCGTGCTCATCCTGGAAGACATCCTCGCCATCGTGATGATGGTGATGCTGAGTGCCATCGCCGGCGGTAGTGTGGAGGGCAGCCAGATGCTGGCCTCTGTGCTGAAGATCGTGTTCTTCCTCGTGCTGTGGCTGGTGGTGGGCATCTTCGCCATTCCGTTGCTGCTTCGCAAAGTGCGACGGCTCATCAACAGCGAGGTGCTCCTCGTCGTGTCGCTGGGCATGTGCTGTGCGATGGCGGTGTTCTCTACCAAGGTAGGCTTCTCGTCGGCTTTCGGCGCCTTCATCATGGGCAGCATCCTGGCCGAGACCATCGAGGCCGAGCGAATAGAAAAATTGGTGGAGCCGGTGAAGAACCTCTTCGGCGCCATCTTCTTCGTCTCTGTGGGTATGCTGGTCGACCCTGAGATCCTTGTCGACTATGCCCTGCCTATCTTCATCCTTGTGATGACCATCATCGTGGGACAGGCTATCTTTGGCTCGTTCTCGTTCATGCTGGGCGGCGAGAGCCTGAAGAGCGCCATGCGCTGCGGCTTCTCGATGGCGCAGATAGGTGAGTTCTCGTTCATCATCGCCTCGCTGGGCCTTGCCCTGGGTGTCATCAGCGATTTCCTCTATCCGGTTGTGGTGGCCGTATCAGTCATTACCACATTCCTCACACCTTACATGATACGGCT
>CAMVJU010000056.1 GCA_947167935.1 uncultured Prevotellaceae bacterium | reverse complement strand
AAAAAAATCGCTTCATAGCTTAATTTTTCTCCAAATTCTTCTTCAAAGAGATAAAAGACGTCTTGAAATCTGCGATTAAGCGAGAGAAATGAAGCTTGCTTCAATTTCCGAGCGTGAGCAGATTCGACCGAAGGTCAAATTAAGTATTCACCATTTAAAATTTTACGATTATGACAAAGCAAAATGATTCAAAGAAGCGAGTTCACAACCTGATTATTGTCGATGAGAGCGGTTCTATGGAAGTTATCCGCAAGCAAGCCTTTGTAGGCATGAACGAAACCCTGCAGACTGTCCGCAAGATGCAGGAGAAGTTCCCCGACCAGGAACAGTTCGTCACTCTGCTCACCTTCGATACTGGTCACACCACTTGGCACTACGACAACCTGCCTGCTGCACAGACCAAGGACTTGGACTGGAAGGCCTACCACCCCGGTGGCGGCACACCGCTCTATGATGCCATCGGCAAGGGAATCTCGAAGACCAATGCCCAGATTGAGGACGGCGACCATGTGCTGGTGACCATCATCACCGACGGCGAGGAGAACAGCAGCGAGGAGTGGACGCTGAAGATGATCCGAACGATGATTGAGAAGCTGAAGAAACAGAACTGGACCTTCACGCTCATCGGCACCGACAACCTCGACGTGGAGACCATGGCCCACTCCTTTGCCATCGACGAACATCTGGAGTTCCATCAGGATATGGCTGGCACCAAGGCCATGTTCGCCCGCGAGCGCCGCAGCCGCGAACGCTACAACTGCTGTGTCGCCGAGGCAGCGCCAATGCCCAAAGGTTCGTTCTTCGATGAGGAAGGAAACTAACCTCGTTGTATGGAAATCCGCTTCTGTAGCTATGTTCTACGGAAGCGGATTGTTACCAAAGGAGCATCTTTTCTTTCTCTGTCATAAGATTGTTCATAAACTATCCTAAAAAGTGGGGGCAAATTTACGTAAAATTGAGGAATTATGAGTACCTTTGCAAAGAAAAATGAAAATCGTTGTCGCAATAGATTCATTCAAGGGGTGCCTGACCTCAAAAGAGGCCAATCAGGCAGCAGCGGAGGGCATCAGTAAAAATTTCCCTGATGCAGAAGTTGTACAAGTGCCTGTCAGCGATGGTGGCGAGGGCTTCTTGGATGCTTTCCATGCGGCTATCGGTGGTGGGTTAATTGAGTTGACGGTACGCGATCCATTGATGCGCCCCATCTCGGCCAAATATCTGCTACATAATGAGTTGGCCGTGATAGAAATCGCGCAAGCCAGCGGACTGACGCTGCTTACCAAGGAAGAACGGAATCCGATGGTGGCTACCAGCTACGGTACGGGCCAGTTGGTGGCTGATGCAGTCAGAAAAGGTGCAAAGCATATCATCGTGGGACTTGGCGGAAGTGCAACCAGTGATGCTGGTATCGGGATGCTTCATGCACTCATTGATGCCCTATCAAAACACGGAACATGGGATGATATTGAGGAGCTGAAGCATGTCCGTTTCACGATTGCTTCCGATGTCAAGAATCCGCTCTGTGGCGAGAATGGAGCCGCACATGTCTTTGCTCCACAAAAAGGGGCATCGCCAGAAATGGTACTTCAACTCGACAAAAGGGCGAGGAAGTTCGCAGAGGTCTCAGCCAAGCATTTCGGCTATGATTGCTCTGAGCAGGAGGGTGCAGGTGCTGCTGGCGGTTTGGGCTATGCTTTCCTGCAATATATGCATGCTGACTGCAAGTCTGGCATTGAACTGCTGCTTGACACCATCAATTTCCATGAGACGGTCAAGGATGCCGACCTCGTGATCACTGGTGAAGGCTCTGCTGACCGCCAGACTCTGATGGGCAAGCTTCCCATGGGAATCCTGAAACAATCAGGTAATGTTCCCGTATGTCTGATAGCAGGTAGAATCAGCGACAAACAGGAACTGTTGAATGCCGGTTTTGCCCATGTTGACGAAATCAATCCAAAAGGCATCTCTCTCGAAGAAGCCATGCGCAAGGAGGTGGCCACACAAAATATCATCGATACCGTTAGACAGATCATTAATGAAAAACAAGATATGAAACAAGAAGAATTATTTGAAGCAAGCAATAAGAACGCCAGCTCTGGCTACGCGAAGTTGGACGAATGGGCAACGATATGGCGAGAGACGCTGCCAAAGTATTTCGGATACCCTTTTAACGAGGTCTCGCCGCTACGCGACTTCTATGAGTGGTACTATGCAGCAGGCATCAACCTCATGAACCTGAATAATGCCGGCGACCCGTTTACCGACACGCCTTGGGAGGTGTCGTCGCAGGTGTTCGAACGCGAGGTCATCGAGTTCTTCGCACCACTCTACGATTTCGACGACAGCAACCGATGGGGCCTCATCACCCATAGCGGCTCTGATGGCAACAACCACGGCATCTACTTCGGTGCCAACTACCTGAAGCATAAGACAGGACAAAGCCCCATATTCTATGTGAGCGACGAGGCCCACTACTCGAACATGCGACTGGCTCACCTGCAGAACCTGGAGACGCGACTGGTGAAGAGCGACACCATGGGGCGCATGATACCCGAGGAACTGGAAAAGGCACTCGACACGTCACGACCCGCACTCGTCGTCTATGCCTGTGGTTCTACCTTTAAGGGTGCCATCGACGACATGCCGGCACTGAACGCCGTGCTCTGCCGCCATCCCGAACTGCCTGCCGTCTATCGCCATGTCGATGCGGCGCTCTTTGGCGGCTACCTGCCGTTTACGGAGCACCGCCATCTGGTGAGCAGCAAGAAGATGGGCTTTGAGTCGATTGCCGTCAGCGGCCACAAGTTCTTCGGCATCGACTCGCCGTGCGGACTCTTCATCTGCACACGTGAGGTGTATGACAACCAGTCTGACTTCGACGTACCCTATCTGAACAAGAACATGCGCATGATCAACTGTTCGCGCGACCCCATCCAGCCGCTCAAGTTCTGGTGGGTGGTACAGAAGGTGGGTGCCGAAGAGTGGGGGCGTCAGGCACGTCGCATCATGGAGCTGACGGCCTATCTGAAGCAGCAGCTCGACAAGGCAGGCTATCCCGCATGGGTGAATGAATACAGCAACACCGTCTTTTTGCGATGCCCGTCGCCAGAACTGGCCCACAAATACCAATTGGCGCAGAACGAAGACCCACGCTTCGGCGGCAAGTTGGCCCACGTGGTGGTGATGCAGCACTTCACGGAGGAAGCTATCGATACCTTCGTGGCTGAACTATATGGATAAATATTTGAAAATGATGAACAACTGTTATGAATCGTTCTCAGAAAATAATCCGTACTAGCATTATCGGCATTGCTGCCAACGTGCTGTTGGCAGCTTTCAAGGCCGCGGCTTCTACTATTTCGAGAAAGAGCATCGCATCTCAGCCGATGTGGTGCCCGACATTTCCGTCCACGACGAAGCCGCCCTTTCCGCTCAGCTGTCCAATGAGATCAAGGCACTTGTGCCCGGCGAGGAAGTGACGATCGTGATAGACCATAATTACAGCGAATGAGTATGGAAGGCAGCAGTCCCATCAACGGATGCCCTTAGTTGCCAAGCGCTTGATGTGCTGTTTCAGAATGTAATAGGCGGGTTGCGCCATGGCGCCGTGGTCGTAGCCCTGCATCTCGTAGAGCGTCACGTCCTTGTGACCCACGAGTTTCAGCATACGCCAGAAATAGGCCTGTTCCTCATAACGACCGTAGAGCTCCAGCTCCCTGTCACCTGAGATGATGACGATAGGCGGGGCATCGGGACGTACGTAGGTGAGCGGGGCGTATTGGTCGATGGTGGCCTGCAAGGGCGAGATGCCCTGCTGCTTGCGGATGTTGTAGTGTGTGATGCACTGTCCGCTAAAGGGTACGAGGGCGGCCAGCGAGTCGGCATCAACACCGTATTTGGCCAGCCATTTCTTGTCGAGACCAATCATGTCGAGCAGATAGCCACCTGCGGAGTGTCCGGCCACGAAGATCTTGCGATGACTGCCACCATATTTCTCGATGTTCTTGTAAGTCCAGGCCACAGCGGCTGCGGCATCGTCGAGAATATCGTCGATGTGAGCCTTCGGCAGCAGACGGTAGTTGGCAGCCACCACCACCAAGCCGCTGTTCTTCAGCTGATCGTCGATGTGCTTGCTGCCGCCCTCGATGCCACCGCCGTGGAACCACACCACCACGGGTGCATCCTTTTGGTCGACGGGGTAATAGACATCAAGCTTGCAGCGCTCCTCCTGGTCGTTTGGGGAGTTAGTCGTTTGGTTGTTTGGGAGGGTGGAGGAATCCCTGTAGGGGATGTCGTTCACTTGCTGATACTGCTGTTGCTGCGCCTGCACAGCGACAGTACACAGCAATAATACTAAAATAGTCGTAATTACTTGCTTCATAAGTCTGTTTTTTGTGGGTACTTGATAAACAAATCTAAAAACTTGGTGCAAATTTAATGATTATTCCGTAATAATCACTACCTTTGCAAATAAAATTTGCGAAAACAGGCTTAAGGATGAAGAAACTCTGTCACTACATATCGGAATACATGGGCGTATTGGTGCTGGCCGCTGCATTATTGGCGCTGCTGTTCCCAAGCTTGCTGCAACAAGTGAGTCCGAAGGTCATCAACTACCTGCTTGGGGTGGTGATGTTTGGTATGGGCCTGACCTTGAACCTCCAGGACTTCAAGATTGTATTCAGCCGTCCCAAGGATGTTATCATTGGCTGTCTGGCACAGTTCACCGTTATGCCGCTGCTTGCCTGGGGATTGGCCCGGCTGTTCCAACTCGACGAGGCACTGGCTCTTGGTGTGGTGCTGGTAGGCTGTTGTCCTGGCGGTACTGCTTCCAACGTCATCACCTATCTGGCTAAAGGCGACTTGGCCCTTTCCGTTGGTATGACAGGCGTTTCCACCTTGCTGGCTCCGCTGCTGACCCCTCTGCTCACATGGGCCTTGGCAGGCAAGAGTGTCAACGTAGATGTGGTGGGCATGCTGCTGAGTATTCTCTGGGTTGTCATCCTGCCCATAGTCATCGGATTATTGGTTAAATGGCTCTGGCCAAAGTTTACAGAGAAGGCAACAGACTATCTCCCTGCATTCTCTTCCATAGCCATTGCCCTCATCGTGGCCATCATCATCGCAGCAAATGCCGACAAACTCTTGGCCGGTGGACTCATCATCGTTCTCGTAGTCATGCTCCATAATGTCTGTGGCCTGAGTCTGGGCTACCTGATTGGACGGTCTCTGGGACTCTCAGAACCAAAGAAGCGAGCCATATCCATCGAGGTCGGTATGCAGAACTCAGGACTGGCCAGCAGCCTGGCAACCATACATTTTGCAGCCTATCCGTTGGCCACCATCCCTGGAGCCATATTCAGCGTTTGGCATAATCTGTCGGGGGCTGCTGTGGCATATCTATATAGGAGGGCTGCCGAGCGTGGGCAATCAACGACTGACTAATTTCTCATCATTAAAATGGATATCAAGGAATTACTGAACAAGACCGACCGTTTTGCAGCCAATGCAGGCTGTAGGATTACCGAAGTGAACGATCATCACGCCATTGCCGAGATGACCGTCTTGGAAGCCCATCTCAATGGTGGCAATGTATGTCAGGGGGGTGCGCTCTTCACCTTGGCCGACTTGGCCATCGCCGCACTGATGAACAGCCAGGGACAACTCACCTTCGGCATTTCCAACAGCATCATGTTCGTGGCCAGCGCCCATGAGGGCGACACCCTTCGTGCAGAGGCCGTCTTCGTGTCCAATCATCACAAGATACCCTCCATCGAGGTGCGCGTCACCAATCAGGACGACCTTCTGATCTGCCACGTCACCGGCATGGGATATCGCAAATCCAGGACTATTTCAGGTTAATCTCTCGCTTCACTGCTCCACAATCAGTAAAAGTCCTAGAGTCAAACAGCGAAGTGTTTTTTGTTCATATATTCTTTATTTCCTAACTACCTTTTGACTGCCCTCGATGACGATGCCGCGGGTGCTGGCTGTGGCGGGCGTGCCTTGCAGGGTGTAGGCAGAACCCTCCGTGATGGGCACGATGCGGGCTGAGTTTACGGGCGTGGACTCACCTGTCTTCTCCTGGAACTCAGCACGGGCACGGGCCAACTGTCCGATGAAGCGCTCGTGGTTGCGAATCAGCTGATAGAGCACCGAGCCAGCCATGCGACCAGCATCGACGTCGCTCTGCCAGTGGTAGCCGGCGATGACGCGGCTCTGGCCGAACTCATAGCCACGGGCCAGCAATGCCTCCATCGCCTCATTGGTCTGGTTGATGTCTGACAGCAGCAGCGCCGAAGTCCAGAAGAACACGGTATGGCCCGAGGGATAGGAACCCTCGTTGCGGTGCTTCTCCTCCTTCTCGG
>CAMVJU010000055.1 GCA_947167935.1 uncultured Prevotellaceae bacterium | reverse complement strand
TAGCTCCTATTTATTCAAGATAACGGAAGTGGGTGGCTGCTTAGTGTGTCGCTTTAAGGTATTGCAGATCACCATACCAATAGGAAGCCGTACAGCCTCCGTCAATTAGGAAGTCGGCACCGCTGATGAAACGCCCACGCGAAGACATCAGGAACTCAGCAAGGTCGCCCACCTCGTCAGGTGTTCCGGCTCGACGCGCTGGCATACCCTCAATCATCTTCAGATAGCCGTCCTTGCGAGGACCGCGCAATTCATCGTTGGCCAATGGCGTGATGATGATGCCTGGTGAGATGCTGTTGATGGTAGCACCACGACGACCCCAGCGGGTAGCCTCATACATCACTCTCAAAACATTGCAACGCTTCGAGTATTGATAGGCTTTCAACGTGTCGTTGATTTCCCTTAGGAATGGTAAATCTAACAGTTCGTCCACGGGAGTTGTGGCCAGAGCATCGTTCTGCTCTTGCGGCAAAGCAGGCAGGCGATGACCGCTTTGTGATGAGATGATCACACCTGATCCTCCCTCCGCAATCACCTTGCCGAATTCCTCTAATAAGACACTTGTGCCGTAGAGGTCAACACGAAGAATCTCAGCTACAGGCGCCTGTGAGGGCGATACACCAGCGGCATTCACCAAGTTTGTCACTTTCCCCTTGCTGGAACCAAATTCCACCAACTTCAGAATGTCCTCCTTTGAGCCGAGGTCGCATTGAATAGTTGAGCACTCAAAGCCTGCATCCTCCAGCGTCTTTGCAGCTCGCTGAGCATTCTCCATTGAGTAGTCAGCCAGCACGATGTGTTTACCAGCCGACACCCGACGGATAATGGCTTGTCCGATGCTGCCTGCACCTACTAATACCGATACCTGTTTCATCGTCTTAATATACTCTTGATGTTCAAATTTGTATGAGGTTGGGTTTCACGGTGCAAAGGTACGATATGTTTCTAATATTTTGTTTTCACAAATTGCGTCGTTATTTTCACTTTTTGCCGAAAACGTTCATTCCTATTGCCAGAGATTATCTAGCCCTATTTTTTTTAATCTCTACGTGAGTTCGACGAATTCAGAATCATGCAAGCAGTGTGTCTATTGTTCGTTATTTCTCAAAAAACTCCTGGGGGCCGGTGGTGTAGAGATTGCCGAAATGTGCGGAGTTCACGATATGCACATGCGAGCCAAGGGTGCGCTGAGCGCAAAAGAGATAGAGGTCGCGGTAGGTTGTTGTGGGCGATGCCGTCAGGTGAGTGACGAGATTCCGGCTGAAGCGGTCGCAGCGCCACACGCCGAGCTCTGTACTCCAGTTGTCGGCAAACGACTGCTCGAAGGTGCCGGCACTCGACATTGCCAAAACACCAGGAATGCCTACCAAGGGTGTGATGACAGCCTCAGAGAAACACGGTTCTGTCAGGACGAACATCTTGCGATACTGCCCTTGCTGATGCATCAGGCTGATGGTCTGCCTCAGGAGGTCGGCAGTCATGCCCCGTCCGACGTCGGCATTGCGCCAAGCCAACTCATCGGCACCATTGTTTGCGTGGTTATGTCCGTGCCCGCTCCAGAAGAGAAGCACGTTCTGTCCCGCATCCTTGGGTAGTACCACAGGCGTCTTGTCCGTCTTCACTCCAAGCAGGATGTTACTGATGTCGGAGGGAGAGATGTCGGCATTGTCGTAGTCCATGCTGCAGCCTGCCAATAAGTCGTTGCCCCCATCTTCGGCGCGGATGATGCCCGGCTCGGGATTCATTGCGTCCGATGCAAGCGCCTTGTCGATGATTAAGATGATGTGGTCGTCGTCGAATCCTTTCGTCTTAAGCATCTGGTAAACGCTGAGCACATCGGCCTGATGGCGGTAGTTGTTCCAGCCGTTGCTGCCTTGTACCAAAACAGCATATTGCGCCGTAAGTGCGGGATAGCTGATGCCGGCATCCTTGTTTTCGGCACTTCTGGCAAATGCTTCTTCCGCATTCTTCGCCAGCCAACTCCAGGCGGCCATCGTGGAACTGGTGCGATGACTGCCGTCGCTGCTCAGATAGTTGCGGTGTTGAATCTTTCCGTCATGTATCTGCCAATGAACGTAGGTGGTATGAATGGCCGAGGTGTAGGTCTCGTTGTCGAAGCGTATTTCGCCCGAAGCCCCCTTGAAGTCCATCAGCTGTCCCTGTTCCAAAGCGGAGAGATAGAGTTCCATTGATGTCTGGCTCCAAGCCGCACTTCTCAATTGCTCGGCATGTGGGGTGGTGATGTCGATGATGGCCTGGTTGATGTCGGTCACGTCGGCATGATGCTCAGCGTATGAAGCGGCAAAGGCGGCGAGCATCAGGGCATCATAGAACTTGCATTCTGCAAACGTGGGCTTATTGCCAAATTTCACCTCGTAGCTCTTCTCGAAGCCTGTCGTCGGGTCGGCGTAGGGTGAGAATCCTTGATAATACTGTAGCACGTCGAGTGCTTGCGGTCCGAGAGCATCGAGACTCTCTTGCGTCAGATTACTGAAGGCAAACCAGATGCGCGCCCAGCCCTCCAGAGTCTCCTGCATTTCATTTTTGTCTTCTTCGGGAAACGGCTCGTCAGGATCTTCTCCCCACCACTCCATACGCAGGCGGGCCATGTCAAGCAACTGCTGGGTGGTCTCGATCACACAGAAATTACCTGTTAACACACTGCCGAAGTACGACAATTGGTCTAATTCATCATAGTAGGCTTTCATGCGTTGGCGCAAATCGGCATCGCTGGTATACATGTCGTTGTGCGAGAAGCGAATGCCCATCTCCTCAGCCTGATAAGGTCCCCAGTCGTAGAATGTACGCCCATAGCTGTCGTTGGGTGCGAACAATGCTGCAGGTGTGCTTTTGTCGTGTACGAAGTTGAGTGCATACGATGCATACATGTTCATCAGCACTTCGCAGAAGGTGATGTCCGTCTCGGTGAGCGACCAGAGGAAAGGCTCTTTGTTCGACACGCCTGCGGTGCCCACGGCAAAGCGGCGGATAATCTCTTCGCTGGTGGCTGTCGGTGCTATCACAGGCTTGTGTGTCGACTGACAGCCAGGTGCCAACAGTGCCACACCGTCGTTGCTGAAAGGACCGATGACCGCCATCACATCCTCGCGTTCGCCCAGTTCCTGTCCAAGCCGTGTGAGGTCTTCAGTCAGTTCATCGTGCCACTCCAGCTTCAAGTCAATGCAGAGGGTGTCGTGCAGCTGTGCCTGGTGCAGGTTGCCGAGAAACCATTGCACCGTGCGCTCAAAGCGGGCTTTCGTGGCAGCGTCGGCACTCATTGGTGCCACCACAGCCACCGTCTTCTCCACCCATCGTCGCGACTTTTGATAAACGATGGTGTCGTCTTCCTGCTTACAGGCGGTGAATAAGGTCAGCGCCAAAAGCACGACGGCAACAATCTTTTCACTTCTCATGCTCTTCCTCCTTTCTCAAAGCCGTTTCGTGTATCTCTTTCAGCTTCTCGTCAGTAAGCTGTTCAAGCACCTCAACATCGTATGGAGAGAGATAATCCTTGTAGGTGTGCACCACCTCCGTATAGCCCGATGCCAGACCTAACGACTGGTGCTTCGGCATTCCCTCGGCAGAAAGCCACTGGCGGATGCAGAGATTCATAGCGCGGTCGATGTGTTTCACCACCGACATGTGAGAGCGGTTTGAATGGTATTCGTTGTCGACACCCACGATCATCAAATCGCCTAACTCAACCTCGTTCATGCGCCGGAATGTGTTGAAAGCGCCACCACAAATGGGCACGATGCAATAGAACCAGTCATCAATCCACTGATGAATCATGCGCAAGGCTGTTGTGTCGGCGACGTTGTAGCCGCCGTCGCCCGTTTCATCGAGGTAAGTAGTGCCCAGGTATTTCTTGTTTTTTCCCGTGACAGAGGTCATGTCGGCATTCCATCCGTCGGTGAAGCCCTGTATGGCGTCAACCACAGCCTGCTCACGTCGGTTGGCACCAATCAGCATTACCTTTGGTGCCAGCGGAGGCATGATCGCGCCAGCCTCGAACATCGCCCCGTAATAGGGCATATAGAGTGTGGAGCCTTTGTCTGGCAGCGGCGTCTTGGTCTCGAGATATAGCAGGTCGGCATATGGATTCCCGGCAAAGCGCTTGCTATTTTTACGCAGATACTCATCGTAAACAGGCGATGTGACGATAAACAGTCGGCGCACCGAGTCCTCGGCCGTCTCCATCTGCCGGAACATCAGTTCCAGATATTGCAGACCCTCTTCCGTAGATCGCGGCGATAACTGCATGGTGCGCAGCCCCAACTCCTGAGCCGTCTGTTCCACACCCTCGTAGATCATGTCGCAATATGAACGGTCGCCCAGCGAGTTGTCGCCATAGATCACTGTCACCAACGGGGCGCTACTTGCCTTTTCCTCATCAGGGTCGGGCAAGTAGATGGTGTCGCCGTCTTTCGTGCAGGCTGCCATCAACAGTGCTGCCGCCAACCATACGAAATACTTCTGCATTGCGTAGTGCTTATTGCTTGATGTTGTCCAAAATGTCTTTTATGAATCCGTTGCCATCCTCGGGCCAACGGTCGATGAGGACATAGCGCAGGCGGCTGATGCCTGTGGCAGACTTCACCTCCTGACTGAAGGCAACTTCTGCACAATAGTAAACCGTTGCGTTCTGTGAGGGCTGGTAGGTGATGGTGCCCTGCGACTTTCCGTCCTTATCGGTCAGTCGACAGGTGATGGTGCCGTTCTTGGCAGTGCTCAGGCCCTGATGTGCAGAGCCGCCGGCGATGAGTTTGTAAAATTCCTCCTGTGCCCGGGCTATGGAGGCTACGGGGCGGCTCACGATGTCTTTCGTGTCGGTGCCCAATTGCACACCATAGACCAGCGAGCCCTCGTTGGCAATGCGCTTCTGCAGGTAGGCCAGGTCGTCAATGCCGTTGCCGGCCGGCTCGTCGTCATCGCTGCCACAGGCAGTCATCGTTGTCATCATGAAACCGCAGGCGAGGAGCATCACTCCACACGAAAAGATGGCGGTCAGCATCTGGGATAGATTCTTTTTCATCATTATCGTCATTTTAAAATAGTTTCACTAACAAAATGGGCAGCGCTCCTACAGCCAGCATCAGAAGAAGCGTCAGCGCGAAGGTGAGCACCGTGCGCCATAGGGCAGGCCAGAAACGCAGGTTGTAGAGCTGGGCATAGTCGTAGCACAGCAGGGCGACGCCGATGAACATCGGAACGGCAAAGGGCGGCAGGTTGTAGTAGGCTTCGCTACCCGTGATGAGCACCCACAGCGAACCGACGATCTGCATCTGGCTGGAAATATATATCTGCGAGAAAAACACCTCGATGAACGACATCTGCCGCAGGAACACAATCCATGAGGCAACGATATAGAAGATGCCTGCGGTGATGGCCGAATAGGCTGGATGGGTATGTAGCCAAATCAGCACCTTGTCGATGCGTGCGAAGAGGCTGACGACCCAAGGCGTGTTTCCATGCCGAATGAACACATCGCCATAGACAAAGGCGTCTTCTGCACTCGGCTCAACACCTCGCAGCGAACAGAGGAAGGCAAAGAACAGCGTGATGATGATGAGCATCTTGAACGGCGGGAAGTAGAGCGGCTGATGGCCGTTCAGGTAGTCGCGAATCATATAGCCTGGCCGCCAGAACAGCTCATGGATGCTACGCAACATCGGTCGTGATCCCATGCCCCAGATGTCGAGAAACCCCTGAGCCACGTTTTTCCCTGTCATGCGATGACGGTTGGCCAGCAAGCCGCACTGTGGACAAAACCGCCCCACGAACGACGTGCCGCAGTTGGCACACGTGTGCTGTTCATCGGTAATCACCGTGTGCATCGTGGGTTGTTGCTGCCGCTTGTCAAGCTGCTGCCACCATTCGTTGATTCTATTCAGTACTTTCACGCCAATGCTCGCAGTTGTCCTCTATGGTTTTCTTGATGATAGTTCGTGGTGATGGTAGGTCAACACATCGTGACTTGGGTGCAAAGTTACCATTTTATGTTGAAATCTGAACTTTTAAAGTTTTGTTTTTTTTATTTATGCCCCTTTTTTCCACTTTTCCCCACATTTTTTATATGTAACTGACGGTGATGACATGCTTCCTGACCCTCAGCTTTAGGGTCGCAACGTGTCGCGTTACTGGAATTAGTTTTTCCTCTCCAGCAACGCGACACGTCGCGTCCCTACATCTATGGGGAACAATCAGGCGATAATATCACGGGGCAATGATATAGCAGTTCTTTCTCCGCGGTGCTACGCACTCCACCCCTGCCTGTATTCTTAACGCCCCTTTGGGGCTGATGCGAAGGTGTAGCTTATGGTCTTTTCAGGAACTGCTGGAGCTGTTCCATCTCCTCTTGGAACTCGTGGGGTTTGAAGCCGTGACCGGCACCGGGAATGACGTGGAGGCGGGTGCCGGGGCGGTAGAGCTGCTGGGCGCGACGCGAGTCGTCCATCGACACTACACGGTCGGCATCGCCTTGCACGATGAGCACGGGACCACGATACTTACCGATGAGGTCGAGGGAGCGCATGTCGTGAATCTCCTCGAAGAAGCGGCGGCCCATCTTCACGCCCCAGAGTTCGGTGACGTCCTGAATGTCCTCGAGGTGCGGATAGCGCTGGCGCCAGTTGTCAGGGATGCAGAGGGCTGGGAAGACCAGCACGAGCTGGCTCACCTTCTCCTTCAGGTCTGCGGCAGTAAGTGCCGAGACCAGTCCGCCCTGGCTCTCGCCGATGAGCACGATATGTCGGTGCCCCTGTTTGCGGAAGTGTGCGACGATGGCCTTCAGGTCGCTCACCTCGTCGAGTAT
>CAMVJU010000054.1 GCA_947167935.1 uncultured Prevotellaceae bacterium | reverse complement strand
AACCGATCAGAGGTCGGGGATTTCAAATCCCCTCCAACGAACCGATCTGAGGTCGGGGATTTCAAATCCCCTCCAACGAACCGACCTGAGGTCGGGGATTTCAAATCCCCTCCAACGAACCGACCTGCCGTGTGGGACAAAGAGTTCTGCCAGTTTGAATCGATGGCGTGGGGCTGGAGGGCAGCCTTCTACCTGCTCACGCGTACATACTATCATACGCATAGGCTGTATACCATCCGCGGCATCATCTCGCGATGGGCGCCGCCGCAGGATCACAACAACACGGAGGCATATATCCGGAATGTCTGCAAGCGGACGGGTATCGGCCCTGACGAGCCGCTCGGCATCCCGTCGCAGCAGCCTGCCCGCTGGATGATGCTGGGCGTAGCGATGGCGATTCAGGAAAACGGGACCGACTCGCTCGATTACTTCGCGATGCTCCGCGGCTGGGAGCTCTGTAGAAGCGAAAACTGAATTATCATTTCAATGCAAAAGAAAATGCGCTTTTCTTTTGCATTGTTCTTCTTTTTTCGTAATTTTGTGGCCTGAAACTGAAACAAGCTATGGAATATATTGTATCGGCACGAAAATACCGCCCTATGTCGTTTGACACAGTGGTGGGCCAGTCGGCGCTGACCACCACGCTGAAGAACGCGGTGAAGAGCGGCAAGCTGGCACATGCCTACCTGTTCTGCGGCCCTCGCGGCGTGGGAAAGACCACCTGCGCACGCATCTTCGCCAAGGCCATCAACTGTCAGAACCCTACGGCTGAGGGCGAGGCCTGCGGCGAGTGCGAGAGCTGTCAGAGCTTCAACGAGCAGCGGTCGCTGAATATCTTCGAGCTCGACGCCGCCTCGAACAACTCGGTGGAGCACATCAAGACGCTGATGGAGCAGACGCGCATACCGCCGCAGGTGGGCAAGTACAAGGTCTTTATCATCGACGAGGTGCACATGCTGTCGACGGCAGCCTTCAACGCCTTCCTGAAGACGCTGGAAGAGCCGCCCGCACACGTCATCTTCATCCTCGCCACGACGGAGAAGCACAAGATTCTGCCCACGATCCTGAGTCGCTGCCAGATATACGACTTCGAGCGCATGACGGTGCAGAACACTATCAACCACCTGAAGGAGGTGGCCGAGAAGGAGGGTATCGGCTATGAGGAGGAGGCGCTGGCCGTGATTGCTGAGAAGGCCGACGGCGGCATGCGCGACGCGCTGAGCATCTTTGACCAGGCGGCTTCGTTCTGTCAGGGCAACATCACCTACAAGAAGGTGATTGAGGATCTGAACGTGTTGGACGCGGAGTATTATTTCCGCATCGTCGACCTCTCTATAAATAATAATGTGTCGGAGCTGATGGTCTTGCTCAACGACATCATCGGCAAGGGCTTCGACGGCGGCCTGCTCATTCAGGGTCTGGCGAAGCATGTGCGCAACGTGCTGATGGCGAAAGACCCGCAGACGCTGCCCCTGCTGGAGGTGAGCGAGCAGCAGAGCGTGCGCTACCAGGAGCAGGCGAAGAAGGCCGACACACGTTTCCTCTATCAGGCCCTGCGGCTGATGAACCAGTGCGACTTGGGCTACAGGACATCGTCGAACAAACGGCTGCTGGTGGAGCTGACGCTCATAGAGATAGCGCAGATTACCCAGGCAGACGACGGCGCCAGCAGTGGGCGCAAGCCCAGAAGACTGAAAAACCTGTTTAAGAATTTGATGGCTGCGCCTCGGCCATCGACACAGCCCGAAATGAAGCCGGCCCCGCAGGTAGCCGCGGCTGTGGGAGTGATTAGAGGAGAGAGGAAAGAGGAGAGAGAAGAGAAGAAAGAGGAGAGAGGAGAGAAGAAAGAGAAACTAAGCTTGTCGGGCATTACCTCTTCCTGGAAAAATCTGCGCTCGCAGGGGCAACCCAGCAAGATGCAGATTCTGCCTGGAACAATAGAGGAGAGTGGAGAGAAGAAAGAGGAAAGAAAACCCTTCACGCAGGACGAGCTTGAGTTGCAGTGGATGTCGATGTGCAACCGTATGCCGCAGCGTCTCAGCGGTATCGGTGCCAGGATGAAGAACATGAACCCCATGATCGTCACTCCTCCTTCTGAAGGGAAGATTCCAGCCGTTGAGGTGGTGGTGCCCAACGAGATCATCAAGACGGAGATGGACGCTATCAAGGGCAGCATCCTCAAGACCTTGCAGATATACCTGCACAACAGCGACATCACCCTGTCGCTGCGTGTGGCAGAGAAGCAGGAGCAGGAGAAGGTGCTGACGCGCGGCCAACAGCTCGAGGTGATGGGCCAGCAGAATAAATCGGTGGTGAATCTGTGCAAAGCCCTGGACTTGATACTGGCTTAGAGAACTGATAATTGAGAGTTGAGAATTAGGGAATGACTAAGAAAGAATTCATACAGAAAGCGAAGAAGGTGGGCAAGACCATCCTTCATGTGAACAAGTATCTGGTGGTGCTGGCCATTGGCGTGCTGGTGGTGGGCTTCCTCGGCGAAAACAGCGTCGTAGGCCACATGCGCAGCAAGAACCGCATGAGCGAGCTGAAGGCCGAGATCAAGCAGCACGAGGCGCTGACGAAAGCCAACCTGGAGCGTATCTACCAGCTGCAGACGGACATGAAAGCCGTAGAGCATGTGGCCCGCGAGCAGCACTTTATGAAAATGGACGATGAGGATGTCTTCGTGCTGAGCGATGATGACCCCACGCCACAGACTCTGACCGGCAATGAAACAGTTGAATAGTCTGCAGAATGCCATCTTTGTGAGCGGTGCCGTGCTGATGATGGCAGGTGCCGCCTTGTGGATGATGTTCAAGAGCCTGGCGCCCTGGATCTTCGCCGTTGGTGCGCTGGCGTTTGTGGCTATGCAGGTGCAGCAGCGCTACGAGGGCGACAACTTCACCATCCAGCGTCTGCGCCGCATCATGCTGATGAGTGATGTGCTGCTGATTCTCACTGCCGCCCTGATGTTTGCCGACGACGGCAACCCCTTCGGCCTCGACCATCTGACGTGGCTCAACTACATCCACAACAACTGGATGGTGCTGCTGTTGCTGGCGGCTGTCATTCAGCTCTATACTGTGTTCAGAATGGACTCCGAATTGAAAAAAGAGGCAAAAAAACGCTAAAAGGGGGCGTAATTGCTTAAATTGCGCAAATTTTTTTTCGTACTTCAAACTATCGTTGTATTTTTGTAGGCCAAAGTTAAAAAACGAACATGTCTACAAACAAAATCTTGTATGCTGCCCTTGTTGTGGTCACGATGATCACAGCATGTGCAGAGCAAAATTCCGAAACGTACAACATACAAGGCACCTCGTCGGTGTCGGTGCTGGACGGTAGCAAGCTCTACCTGAAAGTGCTGACGGGCGGTGAGCTGAAGAATATTGATTCGTGCGAGGTGATACATGGCGACTTTGGTTTTACAGGACAGTTTGACTCCACACGTCTTGCTATGCTCAGCATCCGCGACGGCGGTATGCCGATAGTGATTGAGAGGGGCGACATCAAGGTGTCTATCGACAAGACGGGCAACAAGGTAAGCGGTACGCCGCTGAACGAGAAGCTCTACGACTACATCGACAAGCACATACAGTTGGAGAACCTTCGTCAGGAGCTGGGCCACAAAGAGGCGCAGATGATTTTTGAAGGCATCGACGAGCGGACGATATCGAAGAAGCTCATGGCTGAGGAAGACCTGCTGCTGGTGAGGAAAGACAGTTTGGAAACCGCCTTCATCCTGGGGAATATGGACAATGTGCTTGGTCCCTGCGCGTTCCAGATGCTCACCATCAACTATCCCTATCCACAGCTCACGCCGCAGATTGAGGAAATCATGGCTAAGGCTTCAGATCAGTTCAAGAACGATCCCTATGTAAAGGAATACTACTCGAAGGCCAAGGAGATTATGGCACGCCTGAGGGGAGAGATACAGGACGAACCCGTAGCGACAGCAGAGCCAAGCGCCGAATAAATCATGAAAACCATTATTCAAGGAGGAACAATAGTCAATGAAGGCAAAGCCTTTGTTGGCGATATTGTCATTGAGGGAGAGAAGATAATTGAGACCCACCCCCAGCCCCTCCCTGCAGGGAGGGGAGAGTCTTTTATCGATGCTACCGGGTGCTACGTCCTGCCAGGTGTGATAGATTCACACGTGCATTTCCGTGAGCCAGGCCTGACGGAAAAGGCCGACATCGAGAGCGAGTCGAGAGCTGCTGCGGCAGGAGGCGTGACCACCTTCTTCGATATGCCCAACACCAATCCGCAGACCACTACGCTGGAGGCGCTGGAGCAGAAATTCGAGCTGGCAAGCCGCAAGAGCCACGTGAACTACAGCTTCTTCTTCGGCGCTACGAACGACAATACGTCCCTCTTTCCTCAGCTCGACATCCACCGCATTCCAGGCATCAAGCTCTTCATGGGCAGCTCGACGGGAAACATGCTGGTAGACCGCGACGAGGCCCTGCAGCGCATCTTCGGCGAGACGCCGCTGCCGCTGATGGCACATTGCGAGGACACCGCTATCATCAATCAGAACATGCTGTCCTTCAAGGAGCGCTTCGGCGACGACCCTCCCGTGTGGGCTCATCAGCTCATCCGCAGTGAGGAGGCCTGTCTGGCTTCTACGCTGAAGGCCATCGAACTGGCTGTCAGATACCAGGCGCGCCTGCACGTCGCCCACGTCAGCACGAGGGAAGAATTGGAACTGTTCTCACCTCTCACCTCTCACTTCACACCTCTCACTTCACACCTCTCACCTCTCATTACCGCCGAGGCTACTGTCGGACATCTGCTGTTCTCTACCGTCGACTATCAGCGGCTGGGCACGCGTATCAAGGTGAATCCCGCCATCAAGAGCGTCATCGACCAGGAGGCGCTGCGACAGGGCTTGACCGATGGACGCATCAGCACCATAGGCACCGACCACGCTCCGCATCTGCTGTCGCAGAAGGATGGAGGCTGTGCACGTGCTGCCAGCGGTATGCCGTCCATCCAGTTTGCCTTGCCTGCCATGCTTTCGCTCGTCGACGAGGGCGTGCTCACCATCGAAAGGCTGGTGGAGCTGATGGCGCACAATCCTGCCCGCATCTTCGAGGTGCGCAACAGGGGTTTCTTGCGACCAGGCTATCAGGCCGACATCACTATCGTGAGGCCTCATGCTCCTTGGACGGTGAGCCAGGATATGATCGAGAGCAAATGCAAGTGGAGTCCCTTCGAGGGCCAGCAGTTCCAGTGGCGCGTGGAGAAGACACTTTGCAACGGGCATCTTGTCTACGAAAACGAAACGCTTCGCCACAAAAACGAAGACGAAAAATTCGGCCAGGCGGTCACATTCAGATAATTCTCAAATTTCAGAATCCCGATGTCGTATCTTCAGTTGTTTATACTTCTCTCGCCTGACACCTATATTTATATAGGGTGGGGGGCGTTGGCACTTCTTTCACTCATCGTGGGACTGGTTTGCTGGCGCACGCATCGCCGCTGGTTGCGCTGGACGCTGATTATCCCCCTGCTGTTGTGCTGGCACGTGTTCCTCTGGGGCACTTACGTGGGATTCAGGAAAGTGGAGGTCGTACATTTCGACTATGCGAGTCGCGATCTGCCCGAGGCCTTCGACGGCTATCGTATTGTGCAGTTCAGCGATACACACGTCGGCACCTACACAGGCAACCGTCGCTGTATCCTCCAGGCAGTTGTCGACAGCATCAATGCCCAGCAGCCTGACTTGGTGGTCTTTACAGGCGACATGCAGAACAAGGAGGCTTCAGAGATTATTGCCTGTCAGGACATCCTGAAGGAAATCAAGGCACACGACGGTGTGATCTCCGTCTTGGGCAATCACGACTATCCCATCTATATCGACACCACAGCCATCGACGAGTACGAGCGATACCTTTGCCTGGGACGCACCGTCGAGGCGCAGCGGGATATGGGATGGACGGTGCTGATGAACGGTCATGTGAACATCGTCCGCGATTCGGCCCATATCGTCATCGCTGGAATGGAAAATGACGGTGAGGGTGACCGCTCGCCGCAGAAGGGTGACATCAACAAGACCTTGCGAGGTGTCAGCAGGGATGAGTTTGTAGTGATGCTCGAACATGATCCTTATTCTTGGCGCAACAGGATCCTGCCGCATAGTCATGCCCAGCTCACGCTAAGTGGTCATACCCACGCTGGACAGATATCGTTGCTGGGATTGTCGCCAGCTGTTTTTAAGTTCAAGGAATATGGCGGCCTGTATAAGGAGGGCAACCGTGCCCTCTATGTGTCGAAGGGCGTGGGCGGTGTTGTTCCCATTCGTTTCGGTGCTACGGGGGAGATTGTAGTCGTAACTTTAAAACGGGAACGATAACGGGAACGTTAACGATAACGAAAACGTTAACGAAAACGAAAAAGAAAAAGAAACGAAAACCATGAGTCTATGAAATATATCTACTACATTTATCAACTGTTCATCGCCCTGCCGTTGGGGCTGATAGCCACACTCATCACCGCTATCGTCACCGCTGTGGGCTGCTCTATCGGCAAAGGTCATTTCTGGGGCTACTACCCAGGACGTATTTGGGGACGCGTCATCCTCTGGCTGCTGTTGCTGCCTGTCAAGGTGGAGGGACGCAACCAGATTGAGAAAAAGCAGTCCTATGTCTTCGTGGCCAACCATCAGGGAGCCTTTGACATTTTCCTTATCTATGGCTATCTGGGCCGTAACTTCAAGTGGATGATGAAGCAGTCGCTGCGTAAGCTTCCCTTCGTGGGCTGGGCTTGTGCGAAGTCGAAGCAGATCTTTGTAGACAAGAGCGGTGCCTCGCGTATCAAAAAGACTTACGAGGATGCCCGCCGCACCCTGCAGGGAGGCACCAGCGTCACCGTCTTCCCTGAGGGAGCCCGCACCTTTACTGGCGAGATGGGCCCCTTCAAGAAAGGTGCCTTCGCGCTGGCCGACGAGCTGCAGCTGCCTGTGGTGCCCATCACCATCAACGGCTCTTTCCACGTGATGCCTCGCACTCGCGACGGTCATTTCGTACATTGGCATCGTCTTCGTCTCACCATCCATCAGCCCATATATCCCGTAGGACAAGGCCCTGAGAATGTGCAGGCCACGATGGCGCAGGCCTATCAGTCAGTGGCGTCAAGCTTGGATGCTGAGTAGTTCTTACCAGGGGATTTTAGCCGCTGAACACCAGTCAGCCACTCTTGCTGATAGTTTTTTTGAAAAAAATCGGGAAAAAGTTTTGTCGGTTTAGAAAAAAGTGTTACCTTTGCACCCGCAATCGAGAGAGATGCCTTCCGAGTTGCGGAAGAAACTGCGGAAATAGCTCAGTTGGTAGAGCACGACCTTGCCAAGGTCGGGGTCGCGGG
>CAMVJU010000053.1 GCA_947167935.1 uncultured Prevotellaceae bacterium | reverse complement strand
CATCGTCGGCCTGACGCAGGGGAGAGACCTCGCGGTGGGAGTCGATATAGTCGCGTTCCTGCACGTTCTTCAGGATGTCGGCAAAGTCGGCAGGCATCCCCTTCTCCTTCAGCTCGTCAAAGCGGCGCTGGGCACGCACCTCGGCAGAGGCGGTGACGAAAACCTTCAGCTCGGCGTTGGGGAAGACCACGGTGCCGATGTCGCGACCGTCCATCACCACTCCCCCACCCTGTCCCATCAGCTGCTGTTGGGCTACCATCGCCGTGCGCACGAAAGGCAGGGCGGCAACGGGGCTGACGTGGTTGCTCACCTCGAGCGAGCGGATTTTCTTCTCCACATTCTCGCCGTTGAGGCAGGCCTCGGGCTTGTTCGTTTCCTCGTTCAGGGTGAAGGAAACATTGATGTTCGTCATCTCGCGCTCCAAAGCCTCGGCATCTACGGTGCCGTCGTCGGCAATGAGGCCGTTTCGCAGGGCATAGAGGGTGACGCTGCGGTACATAGCACCCGTGTCAACGTAGATATAGCCCAGACGGCGGGCCAGCTCCTTGGCCATCGTGCTCTTGCCGCAGGATGAATGGCCGTCAATAGCAATAGTAATTTTGGTGGATTGTGGATGGTTGATGGTGGATTGTGGAGTATTCATAGTGTATAGCTAAAGTTTAGAATCAATGAGGGGGAGCTGACGTGCAGCTTGGCGTAGGCCACATGCAGCTGCAGACGCTCCAGTTTCATGCCGGCACCAATATTGAGGGCAGCGCCGTGACTGCTCTCGCCCTCTGCGTCGGCAATCTTCATCTCGCTGGCACGCAGGGAATTATAGCCAGCAGCCACGTAGAACTGGTCGGAGAGCAGCAAGTCGGCACCTACGACGATATGCTTGCCAATGCCGTAGTGCCAGTCGTTCAATCTGACCAGCGTGGCAGAGAATCGCAGCGGCGAACCTACAAGACGCTTTGTCACCCCCAGCTGCAGGTCGATGGGCATACGGTCAAACTCGTCCTCATAGGCCGTGAGCTGTCCGCCAAGGTTGCGTACCACAGCCGATACGCTCCACTCACTCTCCTTATTATAATAGTTCAGGCCCAGGTCGGCGCAGGCAGCCAGCGAATTGTACTGTCCGATATAGCTGGCGCACATGCGCAGGGTGATGCCGCCCGTAAAGCGATGCCCCAGGTCGTAGGCCACGGTGCCGCCAAGCGCAACATCCCTTGCCGAGAACGTGCCCGTCTGCTCGCCCAGGCTCGTCATCTCCTTCATCTCGCCATAGTTGATAAAGCGTCCCTGCAGGCCCCACGTGCCGTGTTCGCCCCAGAAGCGCTGGTAGCTGGCGCTGGCCGTCAGCGAGCCCTGCATATAAGTCATCATGCCGAGCGAGAGCTGGTTGTCGACGCCGTGGTTGATCAATGCCGGATTGTGGAACACCAGCGTAGGGTCGCTGTCGCTGATGCTGATGTTGTCGCCGCCCAATGCCGCCACGTGGGCGCTCACCGGCAGCCGCAGGAAGTTGAACGCAGTCTGACTGTCCTGCGCCGCCAACCGAAGCGCAAGAACCAGCATCACAACTGTCATCACAACTCTTTTCATCAGCATCATTCAGAAAATCCCTGCAAAGGTACAAATAAGCGAGAGAAAATGCAAAGAAAAAGCCTATTTTTCTTTTCTTATCAGAGCGAGACTACCCATTTCTGCCTGTCGGAATTGTCGGAATTGACGGAAAAACATATTTTAACAAAATACAACAAGCTATGCAAGGACAAATCGCTTCTGCGCCTTTACTATTCAGGCTAAAATTTCACTTTCCGTCAATTCCGACAATTCCGTCAGGCGGAAATTGACACCTACAACAACTCAGAAAGAAAATAGAATATTTTATTGAATACTATTATTGTATATTTAATGTATTTTTATACAGCCTTTTGGTCTATCAATCCGATCGAGTGTGCAAAATTGATTGTCGGAATTGTCGGAATTGACGGAAAAAAGTTTTTCGGCGTGCTAAGACATCTCCGGAGGCTCCTGAGCAAAATGCGGAGGCTCTTTAGCGAAAAAAGGGGGCTCCTCAGCAAATTTTGGAGGCTCCATATTCAATTTTCTTACAGCTGACAATCATTTTTCTGACAGAAATGTAGCGGGATTTGGCAATAAATCGCTATCTTTGTGGCGAAAATCAATCCTAAAACCCGAAACCTTATGGAAACAACACTCGTTTTATTGAAGCCCAGCTGCGTTCAGCGCCAGCTGATGGGCGAAGTGATTGGCCGCTTTGAGCGCCGCGGACTGCGCATTTCAGGCATGAAAATGATGCAGTTGAGTACTGAAATCCTGCGTGAGCACTATGCCCACCTGGCCGACAAGCCTTTCTTCCCCTCGCTTGCCGCCTCGATGCAGACCTCGCCTGTGGTGGCAATGGCCGTGAGCGGCGTCGATGCCGTGAAGGTGGTGCGCCAGATGTGCGGTGTCACCAATGGCCGTGATGCTGCTCCTGGCACCATTCGCGGCGACTTGTCGATGAGCAATCAGCAGAACATCGTGCACGCCTCCGACTCCGTTGAGAATGCAGCCATCGAGCTGCGCCGCTTCTTCCGTCCTGAGGAGGTGTTCGACTATCAGAGTGGTGCCTTCGCCTACGTCTATGGCGAGGGTGAGTGCAAGTAATTCCGTTTCTCGCAAATCTGTGCGCTTATCGGAAAACGTGAGCCAAAGCGCAGCCTCATCAACAAAGCCACACAGGGATTCGTCCTTGTGTGGCTTGCTCTTATTGTGTTAAAATTTGTTTTTCTTACAATTCTTACAATTCTTACAGCCAAAAATGGGTAGTCACCTCACAATCAGAACTCGAGGACGAGGCTCTGGCGGGGTTTCAGCTGCACATCTTTTGACAGGTCATAGTAGCGGCCGGTGAGAACATCTTTGGCACGGGTGGTGGAGCCGATAATCTCAGCATAGCGTTTAACAGACATGGTGGCCTCCTTGTTGGAACCGTTGAGGACGGTGAGCACATTCAGCTGCACCACATGATTGGGAGCATCCAGCGCACGGTCTTCATACTGGCGGGCAATGACATAGACGCCGTTATAGGGGATGAACTGCTTCATCGTGCCGCGTGTTATGGCCTTGTTGCCCTGACGCCAGTGGAGCAGGCGACTGAGCCAGCCAAACATCTGCTGCTGTGTCTTGGTGCGGCCTTCACGCGTAAAAGCATTCTGCGTGTCACCAGGGAAACCGCCGGGGAAGTCCTGACGCACATTGCCGTCGGTCACCTCCTTTGTGCCGTTCATCATAATCTCCGTACCATAATAGAGCTGAGGGATGCGGTTGACGGTGAGCAACAAGGCCAATGCCTGCTTCAGCATCAGCGAGTCGCGGCCTGCGCCGAGGAAGCGGTCGGTGTCGTGGTTCTCGATGAAGGCGAGCACCGACGAGGGGTTAGGATACAGATAGTCGTAGACGAAGGAGTTGTAGATGCGGTTCATGCCATTCCACCAGCCATCGGTATCCTCGTTCTTCGCATGGTTGAGCTTGTCGAAGAAAGAGAAGTCCATGACCGTCTTGAGATAACTTCTTGGTTGATGGTTGATGGTGGAGGGTGGAGGGAGAATTGTCCTATCGCCAGCAGAGGTATTCTCCATCAACCTTCCACCCTCCTCCATACACCCTATATCTTGCCATGCGGCGGTGTATGCAGGCTCCGTCACCCAAGTCTCGCCCACGGTATTGAAGTTGGGATATTCCTCCTGCAACTCGCGCATCCAGTCGGCCATCGGCTCACGGAAGGCGTAGGGATAGGTATCCATGCGGATGCCGTCGATGCCGGCATATTCAATCCACCACTTCGAGTTCTGGATGAGGTAGCGCATGAGGTGCGGGTTGAGCTGGTTCAAATCAGGCATCGAGGGCACAAACCATCCCTCCGTGGTCTCTTTCAGGTCGACGTCAGAGGTGTAGGGATCGAGCACGGGCGTGAGCTTGTAGCTGGTTTGCAGGTATTTGCTTTCCTTTTTCTCCTGTCCAAAGCCCGTCATGGGGTCTACACCACTTTCCTTGCCCTCGCTGAGCCATTCGGGTGTGTTGAACCAGTCCTTCGACGGCATATCGTTGACCCATGGATGCTCAAAGCCGCAATGGTTGAAAATCATATCCATCACCACCTTCAAGCCACGCTTGTGACAGTCGCTGATGAGCTGGCGATACTGCTCGTTGGAGCCGAAGCGGGGGTCAACCTTGTAATAGTCAGTACAGGCGTAGCCGTGATAGGTAGAGAAGCCGTTCTCCGTATCAGGGGCATTGTTCTCAAGGACGGGCGTGAACCATAGGGCCGTAACTCCGAGATCAGTAAAATAGTCGAGGTGCTGGCGGATACCCTCCATATCGCCGCCGTGACGCAAAGAAGGCTTCGAGCGGTCTTCTTTATAGGCATTCATGCCTGGGATGGGCTTCGAGTGGTCCATACCCTGTGCAAAACGGTCGGGCATAAGCAAATAGAGCACGTCGCTGATGTCGAAGCCTCGATGCTCCTCGCCCTTCATCTCACGAGCCTTCAGTTCAAATGTCTGCGGCTTGAGGTTTGTGGCTTGAGACTTAAAATTCAACGTCATGGTGCCCGGCTGTGCCTCGCGTACATTTAAATACACGAAGAGGTAGTTAGGTGAGTCCAAGGCCACCACGCTGTCGACACGAACACCAGGATAGTCGGTGGTGACGCTATTCACTTGAGCGATGCCTGGACCATAGACCATCAGCTGTACTTGCGGGTTCTTCATGCCCGCATACCAAAAGGCAGGCTCGATGCGGTCGATAGTGGGTTTCTTGGCCTTAGCGGCACACAGGGTTGTTGCACTCATCAGTAGTAACAGGCTTAGGAATAGTTGTCTCATAGAAAGTGAAAATATACAAGTTGCCTGCAAAGATACACATTATTTTCAGAACAAGCCGCCTCGCTAGCCAACTTTTTTTCGTTGGTGTGCAAAAACGATTGCACAACGCACACAGTTTCCACGTGTCAAAAAACAAAGTAGATTAGTCAATATTTTTTTCGCTTTTTCTTGCGCTGTGTCAAGAAAAGCACTAACTTTGCACCCAAAGTTCTTACAACAACACTATATCTAATCACCAAAATAACGTTATTATGAAGAAAAGACTACTTACACAAATCTTGGCTCTGACCTGTGTGATGGGCGCCTACGCATTGAACGAGGGCGACTACATCTACTCGCCTACCGCCAAGTTCAAGGTGACGGGTGCAAACATCGTCACCAACGGTGACTTCACCGTAGGCGACGGCTACGAGGGCTGGAGCGACATTACTGGCAATCCTGTTGCCGCCAACTGGTCTATCAAGTCGGGCTTAGGCCCCAACGGTGAGCCCGTCATTATGAGTGAGGCGTCGTCGGCCGACTCTACGGCCTACCTCTGCCGCTCGTGGCAGCTCGATCCTGGCACCTACACCGTTTCGTTCTGGATCAAGGGTGAGACGGCAGGTTCCACCTCTGTAGGCGTTGTGAATAATAGTGGCGCTTACACCACCCCCAGCGCCAACTACATTAATTTCTTTGTAGCCGAGCCAGGCACCTACAGCATCAAATCGCCTATCTTGACTGGACAAAATTTCGACACCAACTGGAAGCAGATTGTGGGCAATGTCACGTTGGAGGAAGCCGCTACGGTGGCTTTTGCAGCCAAGGAAGTTGCCACAGGCACGCTTATGACTGGCTTCGAAATCTATCCTGTGATGAAGGTGTTCGACACCCGTATTCTGGAGCGCTGGCAGGGCTATATGCAGCGCCTCTATGATGATCCTGACCTGACCGTGGAGAAGGAAATTCTTGAGGAGCCGCTAGCCGCTATCGGCGAGTTTATCAGCGCCGAGGGCATGGCCGACGATGAGGCCGTGGTGGCTGATGTGCTGGTTCTCATTCAGGAGAGCATCAACAATTTCCTCGATGCCAATGCTGGCGATACCGAGTCGGGCGACTGGAGCACACACGGCTACAGCAACTGGAACAACATTAACAATAACCGTGTCGTGGGCTCTTGGACAACCATTGGCGTCCGCTGGGGCTTCTCGCCCAATGACATGAGTCTGGAGCGTCCTGAGGACGACGGCTATGTGCTTACAGCCGGTATTCAGCGCACCTTTAATCTTGAAGGCGTAGGCGTGAAGGTGGTTCGCGAAGACCTGCCTCCTGGCAAGTATTTCTTCCAGATTGAGGCACAGGCTACGGCAGCTGCCAACAATTCAGCACCTTACGGCAGCAACTCTGCACGTCCCATCGTAGGCCCGACACTTTGGGTGGGTACTGACAGTCTGACATTGGAGAACGACACCATCAGCGGCGACTACTGGAAGACTTATTACCTCATCCGCGAGGTGAAGGAGGGTGAGACCGTTCAAGCAGGATTCCTCTTCCCCACCTACGACGATGCGATGGGTGGACGCTATAGTCTGCGCAACCCGCAGTTCCGCTGGATAGGCAAGAACGTGGACGAGGTGCACCACTATTTGCGCGTAGATGAGATTATGACTCAAGAGAAAGAACTGAAGAACCGTCTCGACAACTATGCCAACGACGTGAAGGACCTCTACTGGGGTAAGGATTCGCTCACCATTGCCCAGGCTCAGGCCCAGGCCGTCTACGACGATGCCATCACCGTGGTCACTCCTGAGGGCGAGACCGCCGTACAGCCCACTGAGGAAGGTGTGAACCAGTTGGTCGAGCTGCGCGATGCCCTGCTGGCTGAGGTGAATAATATGGGTCGTGCCAAAAACTGGATGATCAATATGAACAGCATTCAGGGCGAGCTGCGCAGCACCATTGCTGATGCCAACGCTTCACTGGATAGCGAGGGACATGCCAAGGCCGATGCAGGCCTGCGCACCAACCTGCAGAGCTGCGTGGCCACTGGTCAGGCTCTGATTGACGCCATTGCCGTTATCGACGATATCGAGGGCACCAAGGCTAAGAACGAGGAGCATGCCACCGCTAAGCAGGCCATCCGCGACGCCCGTCAGGACTTCGAGATGTCGTGCGCCACACGTGCCTTCCCTGCTGAGTTGCAGTGTGAGAACTTGAACTTCGAGGCATGGACCAGCAAGACGACCTATTCTTCTGACCGCACCGTCAATGGCTGGAACTTTATGATTGGTACTGATGGCAAGCAGTGGGATGTTGCTCCCAACGACGCCTTCAAGATGGGACACAGCGCAGGCGTCTGGCGTGGTACCAGCGTAGGCCCCAACGGCAAGTGTTTCAGAACAGCCACCGTCAACAAGGCAGGTGTCTATGAGTTCCGTTCACGTGCCTACTCAGCAGAGTACGGCGACCAGTCCAAGTGGGCTGAGTATATGAACATTGCCAACATCTGCGGCTCTGACTTTGACATGATAGAGTTCCTCGACACGCCCGTGGATACAGTCTATCATCCTAACGTGCGCCTGTTCTTCGGCCCGGATGGTGCCACCAATGACTCTATTACGCTGACTAAGTGCGCTCCTGCCGACTATCTGACGGATGCCAAGGGTACGCTGGTCTACACACGTGGTACGGCTATGACCTACTCTGTCATCTATGTGAAGACTACGGATACTGAGGAGACTGTAGAGTTTGGTCTAGAAGCTTTTGAGAATGGTGCTACCGCAGGTGCCAACACCTTTGGCTTTGGCGACAACATGTTCCGTTATCTTGGCAAGGAGACCGACTATGCTGCCGATACTGAGGCAGAGTTGCAATCAACGATGGCTAAGGCTAAGGATCTGATAAAGCAATATGGCAGAGACCATGAGACGGTAGGATGGATTGTCATCAAGCTGATGCGTTTGGTTGGCGATACAAATTATCCATGGGCAGAAGGACTTGGCTATGTGGCTCCTGCAACCATTCAGGACAAGCAGAACGTTATCCTGACGCTGAACGAGTATATGGAGATGATTGAATTTACCCTTGATCCCTCCATATTAGGCATCGAGGAGCTGACCAGCGAGGCTCAGTCCGTAGCACGTCAGCAGCGCGGCACCTACACTATCAATGGTATGAAGGTGATTGATGCAAAGAACCTGAAGCCTGGCCTCTACAT
>CAMVJU010000052.1 GCA_947167935.1 uncultured Prevotellaceae bacterium | reverse complement strand
TGCTCATCGTCGACGAGAGCCACGTCAGCGTGCCGCAGATTGGTGCGATGTACGGCGGCGACCGTGCCCGCAAGACCAACCTCGTGGAGTATGCCTTCCGCCTGCCTGCCGCCTTCGACAACCGTCCGCTCACCTTCGACGAGTTCCAGCAGATGGTGCATCAGGTCATCTACGTCTCTGCCACACCTGCCGACTTCGAACTGCAGGAGGCCGAGGGTGTCGTCGTCGAGCAGCTCATCCGTCCTACGGGCCTTCTCGACCCCGAGATAGAGGTGCGCCCCTCCGAGCATCAGATCGACGACCTCATGGAGGAGATACGCATCCGCACCGAGCGCAAGGAGCGCACCCTCGTCACCACCCTCACCAAGCGCATGGCCGAGGAGCTGACGGAATTCCTGATGAACCACGACGTGCAGACCGCCTATATCCACAGCGACGTGAGCACCCTCGACCGTGTAAAGATTCTCAGCGACCTGCGCAGCGGCGTCTACGATGTGCTGGTGGGTGTCAACCTCTTGCGCGAGGGCCTCGACCTGCCCGAGGTGTCGCTCGTTGCCATCCTCGATGCCGACAAGGAGGGATTCCTGCGCAGCCGCCGCTCACTGGTACAGACCGCCGGTCGTGCTGCCCGCAACGTCAACGGCCGTGTCATCATGTATGCCGACACCATCACCCCCTCCATGCAGCTGACCATCGACGAGACCAACCGCCGGCGCACCAAGCAGCTAAAATACAACGCCGACCACGGCATCACGCCCACGCAGATCATCAAGGAGCTCTCCACCACCCCGCTCACCCGCGACCTCCGTCCGGACATCAAGGAGCTGCAATCCTCCGGCATTACTGCTCAAGGGGATTTGCAATCCCCGTACCTCGACAAAGCTGCCGATCCTATTGTGGAGCGCATGACACGTCCGCAGATAGAGAAGCTTATCGCCGAGACCACCCGCCGCATGAAAGAGGCAGCCAAGAAGATGGATTTCCTCCAGGCTGCCCAGTATCGCGACGAAATCATCCGTCTGCAAAAAGAGATCGAGTTGTAAGAACACAAAAAAAGGATGTGTCAGCGGTTAAAGATGTGGGCAAGCATCATGCCGAGAACGAAGGGCTTGTCGACTTTCAGTTTGTCCAGCTGCTCATGCATAGCCTCGACGGGTTCGCCCTTTCCTTGCGGAATAAACTCTATCGAGTCATCTTTGTATTGGCGGACTGTGCCACGTGTGCTTTTTAATATTTCGCTCATAATCAGTTGTTTAATTGTTTCCAATTCTTATTTTCTTACGTTCTTACTTTCTTACGTTAAGCCTCGGAAACGAGACCAATGAGGGTGTGTCAAAATAGGCACATCCTCTTTTTTATCGCAAAGCCCCGACTTTCTCAAGCCAGGGCTTTGTTATGTCCAAGATTTTTTGTATCTTTGGACCAAGTTTCTTAAACATGGCAAAGATACACTTTCGTCCTTACACTACCAAGCAAATTCTGCTTTTTCCGCAACGAATCGATGAAAATATTGCGGAAGACGACCCTGTGCGTCTGGTCAACAGTCTGATTGACATGCTAGACCTGACAAGTTTCCGTAAACTGTACAAAGAGTATGGCCGCAGCCCGTTCCATCCTCGGATGATGCTCAAGGCCGTGATCTACGGCTATATGAACAACGTCTACTCATGTCGCAAGATAGAGGAGCGCCTGCTTCGAGATGTCCACTTCATCTGGCTTGCCGGCTACGAGAAGCCTGACTTCATCACTGTCAACCGTTTCCGCAACCGTGTGAAGAAGGAGATCAATGCCGTATTCACACAAGTAGTGCTTCTGCTTGCCGAGCGCGGATTCGTAAGTCTGGACGTGGAGTACATCGACGGCACGAAGATTGAGTCGAAGGCCAACAAATACACCTTTGTCTGGCGCAAGACGGTGGAGAAGAACCGGGCGAAATTACTGGAAAAGATCCGTGTGTTGCTGGAGCAGATAGACGACGTGATAGCTCAGGACAACGCATCGGAGCAGGAGAAGGTGGAGTTCACTCCCGAGCTGCTGCACTCGATGGCCGCCGAACTCAATGCCGCCCTTGCCGTCGAGCCCAAACCCGTCACCAAGGAGGAGAAAGAGAAGCACAAGGCGAGGAAGATGCAGGCAAAGGAGCTTCAGGAGAAGGCAGACAAGCTGGCCGAGTATGACGGACACCTCGAAAAGCTGGGCGAGCGCAACTCATACTCCAAGACCGATCCCGATGCCACTTTCATGCGCCTGAAGGAGGACGCGATGAACAACGGGCAGACCAAACCCGCCTACAACCTGCAGATCGGCACCGAGAACCAGTTCATCACCGACTTCATGCTCTTCCCCAATCCTACGGACACACTCACGATGATTCCATTCTTCTCCTCCTATTCCAGCCGCTATGACCGCCTGCCCAAGGAGGGCTGTGCCGATGCAGGCTACGGAAGTGAGGAAAACTACTCATTCATGGAGGCCAATGCTATAGAGGCATTTGTCAAGTACAACTACTTCCACAAGGAGCAGAAGAAGGCCTTCAAGGACGACATCTTCCGGATAGAGAACCTCTATTACAACAAGGAGGGTGACTACTTCGTCTGCCCGATGGGGCAGCATATGGAAAGGGTCGGCACCTGCTACGACAAGACGGATAGCGGATACCGCACACAGACAGGTGTCTACAGGGCGAAGAACTGCGAAGGGTGTCCCCTAAGGTGGGGATGCTACAAGAGCAGGGAACCGTCAAGGACGATTAAAGCCAACCACCGGCTGATGGAGTACAAACAGCAGGCAAGGGAGAGGCTCACCTCGGAGAAAGGGCTGAAGCATAGATCCAATCGACCCATAGAGCCGGAGGCCGTCTTCGGACAGATGAAATATGACATGCAGTACAAACGTTTCCGTCATTTTGGCAAGGACAAGGTCTTTATGGACTTTGCCTTCTTCGCCACAGCCTTCAACATCAAGAAAATGATCGCTACGATGAAAAGGGTGGCATAGAGACCCGCTCCAGGCTCACTTATGGGCCATATACGGAGCAATTAGAACCCATCACGGCGCATCCGGCGGTAAATAATGGCAGAAAAAGAAAATCTTCAGTCAAGTATTATACCTGGCTCTTGACTGCTGATGATAGAAAGCAAAAAGAGGATGTGCCTATTTTGACACACCCTCTTTTTTAATGTCTATATGGGACGAGAGAGGGATTCTTCCCCTAATGGGGTCATTATAAATTCTGTCGCTCCATTTTTATGGCGTCACGCGAATCCAGTCTGCATCAATCCAGCCGCGGTCGGCCTTGGGATCAGTCTCGGCAGCAACGAAGCCGAACTTGGCGCCAATCCATTTGCCCTCCTTCATGAGGAACTCATCGCCGCACTCTATCCATTTCTTGTTGTTCAGGCTGTAGGAGAAGCGTACGACAGGAGAGGTGTGTGGTGAGAGGTGAGAGGTGTGAGGAATGGCTGGCTCCACGGTAAGGCGCAGGTAGATGTCTTCATGGATGCCGGGCTTATAGTCAATCTTGTCCTTCGCCGTGGGCTCCAGCGTGGCCAACACCTTCTCCGTCTGCGGCTTGCCTTTGTCAGCGCCGATACATGTCATCTGCACTAGCTCGAACTTGTCACCCGTGCGGCGCACGACGAGGGCAGAGTAGTCGAGACCCATCATGATGAGCCCGCCGAACTGGCCGTTGGCTTTTGAGGTGAAGCGTAGCTTCGTAGTGATGGTAAACTTGTCGGCTGGCGTCTTCTGCAGCAACATGTTGGGGACGAGCCAGAGACTGTACTCTTGAGGTGAGGGGTTAGAGGTGAGAGGTGAGAGCTTGTGGGTGTAGATGCGGAAGGTGCCGAAGGCGGTGGGTACACCGAATTTCTCGTCATAGTTGGCCTGCCACTGCCATTGCTTGCCTATCTCAGGATTATTGAACTCGTCACTCTCGACGGGATTGACGATAAGTGTGCTCGAAGCTTTTGGCTTCGAAAATGTCGTGACAGGCTCACCTTTCTTGCCCATGATAGGCCATCCGGAAGACCAGTCGACGGGCTGCAGATGAACCACACGGCCATAGGCATCCTTGTCTTGGAAATGCAGGAACCAGTCCTCGCCGTATTTCGTGTGCACCCATCCACCCTGATGCGGGCCGTTGATATTGGTTTTACCTTGCGATAGCACAATCTTGTGCTCGTAGGGGCCGTAGGGACTCTTGCTACGCATGGCTAATTGGAAACCTGTCGGCACGCCGCCAGCTGGACACATGATCCAGTACCAGCCATCGCGCTTGTAGAATTTCGGCCCTTCGCAGGTACGGTTCTCGGTGCCATTGCCGTCGAACACGATCACGGGCTGGCCAATGGCTCTGGTGCCGTCGGCTGAGAGCTCACGCACCGTGAGCACCGAGGCGAACTTCGCTCTTGAGTTGGCCCATCCATTGACCAGATAGCAGCGGCCGTCGTCATCCCAAAGCGGCGTGGTGTCAATATAGCCCTGTCCGTGGATGACGCAGACGGGAGCCTCCCATTCGGCGGCAGGGTCGCCGCCACGTGTCTTCACCATGTAGACGCCGTAGTCGGGATCACCCCAGTAGATATAGTATTCGCCATCGTGATAGCGGATGCTGGGCGCCCATACGCCGTTGCCGTGCTGTGGAGTGCTGAAGTGCTCAAGGAGCTGTGCATCGCCCTCGTAGAGATTCTTTAACGCATAGCCAATAATCTCCCAGTTAACCAGATCTTTAGAGTGCATGATGGGAAGTCCTGGCGAGCATTGGAAGGAGGAGGCGGTGAGGTAATAGTCGTCACCCTCCGGGCCGCCTACGCAGACATCGGGATCGCTGTAGTCGGCATTGATCACGGGGTTGGTGTAGGTGCCGTCGCCGTTGTCGGGACACCATACCTGCGACTTGTACTGCGCGACTGCGTCGCTAAATGATAAAGGAAAAATGAAGAATGATAAACTTAGGAACTTGAGGAATGTTTTCATTGACGTCTGATTTGTAATTTGTAGTTGTTTTTGAAGTAGTTGATGCGCATGACGTGCCTCACTTCGTCGTCGGCCGACGGGTTGTAGGCTTTACCCAAGGCAAGGGCGACATGTCCCATGGTGCGGCGCAGGTTGATTTCCACGCAGGGGTGTAGAGTGTTTGGTGTTGATTGTTGATTGTTTAGTGACTTCACCACCATCATGTCGATGCCGAAGGGGCCTTGGTATTTGTTTTTGAAGACATCGCCAAGAATCTGGCAGATGTGCTCCTGTGTCTGGTCGAGCAATGGTGTGGGGATATAGTGGCTCAGTGCCTCACGCTTCGCCTGCTCCGTAGCAATGATATTGCCCGTATAGGCACCATTCGACGTGTGGAAGAGCGAGAGCCCCAAGTAGTTGACGTGGCCTGCACCATCAGAATAGAACTCCATGCCGAAGTCCTTCACCTTTGTAAAACAGGGCTCCACCATCACGGAGCCTTGCCTTAGTAGAATATTGTGCAGCCAGCCATCCATGTTTTTGTCGCGCCAAAATCCAGTATGCTCATAGATCTCATTGGACCCATAGGCCTCAGATGGCTCAGAAGAGACAAACCTCACTCCCCGTCCGCTGGACGACCAGGGAGCCTTCAGCACGGCCTTGCCATATTTGTTGACGAGCGCCTGCACCTCTTCCATCGTGGTGCACTCGGTGGCCTCGCCTACTGTGCCTTCTGTCTGCAACAAAGGCAGCAATTGGGCTGCAGTACGCCGATGGGAAAGCTCGCGGATGACGTCCAGCCAGTCATTTTTCTCTCCTCTTTCCTCTCTCCTATTTCCTCTTTCATTTTTCCACATTCCACATCCCTCTAACTCCTGCAGACCATGACGGCGCAGTTGTGCACACAGGGCGGCGTTCCATCCCCAAGGTTCTATGCGAGTGACAGCCAGCGATGCCAACTGCTGATAGCTGACAAAGTGATGGCAACGGACGGGACGGTGGCGAACTCGTTTCAATGCCGTCGCCACATCGTCTACCAGAATGTAGTGCTCCTCGTCAGCCCACAAGGCCGGCAGCCAGCCCAGATCATGGCGCAGCTGACTCCCTGCATGAGGGGCGGTAAAGTTCTCCAATCCGCTGGCCAAAGCCAGGTCATGGTCGGGATTAAAGATGTGAAGTGTCATCAATTACACTAATTTGTTTGCAAAGGTACAATTTTTTCTGTTTTCTTGTAGTCAGTTTGATGAAAAAAATGTAACTTTGTAGGCGAATTGCGAAACACATTATTTATATTATAGGAGGAAGCAATGAAAAAAAGCAAGATTTTCCAGTTTGCCGCACTACTGATGACGGGAGTAGCGGCCAATGCCGGTGGTTTGATGACGAACACGAATTACCACATCGCCTTCGACCGCATGTTTGCCCGTGGCGCCACGTTTGACATCGACGCCGCCTACTCGAACCCTGCCGGCCTGGCATGGGGACACGAGGGCTGGCAGCTGTCGCTCAATTTCCAGAAACCCTGGCAGAACCGTGACATCGAGACCACCATCCCTAGCTATCTGGCCTTTCCTGCATTAGGCTATAGTGGCTACGATGTGCAGCAGAAGTATAATGGCAAAGCCTCGGCTCCCATTGTTCCGGCTCTGTTCGCCTCATACAAAAAAAACCGCTGGGCACTCTCTACGATGATAGGTATTGTAGGCAGCGGCGGCTTCGTGAAATACGACGAGGGCATCCCCATGTTCAATACTCTTGTCATGGGAAAACTTTTTAGTGCAACAGGTGGAACCATCCGTCCAGGCATGTATGATATTGACTCCAAGATGGAAGGCAAGCAGTATATTTTTGGCGGGCAGCTGAACTTCACATACAAGATAGCTGATTTCCTGGCAGCTGCAGTGGGCATGCGCGCTAACTATTACGACGGATACAATCGTGGTCATGTCGTCGCCAATATGCAGGGAGCCGACCTCATCAACCTGCAGCTCGACTGCCTGCAGAAAGGCTGGGGCTTTGCACCTATCGTCAGTCTCGATTTCCACCAAGGTCCGCTGACTATTGCTGCCCGTTACGAATTCCGCACGAAGATCAATACAGAGAACGACACCCAGGAACTCTCCGCACGTATCAAGAACACCGACCCAACTACGGCTGCTGCAGTACCCTATATTGAGGGACAGACGGCTTTGGCTCAGTTTGGAGATAAGGTGACGCCATATCTCGACGGTGTCAAGACCCGTTACGACATGCCTGCACTCTTCGTGGCTGCTGTAGGCTATGAGTTCTCGCCGCAGCTGCGTGCCTCATTGGAGTATCATTTCTTCGATGACAAGAACGCCAAGATGGCTGGCGACCGCCAGAAAGAGCTGTCGGGTGGTACGAATGAGTTCCTGGCAGGCATAGAGTACGACATCAACGACAAGTTCACCGTGAGCTGTGGCGGTCAGCGAACCGACTACGGCCTCTCCGACAGCTACCAGCAGCACACGTCGTTTGCCTGCGACAGCTACAGCTTCGGCTTGGGCGGTGCCTGGAACATCAATGACAAGGTGCGCCTGAACGTTAGCTATTTCAAGACTATCTACAGCGACTACACCAAGGAGTTTACTGCCGATCAGGGCGGATACATGGGCACCGGCTATCCTGGCAAGGATGTCTACAGCCGCACCAACGACGTCATCGGCATTGGCATCGACTACAAATTCTAAACAATAAACACTCAACACTAAACAAGCATGAACATTCCCTTTGTTTTCTGGCTCGTTCCCATCGCATCGGTGGTGGCATTGAGCATGGCGTGGTATTTCTTCAAGTCGATGATGACTGCCGATGAGGGCACGCCGCGTATGAGAGAGATTGCTGGCCATGTGCGCCGCGGTGCTATGGCCTATTTGAAACAGCAGTATAAGGTGGTGGGCATCGTGTTCATCGTCCTGGCTGTCATCTTCTCCTTCATGGCCTACGTCCTGAAGATGCAGAATCCGTGGGTGCCCTTCGCATTCCTCACGGGTGGTTTCTTCAGCGGACTGGCAGGTTTCTTCGGAATGAAGACCGCCACCTATGCCTCGGCTCGCACGGCCAACGCTGCCCGTCAAAGCCTTGACGGCGGACTGAAGATTGCCTTCCGCTCAGGTGCCGTGATGGGTCTCACCGTCGTAGGTCTCGGCTTGCTCGACATCGCTATCTGGTTTGTGGTGCTCAACGCCCTTACCGACGACAGTCTCATTGCCATCACCACCACCATGTTGACCTTCGGCATGGGTGCCTCTACGCAGGCGCTCTTTGCTCGTGTGGGTGGTGGCATCTACACGAAAGCTGCCGACGTGGGAGCCGACATTGTGGGCAAGGTCGAAGCCGACATCCCCGAGGACGATCCGCGCAATCCTGCCACTATTGCCGATAATGTTGGCGACAATGTGGGCGACGTGGCCGGCATGGGTGCCGACCTCTACGAGTCCTACTGCGGCTCCATCCTCTCTACTGCTGCCCTGGGTGCCGTGGCTTTTGCTGCCAGCGGCGACTTGCAGCTCAAGGCTGTCATTGCGCCGATGCTCATCGCTGCTGTGGGTGTGTTCCTCAGCATCTTCGGCATCTATCTTGTCCGCACCAAGGAAGGTGCTACGATGAAAGATCTGCTCCACTCGCTCTCGCTGGGCACCAATGTGTCGGCATGTCTCATTGCCGTGGCCACCTTTGCCATTCTTTATCTGCTCGACATCAATAACTGGCTGTGGCTGTCGTTCTCGGTCATCACGGGATTGGCAGCAGGTGTCATCATCGGGCAGGCTACTGAGTATTACACCTCCCATTCCTATAAGCCGACGCAGAAGATTTCCGAGGCAGGCCTCACGGGCTCGGCCACCGTTATCATCAAGGGCATCGGCACGGGCATGATGTCCACCTGTGTCCCTGTGGTCACTATCGGCGTAGCCATCATGCTGAGCTATCTCTTCGCCATTGAGTTCGACTTTAAGAACATGATGACCTCTGAAAACATGTCGCTGGGCCTCTATGGCATCGGCATTGCTGCTGTGGGTATGCTCTCCACGCTGGGCATCACGCTGGCCACCGACGCCTATGGCCCCATCGCCGACAATGCCGGCGGCAACGCTGAGATGAGCGAACTGG
>CAMVJU010000051.1 GCA_947167935.1 uncultured Prevotellaceae bacterium | reverse complement strand
AGATTCAGCAGTGGCCCACCATCAAGAAATATCTGAAGCCCGGCAAGACGCTGTATTACAGCCACGGCTTCGCTATCAACTGGAGCGATCGTACAGGCGTTGTTCCCCCGAAGGATGTTGACGTGATCATGGTGGCTCCTAAGGGCTCTGGCACCTCGCTCCGCACCATGTTCTGCGAGGGTCGCGGTCTGAACTGCTCATATGCCGTCTATCAGGATGCCTCTGGTAAGGCAAAGGAGAAGACACTGGCCTTCGGTATCGGTATCGGCGCAGGCTATCTGTTTGAGACCACCTTCCAGCGCGAGGCAACCTCTGACCTCACAGGTGAGCGTGGCTCGCTGATGGGCGCTATTCAGGGTCTGCTGCTGGCACAGTATGAAGTGCTGCGCGAGCACGGCCACTCTCCCTCGGAGGCCTTCAACGAGACCGTTGAGGAGCTCACCCAGAGTCTTGGCCCGCTCTTTGGTGCCAAAGGTATGGACTGGATGTATGCCAACTGCTCGACCACCGCTCAGCGTGGTGCTCTAGATTGGGCTCCCCGCTTCCACGATGCCATCAAGCCCGTCATGGAGTGGCTGTACTACTCGGTTATGACCGGCAACGAGGCTCAGATCACCATCGACGCCAACTCAAAGCCGGACTACCGTGCCGGATTGGAGAAAGAGCTGGAGGCCATGCGCAACCAGGAGATGTGGCGTGCCGGCGAGACTGTCCGCAAACTGCGTCCTGAGAACAACGAAGATTAAAAGCCTCCCCCAAACCCTCCAAGGGAGGGGAGAATAAAACGCGGCTTACTACTGATTGTAGCAAGCCGTGTTCTTTTTGTCAGAGGTAAATAGTGTCCTCTTAATTTGCCGCTCCTTCTCCCCTCCCTTTGGAGGGGTCGAGGGAGGCTTTGGGCTGTTTACTTCTTATTCAGAGCCAGGTCAATCTCCACGGCGATAGACACCGTAGCGCCCACCATCGGGTTGTTGCCAATGCCCAGGAAGCCCATCATCTCAACGTGAGCGGGCACTGAGCTGGAGCCTGCGAACTGAGCGTCAGAGTGCATACGACCCAGAGTGTCGGTCATACCGTAGGAAGCGGGACCGGCAGCCATGTTGTCGGGGTGCAGCGTACGACCAGTACCACCACCGCTGGCTACTGAGAAGTAGGGCTTGCCAGCCAGCACGCGCTCCTTCTTGTAGGTACCAGCCACGGGATGCTGGAAGCGGGTGGGATTGGTAGAGTTGCCGGTGATAGACACGTCGACATTCTCCTTCCACAGGATAGCCACGCCCTCACGCACATCGTCAGCACCGTAGCACTTTACCTTGGCACGGGGACCATCGCTGTAGGGTACTTCCTTCACCACCTTCACCTCGCCGGTGTAGTAGTCGAACTGCGTCTGCACATATGTGAAACCGTTGATGCGACTGATGATCATGGCAGCGTCCTTGCCCAGACCGTTCAGGATGACACGGAGGGGCTTCTGGCGCACCTTGTTAGCCTTCTCAGCAATCTTGATGGCACCCTCGGCAGCAGCGAAGCTCTCGTGGCCAGCCAGGAAGGCGAAGCACTCAGTCTCCTCACGCAGCAGACGGGCAGCCAGGTTGCCGTGACCAATACCCACCTTACGGTCGTCGGCCACTGAACCGGGGATGCAGAAGCTCTGCAGACCGATACCGATAGCCTCGGCAGCCTCGGCAGCGCTCTTCACACCCTTCTTGATGGCGATGGCAGCACCGCACACGTATGCCCACTTTGCGTTCTCAAAGCAGATACGCTGGGTCTCTTCACACATCTGGTAGGGATCGACACCTGCCTTCTCGCAAATCTCGTTGGCCTCCTCGATGCTGGCAATACCATTCTCGTTCAATGCAGCAAGAACCTGCTTAATACGACGCTCGTAACTCTCAAAACTTACTTTTCTTATCATAGCTCAGTTCCTCCTTTATGCTTTACGTGGGTCAATAACCTTAACAATACCCTGCTCGGCAGTAGTACGGCCGTATGAGCCGGTGAATTTCTTCACAGCCTCGTTGGCGTCCATGCCGTCTTTGATGGCTTCCATCATCTTGCCCAGGTGCACATACTCATAGCCACAAACCTGATTGTCCTTGTCGAGGAACTGCTTGGTGATGTAACCCTCGGTCAGCTCCAGGTAACGGGTACCCTTAGCAACAGTGCCATAGAGTGTACCAGTCTGTGAACGCAGACCCTTACCGAGGTCTTCCAAACCAGCACCGATTACAAGACCGCCCTCAGAGAAAGCACTCTGTGTACGTCCGTAAACGATCTGCAGGAACAACTCGCGCATAGCGGTGTTGATAGCGTCGCAAACGAGGTCGGTGTTCAGAGCCTCGAGGATGGTCTTGCCAGGCAGAATCTCAGAAGCCATAGCTGCTGAGTGAGTCATACCGGTGCAACCGATGGTCTCAACGAGAGCCTCCTGGATAACGCCGTCCTTCACGTTCAGGCTCAGCTTACAAGCACCCTGCTGAGGAGCGCACCAGCCAATACCATGGGTATAGCCCGAAATGTCCTTGATCTCTTTGGCCTGAATCCACTTGCCCTCTTCAGGGATGGGAGCCGGGCCGTGGTTGGGGCCTTTGGCCACAACGCACATGTTTTCAACTTCCTTTGAATAAATCATAATGTTTTTATCTTTGCAAAAATAAAAGTTTTTTTCGCGGCTGCAAAGTTACTACTTTTTTCCGACAGCGCCTAATTTTTGGAGAAGTTTTTATTATTCACTCTCCTAAATGTCATCGTTCCCCATCAGCAGGTCCACCAGTCCCTTGTCCTTGAAGGCGTGCTTCTGCTGATCCCAAAAACCGAAGTCGGCATCGTAGCACCAAGTCGTCCAAGCGATGTTGTTCTCCTTGAACACGGTCAGCATGTCCTTCGTCCACTTATAGGCCAGCTCACGGTCGACGGGCTCGTAGACGCCCCACTCGCCGCAGAACAACTGCAGGCCGTACTTCTTAGCTGCAGCGATAGCATCGGCAAAGTCGGCACGGATTCTGTCAATATTCCACTCCTCGGTAGTGAATTTGTTCTCGTCGATAACTTTCTTAACGGTATCGTTGGCAGTCTCGTAGTCCTCCTGCGACACAAGCACGCCAGGATAGTTCACCTTGCCCGTATACTTGCCGATGGGCGTCCACCAGGCGCCATAGTGTGTCAGAATCATCGGGTTATAATAATGGAACGAAAGGATAATGTTCTTGTCGTTTTCGGGAACCTTCAGATACTTAATGGTGCCATAGCTCTGCCACATATTTGAGCCGATGACCAGCGTGCGCTGCGGCTCACGCTCGCGCAAAGCCTTGTGCACTTTGGCGATAAGTGCGTTCCACTGCTCATGGTCGTCAGCCACGGGCTCGTTCATGAACTCGTAGGCCACGGAGTCGCAGCTATAACCTTTCAACGCGTCGGACAGCTGGTACCACATATTGATGAGATCCTGCTGTGCCTTTTCTGAGGTAAAGAGCGTGTTGGCATCGCTGCCGCCCTCGTTTACGGCATTGAAATAGTGTGAGCGGATGATGTGCAGGTCGACGATGGTGCGCAGATGGTGCTTCTCGGCCCAGTTGATGGCGTTGGTCATCAGCTCCCAAGCCTCCGGCAGCTTGTTGCCGTCCTCGTCCCAGAACTGCACCTCGTCGATAGGCAGGCGTACGAAGTCGAAGCCCAGCGAGTCGAGGCGTGCAAAGTCATCCTCCTGGATGTGCAGGCGGCGGGCCTCACCACGCTCCTCGCTCTGCGACAGCCAGTGGCTCACGTTCGTACCATGCTGAATCTTGAAGTTGTTCACATCGTTGTTTGTCTCGTTCTTGGACGTGCAGGCCGTCATGGCCAGCATCGTCATGGCAACCAGTGCCAGGTGAAAAATCTTTTTCATTGCTTATCTTGGTTTTTGTTGTTGATATTCTGAGGATACTGTTACATTGCCCAAAGGCTGTAATTGACATCGAAGCCAGCGAGCATAAACCAGTTGGCCAGCTGCTGCTCGTAATAACGCAAGAGGAAGAGAGGCACCTCGACGTTCTCATCAATGTTGACGGCTGGAGCTTCATCGGGTTCTATACCGTTCTGAATATAGTTCAAGGCCTGCATGATGTCGAGCATGGTGATGCCTGAGTCTTCGCACATCTCCTCAAGGTCGTCGGTGGTAAGGTTGACCTTAGCCAAATAGTCTCCAATGTTGGGAACCAGGTCGAAGAGGGTATAGTGGGTAGGCAGACTGCCACGCGAGAAGGCTTCGTTGACAAGCTTGCGCAGGTCGATGCCAAGGCTCTCCAGCATCTTGATGACCTTCAGCAGGTTCATATCCTTCACTACGTCGTTGTAGTAACGGTTCAGCTCGCCCTCATAGTAGAGCACGGGCCAGAACTGGATGGCGGCAATGCTCTGGATGGCCCACACGATGGCTGCCTGCTGGTGTTTGAGCTTGAAGATGACGTTACAGGTCTGTAGCGAGGTCTTGCCAGGCACAATACTGGGCGTAAAGCCATTTTCCATCATCCATGTAACCATGCCGCGTCCGCTCTGAATGGGCACGTAGTTGTCGTGGCGGCTGTGGGCAAGATAGTATTGCTTGGTGACGTCGGGCTCCCATCCATTGGTGATGCTGATGTCGTTGAGCTTATCCATGAAGCACTTGGCGTACTCATTCTCGGGGTCGAGGAACTCAGGGGTGATGATGTCGCTAACCTTGTCCATAGAGGTGATGCCTATGGCAGAAACGACGCTCTTGTCCTTGGAGTGGAAGTATTCGAGAGCCTTGGAGGCTACGGGTTCCTTGAAGATGACGTCGTAAGGGATGCCAAGGTGATAGTTCTCGTTGACAGAGGTAACCATCAGCACCACGTCGGCCAGGTCTTCGCAATGGTCGTTCTCAACATAGATTTGGAAAGCTTTTGCAATATCGAGGCATCCGCCGCCCGAGAAGGTCTTGGTGAAGCGAATGTTCTTGTATTTGGCTTCCGTATCGGTGAGGCGTGCGGCGTACATACTCTCTGTGCCTCCCTGCGAATAGCCGAGGTTGAAGAGATACTTGCCCGTGGGAATCTGCTTGTCCTCAAAGAGCTGGAAGGCAGCAAGGAGTCCGTCGAGGCAATTGCGTCCGTTGGTGTCGCCACCAATATAACTGACGTTGTGGTCGATGGATGAGCCATAGCCGACGTAGTCGCTGGCCACGGCGATGTAGTTGGGCTTCAGCGGGCTGGCCAGGAAGATGGGCAGGGCATCGTAAGCTTCGCCACCAACCGATGGCGCGTCCTCGGGCGAGCCGATGGTGGGATGGTTGTACATGATGACACCATCGCAGGGCACGGTGCCATCGATGACATCCATGGGAATCATTATGACACCGCTGACGGTGGCTGCGTTACCTTCGGCATCATTCGATGGATATTCGTAGACTATTTTCTTCACCTCACGCGAACCAAGGGTGATGCCTGAGAGCTTTGCCTTCGCCGTGATGTCCTCCTCAGACAGGATGTTGTAGGCGTCCTGAGCGGCGCTGGTCAGCACGGAGGCTGCAAGCGCCAGGATGATGAAAGATATCTTTTTCATAATCGTCATCTTTTTTTAGCGTATTACTTTCTTCTGACCGTCAACAATATAGATGCCTCCCTGAGGCTGATTGACGCGCTGACCGTTGAGGTTGAAGTAACGGTTATTGATTATTAGTTCACGGTTAACGTCGTCGATGCCGGTAGTCTTGTCAGATGGATTCACCTGGAATGTAGCCACTGCGGGATAATGGTCGCCCAGAGCCTTGCCGTCGTGCTGATAGCCTTCCTGATCGATGTTGAAAGCCACGGGAAAAATCTTGGTGCCTGTTGCGGGATTGATGTAGATAACCTTGTCGAGTCCCTCGCCATCGCGGATGTTGGAGATTTCCGAAGCATCTGTAATCTCTGAGACATCCACATATTCAGGATAGACGCCGTTTCGCTTCAGCTCCACCCACACATCGCTGGCTGTACCCTTGCCCGACTCATTGATGGCATCGATGAAGAGCGCCTTGATGTTGTCTCGCGTATAGAAACTGTTCAGATCGCCGGTAACGATGATGGGCTTGGAACCTAGCTGCTGCAGCACCTCGTCCCTCAGCTGTGCCCATTGGGCTGCACGTGCCTCTGTGTCTTTGGCATCGTTGTGGATGAGCTCGTCTGCATCGTCTGTGGCATCCATGTGCATGTTGTAAACAGTGATTTGCTCTCCGCTGCGAAGCGTCACATCATAGCGACGGAAGCCCTTAGTGATAAGGTCGTCATTAGCGTGGCTGAACTTGCCGAAGGCCTCCGTCCAAGCCGTGCGTCCCTGAGGAACCACTGTGAGGTCGTGCTTCCAGCAGGCCATCAGGCCATCACAAGAGAAGCGGTGGTTCTGCAGGTGCAGGAAGTCGATGTCGCGGCTCACGTTGATTTCCCCGCTCCACTCATCAAACTGATAATCGTCTTCAAGGAACACAGTAAGCACGTTGTGATAGCTAAAGTCTTCCTGCATCATCACAAGGTCATAGTTCTTCTGCATCAGATACTTACCGATACGCGCCGTTCCAGCATCGCCAGGACCGTCGGCATTTAGTTTCACCACCAGGATTTTCTGTGGCAGACCGTCCACGTTGAGCGTTGCAATCGTAAACTGCTCAGCCGACTCCTGTGCGGAAACAGTCATTGAGCCGCAAAGAAGGGCTGCAGCCATCGCCCATAGTTTTATTCTCATATCAATAAAGGTTAAGTGATTTGCCTGCAAAGATAGATGATTTTTTTCAAACAAATACGTTTTTTCCAAAGATTTTTTAATAAATATTCGCATTGTTTGCAATTTATTTTGTACCTTTGCACGCAAATTTCGAAATTAAGATTAACACATTACTTATTTTATGAATTTCACTTTGTTAGTTACCGTCATCACGACGGGAATTACACTGGTGGCGGCGGCTTACATCATTGCTAAGCTTATTGGTCCGCGCTCGTATGCAAAGGTGAAAGGCGAACCGTATGAAAGCGGTATTCCGACACGCGGTTCCTCTTGGATTCCTATTCATGTGGGCTACTACCTGTTCGCCATCCTGTTTCTCATGTTCGATGTGGAAACGGTGTTTCTGTATCCATGGGCAGTAGTAGTGAAGCAGTTCGGTGCCGCAGCCTTGCTCAGCATCGGATTCTTCTTATTGGTTTTAGTATTTGGCCTGGCCTACGCCTGGCGGAAAGGAGCACTGGAATGGAAGTAAAGAAACCGAAAATCAAGTCTATTCCCTACGAGGAATGGAAGGACAACGAGTCGCTGGAGAAGATCATCGACGAGCTGCATGAGGGTGGCGTAAATGTCATCACTGGCTCATTGGACCGCCTCATCAACTGGGGACGCTCAAACTCGCTGTGGTCACTTACCTTCGCTACAAGCTGCTGTGGCATTGAGTTCATGGCTTGCGGATGTGCACGCTATGACTTTGCACGCTTTGGCTTTGAGGTAACACGTAACTCTCCCCGTCAGGCCGACCTCATCATGTGTGCTGGCACTATCACCCACAAGATGGCTCCTGCCCTGAAGCGTCTTTATGACCAGATGGCTGAGCCGAAGTATGTCATTGCCGTTGGTGGTTGTGCCATCAGCGGTGGTCCCTTCAAGTCAAGCTACCATGTGGTAAAGGGTATCGAGGAGATTGTTCCCGTCGATGTGTTCATCCCTGGCTGTCCTCCCCGTCCAGAGGCTATCCTCTACGGTATGATGCAGTTGCAGCGCAAGGTGAAGATTGAGAAATTCTTCGGCGGTGCCAACCACAAGCAGACAGCTGAGGAGAAGGCATTGGGTGTTTCTAACGAGGAGCTGACATTCCGCAACCAGTTGGGTGACCATCGCCGTGAGCCCATCGTGGTGACCAGCGTGCCAGAAGAGTTTGTTGAAGAATTAAAGAAAGAGGAGGCCGCTGTATGAAGTTAGAATTCTTATCATTCGAGTTTGACAAGTTTGCCGCTGAAATGGCAAACCTGAAGAAGAAGGGCTTCGACTACCTGATTACCATCGTGGGCGAAGACTTCGGAGCAGAAGAAGGCCTCGGCTGTATCTATATTCTGGAAAACACCAATACACACGAGCGTTGCTCAGTAAAAATGCTGGCAAAGAGCTCTGTTTGCGGAGATGGCATAGCCTCCAACGGAACTGGAGATACCGACGGTCAAGTTGTTCCTTATATCCCGACTGTATCTGGATTATGGGCTGTAGCTGACTTACTGGAGCGCGAGGTCTATGACTTCTACGGCATCGTGTTCCTGGGTCATCCTGACATGCGCCGCCTCTTCCTTCGTAGCGACTTCAAGGGCTATCCCTTCCGTAAGGACTGGAAATACAATGATGAATATTCGCTGGAGGATGACGACGAGCCCAACTATGGACTGGAGTATTTCATCGACAAGGACGGCAATCTGCAGTCGAAGCAGAATAAGCTGTTCAACACCGACGACTATGTCATCAACATTGGCCCGCAACACCCTGCCACTCACGGTGTGCTTCGTCTGCAGACCGTGCTCGAAGGCGAAATCGTAAAGAAGATCTATCCTCACTTCGGCTATATCCATCGTGGTATCGAGAAGATGTGGGAGAGCATGACCTATCCTCAAACACTTGCTTTAACAGATAGGCTTAACTACTTGGGAGCCATGCAGCACCGCCATGCGCTGGTAGGTGTCATCGAGGAGGCAATGGAAGTGGAGCTGACCGACCGAATCAAGTACATCCGTACCATTATGGATGAGCTGCAGCGTCTCGACTCCCACCTGCTGTTCACCTCTTGTGTGGCTCAGGACCTGGGTGCCCTCACCGCTTTCCTCTACGGTATGCGTGACCGTGAGCATGTGCTCAACTGTATGGAGGAAACCACAGGCGGACGCCTAATCCAGAACTACTACCGCATCGGTGGTCTGCAGGACGACATCGACCCCAACTTTGTGAAGAACGTGAAGGATCTGGTGAAGTACCTGCGTCCAACGATTCAGGAGTACATGGATGTGTTTGGCGACAACATCATCACTCACAACCGTCTGGAGAACTGCGGCCCGATGAGCCTCGAGGATTGCATCAGCTATGCTGTGACCGGTCCTGCCGGACGTGCCTCGGGCTGGAAGAACGACGTGCGCAAGAACCATCCCTACGACATGTACGACAAGGTGG
>CAMVJU010000050.1 GCA_947167935.1 uncultured Prevotellaceae bacterium | reverse complement strand
TGATGACGCAGCAGTTGGGCGAGATGTTGATCTCGCAGTCGGTGAAGGCGTAGAGGGCGTCGATGGTTTTGTCGCTCGAGATGCCCGGCATCAAGTGCACCTGTATCTCCACCTGTGCCGATGTGAGGTCATCGACGCGACGGGCCTTGATTTTGCCTTTTTCGATGGCTTTCTTGATGCTCTCGATGAGGCTCTCGACGGTCTTTGAGAATGGCAGGTCGCGGATGACGAGTGTCTTCTGGTCGAGTTTCTCTATCTTCGCGCGTACCTTTAATGTACCGCCGCGCTGGCCGTCGTTGTATTTGCTGACGTCTATCGAGCCACCCGTCTGGAAGTCAGGATAAAGATGGAACTCCTCGCCGTGCAGATAGCTGATGGCAGCATCGCAAATCTCGCAGAAGTTGTGAGGCAGAATCTTCGAGGCCAGGCCTACGGCGATGCCCTCAGCACCTTGCGACAAGAGCAGGGGGAATTTTACGGGCAGGGTGATGGGCTCCTTGTTGCGTCCGTCGTATGACAACTGCCATTCGGTGGTCTTAGGGTTGAATACGGCATCGAGGGCAAACTTCGACAGACGTGCCTCAATGTATCGGGGGGCTGCGGCACGGTCGCCCGTGAGGATGTTTCCCCAGTTTCCCTGCGTGTCGATGAGCAGGTCTTTCTGACCCAGCTGCACCAGGGCATCGCCTATCGAGGCATCGCCGTGAGGGTGGAACTGCATCGTATGACCCACGATATTCGCCACCTTGTTATAGCGTCCGTCATCCATGCGCTTCATCGAGTGGAGGATACGTCGCTGCACAGGCTTCAGGCCGTCCTCGATGTGGGGAACGGCACGTTCCAGAATGACATACGAGGCATAGTCGAGGAACCAATTCTGATACATGCCGCTGAGGTGATGTACAACGGCAGCATCGAAACGATTCACAGGCTTATAGTCGGAATGGGCTGATGGGGCTTCTGAGTCTTGCGGACTTTCTGCATCTTCCGGAGTCTCCGGACTTTCTGGGGCAAGGATGTCGTCTTTTATTTCGTCGTCCATGAATTGAAGGTTTTTTCGTTTCTTGGGGCAAAGGTACGAAAAAGCGAGGAAAAAGCAAAAAAAAACGGAAAAAAACTATGCGCTTTGTACTATGAATTATGAAATAATTTGTACCTTTGGCTGCGCCGAAGGTACTTTCGCTCAGAAGAGCAAAAGAAAATTGTTTTTTCCTTTTGCTTTTCGCTCGCTTATTTGTACCTTTGCACTCGTGAAACAGGAAGAGTGCGTTGAATTGCTTGCCAGTCACGGCGTCCGCCCGACGTCGAACCGCATCGTCGTGGTGCGTGCCCTGGCGCTGTCGGCACGTCCTTTGACGCTGGCCGAACTGGAGGAGAAACTACTGTCAGTAGACAAGTCTGGCATCTTCCGTGCCTTGACACTCTTCCGCGAGCACCATCTTGTGCATACCATCGAAGACGGCTCTGGTGCCTTGCGCTATGAGCTGTGTCACAGTCATGGCGGCGACGATGACGACGACCTGCATGTGCATTTCTTCTGCGAGAATTGCCATCGCACGTTCTGTCTCGATGGCGTCTCCGTGCCGCAGGTCGGTGTACCGCCAGGCTTCGTCGCCACCTCGGCCAGTCATATCGTCAAGGGCATCTGCCCTGAATGTGGACGGTAGACAATAATCAATAACCGTTATGAAATTACCGTTAGGCAATAAACATTAAACAATAAACACTCAGAATTATGAACGACAACGAGAAGAAGCAGCAGGGACTGCAGATTGAATTGACGCCCGACAAGGCTCAGGGCGAGTATGCTAATTTTGCCATCATCACTCACTCCAGCAGCGAGTTCATCCTCGACTTCGCCCGCATGTTGCCTGGTGTCACCAAGGCACAGGTGCGCAGCCGTGTCATCCTCGCTCCAGAACATGCCAAGCGTCTCTTGGGTGCCCTGCAGGAGAACCTGATGCGCTACGAGCAGACCTTTGGCGTCATCAAGATGCCGCAGGCCAGTCAGCCGCGCACCATCGCTCCCTTCAACGGTGGTGGTGAGGCCTGATACCCAATGTAGCCACGATATATTCCGACTGCGTGCCGATGCGGAACTTGCCACCCCAGATACCAAGACCGCTGGAGATGTAGTAGCGGGTGCTGCCACGCTGATGCTCGCCCCACGAACACTCATAGATCGCATCGGTAATCCATGAGATGGGCCACACCTGTCCACGATGGGTGTGGCCGCTGAGCTGGAAGTCTATACCTGCCGCCTCGGCCTCCTCCAAATGATAGGGCTGGTGGTCGAGTACGATGGTGTAGTATCTTTCAGCTTCTTTCTTACAGAGACTGTCTGTGCTATCTGTGGCATCTGTGAGAGACATGGAATCTGTAAGAGAAATATCTGCGAGAGACATGAGCTCTTTGAGAGGCTTGCGGTGGCGGTTGCTGCGGTCATCGCGTCCGATGATGAGCAGGGCGCTATCGACCAGCACGGCGCTGTCCTTGAGTAGTGTGATGCCAGCCTCGTCATAGAACTTATGGGCATGCCGCACATCGCTGTAGTATTCGTGATTGCCCAGACAGGCATAGACGGGAGCCGTTAGCCGGCGGAACTCTGCCGCCATATCCTCCTCCAACAGTGGGCGTACGCTGATGTCGATGATGTCGCCCGCGATGAGTACGGCGTCGGGTTGCTCGGCATTGATAAGGTCTACCCAATGGGCCAAATCCGATCGCGTGTTGTGATAGCCTAAGTGCAGGTCGCTCAGCATCACCAGTCGGAAGGGGTGGGGGAGACTCTTTGTGGTGGTGAGGTCGAGTCTCACGCGTACCTTATTATTATAGTGGATGGCGCCACAGACGAAAATGGTAAGCAACAGGCCAGTCAGCGCCGCCGTCGTTACCCAGTTCTGATACAGCCAAGTCTTTGGTACCAGATGGATAAGCCGTCCTAGATCGAGTAATAAAAACGCCATTACTACGTAGAGCAGTACGATGACCGATGATGTGCCTATCCTATAGAGAATACGCGCCAAGGATAGGGGCATGCGTTCCAAGGAGCCGCTGAAGTCGAGCAGCAGCGTGAGGAAACACAGCGTGCCCACGGTGATGACAACCGCCTTCCATACCGAAGGCAGCGGCAGCAATATCCACAAGTGCCAGCCACTATAGGCCAATCCCGCGATGGGCAGCAGCAGAAGGAGTATCAGGAACATCTTTCGTCTTGTTTTCGTTGTTTTGTGCTTTTTTTGCTTTTACTGTCTGCAAAGGTACAAATAAGCGAGAGAAAAGCAAAGGAAAAAGCCTATTAGAAGCTGTTAAAAAATATTTATGATGTTAATAATTCGTAATTGATTGCTCTTTTTCGTTTTTCGATGTAGGACATTCCATATAAAAGTTGTACCTTTGCAGCCCGAAATACGCCCTTATGTGACGAGGGAGTATTGTGACGTATTGAAATCTATACAAATAATATATATAAACAAACAAAAACGTAAATTTAATTATGCCTACAATTTCACAATTGGTTCGCAAAGGCAGAAAGGTGATCGTAGACAAGTCGAAGTCACCCGCGCTGGACAACTGTCCTCAGCGTCGCGGTGTCTGTGTACGTGTCTACACGACCACTCCCAAGAAGCCTAATTCGGCTATGCGTAAGGTAGCCCGTGTTCGTTTGACTAACCAGAAGGAAGTCAACAGTTACATTCCCGGAGAGGGACACAACTTGCAGGAGCACAGCATCGTGCTGGTGCGTGGCGGTCGTGTAAAGGACCTGCCCGGTGTGCGTTATCACATCGTCCGCGGTACTCTGGACACCGCCGGCGTGGCTAACCGCCTGCAGCGTCGCTCGAAGTACGGTGCTAAGCGCCCGAAGCAGAAGAAGTAAGAAGAGTTAGGTGAGTTTTTGAGTTTTTTGGTTCCATGAGTGCTCGGTGATGAGCAGGCTCAGAACCGAGAAGATTGAAAAATTGAAGTTTTTCTTCGCAAACTCAAAAGACTCAAAAACTCAAAAACTTACAAAACTCAGATTACGGACCGACAGAGAGTCAGTCCACCCCAGAAAGAAAAAACGTTTTGCTGGAGATATCTTAGGAAAAGGTTGAGTAAATGCCCGAGTGTGGGCGTTGAAGACAAAAGAAGAGAACAGCCCTGGCAGACAAAAACAGTAAAAACAAAAAATGAGAAAAGCAAAACCCAAGAAGCGTGTGATCCTGCCGGATCCCGTATTCAACGACACTAAGGTGTCGAAGTTCGTGAACCATCTGATGTTCGACGGTAAGAAGTCGAAGTCGTATGAGATTTTCTACAACTCCCTCGAGATTGTCAAGGGTAAGATGAAGGACGCTGAGAAGACTCCGCTGGAAATCTGGAAGCAGGCCCTCGACAATATCACTCCGCAGGTGGAGGTGAAGAGCCGTCGTATCGGCGGTGCTACATTCCAGGTTCCTACCGAGATTCGTCCCGACCGTAAGGAGAGCGTCTCGATGAAGAACATGATCAGCTTCGCCCGCAAGCGTAGCGGCAAGTCGATGGCTGACAAGCTGGCTGCTGAGATTATGGACGCCTTCAACAATCAGGGCGGTGCCTTCAAGCGTAAGGAGGATATGCATCGTATGGCAGAGGCCAACCGTGCTTTCGCTCACTTCAGATTCTAATAGGTATAGGTAAAAAGATTTAGGATAATAGAGAAAGCAATGGCAAAACAAGATTTGCACCTGACAAGAAATATCGGCATCATGGCTCACATCGATGCTGGTAAGACCACCACGTCCGAGCGCATCCTCTTCTACACGGGTAAGACCCACAAGATTGGCGAGGTCCACGACGGAGCCGCCACTATGGACTGGATGGCACAGGAGCAGGAGAGAGGTATCACCATCACGAGTGCTGCTACCACCTGCTACTGGGAGTGGAACAACAACAAGTATAAGATCAACCTCATCGACACTCCGGGACACGTCGACTTCACCGCTGAGGTGGAGCGTTCGCTTCGTGTCCTCGATGGTGCTGTGGCTACCTACTCCGCCGCTGATGGCGTGCAGCCGCAGTCAGAGACTGTCTGGCGTCAGGCCGACAAGTACAACGTGCCCCGTATCGGTTACGTGAACAAGATGGACCGCTCGGGTGCCGACTTCTTCGAGACCGTGCAGCAGATGCGCGACATCCTCGGAGCCAACCCCGTGGTTATCCAGGTGCCCATCGGCGCTGAGGAGAACTTCAAGGGTGTGGTCGACCTCATCAAGATGAAGGCCATCCTGTGGCACGACGAGACGATGGGTGCCGAGTACGACATCGAGGCTATCCCCGCCGACCTGCAGGACGAGTGCGACGAGTGGCGCAACAAGCTGCTCGAGGCCGCTGCTGAGTATGACGAGGCCCTGATGGAGAAATACTTCGACGATCCCGCCTCTATCACCGAGGCTGAGGTCATCGCCGCCATCCGCAAGGGTACCTGCGCTATGGAGTGCACCCCGATGCTCTGCGGTTCGTCCTACAAGAACAAGGGTGTGCAGCCCCTGCTCGACTATGTATGCGCTTTCCTGCCCGCTCCCGTCGACGTGGAGGTGGTCAAGGGCACGAATCCCAACACCGAGGAGGAGGAAGAACGCAAGCCCAGCGAGGACGACGCTACTGCAGCTCTCGCCTTCAAGATTGCCACCGACCCCTACATGGGCCGTCTGGTGTTCTTCCGTGTCTACTCGGGTAGCGTGAAGGCCGGCTCTTACGTCTACAATCCCCGCTCGGGTAAGAAGGAGCGCATCAGCCGTCTGTTCCAGATGAACTCCAACAAGGAGATTCCTATGGACAGCATCGACGCTGGCGACATCGGCGCAGGCGTAGGCTTCAAGGACATTCGCACCGGCGATACCCTCTGCGACGAGGAGAAGCCCATCGTGCTGGAGTCGATGACCTTCCCCGACACCGTGATCTCCATCGCTGTGGAGCCGAAGTCACAGGCCGACATCGCCAAGCTGGACAACGGTCTGGCTAAGCTGGCCGAGGAAGACCCGACATTCACCGTCCGTACCGACGAGCAGAGTGGTCAGACCATTATCTCAGGTATGGGTGAGCTCCACCTCGACATCATCATCGACCGTCTGAAGCGCGAGTTCAAGGTGGAGTGCAACCAGGGTAAGCCCCAGGTGAACTACAAGGAGGCCATCACCAAGACCGTCGAGATTGACGAGACCTACAAGAAGCAGTCGGGTGGTCGTGGTAAGTACGCCAAGATGCTCGTGCAGGTGGGTCCTGTCGACGAGGATTACGATCTGAAGAACAACCCCGGCCTGCAGTTCGTCAACGAGGTGAAGGGCGGCAACATCCCCAAGGAGTTCATCCCCAGCATCCAGAAGGGCTTCGAGGCAGCCATGAAGAATGGTATCCTCGGCGGCTATCCCCTCGATTCGCTGAAGGTGACCGTCGTCGATGGTGGTTTCCACCCCGTCGACTCCGACCAGCTCTCATTCGAGATCGCTGCCCAGATGGCCTATAAGGAGGCTTGCGCCAAGGCAAAGCCCGTGTTGATGGAGCCCATCATGAAGCTCGAGGTGGTGACACCCGAGGAGAACATGGGTGACGTCATCGGTGACCTGAACAAGCGTCGTGGTCAGGTAGAAGGTATGGAAGAGGCTCGCTCTGGTGCCCGTGTCGTCAAGGCTAAGGTGCCCCTGTCAGAGATGTTCGGCTATGTCACCGCTCTGCGTACCATCACTTCCGGCCGTGCTACCAGCTCTATGGAGTACGACCACCATGCACCGCTCTCCAGCGCCCTCGCCAAGGCTGTGCTCGAAGAGGTGAAGGGTCGCGCCGACCTGGTGTAAGAAGAGACTTGATTCGCAATGACGTTATGACGAAATGTCGAAATGACGTTATAACGTAATAACGAAATAACGAAAAGAATTCCCGGAATCGTTTTCCTGCGGTTCCGGGATTTTTTGTGTGCGCCTCACAAAATCTTTTTAAAGGCAGACAAAAATTTTTGGCCAGAAAAATTGTGATTGTTCAAAGAAAAAGTGTACCTTTGCAAGTCGAAAAGATGCTACTAGCTGAAATGGCTGCATTAAAAATGACGAGACATTCTATACTACTGACACTCATACTGCTGATATTAGTGGTTGTTGGCGGCTGTACAAACCGCAAACAGCTGCCGGCAATCGGCGATGGCGGCTTCAACGATGCCGAAGGCTTCAACCGGGCCGACTCCATCGTCTCGGCCATTGGCGATGCACGCGATAACAACGTGCGTGTGCTGGCTGTCATCGACAGTCTCGAACAGGCTGGTGAGCTCTCGCTTCCGAAGACCATCTTCTATCGCACCATTACTTACAACCTGATGGGCCAACGCAGCAATTCGCTGCGGCTCTATTCGCAGTTGAGCAGCATCGACATGAACGACCTTGCCACCGAGGCCGACCTCGACGCCTACCTCTATTCCTACAATAACTATGTGCGCCTGCTTTGCGAGATGCGACGCTACGACCGTGCCCTCCGCGAGGCCAATGCTGCCGACCGCAAGCTCAAGGCTGCAGGCTACGATGCCTTCACCGACCACCACGACATTGCACAGACCATCGGCGAGTGTCAGCTCTATCTGGGACAGGCCGACCTGGCCGCCCAGAGCTTCAGGAAGTCGCTGCAAGGCGTACAGACAAGGCTGGCTGTCCATCACGACCCGCTGGATTTCCGCGAGTGCCAGAAGTGTATGAACGCCATCGTCAAGGTGTATATGCAGACCGGCAGCTATGCTGAGGCTGCACCATGGATAGCTGTGCAGGACTCCCTATATGCCGTGGCCGATGCACATCCTCAGCGCGACACCGTGTTCTTGGACGAGATGAAGGCCGACATCAGCTACAGCAAGGCGCTGCTGGCCTATGCCCAGGGGCGTACTGCCGATGCCGAGCGCGCCTTCAGCGACTATCAGTCGACGCATACGGCCGCACAGCTGGGTAGCGTCATCAACAGCAGCGAGTATCTGATGCTGACACACCGCTATGACGAGGCGGCACACAACTACGAGCAGCTGGACCACTTCCTGAAGTCGGGCGGCTATAAGGCCGATTTCGAGAACTTCGGCCTTTATATGATGCCCAAGTTCCGTGCCAACCTCTTGGCGGGACACACCGACTCAGCCCTGCGCACAGCCATGATAGTGGCCGAGTATTACGATTCCGCACTCGTCCGCCAGCGTAGGATCGACTCCGACCTGCTGACCACCTTCTACGACACCGAGGGCAAGGAACGACAGATAGCCGAGCAGAGCGCCGCGCTGTCGCAGCAGCGGCTCCTCACGGTGGTTATCATCATGCTGGTCCTGGCCATCTTCGTTATCTTCTATACCATGCAGCGGCGCAAGGCATACAAGAAGCTCGACGCCACCAACCGCCAGCTGGTCGCTGCCAACGAGCAGCTCGATGCCACCAACCACCAGCTCGTCGTTGCCAACGAGAAGGCCAAGGAATCGTCGCGCATGAAGACCAATTTCATCCGGCAGATCTCCCACGAGGTGCGCACACCGCTCAATATCATCTCAGGATTCACGCAGGTGCTGGCAGCTCCCGACATCAAGCTCAGTAGCGACGAGCTGCAGGACATCAGCCGGCAGATCATGGATAACAGCGGGCGTATCACACATTTGATAGACCAGATGCTCGACCTCAGTCAGTTGAATCGCAATGCCGACATCGAGCGCAATGACACGGTACGTCCAGCCGACATTGCCACCCTGGCCATCACCTTGAGCGGCATCCGCGAGGCCGATCACCTGCAACTGCAGCAGCAGGTGTCGCCGCAGGCCGAACAGCTAACCATCGTCACCAACCAGAAGTCGGCAGCCAAGGCTTTGGCCCTGTTGCTCAGCAATGCCGCCAAGTTCACCCTTCCCTTGGCATCCGACGACCAGAAGCTGCGTGTCACGCTGATCATCGATACCACGCCGACGTATGTGGTCTTCACGGTCGAGGATACCGGCATCGGTGTCCCGCCTGAGCAGGTGGAGAACATCTTCAACGAGTTCGTGCAGCTCGACGAGTTCACCGACGGCACCGGCATCGGCCTTTCCATCGCCCGCTCGCTGGCACGCCACATGGGCGGCGACGTCATCCTCGACACAGCCTACACCGATGGCGCCCGCTTCGTGATGACATTGCCCAAATAATTAAAAAATATTAAATATTGTTCGCGTATAGGTTGCAGGGGTTGCGTATGTCACGAAATATGCGTACCTTTGCAGCCCGTAATAGAGAAAGCACGTCTGTCGCTGAGCAAATGACTCTTTAGCGGCGGGCAGAAAAATTAAAACATTAAAACATTAAAAAGTTAAAAGATGAGTCAAAAGATTCGTATTAAGCTGAAGAGCTACGACCACAAATTGGTCGACAAGTCAGCAGAGAAAATCGTGAAGGC
>CAMVJU010000049.1 GCA_947167935.1 uncultured Prevotellaceae bacterium | reverse complement strand
AAGCGCATCGCCGACTGCTGGGACGCCACCGAGCTGGAGGACATCTACCTGCCCTTCAAGCCGCGCCGCCGCACTCGTGCGCAGGTAGCGCGCGAACAGGGGTTGGAACCCTTGGCGCAGCTCATCCTCCTGCAGCGCGAGCAGCACATCGAGCAGGCCGCCCGCCGTTTCGTATGTGGTGATATCATCACCACTGACGCCGCCATCAAGGGCGCTCAGGACATCATTGCCGAGACCATCAGCGAGGACGAACGCTCACGCCAGCAGCTGCGAGGCAGCTATCGTCGCACCGCCATCATCTCTTCCAAAGTGGTGAAGAGCAAACAGGACAGCGATGAGGCTGCCAAATACAGCGACTACTTCGACTGGCACGAGCCCCTGAAACGCTGCTCCAGCCACCGTCTACTGGCGATGCGTCGCGGCGAAGCCGAGGGCATCCTGCGCATCAGCATCGACCCCATCGACGACCAGGAGTGCATCGACCGCCTGCAACGCCAGTGGGTGAAAGGGTGGAATGTGGAATGTGGAAAGTGGAAAGAGAAATGCCAGCAATTAGTGGCTGAGGCTGCAGAGGACGCCTACAAACGATTGCTGAAGCCCTCGATAGAGACGGAGTTCAACAACCTGAGCAAGGAGCAGGCCGACGACGAGGCCATCCGCGTCTTTGCCGAAAACCTGCGCCAGCTGCTGCTCGGTGCTCCCTTAGGACAGAAGCGAGTGATGGGCATCGACCCAGGCTTCCGCACGGGTTGCAAGGTAGTTTGCCTCGACGAGCAGGGCAACTTGCTGCACCATGAGGCCATCTTCCCCCACCCTCCTGTCAACCGCCGGATGCAGGCCATGGTGCACGTGCAGCAGATGATCAGCGACTACCGCATAGAAGCCATCGCCATCGGCAACGGCACAGCCAGCCGCGAGACACGCGCCTTCGTGGAAGACACTATCAAATCACTCCCCTCTCCCTCTGGAGAGGGGGCGGGGGTGAGGCTCTTTGTCGTCTCCGAAGACGGTGCCTCCGTCTACTCTGCCTCGAAGGTGGCCCGCGAGGAGTTCCCCGATGAGGATGTCACCGTGCGTGGTGCCGTATCGATAGGCCGCCGCCTGATGGATCCGCTGGCTGAATTAGTGAAGATTGACCCGAAGAGCATCGGCGTAGGCCAGTATCAGCACGACGTCGACCAAGGGAAGCTGAAGCACCAGTTGGATCAAACCGTCGAGAGCTGCGTCAACATGGTGGGTGTCAACCTCAACACCGCCTCCGCCCATCTGCTGCAATACGTCAGCGGACTCGGCCCTGCGCTGGCGAAGAACATCGTGGACTACCGCAAGGAGCACGGTGCCTTCACCAGCCGTGCCCAGTTAAAGAAGGTGCCCCGTCTCGGCCCTGCCGCCTATCAGCAGTGTGCAGGATTCCTGCGTATTCCTGGTGCGAAGAATCCCTTGGACAACAGCGCCGTGCATCCTGAGAGCTACGACATCGTGGAGCAGATGGCCAAAGACCAGGGTTGCTCCGTAAAGGACCTTATCGAGCAGAAAGACCTCCGCTCGCGCGTAGATATAAAGATGTACGCGAAAGGCGATGTCGGTTTGCCCACGCTGACCGACATCATGCACGAACTGGAGAAGCCGGGCCGCGACCCGCGTGAGCAGATAGAGGAGTTTGAGTTCGACAGCCGCGTGCAGACGATGGAAGACTTAGAGGAGGGTATGATCCTGCCCGGCATCGTGACGAACATCACCAACTTCGGAGCCTTCGTCGACATCGGCGTACATCAGGACGGACTCGTCCACATCTCGCAGATGGCCAATCGTCGCATCGCCCACCCCACCGACGTGGTGAAGCTGCACCAGCACGTCACCGTGAAAGTGCTTGAGGTCGACTATCGCCGCCACCGCATCTCACTCACAATGAAACTATAAAAACAAATACAACAATGAAACGACTACTGACTACTGCCCTATTGGCAATTGGATGTCTGCTGACGGCCTCGGCAGACGAGCGGGAACTGCCGCTGATTCAGAACGTGCAGGCCTACGAGGGCTTGTCGCTCAACGGCGACTGGAACTATATCGTGGACGTGCAGGAAGAGGGTTACTACGACTATCGCATGAACCCCACGCGCTGGGGATTCTTCCAGAACGCGAAGCCGCAGCGGCCCGAGGACCTTATCGAGTACGACTTCGACAAGTCGCCCACCATGCAGATTCCCTCCGACTGGAACACGCAGGACGAGAAGCTGTTCTTCTACGAGGGAACGGTGTGGTTTAAGAAAAGTTTCACCATTGACCATTCACCATTGACCATTGACCATTCACCTGCGGGAAAGGAGGCGGATGCCAATAATGGTCAATGGTCAATGCTCAATAGTCAATCAAAAAAGACCCTACTCTATTTCGGTGCCGTGAACTACGACTGCCACGTCTACGTGAACGGCCGCCACGTGGGCCACCACATCGGAGGCTTCACACCCTTCAACTACGACATCAGCGACCTGCTGCGCAAGGGCGAGAACACCGTCATCGTGAAGGTGGACAACAAGCGCCACGCCGAGGATGTGCCCACGCAGATCTTCGACTGGTGGAACTACGGCGGCATCACAAGAGATGTGAAGCTGGTGAAGGTGACGCCGCTGTATTTGGAGGACTATAGCCTACAACTGCAGAAGGCAGACGCAAAGGCAAAGAACCGCGAAATTACCTTCTCTGCAAAGCTGAATAAGAAAGAGGCAGGCCACAAGGTCGTTGTCTTCATCCCGGAATTGAAGCTCGAACAACAGCTCACTACTGATGCTGAGGGCAAAGTCAGCGGCGTGCTCAAGGTCAGCACCAAGAAGCTGCAGCTCTGGAGCCCCGACAATCCCAAGCTCTATCAGGTGCTGCTCTCGCTCGATACCAACACCTACAGCGACAACATCGGCTTCCGCACTATTGAGACACGCGGCAAGCAAATCCTGCTCAACGGCGAGCCCATCTTCCTCAAGGGCATCAGTATCCACAACGAGAAACCCTACGGCGGAGGCCGTGCCAACAGTGCCGAGGATGCCCGCACGCTGCTCTCATGGGCCAAGGAATTGGGCTGCAACTTCGTACGTCTGGCCCACTATCCCCACCACGAGGAGATGGTGCGCGAGGCCGAGAAGATGGGCATCCTCGTGTGGAGCGAGATTCCCGTCTACTGGACCATTGCCTGGACCAATCCTAAGACCTACGAGAACGCCCAGCACCAGCTGCGCGACATGATTGCACGCGACCACAACCGTGCCAACGTCATCATCTGGAGCATCGCCAACGAGACGCCCCACTCTCCCGAGCGCGACACCTTCCTCGGCAATCTGGCCAAGTATGCCCGCACGCTCGACAACACCCGCCTCATCTCGATGGCGATGGAGGTGACCGGTGCCTCCAACTACGTCAACCGCCTCAACGACAATATGAACGAGTTTGTCGATGTGGTGAGCTTCAACCAGTACATCGGCTGGTATCGCGACGTCAACGATGCGCCGAAGATGAAGTGGGAGATTCCCTACGACAAGCCCGTCATCATCAGCGAGTTCGGCGGCGGCGCCCGCTACGGCCTGCACGGCCCGAAGAACCAGCGCTGGACGGAGGAGTTCCAGGAGAACCTCTACATCGAGAATCTTGCCATGATCGACAAGATAGAGGGACTTGCCGGCACCACGCCCTGGATTCTGAAGGACTTCCGCTCACCCCGTCGTGTCCTGCCCGGCGTTCAGGACTACTACAACCGCAAAGGTCTCGTCAGCGACAACGGCGAGAAGAAGAAAGCCTTCTTCATTCTCAAGCAATGGTACGACAGTAAATAGATTGACAGTAAATAGAGAGGGGGGATTTGAAGTCCCCCCTTTCTATTACATATTAGTTGCGGATGATGATCTTCCTCTCGGCACCGCCTTTCGAGCGGATGATATAGATGCCGTTGGCAAGTCCCTCGAGCGATGTGGCTCTCTCACGCACCAGATAGCCCTTGGCGTGATAGATGTCAACGGGATGTTCTGCGGATATCTCCACGATGCCTGAAGGCTCAGTAACCGTCAGTACACCATTCACATACTCCAGCACATAGTTCTGTGCCTTGCCGCCGCTCACCACGATGGGATATTCGCCTACAGGACTGTCTGCCGTAGCTTCAGTTGAAGCTACAGGCTTCTGCTGCAGCACGCTTTCGTTTTCGCCATTCTTCCAGCCCTCGTAAGTAATCTCAAACTTGGGATTGTTCTCACCCTGCTCGCGCTCGTAGTTTCCTACCTTCACCTTCAGAGGAGCAGGCTCGATGGTGAGGATGCCTGTCACATAGGTGACCTCTTCGTTGCTGACGGTGCCCTGGCTCACGACGATGGGATAAGTGCCTACGGGCGACTTGGCCGTGGCCTCACAGCTGATAGCTGGCGTGCCCTCGAGGGCTCCGCCTTCAACGGCGTATTCAAAGGCAGGGTTGGCATCTCCATAGAGGCGGCTGCAATTCTTTGCGGTGACCACCGAGGGATCGGGGTCGGGCGTGAACTTGAACTTCGCACAGTTGACAAGCTCCTTGGTGTCCTTGTTGAGCAGCAGCGCCACAACGACCAAACGTGCCTTGTTCTGGATGCGCGTGTTGCCAGAGATGTCGAGCGTGTAGGTATTGCTCATGGGCACCTCGCTGGTGATGGTCGAGGGCAGTAAACCTTCAACGCCGGTCTCGTGCTGCCAGGTGGCCACGGGGACATAGTCGTACTTCACGTTCTCCATCGGGCTGGGGCTGTCGACCAACGGCTTAAGGTTGGGGTCGTTGATGGTACTGCCCGAGAAGTAGTTCTTCTGATTCCAGTCTGATGTGGTGCCCGTCTGCTTGTCTTCGAGTAGCAGATAGCCAATCTGATAGGGCGACGAGGCGACATCCTCGACGAAGGTGGTGGTGGTGTTGACCTTGATGGCTGTCTGGCTGTCGTCTGTCCACTCGGCATTCACGGCAATCTCGCCAATGGTGTATTGGCGCATGGCAGCCTCCACGTCTTTCTTTATGCCAAAGGGCATGTCGCTGGAACCATAGTAAGGATCAACGAATTCACCACGGTTAATCTGACAGCTGGGGAAGCTGGAGGAATTCAGCCAATAGTCGGGCAGCTCCATGGGGTCGCTACTATGCACAGCAACTGTGACCACATCATCTCGGAAGGTCTTGTTGAGCAGTTTCAGACCAACGGCACCACGCGGACACCATCCGCACCAGGTTCCTGTGGCCTCCTCCACCAGCGGTATGAACTTGGGCTTGCGTTTCACGGTAACCAGTGTTCCGCTGGCCGTCTTCTCTTCCGCTTCGTTATCCAGCCCATTCACCTTCGTAATGGTCAGCGTCTTCACCTGCTCGCCAACGGTAGCATCAGCCGGGAAGGGGATGAGCACCTGGGCCGTCATCATATATGAGAGAGGTTCAATATCGGTATGACCCTGATAGACGTTACTGCCCGTAGTGATGGTATAGTCGACGTTGGTGATGGGGTCGATGCTTCCACCTACTAAGTAGACAGGCACTTCGGTCTGATTGTTCAATCCGGCATATTGCGTGCCAAAGTCTGCCACAGCCACGCTGGCTGAATGTTGTCCTATCTCTTCATCGGTAGGATCCATCTCTATGATCTTTGGGAAGGAGCCCCAGCCGGCAGTGGCAGCATAGGCATTCTTTGTTCCAAACGGAACATAGAGCACTGCCGTGGCCATGTTGCTGCCGCTGAATACTGATGAGTTGACAGGGAACGGCTTCTTGATGTAGCTGACCACCGTAGTCAGGGCGTTACAATAAAGGAAACAGGAGTTGCCAATCTCTTTCACGCTGGCAGGTATCTCGAGATAAGACATATTCTGATACTGGAAAGCCTGAGGCGCCAACTTCACCACGTCTTCAGGAATCTTTGTTGTACCGAAGCCCTGAATCAGCTTGTTCGTAGCCGTCTCAATGATGGCGTTGCAATTGTTACGCGAATCATAGACCGGATTTTCAGGATCGATGACGAACGACGACACATTGGAACAACCTACGAACGGGCCTGTGCCCAGCTCAACGACGCTCTTGGAAAGTCTGACAGAGGTCAGACCCTCGTCTGCCCAGAAAGCGCCATTGCCAATACTCTTCACGCCATCAGGCAGGTCGAGGCTGGTCAGGCCAGCCACACCACTGAAGGAAGAGTTTCCAAGAGCCACCACACTACTCGGCACCACGGTCGAGCGGCAGCCAATACGCAGGGTATTAGTGGCTGTCTCAATGATGGCGTTGCAGTTTTCACGAGAGTCGAACACGGGGTTACCCTCCTCCACGACGAGTGACGCCAGATTGCCGCATTGATAGAAGATGTCAGGACCTAATTCAGTAACCGATTTGGGAATGAAGAGTCCCTTGATGCCCGACTCATAGAAAGCCATCCAGGCAATAGACTTCAAGGTGTTGGGCAGTTTGACTTCCTCTAAGGTCAGAGCCCACGCCAAGCCTTCTTGGCCGATGGCGTCATTCTCTATTCTTGCATTGGTCATGTCAAGAACACGCAATATGCCACGATTACCAGCTTGTTCGTTTCCACACATTTCCTTCCGGATAAAATCGAGGTCATCAGCGTTAAGCTGACCTGTCAGTGTCAACTCCTCGGTATTGTCTTTCTCTTCCTCAGTAAGGAGTGTTGACAGGCTTCCGGCAACAGCCACATGAATCGTACGGGATGACTGGAATTCCGATTCCTCCAATATCTCGGGAAAGTCCTTCCATCCCTGTGCGCTCTTGTATTGAGACTTCGTGCCGTTGGGAACAATCAGCTTGACTTCTGAAGACATATTGAAAAAAGTGGATTCATCAATACTGGGCGGTGTCTGACACTTGACTCTACACACATTAAAATGAGGGTAGGTAAAAGCCTCTTTTCCGATGGAAGTCACATTGGAGGGAATCTCCAAATGACGCAGCCAGGTAGTCCCAAAGGCTCTCGCACCAATTTTCTTCAGCGACTGCGGTAGTGTGACAGATCCTATACTGCTAGAATTAAACGCCATGTCGGCGATGGTCTCAATGCCTTCGGGAATCACCGAGCCGGCACTACCCAGCAGAACGGTATTCGTGGCTGTCTCAATCAGACAGTTACAATTATTTCTGCTGTCATAGACGGTGTTTCCACTATCCACCGAAATGCCTTGCAGGCCAAAAGAAGTGAACACACCGTATCCTATCGACTTGACATTCTTGGGAATAAACAGATATTTCAACGTTGCACCTTCAAAAGCATAATCCTCAATCGTTGTCAGGCTTTCCGGCAACGTCACGGCAAGAATGTTCGTAGAAAGGGCAAAGCTTGCAATCGTGGTCACGCCCTCAGGAATGACAGTAGCAGAACAGCCGGCAATGAGCTTTTTCGTGGCACTCTCAATGATGGCATTGCTGCCGGCAGGTGAGTAGTAGGTGGGATTACCCTCCTCCACTTCTATCGTTCCCAAGTTCTTGCATCCCTGGAAGATGCCTGAACCTATGCTGGTGACATTCTTTGGCACGACGAAAGAACGCAAGCCGGAAACAGCGAATGCGCCTGACCCGTAGGACTTGATACTGGGAGGAAGAATGAGTGTCTGCAGGGCACGGCACCCGAAGAACATGCTCGCGCCCACCACATCATTCTCTGTAGTATAGCCCCCATAGTACGGCCTTCCGCCTTTTACGATTCTGGCATTCTTCATGTCGAGCGTTTGCAAGCGGGAGCTTGCCATTTCACGAATCGCGTAGATGTCGTCACCGTTCAGCTCGCCCGAGATGGTGAGCTTGTTGATGCCATCATACCATTCCTCCCTAGGAATCAGGTCTGCCAGTGTGCCTGGCTTGTCGAGGTGAACAGTCCGTTCCTTGGCAGTATCCATAGCATCGTCGTCGTTGTTCGATGCAGGCTGGATAGAGATGATGGCATTCTGGTTTTCCGTGTAGTGCTGCACCTCGTTAGGACTCAGGTTGGTCAGGGCAAAATAGCCGTCACATTGTCCACTCCAGCCCCAGTTCACACAGAAGAGTCCGTCCTTATAGCCGTGCAGGATGAAGGAGTGGCCCGACTGCCCGTCGCCCGCATCACCACTGTAGATCACAGGGCGGCCCACGTTCAGTTCGTTGTAGATCAATTCCTCCCACTCTGCATCAGAATAAGAGCTGCGTGTAACAAGCGTGGTTGTTCTGCTGTAGTTGAAGACCGATATCAGGGCACCTGCGATGTCGATGGCGCGGGCTCCCGACTCATTGGGCATGTAGTCCATCGTGACGGCCTGACCACAGTAGCGCATCAGCCAGGCTATCTCGTCGTCGGTCATGCTATACCATCCTATCTTACGGGCAGGAAGATCTGACACATTGATTTGATAAGAATTTGTCTTATAGCTTGCCATCGACCTCACCTCGTTGATGGGCCACTGGAAGTAGTTGATTACCTGCGCCATAGCCGTAGCCACACAACCCGTGGGCGTCAACTGTCCGAATATTTCAGGACAATGAGTGTTGTAAGGAGCCCACTGGTCCCATTTGGTAGTGACCAGCGGCTGCACCTCCGGCCTGCTGGTCAGGGCAGGGACACTGAGATGCTGGGCGCCGTCAGAAGGCGCATTGGCAATCTCGTCGTAGTAGTCCAGCAGCCATTTCACATTGTCGGGCAGGTTCTCCATGCTGAAGCTTCCGTTCTCGGAATAGCCGAGAATGTCCTTCAGGCGGTCGTCGCCTGCCACAACGACAAAGCCGCCGTTGTTCTCAGCATTAAAGACATAGTAGCCCGCACTGCTGCCCTCCTTCTGCGGGGCACGTCGCATGCCACTTTGCTTGAACACTTTGTCCTGCATGAACTGCTGGGCCTTCTGCAAAGCCTCCTGTTCACCCACGACTGCTGCCTGCACCGACAATCCGGCCAAGGCACAAACCAACGTCAATAATAGCTTTTTCATTTCTTATTGATGTCTTTGTTTTTATATTTTCTCAACTTGATTGCAAAGGTAGCTGATATTTTTGAGTTGACAAAGAATAGCCTAAAAAAATTGCAGAAAAAAGGAACGAGCCCACTTTTTCATGAGCCCGTTCCTGGAACTTATCATTCCTTCAGCAGCTCCCAGCCCTTCAGCATTGCGAAGTAATCCAGCGAGTCTGTCCCGTTTTCCTGTATCGCCATCGCCACGCCCAGCATCATCCAGCGGGCAGGCTGCTGCGAGGGGATGCCGATAGGCTCGTCAGGGCCGATGCCCGTCCGCTTGCAGACATTCCTGATATATGCCTCCGTGTTGTTGTGATCCTGCGGCGGCGCCCACTTGCTTACGATGCCCCGTATCGTGTACAATCTGTACTTATGATAGTATGTACGCGTAAGCAGGTAGAAGGCGGCCCTCCAGCCCCACGCCATCGATTCAAACTGGCAGAACTCTTTGTCCCACACGG
>CAMVJU010000048.1 GCA_947167935.1 uncultured Prevotellaceae bacterium | reverse complement strand
TCTGCTTGCGCACCCATTCAGCCGGCACCTTGTCCTTGTAGGTGTTGCGCACCTCAAGGTAGTAGCCGAACACGTTGTTATAGCCAATCTTCAGACTCTGGATGCCCGTCTCGGCGGCCTCGCGTTCCTGTATCTGCAACAGGTAATCCTTGCCGCTGTAGGCGATGTGGCGCAGCTCGTCCAGTTCTTCGCTCACGCCATCACGGATGACCCCACCCTTCTGCACCAGCTGTGGAGGTTCGGGCGTCAGCTCGCGGCCGATGCGGTCTCGCAGGCTCTCGCATAACGAAAGACGCTCACCGATGCTACGCAAAACACCCTCTTCCTGTCCCAGGCACGCCGCCTTGATGGGCGCTACTGCTTCCAACGCAATGCGCAACTGTAACACTTCACGGGGCGACACGCGGCCTACACTGGCCTTGGCGATGATGCGTTCCAAGTCGCCCACGCGATGCAGCTGCTCGTCAACAAGCTGACGGAAGTCTGGGTCGCGGAAGAAACAGTCTACCACGTCCAGACGTTCGTTGATGGGCTTCTCGTCCTTGAGTGGAAAGACCAGCCAACGGCGCAACAGACGACTGCCCATCGGCGATACTGTACGGTCGATGACGTCGAGCAACGAGCGCCCGTCGTCCTGCATCGGCTGCAGCAACTCCAAAGAGCGGATGGTGAATTTGTCTAATCGGACATATTTCTCCTCCTCTATACGCGAGATGTGCGTGATATGGCCCAGCTTTGTGTGCTGTGTCTGCTCCAAGTATTGCAGGATAGCGCCAGCAGCGGTGGTGCCATTCTTCAGGTGCTCAACGCCGAAACCCTTCAGCGACTTCACGCCGAAATGCTTCAGCAGCTTCTGATGGGCCGTCTGCTCAGTATACACCCAGTCGTCGAGTTCAAAGGTAAAGTAACGGTTACCAAAATACTTTTCAAAGTCAGCCTTACGGCCCCTGACAAAGAGCACCTCCTTGGGCTGGAAGTTGGAGAGCAGCTTCTCCACGTAGTCATAGGTACCCTCACCCGTAAGGAACTCGCCTGTAGAAATGTCGAGGAACGCCACGCCGCAGGCCGACTTGCCGAAATGTACAGAGGCAAGGAAATTGTTCTCCTTATAGTTCAGCACATTATCTGAGAGGGCCACACCCGGCGTCACCAATTCGGTGATGCCTCGCTTGACGAGCTTCTTCGTCAGCTTTGGGTCTTCCAGCTGGTCACAGATGGCCACGCGCTTGCCAGCACGGATGAGCTTTGGCAGATAGGTGTCGAGGGCGTGATGTGGAAAACCAGCCATTTCATCGCCTTTGTTGTAGCCGTTGTTGCGCTTCGTCAGGGTGATGCCCAGGATGCGTGATGCCGTCACGGCGTCCTCACAATACGTCTCGTAGAAGTCGCCACAACGAAACAGCAGCACCGCATCGGGGTGCTTTGCCTTCAGGTCGAAGAACTGTTTCATCATCGGCGTCAGCTCGCCGTCTTTCTTTGCCATACTTTGATAAAGTTTGCTGCAAAGGTACTGTTTTTTCCCGATTCAACGGCATCTTTTCCGTAAAATATTTGGTCACCTCGCAGAAAAGGCATATCTTTGCGTCGTCAAAACGCATGAAGACACCTGCCATACAATTGCCCGAGGGAGGATGCAGAGAGGTACTGCTTCACGCCTGCTGTGCTCCATGCAGTAGCGCCATTGTGGAATGGATGCTGCAGAATGGTGTGCGTCCCACCATCTATTACTACAATCCCAACATTTTCCCTCTCAAGGAATACGAAATTCGCAAAGAGGAAAGCAAGCGCCATGCTGAAAGCCTAGGCCTGACTTGGATTGATGGCGACTATGACCACAACTTTTGGCGCTGTGAAGTCAGGGGGTTGGAGGACGAGCCGGAGCGCGGCCATCGTTGTCTGCAATGTTTTACGCTGCGTCTGACGGCTACCGCCCAGAAAGCAAGTGAACTGGGACTGCGTCATTTCACCACCACGCTGGCTTCTTCGCGATGGAAAAGCATCGAGCAGATAACTGCCGCTGGCCTCGCAGCCGAGAAGGCCGTTCCCGGCACCGTGTTCTGGGCACAGAATTGGCGCAAAGGCGGACTCAGCGACAGGCGCAACCAGTTACTGCGCGAGTATGGTTTCTACAACCAGCAATACTGTGGTTGTGAGTTCAGTATGCGTATCGCTGCAAAGAATGAAATCACTATCTTAACAAACTAATTTTTAACGAAAACAACTATCATGAAAAGAACATTGATGTGCCTGCTGATGATGGTCGCCTTGCTACCTGCAACGGCACAAATCCGTGGCAACAACATCGTTGTCACCGTGGAACCCGACCATCAGGACTGGAACTACAAAGTGGGAGAAAAAGCCCATTTCATCGTAGAGGTGCGCCGTTCGGGCACCCTTCTCGACAATGTCAGCATCGACTATGCCGCAGGGCCCGAGATGTACCAGACGGAGAAGAAGGCTATGACGCTGAAGGATGGTACGCTGAAGCTCTCAGGCTCGATGAAATCGGCAGGTTTCTATCGCGTCGATGTCACGGCACACGTCGACGGCAAGGACTACAAGGGTGCCTGTAACGCTGCTTTCTCGCCCGAGACATTACAGCCCTCGACGGTGATGCCGAGAAATTTCGATGATTTTTGGCAGGTGGCCATCCGCGAGGCACGTAAGGTAGATCTCAACCCCACGCGTCGTCTGCTGCCTGAGCGCTGCACCAAGGACGTGAACGTCTATGAGGTCAGTTTCAACAACGTGGCTTGGGACTCGCGCACGTATGGAATATTATGTGTGCCCGTAAAAGAAGGCAAATATCCTGCACTGCTGCGCGTACCCGGCGCTGGTGCACGTCCCTATCAAGGCGATGTGTGGACGGCTTCGCAGGGCGTCGTCACATTGGAGATTGGCATTCACGGCATCCCCGTCACGCTGGAGCAGAAAGTATATGACAATCTGAACCGCAACGCCCTCAGTCACTACTGGGACTGGGGCATGGAAAATCGTGATCAATCCTATTACAAGACCGTCATCCTTGGCTGTATCCGTGCCGTTGACTATATTGAGCAGTACACTCCCTGGAACGGCGAGCAGCTGGGTGTCACAGGCAGTTCGCAGGGTGGATTCCTCTCGTTGGTTACGGCTGGTTTAGACAAGCGCGTGACGTGTTATGCACCTGTGCACGCTGCCCTCTGCGATCACACCAACTCGCTCAACGGCAAGGCCTGCGGATGGCCGCACTACTTCTATGGCAAGCCAGGAATTATCGGCTATAAGATGCCTGGCGAATGGAGCAAACGGACGACTCTGGAAGACCAAATTGAGACATCTCGCTATTACGACGGCGTGAACTTTGCACGCCTCATCAGCCCACAGCAGAAGGGATGGTTCTCCTTCGGCTACAACGACGACGTGGTGCCACCCACCTCGGCTTGGGCCACGTACAACACCGTCACAGGGCCGAAAGAAATCTCCATCTATCAGCAGACCGCCCACTTCTGGTATCAGGAGCAATGGGATGAGTGGGAGAACTGGCTGCTCAAAGAATTAGGAATTAAGGAATAAGAATTATGAAGCGTTTATCATTTGTCATTTTTCATTTATCATTTAGCGTAGCGCTATTGGTGGCCTGTAGCGGACAGAAGAACACCGCCAACGAGAGTAAAAACGAGGGGACTGTGGCCCAACAATTGTTCAACCGCTTGGACAGTCTGCAGCAAAAGGGTTATATGTTCGGCCATCAGGATGATCCGTTCTACGGACTGACCTGGGCGTATGAGAAAGACAGCAGCGACGTGAAGAACGTGTGCGGCGACTGGCCTGCCGTGATGGGCTTCGAGCTGGGTGGCATTGAGATGGGTGACGCGAAGAACCTCGACAGCGTGCCCTTCAACACGATGCGTGAAGAGATTATCCGCCACCATGAACGCGGCGGCATCATCACCATCAGTTGGCACCCGCGCAATCCCCTCACTACGCTTGACGCTTCCGTCCTACGTGAAAAAGGCCCCCAGCCTTGGCCTCAGGGTACGGCATGGGACGTCAGCGACAGCACAGTGGTGAAAAACATACTGCCCGGTGGCTCAAAGTACGATATGTTCCAGGTGTGGATGCAGCGTGTGAGCGACTTCCTCGCATCGTTGAAGACCAGCGATGGCCAGCAGGTGCCCATCATTTGGCGTCCCTGGCACGAGAACACCGGCTCGTGGTTCTGGTGGGGAGAGAAGCTCTGCACGGCCGAGGAGTACAAAGCCCTATGGAACATGCTGCAGGACAAGCTCAACGCCGATGGATTCGACAATTTGCTATGGGCCTACTCGCCTGGTATGGCTCCAGACTTGACGAAAGAGAAGTATTTGGAGCGCTATCCCGGCGACGACCGCATCCAGCTCGTCGGCATCGACGGCTATCAATGGGGCACGAAGGAGGATTTCGTCAGCCAGCTTGACCAAAACCTCGACATGCTGACAAAGTTTGCAAAGGAACGCGGAAAGATTGCTGCCCTCACGGAATGTGGCCTGAAAAACCTCACCGACTCCACGTGGTGGACATCAACGCTGAAGCCCGTCCTCGACAAGTACCCAATCAGCTACTTCCTCGTATGGCGCAACTACAAAGAGGAGTGGTTCGGTCCGTCACCCGCAAAGCCCGATGCTCCCTACTTCCGTGAGCTCTATGATGCAAAGAATACACTGTTCCTCAATGAGATAAAATAATAAAACGACAACTCGAACAACTATGACAACTCTTATTGTTTTATGTTGTCTTTGTTGTTTGAGTTGTCTTCAACACATCAACCAATGACAGAATTTGAAAAGAAAGTAGTAGCCTTGCGTGCACATCACGAGGAGCTGCTGAGCCGTAAGAACAGCCCGAAAGAGTGGGGAAACGGCATCTACGAGAAGTACGAGAACCCTATCCTGACCGCAGAGCACACACCGCTGGAGTGGCGCTACGACTTCTGTGAGAAGGACAACCCTTTCCTGATGCAACGTATTATGATGAACGCCACGCTGAATAGCGGCGCCATCAAATGGGGGGATAAATATGTATTAGTGGTACGCGTGGAGGGCGCCGACCGCAAGTCGTTCTTCGCTGTGGCCGAGAGTCCCAATGGCGTGGATAACTTCCGTTTCTGGCCTGAGCCCATCACGATGCCCGACACCGATGACCCTGCCACAAACATCTACGACATGCGCTTGACAAAGCATGAGGACGGCTGGATCTATGGCGTGTTCTGTGCCGAGCGTCATGATGACACACAGCCCGGCAATCTTAGCGCAGCCACCGCTACCGCTGGCATCGCCCGCACAAAGGACCTCATCAACTGGGAGCGCCTGCCCGACCTCGTATCGAAGAGCCAGCAGCGCAATGTCGTCCTCCATCCTGAATTTGTCGATGCCGAAGGCAAACCTCTCACCTCTCATCCCTCACCTCTCACCCCTAAGTATTATGCTTTCTACACCCGCCCGCAGGACGGTTTCATCGACACCGGCAGCGGCGGCGGCATCGGCTGGGCTTTGGTCGACGATATCACACACGCTGAGGTCAAGGAGGAGAGAATCATCAACGCCCGCCATTATCACACCATCACCGAGGTGAAAAACGGCGAGGGGCCACACCCCATCAAGACGCCGAAGGGCTGGCTGCACCTGGCTCACGGTGTGCGTGGCACGGCCGACGGTCTGCGCTACGTATTGTATATGTACATGACGGCCCTCGACGACCCCACCCGTGTCATCGCACAGCCCGGCGGTTTCTTCCTTGTGCCTGAGGGCAGCGAGTATGTGGGCGACGTGATGAACGTGGCCTTCGCCAACGGCTGGATAGCCGACCCTGATGGACGTGTCTTCATCTACTATGCCTCGGCCGACACCCGCATGCACGTCGCCACGTCCACCATCGACCGCCTCATCGATTACTGCATGAACACCCCCGCCGACGGTCTCACGACAGCCGCCAGCGTAGAAACCATCAAGAAACTTATCACTAAAAATAAAAACAATGGCTAGCTTAAAAGAAAAAATCGGCTATGCGTTAGGCGACGCAGCCGCCGGAGGCATCACATGGAAGATTATGTCGATAGCCTTCCCCCTGTTCTTCACCAACGTCTTCGGACTTACCTTTGCCGATGCAGGCGCGCTGATGCTCATCGCACGCATGTTCGACGTGGTCACCGACCCGCTGATGGGCTCGCTGGCCGACCGCACCCAGTCGAAGTGGGGCACCTATCGGCCGTGGCTTATCTTCGGCGCCGTGCCCCTCGGCATCATCTTCGCCCTGCTGCTCTACACGCCCGACTTCGGCCCCTCGGGCAAACGCATCTGGGCCTACTCGCTCTACCTGCTGATGATGGTAGCCTACACTGCCGTCAACGTGCCCTACGGCTCGCTGCTCGGCGTGATGACCGACGATGACAATGAGAAGAACCAGTTCTCGTCGTTCCGCATGGTGGGTGCCTACGCAATGGGCTTCATCACGCTGCTCTCCTTCCCCTATATCATAGACTTTATCGGGGGTGAGAAAGAGATAGTCAACGGTGTGGAGGGTTATACCACCGCGGCGAAACAGCACCAGTATGCCGTGATAGGCGTCATCTTCGGCATCCTCGCTGCGGCCGGCACGCTGGCCTGCGGCCTGATGACGAAGGAACGGCTGAAGCCCGTGCGCGCCGAGAAGTTCTCGTTCAAGCAGTTTGCCGACCTGTTCCGCAACAAGCCGTGGATATACCTCACGCTCATCGGCGTCTGCACCAATTTCTTCAACGGCTTCCGCTACGCCGTGGCCGGCTATATGTTTGAATACTGTCTCAAAGGAGATGTCACCATCAGTGGCCTCATCATCAACTACACGGTCTTCATGGCCTTTGGTGAAGTGACATGTATGATCTTTGGCGGCTTGTCGCCCAAGTTCACACAGTGGGTAGGCTCGAAGAAGAAGGCCTTTATCTGGGCGGCCGTTATTTGTCTGGTGTTCTCGATAGTGTTCTTCTTCGTGCCAATGAATCCCGGCTACATGTGGCTGATGGTGACCTTGGTGGTGCTGACGAGCGTGGGCATCGGACTCTACTCGCCCCTGCTTTGGTCGATGTATGCCGATGTGGCCGACTATGCCACCGAAAAGAACGGCACAAGCTCGACGGGCCTCATCTTCTCCAGCGGCACGATGGCTCAGAAGTTCGGCGGAGCCATCTCCGGCTCGCTCATCGCTCTCTTGCTCGGCTTGGCCGGCGCCCACATGATACAGGACGACTTTGGCAACCCCACCATTGACCCGACGTCCATCACAGACTCAGTGCTCACGATGGTGTGGTCTCTTTTCTCGCTCTTCCCCGCCATCTTCGCCGGCCTTATCATTATCCTCACCAGAATCTATCCCATCAAGAAATAGGGCAACCATTCACCCTTACCAGGAGCCTCTTTAATTTGCTGAAGGGCCTCCAAAAATTCCTGAGGAGCCTCCTTATTTTGCTGAAGAGGCTCCTTTTTTTGCTGTGGAGCCTCCTTTTTTTCCTAAAGAGCCTGTTTATCCTCAAATTCTCTCGAGAATTCATCCCCTAATCTGCGTCAGCGCAAAATTTCCCTCTCGTTCGCCTAAACAAGGTGTTTGCCGAAACTTACGAACTTACGAACTTACTTATTACGATAAGCGCCATTTTTGAAGAGTTAAAAAAAACAAAACCTCAATATTTATATGTTATAGATACTAGTATCTATAACATATAAATATTGGCATCAAATCCGAGGCTTATCGTAATAAGTAAGTTCGTAAGTTCGTAAGTTTGGAGAGTCTTTTCCTTTCCAATGTAAGCACAATTTTGTGCCCACATACGCCTGGGGCAGACTCGCGAATCGCGATGCCATAGCTGTTGCGGCACATGCGAATAAATTTCCGCAAAAATGTTTGGGTTTCAAAAAGATTTCGTAACTTTGCCGATAAGTTGGCAAATCAATACAGCTATGAAGAAGGAGATTAAGACATTGAAGCAGGAGGTTTTGGATGTGCTGACGCAGAACATCCTGCCTTTCTGGCTCGACAAAATGCAGGACAGGGAACATGGTGGCTTCTACGGTCAGATGACGGGCCGCTACGAGCTGAACAGGGAGGCCGACAAGGGCGCCATCCTGAACGCACGCATCCTTTGGAGCTTCTCGGCGGCGTATCGGGTGCTCTCTCACCTCTCACCTCACACCCCTCACCTCTCTGATTACTTGGAGGCTGCCACTAGGGCCAAAGACTACATTTTGGCCCATTTCATCGATAAAGAATATGGTGGTGTGTACTGGAGCGTGGACTGTCTGGGGCAGCCGAAGGACACAAAGAAGCAGTTCTATGCTATCGGTTTCGCCCTTTACGGATTGTCGGAATATGCCCGTGCCACAGGCGATCGCGAGGCCCTCGACTATGCCCTGCAGCTTTTCGATTGTATCGAGGAACATGCCTTCGACCCAGCGCACAACGGCTATATCGAGGCGATGACACGCGACTGGCAGCCTATAGCCGACATGCGTCTGAGCGACCTCGACGCCAACTATCCCAAGTCGCAGAACACTCACCTGCACATCATTGAGCCCTATACCAACCTGTATCGCTGCCTGAAGGAGATGCAGGCTCAGGAGTCGTGCAGCTACGTGCCCGTAATCGGCTCTGTGCTGCCGATAGGCATTACCGTTCCTGAAGAGACCGTCGCCAGCGTAGAAGGAGCACTACGCAACTTGATTGATATCTTCACGGACAAAATTCTCAACCCTGTGACGCATCACCTCGACTTGTTCTTCGAGATGGACTGGACGCGTGGTGCAGGACAGCAGGAGAGCTACGGCCACGACATCGAGTGTTCGTGGCTGATGCATGAGGCTGCGCTGGTGCTGGGCGATGAAAAAGTGCTAAAAAAGGTCGAATCCATCGTGAAAATGGTGGCGAAGGCCAGCGAGAAAGGTCTTAATGCCGACGGGTCGATGATTCACGAGGCAACTATCGCCACCACCCCGCTCTACGGGCACCCCTCCTCCCCGGATGAGGGGACTATCACAAAAGACGACGACCTGCACTGGTGGGTGCAGGCCGAAAACGTCGTAGGTTGGCTGAATCTCTATCAGCACTTTGGCGATGAAGAGGCACTACAGCGTGCGCTGCGCTGCTGGCAGTATATCAAGGACAACCTGATAGACTGGGAGCATGGCGAGTGGTACTGGAGCCGTCGAGCCGACGGTACGTTGAATCTTGACGACGACCATGCCGGCTTCTGGAAGTGCCCCTACCACAACAGCCGCATGTGCCTTGAAATCATCGAGCGTTACTCGTAGTATTCAATCTTGCGGGTCTGCTCAATTTCCTGACCCATCATCGAAGTCTTGCGGCTGATCCAGTTGCCTTTTGCGTCGTATTTGTAATCGGTGTAGGGGATGTTCATGTCCTGGCCCATCATGTTCATCGACATGGAGGCGGGAGCGCCCTTCTCGTTGTAAGTGTAGGTCTGGGTCATTGCACCCTGGCCGAAATCCATCGACTGGCTCTTCACTTTGCCATTCTCCCACTTGTAGGTGGTGGTAATCGTCATGTTGCCTTGGGGGGTGTCCACTGATCTTGAAACCTTCTGCAGGTAACCATTCTCATCGTACACCTGGCCAGTCAGACCTTCAGCCTGCATCTTGCCATCCTGAGTGAAGGTGGTCACCTGGTCGCCACGGCCCATCATTCCTGACTGGGTGATTGACTTTACAGGACCGGTAGCCTCGTTCAGCTCTACGTCGTGGAACTTGGTCTGTGCCATCATGGCAAACGGAATGGCCATCATGGCCAACAATGTCATTACTTTTTTCATGTTTTGTTAGTTTTAATTAGGTTTAATGAAACATTATTCAGGCTTTAGACGCCAAAAAGACACTTTGGTTTAAAAATGCTTCGCAGATTTGAAAAAAAGTAGTATCTTTGCCGACAGAAACTTCCACTAAAACCCAAAGAACAAGTTCATGAGAAAAATTTTTGCCGGAGCTATGATGCTCCTCACGTCGCTGCCGCTGATGGCTTGGCAGGGCGATGTTGTCGTTGAAACCCCCAACACACAGATGCTGCTCACCGCAAAAGATGGTGGCGACCTGCAGCAGTCATACTATGGCGACAAGAGCGCCACCCTACAGCAGCTGCGCGATGCAGGCGCCGACCTGAGCTTCCATGCCCTGCCCGCCTTTGGCACCGTCGATGCCATTCACACGCCAGCCCTACAGGTGCAGCACTTCGACGGCGACCTGAATCTGGAATTACAAGTTACGGATTATAACAAGAATGACGACGGGAAAGCCGTCATCCACACATTCACGATGAAGGACAAGTTGCTGCCGTTCACGGTGAAGGTCTTTTACAAGGCATATAAAGATGTGGATGTGATAGAGACCTGGACTGAGATTGTGCACCAAGAGAAGAAGGCCATCACGCTGAAACGTTTCGACAGCGGTCACCTTGTGCTAAGGCAGGGCGATGCATGGATCACCCATCTGCACGGCAACTGGGCAGCTGAGACGCAGGTGACGAGCGAGCCGCTGACGCAGGGCATGAAGACCATCCGCAACAGCGACGGCACCCGCAACTCACACCTCGATGCACCTGAGATACTCATTTCTTTAGACGGACAGCCGCAGGAGCTCACAGGCCGCACCATCGGCCTCGCCCTGTGCTGGAGCGGCAACTACGAGCTTCGTGTAAACACCATCTCGCACAAGGAGCACCACGTCTATGCCGGCATCGACCCCACGGCCAGCG
>CAMVJU010000047.1 GCA_947167935.1 uncultured Prevotellaceae bacterium | reverse complement strand
ACAATCTCGACGATGGTCATAGCGCCCATGAGGAAGAACAGCGTCTCGGCTGTCTCGCCCAGGCTCTCGGGCAGCGATGTCAGGTCGTGGCCGGGAATGAGGCAGTAGGCCGTCCAGCAGAGCACACACATCAGTAGCGCCACAGCTGCCTTGTTCACTTTAGTGAAAGCCTCTAATGCGATGCAGGCATAGCCCGCCACGAAGATGGCAACAATCAGGAAAACGAATCCAGTCATAATTATTACGAATTCCGAATGACGAATTCCTTATCTCACTACTTCGGTAAACTCGGGCTTGTCGCCGTTGACAGGAGCGATGACGTAAATGGTGGAGGTGGCCTCCTCGCCATTCATGCCACGGCTCTTCACGATGAACTTATAGCCAGTGCCGTCGGGCGTCGAGCGCTTGCCGAAGGTCTGCGGCGTGCCTAAGGGGAACTGATAGCTGCTGCAGGCAGCGTCGAAGATAGCCTTCTCAGTGTCGCCCACGGGCTGCTGTGCCGAATAGTCGGGCAGCTTCTCGATGTCGCCCTTCTTGTAGCCGTTCTCCTTCAGGAAGCGGTCCAGCTCCTTGGCGGCAGCAGCCACACGGGCGGTGCGCACACCATAGCCTTTCTGGATATCTGCCTTGGGCAGCGCCTTGGTCAAGGCATCGGCCGAGGTGTTCAGGCCGCCGCTGCCAAAGGTGCAGAAGGGCACCACCTTCTTACCCTCGAACTGCTGTTCCTTTACGAGTGTGACGATGGGATTGGCGTAGGTACCAAACCAGATGGGATAGCCCAGGAAGATGACGTCGTAGTCCTTGATGTCCGACTTCAGGGGCTTGATGGCGGGCATCCCGTTCTGCATCTCGCGCTGGCCGCGCTGGATGGTCTCCTGGAAGTTGCCGCTGTAGGGCTCTACGGCCTCTACGGCCTCAATGTCGGCACCCAGCTGCTGCTGCAGCTCCTCGGCTACGGTCTTCGTCGTTCCCGTCTCAGAATAATAGAGCACCAGCATCTTCTGTGCTGAAACTGTTGTCATAGCTGTCATAGCTGCAAATGATAATAAAAGCTTTTTCATGGTTCAATTAGTGGTTTAATATGTCTTGCATTCTTTCCATCAGCCCGCGGTTGTCGGAGAGCAGGTTCCAGACGCCGTCCTCCGAGAGCACGCCGCGCTTCAGGTTCTGTGGCAGGCGTCCTGCCTCGTCGTCGGCATAGTCCTGTTTCCACTCGTCGCTGCCGTAGTATTCGTTCAGCACTGTCAAAGCCTCCTGCGCCTCCACGTATTTGTCGAGGGCAGCCGAGAGCTCCATCACGGCAGCCGAAGCCCGGTCGAGCCGCTGTTCCATCTGCCTGATTCTTTCCGTCTGTTCCATCCTTCAATCCTTCACCTTTTCAATAATGTTCACGTCGAGCTTGTTGTATGGGAACATGAAGCCGCGCTCCTTCAGCTCCTGATAGACTGTCTCGTTCATGTAGAAATACACGGGCCAGTAGTCGGCACTCTTGCACCACGAGCGGGTGTTTACAACGACGCCGCTCTCGCCCAGCTTCGACAGTCCTATCCAGGGGGCTGTTACGGGGCTGTCGGCCACGGGCTCCTTCAAAATCATGTCCGTGCGCTGCTGAATCTCGCTGATGGCCTCCTTCACCTGCTCCAGGTCGGTGCCGTAGGCAAACTGAAACTCCACGTCCACGCGGCGGTAGGGCTCCGTCGAGTAGTTCTTCATCGAACCCGTCGACAAGCCGCCGTTGGGAATGATGATGGTCTGCGCGTCGTTGGTGCGTATGATGGTGTTGAAAATCTGAATCTCCTTCACCGTGCCGGCATAGCCCTGCGCCTCGATGAAATCGCCCACTTTGAAGGGTTTGAACAGCATGATCATCACGCCGCCGGCAAAGTTCTGCAGCGTGCCACTCAGCGCCATACCGATGGCCATACCTGCCGAAGCGAAGAGGGCGATGAACGAGCTCGTCTCGATGCCCAGGATGGAGATGACGATGATGATGAGCGTGAGCCACAGCACCACGTTGACGATGCTGGTGAGGAAAGTGGTGAGCGAAGGCTCGATCTTGCTGCGCTGCAGCATCTTCTTCACCAGCTTCTTTGTCCACTTGATGAGCCAGTTGCCGATAATGAACACAATCACGGCCACCGCCAGATCCTTGCAGAACTCGATGGCCCATTGGCCTAACATGCTGTATGTCTCAGGTGAAAATATCTTGTCAACCATATCGTTCATCCCTCATTTTTTATTCTTTTATTCTTTCCTCGATTTCTTTGCTGCTAATGCCCAATGCGGCCATCAGCGAATAGCCCAGCAGCACATGACGGTAGGCGCCTCCCTGCACGGGCTGCATGGTGAGCAGCGTGGTGCGCCGCTCGTCGCTGTCGTATCGCTGCAGGATGGGACGCAGGGCATTCACCATCGTGTCGTCGACCACCACCATCAGGCGCTTCACGGCCTTCTGCTGGCAGAGCAGCTCCAGCAGCTCCTTCATCAGCAGCTCCTTCGGCGCCAGCTCCTCGGTCTGCACAGCGTTGAACACCAGCTCGCCCACGCGGCTCTGCACCGCCTTTCCGTCCAGCTCCTCGGCATAGTTGCCAGGCTCGAAGTTCTTCAGGGAAGGATTCTCGCGCTCATGCACCAAGACAATCTGAACGTCCCCTTTCATCCCTCCCTCGGGGGGACAGAGGGGAACTTTCCCGTCCATCGCCACACATTCCGCCCATTGCGCCATATCGGCCTGCGGCACGCGACGGCCCAGCATCCGCTCGAAGTTCACCGTCAGGTTAAAGGCCACGCCGTCCACATAGTCAGCGTCTGCCAATATAACATTCTCTGACCATTCTATGTTGTTCTTCATCATTGTCGAGGGGGAAATAAATAATGTGCCGCGAGCGGGACTCGAACCCGCACAACCATTCCTGGTCAAGGGATTTTAAGTCCCTCGTGTCTACCATTCCACCATCGCGGCAGCCATTGCGTTTTCAAATGCGCCTGCAAAGGTACGAAAAAAGAGGAAAGCGAAAAGCGTAAAGCACAAAGTTTTTCTCTCGGTTAATTATTTTTAACTCACGCTCACCTTCGCCTTCCCAACAAATTCCAGGGCCTCCAAAATATAATTTGCAGGCTCCAGAATTTTTTCTGCAGCCTGCAAAATTTATTCATTACTCACTGTACGCGCAGTCGCTCCCCTGCAAGCACAACTTACAGGGGCTATCGTTTTTTATTTCGCTGAAAAAAAACGCCGTTTCGCTGAAAAAGTTTTGCGCAGCAGGCGATTTTTATCTATTTTTGCAGGCAAGAACGAAAAAACTCAACTGAAAAACGATATGAAAAAGAGACTTTTAACAATGACGATGCTGGCGGCGCTGGGCGGTACGCTGATGGCCGACGAGTACGGCTATATGGTGTTCACACTGAACGACGGCACCGCACAGCGCATCACGGCCAACGGCCTGAGCCTGAGCTTCGCGGGCGGCAGCCTGACGGCCAAGAATGGCGCAGATACACTCACCATCCCCCTGAGCAGCCTGAAGACGATGGCTTTCTCGAAAGACGGCCTGGCTGGCATTGAGGCTGCAACGACGGACGACGGCACCGAGGAAATCTACGACCTGCAGGGCCACCGCGTGACGAGGGCACAGATGCGCAAGGGCGTGTATATCATCAAGACAAAGAACAGAACGTATAAAGTGAACGTAAGATGAAAAGGATACTGATTGTTTATTGTTTATTGTTTATTGGTTATTGTATAGCCGGCGCTCAGACGCTGAACGTGAAGGTGGGCAGCGTCACCTATCTCTTCCCCGCAGCACAGACGGGCGAGATGAACTACGACAACGGTACGGCGGTGACGATCATGGGCAAGACGTTTGCCCTGAGCGAGGTTGACGCGATGACCGTCGACGACACGAAGGTGACGGACAACAGCGTCAGCGTGAGCTACGACGGCACGACGGCCACCGTCAGCGTAGCGGGCAACGTGGCGCAGTATGTCACGCCCACCGTCAATGGGGCTCACGTCTCGATAGCTCAGACGAACACCGACGCGGTGGATGGCGACGAGATCACCTACACGCTGTCGGGAACGACCGACGACGGCGAGTTTGAGCTCTCAGGCTCCTACAAGTGCACGGTGTCGCTGGCAGGGCTGATGCTGACCAACCCCAGCGGTGCTGCCATCAACATCACCAACGGCAAGCGCATACAGCTGAGCGCGAAGAAGAACACGGTGAACACGCTGACCGACGGCGCCAACGGCTCGCAGAAGGCTTGTGTCTATAGCAAGGGCCAGATTCAGCTGCAGGGCAACGGCACGCTGAACGTCGCGGGCAACACGAAGCACGCCATCAAGAGCGGCGACTATATCACGGTGAAGAACCTCACGCTGAACATCACCAAGGCTGTGGGCGACGGCATCTCGTGTGAAGAGTATTTCCAGATGAAGGGCGGCTCCGTGAGCATCAGCGGCGTAGGGGATGACGGCATCCAGTGTGACCTGGGCGGCACCACGTCGACAGGCGAGACGGCTGACCACGACGATGAGGACAGCGGCAATGTCTACTTAGAGGATGGCACGCTCAACATCACCGTCACCGCTGCAGCTGCCAAGGGTATCAAAGCCGATGGCGACATGAAGGTAAGTGATGGCGACATCACCGTGAAAACCACAGGCGGCGGCGCATGGGATTCTGACGACAAGAAGACAAAGGCCTCAAGCTGCCTCAGTGCCGACGGCAACACGACGATCAGTGGCGGTACGCTCAACCTCACCAGCACGGGCGCCGGTGGCAAGGGCATCAGCACCGACGGCACTTTCACTGCTACGGGTGGTGTGCTGACCATCAAAACCAGCGGCAACGCCGTCGTGGCCTCGTCGAGTGGAAGCATCTCTACCGTCAGCTCGTCGCAGCAGCTCGACCGCTATAGCAGCAACTATAAGTCGTCGCCCAAGGGTATCAAGGCCGACGGTGCCGTGAGCATCAGCGACAACGCCGTGATCAGCGTAACGACCACGGGCGCTGGCGGCGAGGGCATCGAGAGCAAGACCTCCATCAATATCACAGGCGGACAGACGACTGTTGACGCCAAGGATGATGCCATCAACGCCTCCTACACCACGAGCGGCAACGGCATGGGCGACCTGACCATCAGCGGCGGCTACGTCTATGCACGCTCTACAGGCAACGACGGCCTTGACGCCAACGGCAACTGCTACATCAAGGGCGGACTGGTATATGCCGTCGGCACCTCACAGCCAGAGGTGGGCATCGACGCCAATAGTGAGGAGCAGAAGAAGCTGTATGTCACAGGCGGCACCATCATCGCCATCGGCGGGCTGGAAAACGGTTCGCAGCTGACGCAGTCGTGCTACTCCACCTCGTCGTGGAACAAGAACGTCTGGTATGCCATCACGGTGGGCAGCGACACCTTTGCCTTCAAGACCCCGGCCAGCGGCGGCAACACGCTCGTGGTCAGCGGCGCAACGCAACCCACGCTGAAGAGCGGCGTCAGCGTCAGCGGCGGCACGACCATCTTCGACGGCGCAGGCATCATCGCCCCATCAGTCAGCGGTGGCTCCAATGTCAGCCTCTCGTCCTACACAGGTGGAGGTGGCGGCCCAGGCGGCGGCGGTGGCCCCGGCGGAGGCGGCTGGTGGTGGTAACATAATAAAACGGCAGCTCCCTGCGTTATGAGAATAAAAGAGATGTACTGCATGAAGCAGTCGCGACAGGAAAACCTGATATACTTGGTGGTGTGGGGCCTGCTCTTCGCAGCCCCGCTACTGAGTCTTTATGTGCGCACTGTCGGCGACGAGACGGCCACTTTCGACTGGAACGAGGTGTTCTTCGTATGGAAGAAGTTTGCGCTGTTTCTCCTGCTTTTCCTCATCCACAATTTCCTGCTGGCCCCGTTGCTGATATACCAGCATAAGCGTGGTGTCTATCTCGCTGTGGTGGCTGTGGTCGTGGCTTCATTTGCCATCTACCAGTGCAGTGATCGTCCGGAAATAAAGAAGCCGATGGAGCCCAGGCCGCCGCTCATGGAACAGGCCGAGCACCATCAGCCGCCATTCGGCGAGCCACCGATGGGACTCGATGAGCGTCCGCCGCATTTCGACAATCCTCCACATCACGGGATTCGTCCTGACACGCCGCCGCCCTTCGTCGGCGAGCGCGACATCCTGACCATCGTGGTGCTCCTGCTGATGTTTGGCGCCAACCTGGGCATCAAGAGCTATTTCCGCAGTCGTGAGGACAGGAAGAAGCTGGCCGAGCTGGAGAAGCAGAACCTGGAGCAGCAGCTGGAATACCTGCGCTATCAGATCAATCCGCACTTCTTCATGAACACGCTCAACAACATCCACGCCCTTGTCGACATCGACCCGGCAAAGGCGCAGGAAACCATTGTGGAGCTGTCGAAGATGATGCGCTTCGTGCTCTATGAAGGCGACAAGCAGATGGTGCCGCTCAGCCGTGAGTTCGACTTTATCCGTACCTACATCAAGCTGATGCAGCTGCGATATACCGACAAGGTGAAGATTACGGTAGACCTGCCCGACAACGTGTCCGATAAAAACATTCCGCCCTTGCTGCTCATCTCGTTTATCGAGAATGCTTTCAAACACGGCATTAGCTACCAGCACGAGTCGTTTATCGAGGTGAAGGTCAACGTGGAGGACAATAGGCTACATTTCCTTTGCCGCAACTCGAAAGCCGAAATTCCCAATCAGGAGAAAGGCGGCGTGGGACTTGCCAATGTCAAGAAACGCTTGAACCTGCTCTTTGGCAGTAACTATACGCTCAATATACAGGATTCCGCCGGCGTCTACAACGTTAATCTCGTCATTCCAATAAAGATACAGACCCCACCCCTAACCCCTCCCCTTAAAGGGAGGGGAGTGGCTGGCGCTGCCAAATAGTTAATTCATACATGATCCGCTGTCTCGCCATCGACGATGAGCCATTGGCTCTGCAACAACTCGTTGCCTATATCAACAAGGTACCGTTCCTTGAACTCGCTGCACAATGCCAGAGCGCGCTGGAGGCTCGTGAGTTTTTGGAGAACGACACGGCCGATGCTATCTTCTGCGACATCAACATGCCCGACCTCAACGGTATGGACTTTGTGAAGTCGCTGGTAGCACCGCCGCTCGTGGTCTTCACTACGGCCTATTCAGAATATGCTGTCGAGGGATTCCGTGTCAATGCCGTCGACTATCTGCTGAAGCCCTTTGGCTTGCAGGACTTCCAAAGGGCAGCGAACCGGCTGAAGGAGAGGTTACAACCCCAGCCAGCCAATCAAGCAGCGACAGAAGTGTCTTCTCCTCTCCCTCACAGGGAGGAACAGGGGGATGAGTCTTTCTTCCTCAAGACCGACTACCGCATTGTGAAGGTTGCTGTCAGTGATATCCGCTATGTCGAGGGAATGAGCGAATACTTGAAAGTGTGGCTGGAGGGGCAGCCGAAGCCTATCATTACGCTACTGTCGATGAAGAAGATAGAGGAGCGTCTGCCCGACAATTTTATGCGGATTCATCGTTCCTACATCATCAACCTCGACAAAATTCAGGAGGTAAACAAAAACCGTGTCATCATGGACGCCGAGACATACTTGCCCATAGGCGACCTCTACAAAGAAGCCTTCCAAGCCTATCTGGACACGAAATATCTGGGGAAATAGTTAAGGATTGCTGACAATGAGCAGGCCATTGTCGGGTGTGTACCTTACATTGCGGTACTGCGTTAGGGCGTGGCCTTGCTCACCCTCTTTCACATAGCCAAATTCACCATCGATGTTGTAGGTGCGCTGACATTTTGTGCAGAGCAGGTCGGTGGTGTTCTGCTTGCTCCATTGCAACTCGGGAATATTGTCGCAGTTGGGACAGGTGAGGTCGTAGCAGCGTAGCTGCCCGTAGACCGAGCGGCCGATGATGAGACCCTGTCGGTAGCCCATAGAGGCATAGCTGATACGCTCGCCGCTGATGGCCGTATTCATCGTGAGGTCGAGGTCGGTGGCGGCATAGGTGCCACGATTGGGCGTGAGCAGCAGGTGGGGCACACCATTCTTAGATATGGCCTTCACGATGCAGAAATCGCCGCCGCCAGAGGCTACCGCCCTCGTCAGCGCACTACTCGGGTAAATCGTGGTGTTGAACGTAAAGCGGCAGTAGGCCGACGAATAGATGTTGTCGGTCTCGCAGCCGCTCAGCGTCGCAAGTAGGATAATGAAAACGCACAGACGGCGCATCATTGTAGCTTGAAGGTAATGGGGATAGTGAATTTAACCCTTACTGTCTTGCCGTTCTGCTTACCAGGAACCCACTTGGGCATTGACTTGACCACACGTAGCGCCTCCCTATTGAGAGAGGGGTCTACCTCGCGTGCTACTCTGGCATTGCTGATGGTGCCGTCACGCTCTACAACAAATGAGCACAGCACCGTTCCCTGTACGCCGTTCTCCTCAGCTACGGGCGGATAATGCACATTCTTCGAAAGCCATACCTTTAAGGCATCAAAACCCGATAGTTTGTATTTTTCTACCTGCCCTGTCTCAAAATTGATGGTACGTGTGAATACCATCTCCGGGAAAGATGGCGCCTGTTCCACAACGTCGAAGATTTGGTCATCACTCATCTTTTCAGGTGCTTCTGTCAAAATGAGTTCTTGTGTTTTCTGTACTTCGGGCCAGCCGTCATCTTGTGCTGAGGCCGCGATAGGCATAGCCAATATGGCAGCTAAAAGGATAAAATAGTGTTTCATGGGTTATTGGTTTAGGTCTAACAATTTCTTTTCTGCCTCGGCCACCCGCTCAAAGCCAAATTGCTGCATGTGGCTGGCCATCAACGCCTCGATACGGTCGTTGCAAAGGTTGCCGATGCTGCCCTCATGGGTGTGATGAATGTCTTTGTGGGGGGTGAAGCGACCTGCCTCGATGTCGAGGCCCACTTTCTTGTAGGCATCGCGGAAGGGCATCCCCTCAGATGCAAGGCGGTTGACCTCCTCGACAGAGAACATCGGGTCGTAGCGAGGATCGTCGAGGATGTGCTCGTTCACCTCGATCTTGTTGATGATATAGGCCGTCATGCACAGGCAGTCGAGCAGCTCGTCGAAAGCGGGCAGGAACACCTCCTTGATGATTTGCAGGTCACGGAAATAGCCTACGGGCAGGTTGTTCTTGATGAGCGTGATTTGCTGCGGCAGGGCCTGCAGCTTGTTGCTCTTGGCACGAATCAGCTCGAAGACGTCGGGGTTCTTCTTGTGCGGCATGATGCTCGAGCCGGTGGTGCACTCCTTCGGCAGCTTCACGAAGCCGAAGTTCTGCGAATTGAACAGGCAGGCATCGAAGGCGAGCTTGGCCAAAGTGCCTGCGATGGAGGCGATAGCGAAAGCCACGCCCAGCTCCATCTTGCCGCGGCCCATCTGGGCATACACCACGTTGTAGTCCATTGAGTCGAAGCCCAATAGGTCGGTGGTCATCTGGCGGTTCAGGGGGAAAGAGGAACCGTAGCCGGCAGCCGAGCCCAGCGGGTTGCGATTGGCGGTGCGGTAGGCGGCTAAGAGGAAGAGCATGTCGTCGGTCAGCGACTCGGCATAGGCGCCAAACCACAGGCCGAAGCTTGAGGGCATGGCCACCTGCAGGTGGGTGTAACCCGGCATGAGCACGTCCTTGTACTGGTTGCTCTTCTGGATGAGCTCGTCGAACAGCTCCTTCGTGCTCTCCGCCACATTTTTTATCCTTGCGCGCGTAAAAAGCTTCAGGTCTACCAACACTTGGTCGTTGCGCGAGCGGCCCGAGTGAATCTTCTTGCCCATGTCGCCGAGCTGGCGCGTCAGCATCAACTCCACCTGCGAGTGGACGTCCTCGATGCCTTCTTCGATGACGAACTCGCCTTTCACGGCCTGTTCGTAGATGGCGCGCAGCTCACGCAAGAGCAGGGGCAGCTCGTCCTTGCCGATGAGGCCTATCGATTCCAGCATGGTGATGTGGGCCATAGAGCCCAGCACGTCGTAGGGCGCGAGGTAGAGGTCCATCTCGCGGTCGCGGCCTACGGTAAAGCGCTCAATCTCGCTGTTGATCTCAAAGTCTTTTGACCAAAGGAACCCACCCCTAGCCCCTCCCGAGCGGGAGGGGGGATTAGTCACTTTTGTCGTATTTGATTTAGCTTGATTCATATTTGTTTTGCAAGTCAATTATTACGCCCCTCCTGTACGGGAGGGGCTGGGGGTGGGTTATTCGTAAGGAATTTGTGCAAGGGCGTCGGCCACCTTCTCCACGCCGTCCTGCAACGGACTGGCCACCATTGCCTTCAGCATCATGGGGATGTCGGCCTGCATGGTCACCTTCATCTTCGACGTCTGCTCGTCGATGGGCAGCACCTGAATCCACAGGTTGAAGGGCATGGGGCTGTTTTCCGACTCGAACTTTACACACTTGGGCTCCTCGCGCTCCACGATGCGCATCGTGATCTGCCCTACGGGCGGTACGCTGACGCTCACTGTGTCGGTGTCGAAGCTGAACTCCTGAATCTTGTCGGAGGGCACGCGGTCGCGGATGCGCTCCAGGTTGCTCAGGTCACTGATGTTACGGTAGACGTTCTCCTGCGGATAGGGAATCGTCTTGATACTGCTTTCAAACTTACTCATGATAGTCTCCTTTCCATTCACTTGGATTCTTTCTCCATTCGGCCAGGACGGGCAATTCTTCGTCCTTGATGTAGCCAGTCTTGGCAGCCTCGCTGATGATGTGTTCGTAGTCGCTCAGGGTGTAGAGCGTGACGCCGGCCTCGCGGAATGCCTCTTCGGCCACGGGGAAACCGTAGGTGAACGATGCCACCATACCGACGACCTCCACACCGTATTGGCGCAGGGCCTCGACGGCTTTCAACGATGAGCCGCCAGTGCTGATGAGGTCTTCGACGACGACCACCTTGGCACCTTTCAGCAGCTCGCCCTCAACCTGATTGCCCATGCCGTGATCCTTCGGCTTCGGACGCACGTAGGCGTAGGGCAAGCCCAGCTCTTCAGCTACCAAGGCGCCTTGTGCGATGGCCCCTGTAGCCACGCCGGCCACGGCCTCGGCCTCAGGGAAATGCTCCTGAATGAGGTGGCAGAGCTCCAACTTGACGAAGGAGCGCAGGCGGGGAAAGCTGAGTGTCTTGCGATTATCGGTATAGATGGGCGATTTCCATCCACTGGCCCAGGTGAAGGGCTCTGTGGGTTGCAGCTTGACGGCTTTCACCTCAAGCAGCTTTTGTGCAAAAAGATTCTTTATTTCCATATTCAAGAAGAATGACGCTGCAAAGGTAGGCATTTTTTCTGAATAAAGAATCAAATGAGATAAAAAATGGAATGAATAGCGTGTAAAATCTAACGTTAGATATTTTCAAAAGAGGGCTCCGCGCATGAAGAGAAGTTTCTTTTATGAAGTAAAGATACTAAATATCCAATTTGTAACACACGCAATCCTCATCGTGGTAAAACTCCTTTGCACCCCAACGTTGCCAGTATTGATGAGTCTTGAGGCGATGCAGCACAGGAATGAAGATGAAATCGAACTTGTTTTTCAACTCGGGCATAATTGACATCAGCATGTCGTAGTTCAATCGTGTACCACGATACTTTTCAGCCACGATGAACGAAAAGACAGCGATATAACGCCGAGCGTTCAGGCTTTTTATCAGTTCCGGCCTGTCTTTCAGGATTTGCGGCGTTTCCTCCTCAATTCGATAGTCACTCATATTGAGCAGCCCTATTACATGGCCGTTTTCATCTAAAGCCTTGACACTCAACGGCCAGTTGAAATGCAGGTCTTGGACCCACGACTCCACCTCAACGCGGTCAAAACCGTATTGTCGCACCATCCAGCGGGCGGTCAATGGCGCGTCATCTTCAGTCATTCTTTGTAATATGCACGACATTGTAGGTCAATAGTATTTCAGGGTGATACGACAATTTCGCTTGGCGAAGACCTGGGATTCCCATATCTTCTTCGCGGTTCAGATAGATATATTGCTCAGGCAGATGCTCGGCGAACTGCTGGTTGATGATGGCAAAGGCACCCTCCACATGACGGTCGGCTTTCTCCACACAGACGTCGAAGGTGTCGGTGGTGACAGCAGCACCGTATGTAAAAGCCACCATACGACCGTCCACGAAGATGCTTCCGCCTATCATGCCGAGAGCGTCCCAATTCGAGAATATGGTCTCCATCACGCGATGCTCGGCATTGATAGTCTCATTCCCCTTATCGTTATCGTTATCGTTGTCGTTATCGTTAACGTTAACGTTTTTCTCTACCTTCCAAATTTCCGTAAGTCGGCGACATTCGTCAAAGGATTCCGGCGTAAGAGGACGATATTCAAAATCAGGATGCTCCGCACGGAAACGATGGATGTGATTGCGCTTGGCGTCCAGATGTCTGCCATGAAGCGTTGCGAGGTCAGTGCGACGATAGATGTAATCGTATTGGTCGCGAACCGGCTCAACGGAAATCGAGAGTTGAGAGTTGAGAGTTAAGAGTTGAGAGGTTTGCGAGTCTTCAAGTCCCATCAATGTCAAATCTCCATTGCTATCATCAAATAAAGCCTCAATCAATTCCAACGGCAACGCTTCTGAAGTACAAACCATATACTCTCGCTGGCCATCGAAGGTATAGCGCAGCACCACGGCATTTTCAAGCACGCACACCTCGGTGTAGTACCAAAACTGCCATCCCACAAGGTTGG
>CAMVJU010000046.1 GCA_947167935.1 uncultured Prevotellaceae bacterium | reverse complement strand
TCATCTCGGTTGACAAGAAGGAAGTTGTTGTCAACATCGGTTACAAGAGCGACGGCATCATCCCTGCCTCAGAATTCCGCTACAACCCCGCCCTGAAGATTGGTGACACCGTAGAGGTCTATGTGGAGAGCGCTGAGGACAAGAAAGGCCAGCTCATCCTGTCGCACAAGAAGGCCCGCCTGAGCAAGGCTTGGGATCGCGTCAACGCAGCTCTTGAGGCCGAGGAGGTCGTACAGGGCTACATCAAGTGCCGCACGAAGGGCGGTATGATTGTCGACGTATTCGGCATCGAGGCATTCCTGCCCGGTTCGCAAATCGACGTTCACCCCATACGCGACTACGACCAGTTCGTAGGCAAGACCATGGAGTTCAAGATTGTGAAGATCAATCAGGAGTTCCGCAACGTTGTTGTCTCTCACAAGGCTCTCATCGAGGCCGAGCTGGAGGCTCAGAAGAAGGAAATCATCGGCAAGCTCGAAAAGGGTCAGATCCTCGAAGGTACCGTCAAGAACATCACTTCTTACGGTGTATTCGTTGACCTGGGCGGTGTTGACGGACTCATCCACATCACTGACCTCAGCTGGGGCCGCGTGGACGACCCGAAGAAGGTTGTCGAGCTCGACCAGAAAATCAACGTCGTCATCCTCGACTTCGACGATGAGAAGAAGCGTATCGCACTCGGTCTGAAGCAGCTCACTCCGCATCCTTGGGATGCTCTGGATGCTGATCTCAAGGTTGGTGACCACGTGAAGGGCAAGGTAGTCGTGATTGCCGACTACGGTGCATTCGTTGAGATTCAGCCCGGTGTTGAGGGTCTGATTCACGTCAGCGAGATGTCTTGGAGCCAGCACCTGCGTTCAGCTCAGGAGTTCCTGAAGGTTGGCGACGAGGTAGAGGCTGTCATCCTGACTCTCGACCGCGACGAGCGCAAGATGTCTCTCGGCATCAAGCAGCTGAAGGAAGATCCCTGGGAGGCTATCGAGGTTAAGTATCCTGTTGGCAGCAAGCACACCGCTAAGGTTCGCAACTTCACCAACTTCGGTGTATTCGTTGAGCTGGAGGAAGGTGTTGACGGTCTGATTCACATCAGCGACCTCAGCTGGACCAAGAAGGTGAAGCATCCTTCAGAGTTCACTCAGGTAGGTGCTCCCATCGACGTTGTCGTACTCGACATCGACAAGGAGAACCGCCGCTTGAGCCTCGGCCACAAGCAGTTGGAGGACAATCCTTGGGATGTATTCGAAGAGAAGTACACCGTTGGCTCTATCCACACCGGTAAGATTGCCGAGCTGCTGGAAAAGGGTGCTGTGATTACACTTGACGAGAACGTGGAAGGCTTTGCTACTCCGAAGCACCTCGTAAAGGAAGACGGTACTCAGGCTCAGCAGGGTGAGGAACTGCCCTTCAAGGTCATCGAGTTCAACAAGGACAGCAAGCGCATCATCCTCTCTCACAGCCGTACCTTTGAGGATTCTGCTCGCGAAGAGAAGAAGGCAGCTGCCAAGAAGGCTCCTCGTGCCGCCAAGAAGGACGACAGTCCGAAGATTGAGAACGTTGCTGCCAGCACCACGCTGGGCGACATTGACGTGCTCGCTGAGCTGAAAGCAAAGATGGAAAAAGGCGAATAAAAATCGATAAAATTCGTTAAATAACGGCGGTAGGGTGTAAAATCCACACCTTACCGCTTATTTTTTTGTGTTTTTTTATTGTAGATTCAAATAAAAGTAGTAATTTTACACCCAAATTCAGTAATACAGTATAATTAAACTAAAAACCAATTACAATGAAAAACCTTAAAGGCAGTATTTTAGGCATGGGCGTTGCTGTAGCAATGTTCACGGCCTGCGCTGGCGGACAGCAAAATCCGCAACTCACGGTATCGGGTCTCGACCCTGCCAAGTTTGACACAACTCTCCAAGACAAGCCAGTGAAGCTCTACACGCTGAAGAACCAGAACGGCATGGAGGTGTGCATCACCAACTATGGTGGCCGCGTGGTGTCGCTCGTTGTTCCCGACAAGGACGGCAAGCCTACTGACGTAGTGCTGGGCTTCGACAACATTGCCCAATATGCCGACACGCTGAACTCGCCCACCGACTACGGTTCCAGCGTTGGCCGCTATGCCAACCGCATTTGCGACGGCAAGTTCACACTCAACGGTGTGACATACCAGCTGCGACAGAACGACCCGCATGAGGGCGACACCCGTATTCACAGCCTGCATGGTGGCGGTGCCACTGGCTGGATGAATAAAGTGTATGATGCTGAGCAAGTTGACGACAAAACGTTAAAGCTTACCATCGTTGCCGAGGACGGTGAGAACGGATTCCCCGGAACCGTAACAGCCATCACCACCTACAAGATTACAGATGACAACACGCTGGACATCACATGGGAGGCAACAACCGACAAGCCCACCATCATCAACCAGACCAATCACAACTACTACAACCTGAGCGGCGACCTGGAAAATCCCGGTTACGACCAAGTGCTCTACGTCAATGCCGACAACTTCACCGAAGCAGACTTCAGCTATATGCCTACTGGTAAGATACTGCCTGTAGAGGGTACACCTATGGACTTCCGCACCCCGCATGCTGTGGGTGACTCCATCAAGTCGGAATACTACCAGGTTAAGAACGCTCACGGATATGACCACAACTGGTGCCTGAACACCAAGGGCGACGACACCCAGGTCTGCGCAAGCCTTTACAGCCCCAAGTCGGGCATCTTCATGGAGATGTACACCAACGAGCCGGGCGTTCAGGTCTACAGCGGCAACTTCCAGGGAGTAGGCGGTGAAGAGAATATCGTGCGTAAGCTTGGCAAGAAGTATCCCCAGCACGTCAGCATCTGCTTAGAGAGCCAGAAATATCCCGACAGCCCCAACCACGCTGATTGGGCAAGTCCCGTGCTCAACCCTGGCGAGAAGTATTTCAGCCATGCAGCCTATAAATTCTCGACGAAGTAATTGACAATTGAGAATTGATAATTGATAATTGACAATTATGGCACAGACAGAAAACGGTAGCAAGAGCTACCTCATAAGTATTGTGATGGTGGCCGTACTGGGCGGACTGCTGTTCGGTTACGATACCGCCGTCATCTCAGGTGCAGAGAAGGGCCTGCAAGCTTTCTTCATGGAGGCCAAGGATTTTGCCTACACCGACGGTTGGCACGGCTTCACTTCTGCCAGCGCTCTGATAGGCTGTATCATCGGTTCGGCTCTGTCGGGTTTCTTAGCCACGAACCTCGGACGTAAGAAGTCGCTGATTATTGCAGGTTTGTTGTTCTTTGTCTCAGCCTTAGGCTCGATGGATCCTGAGTTCATGTTCTTTGAATACGGCCAGCCCACCTACTCGCTGCTCATCATGTTCAACTTTTACCGTGTCATCGGTGGTATCGGCGTAGGTCTGGCATCTGCCATCTGCCCGATGTACATCGGCGAGGTGGCTCCCTCGAATATCCGTGGTATGCTCGTATCATGGAACCAGTTCGCCATTATCTTCGGTCAGCTGGTGGTCTACTTCGTCAACTTCTTCATCCTGGGCGACCACATCCAGCCGCTCGTCGAGGAGATGGGTAAGGGCATTGCTGCCATCAACCCCGCTGCACAATGGACGGTGACTACCGGTTGGCGCTATATGTTCGGTTCTGAGGCCGTTCCCGCTGGACTCTTCGCCCTGCTCATCTGCTTCGTTCCAGAGACACCGCGTTACCTCGTCAGTATCAATCAGGACCAGAAGGCTCTCGGCATCCTGTCGAAGATTAACGGTTCGACGAAGGCCGCTCAGATTCTGCAGGACATCAAGGACACGATGGTCGTGAAGACCGAGAAGCTGATGACCTACGGTTTCGTATGTATCTTCGTGGGTATCATGCTGTCAGTGTTCCAGCAGGCTGTGGGCATCAACGCCGTGCTGTACTATGCTCCGCGTATCTTCGGCGATATGGGTATGGACGACCCCATGATGTTAACGGTATTCATGGGTATTATCAATATCACGTTTACACTTGTAGCTGTATTTACAGTTGAGAAGTGGGGACGCAAGCCTCTGCTCATCTCTGGTTCTCTGGGTATGGCTCTTGGTGCCTTCGGTGTGGCAGTTACCTTCGGCAATGACAGCCTGGCATTGGTGACAGCCGCTTCATTGCTGGTTTACTCTGCCTCATTCATGTTCTCGTGGGGTCCCATCACATGGGTGCTCATCGCCGAGATATTCCCCAATACCATCCGTGGTGGTGCTGTTGCCATCGCCGTTGCCTTCCAGTGGATCTTCAACTTTATCGTCAGTTCTTCGTTCGTGCCCATGTTCAACATGCACCTCAGCGAGGGCGATGATTTCGGTCACTGGTTCACCTACGGCCTCTACGGCATCATCTGCATCATCGCCGCCCTCTTCGTCTGGCGCTTAGTGCCTGAGACGAAAGGCAAGACGCTGGAGGACATGACCGCCATGTGGAAGAATCGCAAATAAAGTAACAAATCAAAAATATTTTAATTACAAATCATCATGAATTGGAGTTCACGTGAATTCATTTGGCTCGACTGGACGGTGCTTGCCGTCGGTGTGTTGGCCATCGTATGGGCGGTGTACCGCGCCATCAAGAAAGACAAGGAGAAAATGAAGGGTGCCGACTCGCAGGACTATCTGTTCGGCAAGGGCGAACCTTGGTATGTAATCGGTATGGCTATCTTTGCAGCCAACATCGGCTCAGAGCACCTCGTAGGTCTCGCCGGTACTGGTGCCAAGGACGGTGTGGGTATGGCCCACTGGGAAATGCAGGGCTGGATGATCCTGATTCTCGGCTGGCTGTTCGTGCCCTTCTATCAGCTGCTCAACAACAAGATGGGCAAGATTATCACCATGCCCGACTTCCTGAAGTTCCGCTACACCCAGCGCACAGGCTCATGGCTCTCTATCATCACGCTCGTAGCCTACATCCTGACAAAGGTCTCAGTAACAGCCTTTACTGGTGGTATCTTCTTTGAGTATCTCATCGGCCTGCCCTTCTGGTGGGGTGCCCTCGGCCTCATCGCCATCACAGCCATCTTTACCGTCTTCGGCGGTATGAAGGGCGTGATGACCATGTCGGCCATCCAGACACCTATTCTTATTATAGGAGCATTCTTAGTACTCTTCCTCGGTCTTTACACACTGGGTGGCGGCAGTATCGTTCAGGGCTGGGAAAACATGATGGCTTTCTGTAGCACGCTGCACGACGGCTACGGAACAACTCACATGTTCCACTGGGCCGACATCAACGCATCGGGCAATCCCGACCCCCTCTACCACGAGTATCCCGGTTTTGTGGTGTTCATTGGTGCCTCTATCATCGGTTTCTGGTATTGGTGTACCGACCAGCACATTGTTCAGCGTGTGCTTGGTCAGCAGAAGGGTGAGAGCAACGTGGAGGTGATGAAGCGCGCCCGTCGCGGCACCATCGCTGCAGGTTATTTCAAACTCCTTCCCGTATTTATGTTCCTTATCCCCGGTATGGTGGCTATGGCTCTGGCCAACGGTGGCTTTGGCGACTTCGGTATCCAGATGGATATTGCCAACCAGCACGACACCGACGGTGCTTTTGCCATGATGGTGAAAAGCATCCTGCCTGCGGGTATCAAGGGCTTCGTGACCATTGGCTTCATCTGCGCCCTTGTCACGTCGCTTGCTGCATTCTTCAACTCGTGCGCCACGTTGTTCACCGAGGACTTCTACAAGCCCATGAAGAAGGGCCTGAGCGAGGCCCACTACGTGCTCGTCGGCCGTATCGCAACCGTCGTGGTCGTTGTTCTCGGCCTGCTCTGGCTTCCCGTCATGATGGGTATGGGCAACCTCTACAGCTATCTGCAGGGCATTCAGTCGCTGCTGGCTCCGTCTATGGTGGCTGTCTTCACACTGGGTATTCTCTCTAAGAAGATTACGCCGAAGGCTGGTGAATGGGGCCTCATTGGTGGTTTCATCATCGGTATGCTGCGACTGGTGACTAATGTTATTACGGATACAGGTTCAGCTCAGATGGACGGTGCCTTCTGGAATGCCACCACATGGTTCTGGCAGACCAACTGGCTCGTCTTCGAGTGCTGGCTGCTGGTATTCATTGTGCTGCTGATGGTGTGTGTGTCGTTCTTTACTCCCGCACCCACAGCCGAACAGAAGGATGCCATCACCTTTACAGCAGACTATCGTAAGCAGATTGCCCAAAGCTGGGACGTTTGGGACATTGTGGGTACCCTCGGTGTTCTCTTCCTCTGTGGCTGCTTCTACTGGTACTTCTTCTAAAAACAGGAAATGACCTACTACAGCCAACACTCGAAAGTCTGGGTCTCGGTGGACTGTATTATCTTCGGCTTCGATGAAGGAAAGCTGAAGGTGCTCATCGGCCGCAGACAGATGGATCCCGGACGCGGCGAATGGAGCCTCTACGGAGGCTTCGTCGCCGCCGACGAGAACATTGATGAAGCAGCCAGCCGCACACTCTCCGAGCTGACAGGACTCCGCAACCTGTATATGCGTCAGGTAGGTGCCTTCGGCAGTGTAGACCGTGACCCCGGCGAACGTGTCATTTCCATCGCCTACTACGCCCTGATCAATGTGAAGGACTACGACGAGCGAGTACGCATGGAGCACAGCGTAGAGTGGATGGACGTGAACGGACTGCCTAAGCTCTACTCCGACCATAACGAGATGATCAGGAAAGCCCTCAAGCTGATGCGCCAGAAACTGCGCACCGAGCCTATCGGCTTCCGTCTGCTCCCCAGTCTCTTCACGCTTACCCAGCTGCAAAGGCTTTATGAAGCCGTGAATGGCGAGGAACTTGACAAGCGCAATTTCCGCAAGCGCATCAAGGATATGGACTTCATTGAAAAGACCGAACTTATTGACAAAACGGGGTCGAAACGTGGTGCCTACCTTTTCCGTTTCAACAGGAAAGCCTATAACGAAGACCCGAACTTTAAACTATAAACAAACTATGTTAGAAGAACTGAAAGAAAAAGTATTCAAGGCCAACTTGGACCTTGTGAAACAAGGACTGGTGATTTTCACTTGGGGCAATGTCTCAGGTATCGACCGTGAGAAAGGCCTCGTCGTCATCAAGCCCAGCGGTGTCAGCTATGACGAGATGAAAGCCTCCGACATGGTGGTTGTCGACCTCCAGACGGGCGAAGTAGTGGACGGTGAGCTCAATCCTTCGAGCGACACTCCCACACACCTTGTGCTATATAAGGCATTCCCCAACATCCAGGGGGTTGTACACACCCACTCCACCTACGCCACCGCCTTTGCTCAGGCAGGCCGCGACATTCCCAACATCGGCACCACCCATGCCGACTACTTCTACCAGGACATTCCCTGCACCCGCGACATGACTGAGGCCGAGGTGAAGGGACAGTACGAGCTGGAAACCGGCAACGTGATTGTCGACGAGATTCTGAACATCCGCAAGATCAATCCTGACCACACCCCCGCCGTGCTGGTCAAGAATCACGGTCCGTTCTCATGGGGCACCTCACCCGACAATGCCGTGTACAACGCCAAGGTCATGGAGCAGTGCGCCAAGATGGCTTTCATCGCCTTCTCGGTGAATCCCGCTCTTACCATGAACCCGCTCCTCATCGAGAAGCACTACATGCGCAAGCATGGCCCCAACGCCTATTACGGACAAAAAGGACAGAAACATTAATTATTAACAACTTAAAACAATTACTACAATGAAAGCATTCGAAAATTTAGAAGTATGGTGGGTAACTGGTGCGCAGTTGCTCTATGGTGGTGACGCTGTTGTGGCCGTAGACGGACACTCAAAGGAGATGGTTGACGGTCTGAATCAGTCAGGTATTATTCCTATTAAGGTAGTATATAAGGGCACAGCCAACAGCTCCAAGGAAGTGGAGGACGTGATGAAGGCTGCCAACAACGATGACAAGTGTGTAGGTATCATCACCTGGATGCACACCTTCTCGCCCGCCAAGATGTGGATCAAGGGCCTGCAGAAGCTGCAGAAGCCCCTACTCCACTTCCACACACAGTACAACGCCGAGATTCCCTGGGAGTCCATCGACATGGACTTCATGAACCTCAACCAGAGCGCCCACGGCGACATCGAGTTCGGTCATATCTGCACCCGTATGCGCGTTCCCCGCAAAGTGGTATGCGGTTACTGGAAGGACGAGCAGGCTCAGAAGCAGATTGCCGTTTGGGCTCGCGTGGCCGTTGGCGTAGCCGACGCTCACAACGTGCGCTGCCTGATGTTCGGCATGAACATGAACAACGTGGCCGTGACCGACGGTGACCGTGTGGAGTTCGAGCAGCGCCTGGGCTACCATGTGGACTACTATCCCGTAAGCTCGCTGATGGACTACTTCAAGAAAGTCACCGACAAAGAAGCCGATGAGCTCGTTGAGGAGTACAAGAAGCAGTACACCATCAAGATTGACGAGAGCGGCGAAGAGGTTTACTGGCAGAAGGTACACAACGCCGCCAAGGCCGAGATTGCTCTCCGCCGCGTGCTGAAGGACGAAGGCGCCACCGCCTTCACCACCAACTTCGACGACCTGGGCGATGCAGACATCGACGCTCCCGACTTCTGCGGCTTCGACCAGATTCCCGGTCTGGCTTCGCAGCGCCTGATGGAAGAGGGCTACGGCTTCGGTGCTGAGGGCGACTGGAAGACGGCTTGCCTCTATCGCACGCTGTGGGTCATCTCTCAGGGACTGCCCACTGGCTGCTCGTTCCTGGAGGACTACACGCTCAACTTCGCCGGCGACCGTTCGAGCTGCCTGCAGAGCCACATGCTTGAGGTGTGCCCGCTCATCGCTGTCGACAAACCCAAGCTCGAAGTACACTTCCTCGGCATCGGCATCCGCAAGCAGCAGACTGCCCGCCTGGTGTTCACTTCGAAGACAGGCCGTGGCATCAAAGCCACCGTCGTTGACCTGGGCAACCGTTTCCGCCTGATTTCTCAGGAGGTAGAGTGCATCGAGCCGAAGCCCATGCCCAACCTTCCCGTGGCCAGTGCCCTCTGGGTGCCCCAGCCCACGTTTGAGATTGGCGCCGGCGCTTGGATTCTTGCAGGCGGTACCCACCACAGTGCCTTCTCCTACGACATCACCGAGGAGTATTGGGAGGACTTCGCCGAGATGCTGGGCATTGAGTATGTCAAGATCAACAAGGACACGAAGACCTACGAGTTCAAGCAGACCCTGCGCAACAACGAAGTATACTTCATGCTGAACAAAGCGCTGAAGTAATTTCGGCTACGCATCATACGAATTTAGAGAATTGGAGCACCCGAGCCATCGGATGCTCCTTTTCATTATCACTTTTCTGTCTGCTGACAAAAGAAACATTGTTTTTTCTTTTGCGTTTACCACGTTTTTTTGTAATTTTGCCAACCAAAATTTAAAAAGGAAAAACAATGGAACCAATAAGGAACATTCCCGTGCTACTGCTCACGGGCTATTTAGGTAGTGGAAAGACCACCCTGCTCAACCGCATTCTTCAAAACCAGAAGGGCATTAAGTTTGCCGTCATCGTGAACGACATTGGCGAGGTGAACATCGACGCCGACCTCATTGAGAAAGGCGGCGTAGTGGGCCAGAAAGACGATTCGCTCGTGGCCCTGCAGAACGGTTGCATCTGCTGTACGCTGAAGATGGACCTCGTTGAGCAGCTGCGCGACATCACACGCATGAAGCGCTTCGACTATATTGTCATCGAGGCCAGCGGCATCTGCGAGCCTGGGCCAATAGCTCAGACCATTTGCAACATACCCTCTTTAGGACCGGAATATGTGAAAGACGGACTGTTGCAGCTCGATTGCATCGTGACCGTCGTCGATGCCTTGCGCATGCGCGATGAATTCTCTTCGGGCAATGACCTGATGCGCCAGAACATTGACGAGGAAGACATCGAGAACCTGGTTATTCAGCAAATAGAGTTCTGCAACATCATCCTGCTGAACAAAGCTTCCGAAGTGTCAAAGGAGGAGCTGGCCCAGGTACGCCAGATTATTCGTGCCATCCAACCCAAGGCCGACATCATTGAGTGCGACTATGGCAATGTGGATTTAGACAAGATCATCCACACCGAGAAGTTCAATTTTGAAGAAGTTGCCACCTCGGCTACATGGATTCAGGAGATTGAGGGTGACCACCATGATGATGACGATGACGATGATGAACATGAACACCATCACGACGATGATGACGACGACGATGATGAACACGAGCACCATCACGACGAGCACGAGCACCATCACGACGAGCATGGCCATCATCACCACCATCACCACCACGACGAAGGTGAGGCTGAGGAGTATGGCATTGGCACGTTCGTCTACTACGCCCGTCGCCCGATGAACCTCAGTTTGTTCGACGAGTTCGTTGCCCGCAAATGGCCCAAGTCCATCATCCGCGCAAAGGGCATCTGCTATTTCAAGGGTGAGGAAGAAACCTGCTACGTCTTTGAGCAGGCAGGCCGCCAAGTGTCGCTGCGCAATGCAGGCCAGTGGTTTGCCACCATGCCCCCCGAGCAAATCACCCTGATGATGGCCCGCGACGAGAAGCTGCGTCGCGACTGGGATCCGGAATATGGCGACCGCATGCAGAAGCTGGTGTTCATAGGCCAGCACCTCGACAAGGAACAAATCACGGCCGACCTCGACTTCTGCTTAGCGTAGCCTTCCCTTTAACTTAATGATTTTACGTTTGGACAGCTCGGACGGATTCGTTCCGGGCTGTCCTTCTGGTACTTCCATTCCGTGGCGTGAGTAGAAGCGCGTCCAATAGTCGGTGATGCGCCCCGATGCGTCGTGGAACGACATGGGTATGGTGCCAAACAACTGCCGCCCCTTCTTGTCGACGTAAGCCAGCTGCACAAGCTCTGAGCAATAGATGGCCTCGGGCGTGGGCAGGAACAGCGAGTCGTAGCCCGTTCCCAGAAATTGGAAAGCATTTTCAACCGACTGCTTGGCATCGGCACCCTTCACCCGTCCTATCATGTAATAGCCGTCCTCACGACGCTTCACGCTGTCGAGCGGTGTCAGCACCACGCCGTCGTGGGGAATGGCCTCAATCACTTGGTTCTTGGCCGAGCAGATGGCCACGTGGTCAATCATTCCGGGAGTGACCTCGGTGATATGGTTTTCCTGCCCCACCACATGAAACAGCAAGTCGCCCACGCGCAACTGCTGCGTAGAACAACCGCTGCAAAGGGCGGCAAGCGCCAGGCTAACGCACCACTTTCTTTCCATTGACAACGAAGATGCCATGCTGGCCTTTGCGCATGCGCTGGCCCTGCAGATTATAGACTACCTCGGCCTGCTGCCCTTGCTGTTCCAGCTTTTCAACCATCGTTTCCACTGCCGCAGGCATGAAAATGACTTTTCCCAATGAGGAATCGTCATTCTGGTGGAAAATCACCGTTTCTATCTGTTCCTCCGTCTGTTCGCTGACATTCCACGTATTACCCTGGGCATAGACCGTAATGGCCGAATTGTTGTACAGGTCATAAAGCTGTCCTCCGTTACCGTTGTCCTTGAAGGTATTCAGGCCGGGACTGTACTCACCGCCTTCTTCTATGCGTCCTGCGTTCACTTCTTTACAACCAATGACCGTGATGCCCCAAAGCGAGCCCTCGATGTGGTTGCCTTTGATGATGGCCGACGTCTGCATGTAAGGGTCATAGAGGCTGATGCCGCTGCCGCCGTTCATCGCGTTTTGCTCATGGCAGTTGTCCTTGAGCGTGTTGCCCTCTATGACGATGTGGGCAGCGGGGCCCACAAGGCCTATTCCGTAGCGGTTGCTGGTGATGGTGCATCTGCTGACGGTGACATTGGCGTCAAAGCCCATGAAGTTGGAAATGCCTATTCCCCCCACCATGTTCAGCTCGGGCGTGCCCTCGATGGTGCATCCCGTGATGGTAAGCCCATTGGAAGCTGTGACATTTATTTGCGGCACGTTCTTGTTCTGAGTGGAGCAATGGCTGATGGTGCAGTCCTTCACGGTCATCGGCTGCGAAGCGTTGGCAGCACTGCCGATGGCAGCCTTTCCGCAACGCTCGAAGGTGCAGTTTTCAATGGTGCTTTCAGCGCCGGCCGAGATGAAATAGAGGGCAGCAGCACTCGACCCGTCGTGGTCGTAGAACGAGCAGTGGCTCACCACTACCCCGCCCTCGCCCGTCAGCTCCAGACTGACGTTCTGGAAGCAGCAGTTCTCCAGCGTTGTCAACTGCTTGCACCCCAGCTTCAGTGCGGCTTTCCCCTCCTTGCCCAAAAAGGTCGAACCAGTGGAAAGGCCGAAATCGGCCTCGCCTTCGATGGTCAACGTGACGTCCTCGCCCAAGATCACTTCAATATTATCGTCCATGACAAACTTGTCGGTTTCAGATATCGTGATGTCTATAGTCATTTCATAGGCCTGACGATAGTCTGGCGTGGGTTCTGCTTCATGCACCACAATGCCCGAATCCCACATCTTTGCCAGCGATTGCATGGTGTAAGTGGTGCCGTCGCCTTTGGTGACTAACTGTGCATGAGCCGAAAGACAGGCCATGCAAAACAAGGAAAAAAGTATCTTTTTCATGACTCGATTTTGAAATTGAAATGCAAAGGTACTAAAAATCCTTCAACAACGCCTCTAAAAAGCAGAATATTTTTAGTTTGTTGACCTAACCCCAGCCCGCGTGAAAAGATCTCACGCGAGATTTTTTCCCGCGGCGCCTTCCCAGAAAAAAATCTCACGTGAGAAATTTTCACGCGGAGCCTTCCCAGAAAAAAAACTCACGTGAGAAAATTTCACGCGGAGCCTCCCCAGAAAAAAATCTCACGTGAGAAATTTTCACGCGGAGCCTCCCCAGCATAACGGCCCGTGTCGTTCACCTCGTGAAAGGCATCCTGCAGGCACTTTTTCACCCTCTTTTTGGCTATTTGCGAGCCTATGTCTAATTTAGACAAAAGCAAAACAAGCGGTGTTTGCATTATTTTGCAAACTCCGCTTTGCAATTAGCAGAATTCTTTGTACCTTTGCACTCGTTTTAAAACAAATCATTATTATTAGGTATTAGAGATTACCAAACATACATTTATTTTTTCTAAACAAATGGCAAAAGAAAAGAAATTTATCACCTGTGATGGTAACGAGGCTG
>CAMVJU010000045.1 GCA_947167935.1 uncultured Prevotellaceae bacterium | reverse complement strand
TGCTCAGCACGCTCTCGCGAGCCTTCATCCAACCGCGGTTACCACGAATGGTATTTATTTCTCCGTTGTGGGCCAACAGACGGAAAGGCTGAGCCAACTTCCACTTGGGGAAGGTGTTGGTAGAAAAACGCGAGTGTACCAGCGCCAATCCACTTGTAAAGTAATCGTTTGATAGATCAGGGAAGTAGCGACGCAGCTGTCCGCTGGTCAGCATACCCTTGTAGATGATATTCTTGTTCGACAGCGAGCAGATATAAAAATCCTCGTTGTCGATACGGTTCTCTATGCGCTTGCGTACCTTATATAATATACGCTCGAATACGGGCACCTGCTCGTCGGCAATGCCAGTAACAAAAATCTGCTTGATGTCGGGCTCAACCTCGCGAGCTGCGGCACCCAGCACCTCAGGGTTGGTAGGCACAGCGCGCAGGTGCATCAGCGTGAGCCCCTCGCGCTCAATCTCCTCAATCATCACAGAGAGGATGTCCTGCTGCGCTTTTTCATCTTTTGGCAGGAATACCAGTCCCGTTCCATACTTACCTTTTTCGGGCACGGGGATACCCTGCAACAGGATAAACTCGTGCGGAATCTGTACCATGATACCGGCTCCGTCGCCAGTCTTGTCGCGAGTCTCAGCGCCGCGATGTTCCATGTTTTCCAGCACCTTCAGTGCATTGTCTACCAGATCGTGACTCTTTCCGCCGTGGATGTTTACTACCATTCCCACGCCGCAAGCATCGTGCTCGTACTGGCTCTGGTAAAGTCCCTGGTTCTGTACGCTCTGAGAAAGTCCTTTTAGGATTGGAGTTTGCTTACTTTTTGTCATATTATCCTAATAATAATCTTACCTTTTACCCGTTTCGGGCGGCAAAATTATATCGTTTTGTCATCAAACGGGCAGTTTTTCTGACATTTTCATCTACTTTTTGTCTTAAAATAACAATCTGCAAGCAAAATGAACCAAACTCCTTTCAGATTGCAATGGAATATGCCTGCTGCAATACGAATAGACAGCCCTACAAAAACTGTCCTATCAAAAATATGCTATTTTCTACACAGAAACATAAAAAATACATATCTTTGCAGTCCATAAATACGTTTTTTTTTGATTTATGGACACAAAGTACATCTTCGTTACAGGCGGTGTGGTCTCGTCATTGGGCAAGGGCATCATCTCCGCCAGCATCGGCAAGTTGCTGCAAGCACGCGGCTACAAAGTAACCATCCAGAAGTTCGACCCCTACATCAACATTGATCCAGGCACGCTGAATCCCTATGAGCATGGCGAGTGCTATGTAACGGAGGATGGCTTTGAGACGGACTTGGATTTAGGTCACTACGAGCGCTTTACGGGTATTCGCACCACTCGTAATAATAGCATCACCACAGGACGTATATACAAGACGGTAATTGACCGTGAACGTCACGGCGACTATCTAGGTAAGACTATTCAGGTGGTGCCTCATATCACCGACGAGATAAAAAGGAGGATGCTGAGAACCCCCCTCTCGTTCCCCGAGGGGGATACTATAGAGGCCCCCTCGGGGGCAGTTGGGGGGTCTCTCGATTTTGTGATTACTGAGGTGGGCGGCACCATCGGCGACATCGAGAGTGCACCCTTCATGGAGGCTATCCGACAGCTCAGATGGCAGTTGGGCCGCAATGCTGTGTGCGTACATCTTACCTATGTGCCCTATCTGAAGGCTGCCGACGAGCTAAAGACAAAGCCCACACAGCACAGCGTGAAAGAACTGCAGGGCATGGGTATACAGCCCGACATACTGGTGCTGCGCACAGAGCGCCATCTGGACGACTCGATGCGCATGAAGGTAGCATCGTTCTGTAACGTCGACCTGGAGTGCGTGGTGCAGAGTGAGGATATGCCAAGCATCTATGAGGTGCCCGTAAACATGCAGAAGCAGGGCCTCGACGCCGCCATCATGCGAAAGATCGGCATCCCTGTGGGAGAGACGCCGGCCATGAAGCCTTGGCACGACTTTCTCGACAAACAACGCAACGCTACCCGCGAGGTGCATATCGGACTCGTTGGCAAGTACGACCTTCAGGATGCCTACAAGAGCATCCGCGAGAGCTTGAACTTGGCTGGCATCTACAATGATGTGAAGGCCAAGCTGCATTTCATCAACAGCGAGGAGATTACCAGCCAGAATGTAGCCCAGAAACTCGACGGAATGGCAGGCATTGTCATCTGCCCAGGCTTCGGTCAGCGTGGCATCGAGGGCAAGATCATCGCTGCCGAATACACGCGCACCAACGACATTCCTACCTTCGGTATTTGCTTAGGTATGCAGATGATGGTTATCGAGTTTGCCCGCAACGTGCTGGGTTACAAGAATGCCAACAGCCGTGAGATGGACGAGCAGACGCCCCACAACGTCATCGATATTATGGAGGAGCAGAAGAACATCACCCAGATGGGCGGTACGATGCGTCTAGGTGCCTACGAATGTGAGCTCGTGAAGGGCAGCCGTGCTTGGGAGGCCTATGGCGAGGAAATATTGATCAAGGAAAGGCACAGGCATCGCTATGAGTTTAACAACGAATATCTGGAATCCTACGAAAAGGCCGGCATGAAATGCGTGGGCATCAACCCTGCCGCCAACCTCGTGGAGATTGTCGAGATACCAGAGAAACGCTGGTACATCGGCACCCAGTTCCACCCGGAATACTCATCGACGGTGCTCCATCCGCATCCGCTGTTCATGTCATTCATCAAAGCTTGTATATGATATGGAACAATTGAAGCATGAATGCGGTGTGGCGATGATTCGTCTGCTGAAGCCGCTGGACTACTACGAGAAGAGATACGGTACACGACGCTGGGCGCTGAACAAACTCTACCTGATGATGGAGAAGCAGCACAATCGCGGACAGGAGGGTGCCGGCATCGCCTGCGTCAACCTCGATGCGCCCGTCGGCACAGAGTATATGTTCCGTGAGAAGGCTGAGGGCAAGGACGCCATCACGGAGATATTCGGCAGGGGACTCCCTGAGGCCCAGCTCTTCATGGGCCATCTACGCTACTCGACGACGGGCAAGAGCGGACTGCAATACGTGCATCCCTTCCTGCGCCGCAACAACTGGCGTGCCAAGAACCTCTGTCTGTGCGGCAATTTCAACATGACCAACATCGACGAGGTCTTTTCTTTTCTCACCGCCCAGGGACAGTCGCCGCGTATCTATGGCGACTCCTACATCACGCTGGAGCTGATGGGGCATCGCCTGGACCGTGAGGTGGAACGGCTCTTTGTCGAGGCGAAGGAAAAGGGGCTGGAGGGCACCGACATCACCGACTATATCGACAATCATGTAGAGATGGCCAACGTGCTTCGGAAGACGATGGAGCACTACGACGGCGGCTACGTGATGTGCGGACTGACGGGCAGCGGCGAGCTGTTCTCCGTGCGCGACCCCTGGGGCATTCGGCCTGCCTTCTACTATCGCGACGACGACATCATCGCCCTGGCCAGCGAGCGACCAGTCCTGCAGACGACCTTCGACCTCTCGGCCGACGACATCTGCGAGCTGAAGCCCGGCGAGGCCCTCATCGTACATAAGAATGGCGAAAGCAGGCTGGAGCAGATCATGCCTGCCCAGCAGCTGAGCGCCTGCTCGTTTGAGCGCATCTACTTCAGCCGCGGCTCCGACTGCGACATCTATCAGGAGCGCAAGCGCTTGGGCGAACAGCTCACACCCGCCATCCTGAAAGCCATCGACGGCGACGTCACCAACACAGTTTTCTCATATATCCCCAACACAGCTGAGGTGGCCTACTACGGCATGACCGACGGCTTCCGCCAGCAGGGCTACAATGTGCGCACAGAGAAGGTGGTGTGGAAGGACATCAAGATGCGCACGTTTATTGCCGACAACAGCGAGCGCAACGACCTCGCCGCCCACGTCTACGACATCAGCTACGGCAGCCTGCGGCCCTACGACGACAACCTCGTCATCATCGATGACTCGATTGTACGTGGTACGACGCTAAGAGAAAGCATCTTCAAGATCCTCGACCGTCTGCACCCCAAGAAGATCGTGATGGTGTCGAGCTCGCCGCAGATTCGCTATCCCGACTACTACGGCATCGACATGGCCCACTTGGAGGAGTTCTGCGCCTTCCGTGCCACGATGGCCCTCATCGAGGAGCGAGGCATGTGGCAGCTAATCAACGACACGTATCTGGCTTGCAAACGAAGCCCTCAAACTGGGAACCACGTCCGTGCCCTCTATGAGCCCTTTACCGTTGACGAAATCAACAACAAGATTGTGGAGATGCTGCGACCTAAAGACATGAAAGCTCCTGTAGAGCTCGTTTTCCAAAGCATCGAAGGCCTTCACCACGCCTGTCCCAACCATCCTGGCGACTGGTATTTCACAGGCCATTATCCCACTTCTGGCGGCACACGCCTCTGCAACCAGGCCTTTGTCAACTACTACGAAAAAGTGCTGAAACTACATTCGTAACTTCAGCACTTTCCTCGTTTATTACGTTTCTTATTTTAACCACTTCTCTATTCGCTGCAATGCCTCGTCGGTCTGCTCGTGACTGCCGAAGGCTGTGAAGCGCACATAGCCCTCGCCGCTGGGGCCGAAACCGACACCCGGTGTGCAGACGACGTGGGCGCCGTAGAGCATCTCCTCAAAGAACTGCCACGAGCCGCTGGTCTCTGGTGTCCTTGCCCAGATATACGGAGCGTTCTCGCCTCCATAGCACTCGAAGCCGAGTCTGCGGAGGGTCTCGAGCATCTTCTTCGCGTTCTGCATGTAGTAATTGATTGTTTCCTTCACCTGCTGCTTGCCCTCTGGTGTATAGATGGCCTCTGCGGCACGCTGGCTAATGTAGCTGGTGCCGTTGAACTTCGTGCATTGACGGCGATACCACAGGGGATTCAACGGAATGCGCTCACCTGTCAGCGTAGCGGCTGTGACCTCCTTCGGAACGATGGTGTAGCCACAGCGGATGCCCGTGAAGCCGGCAGTCTTCGAATATGAGTGGAACTCGATGGCACACTTGCGGGCACCGCGAATCTCGTAGATGCTGTGAGGAATCTTGTCGTCCTGGATATAAGCCTGATAGGCAGCATCGTAGAAAATCAGCGTGTCGTTCTTCAATGCGTAGTTCACCCACTTGCGCAGTTCGTCTTTCGAGATCACGGTACCCGTGGGATTGTTGGGATAGCACAGATAGATGACGTCCACACGACGGTCGGGCAGCTTGGGAATGAAATTATTCTCGGCATTGCACGGCATGTACATCACATTCGACCAGCTGCCGTCGTCACCCTTCCATCCGGCACGTCCAATCATCACGTTGGAGTCGATATATACGGGATAGATGGGGTCTGTGACGCCTATCGAGTTGTCCCAGCGGATGAGCTCCTGGATGTTGCCAGTGTCGCTCTTCGCACCGTCGTTGACAAACACCTCGTCGCGATCCAGATGGATGCCCCGTGTCAGGAAGTCGTTCTTCAGGATGGCATCGCGCAGGAAGTCATAGCCCTGCTCAGGCCCATAACCGCGGAATCCCTGTTTGGTGGCCATCTCGTCGGCAGCCTTGTGGATTGCCTCGATGACAGCAGGAGCCAGCGGTTGGGTGACGTCGCCTATGCCCAGTGAAATGACGTCGGCCTTGGGGTGCGTGGCCTTGAAGGCGTTCACTTTCTTTGCGATGTCTGCGAACAGGTAGTTGTTCGGCAGTTTCAGGAAATGGTCGTTAACTAATGCCATATTTTCAATTCATATTTCATAATGCACAATGCATAATTCATAATTCAATTTCTCCGTCGAAGACAAACTCTGCAGGCCCCGTCATATAGACGTGGTTGTCTGACTCGCGCCACTCGATGTCGAGCGTACCGCCATCCATCACAATCTGGGCACGACGGCCAGCCTTGCCAGTGAGGCAGACAGCTACGGCCGTAGCACAGGCGCCCGTGCCACAGGCTTGCGTGATGCCGCTGCCACGTTCCCACACACGAGTACGGATCGTCCCATCCGCCTCCATGCGGGCAAACTCGATGTTGCAACGCTGCGGAAAGGCTATATGACACTCCAGCTTGGGCCCCGTCTCACCCACCTGATCGACATCGTCGGTAAAGATGACGTAGTGGGGATTGCCCATCGAGACGAAGACACCCAGTCCCATGTCGCGTGATGACACGAACTGTTCCTCATTCTCAAAAACTGGAGATAGCATGTCGACGGTGACGCTCTTCACATCACCGTCTTCGACATGCAACTCTAACGTTTTTATGCCAGAAAGTGTCAAAAGGCGTATTTGTTTTTGTGTGGTCAGTCCTCGCTCATAGAGATATTTTCCGATACACCGCGATGCATTGCCGCACATCATGGCTTCGCTGCCGTCGGCATTGAAGATGCGCATGGAGAAATCAGCCTCTGGCACTGGCGACTTGCCGATCAGCACCAGTCCGTCGCTGCCAATGCCCTTATGGCGGTCGCTCCAGGCGATGGCTGCTTTCTCGGGCTCGGGCACATGATATAATAATGTATTGACGTAGATGTAGTCATTGCCCGCCCCATGCATCTTGGTAAATCCGATTTTCTCTTTCATATCGAGTGCAAAGGTACGATGATTTGGAGGAAAACACAAGAAATGCTTGGCAGATTCACCTTCTTTTTCACAAAAAGTAACAAATCATAAGCGAAAACCGACGTTTTTCTCTCAAATTGTAAGCGAAATTTGTTTTCTTTTGACAAAAGGATAATATTTTAAACATTTGCGAATCAAAATGCATAAAAATACAATTGTTTTGCTATCAAAACGCCGTAACTTTGCACCGTCAATTGACACAAGTGTAACTTTTAATAGGTATTAGGTATGAAAAAGATTGAAGCAATTATCCGAAAGACCAAGTTTGAGGAGGTAAAAGAGGCATTGCTCAACTCCGACATCAACTGGTTTGAGTACCACGACGTACATGGCATCGGCCAAAGCCGCCAAGAGCGCATCTATCGTGGCGTGCAGTACTCCACCGACGTCATTGAGCGCGTGGCCATCACCATTGTGTGCCGCGACGTATTCCTCGAGCCCACCGTGAAAGTGATTCTCGACGTGGCACACACGGGCGAGATTGGCGATGGTCGTATCTTCGTGAGCGACGTGATCGACACATATTCTATACGTACGGGCGAGAATGGCGACACCGTTTTGAGGGATAAGAAATAAAAACCCCCTCCAAGCCTCCCCGAGGGGAGGTGTAGCTGATAACAACAAAATACTTTTTTCTGACCCCAAACCCTGTGACGGTCTTCCCCCTCGGGGGAATTAAAGGGGGGTAATTTTTATGGATACTTTATCATTATCTCTCGATACCGTATGGATGCTATTGGCAGCCATGTTGGTTTTTTGGATGCAACCTGGCTTTGCGCTGTGTGAGGCAGGTTTTACGCGTAGTAAAAACACGGCTAACATCCTGATGAAGAACTTTGTCGACTTCATGTTCGGCTCCCTGCTGTTCTTCTTCCTTGGCTTCGGCTTTATGTTTGGCAGCGAAGGCGCTGGCTTCATCGGTATGCCCAACTGGGGCGATCTCTCATTCTATAGTGGAGACCTGCCTGTTGAGGGCTTCCTGATTTTCGAGACTGTCTTCTGTGCCACCAGCGCTACGATTGTGAGTGGTGCTATGGCCGAGCGCACAAAGTTCTCGATGTATCTCATCTATAGTGCAGTCATCTCGCTGTTCATCTATCCCATCGAGGGACACTGGACGTGGGGCGGCGGCTGGCTCTGCAGCGATGCTGCCGACGGCTTTATGATGTCTACCTTTGGCGACGTGTTCCACGACTTTGCTGGCTCAGCCATCGTGCATAGCGTGGGCGGTGTGTTGGCCCTGATAGGAGCTATGGCCCTCGGTCCCCGTATCGGTAAGTATGCAAAGGACGGCAAGAGCCGTGCCATTCCTGGTCACAACCTGATGATGGCCGCCCTGGGTGTCTTCATCCTCTGGCTCGGATGGTTCGGATTCAACCCTGGCTCACAGCTCGCTGCCTCTGGCGAGGTGAATCGTGTGGCTATCTCTCACGTCTTCCTGACCACCAACCTTGCCGCTGCTGCAGGTGGTGTGGCCACAATGTTCATCACTTGGCTCAGATATGGCAAGCCCTCACTCTCACTGACGCTGAACGGCGTGCTGGCAGGACTAGTGGGCATCACAGCCGGCTGCGACCTCGTATCGCCCTTCGGAGCCGTCATCATCGGCCTTGCATGTGGCACGGTGCTCGTCTTTGCTATTGAGTTTATCGACCACAAACTGCACATCGACGATCCCGTCGGCGCCTCCAGCGTACATGGTGTCTGCGGCATCCTCGGCACGCTGATGACTGGCTTACTCAGCACTTCCAACGGTGCTTTCTACGGAGGTGGCTGGGGATTCTTCGGCGCTGAGTGCTTCGGCATCCTCGTCATCGACCTCTGGGCAGCTGCCTGCGGCTTCATTTTGTTCTACGGAATAAAATATTTACACGGTTTGCGCGTTGATAAACGTATAGAGGAGGAAGGTCTCGACGTCTACGAGCACGGAGAACTGTGCTATAACTAAGAATTGAAGAATTGAAGAATTAAAAAATTGAAGTTATGAAAAAGATATTTATATTCGCAATCAGCGTGCTGAGCAGTATCCCTGCTCTGGCACAGGATGAGATTGAAACAACCATCAGTGCTGATGTTGTGAGCCAGTACATATGGCGTGGTGAAGAATGTGGCAGCGTGTCGCTGCAGCCTACGCTGGGCATTGGCTACAAAGGGCTGAGCCTGACTGCATGGGGCAGTGTGGGCCTGTCGGAGCCTACCGACGCCAAAGAGTTCGACCTTACGGCCTCCTACGCCATCGGCAACCTGAACTTCGGCATCACCGACTATTGGTTCAACACCCCCGAGGAGCGCTATTTCCTCTACGATGCCCATAGGACGAGCCACGTCTTTGAGGCCAACATCGGCTATGACTTCGGTGTGGCCAGCGTGCAGTGGTACACCAATTTCGCAGGCAATGACGGAGTGAACAAGGACGGCAAGCGGGCCTACAGCAGCTACGCAGAGGTAGTTGTCCCATTCAAACTTGCTTCAGTCGACTGGACTGCTACGGCCGGCGCCGTCCCCTTCGCCACCGACTACTACGGCACCAACGGCTTTGCGGTGACCGATCTCTCGCTGCGGGCCACGAAGGACATCAAGGTAACGGACTCGTTCTCCATTCCCGTCTTCGCCCAGGTGGCCACCAACCCCTGTACACAGAAAGCCTATCTGGTGTTCGGGTTGACGCTGCAGCCCTAAGATTCCCCAAAACCAGCCCCTTCTCTCCGACGGCATTGAGAGAGGGGGCTTTTTCTAACCGTTTATCAGGATTTTACATTTTGTTTTAAGTTGAAAGCAAACGAAGGCCATTTATTTCCAAATTGTTACTTTTGAATAAAACGAAGATAAATTGTGTCAATGCATTTTGCTATTTGCTTTCAGAATGTCGTACCTTTGCACCATAATTATTGCAAAGTGTAAGAAATAGGTATAACAATCAACAAAAGGAAAGATTATGGAAGCATTAAGATTTCAGGTTGTCGGCGAGGCTTTCAAGAAGAAGCCCCTCGACGTAAAAGCACCCAGTGAGAGACCTTACGAGTATTTCGGCAAGAAGGTCTTCAACCGTGAGAAAATGTACAAGTACCTGCCGAAGGACGTGTATGAGAAGATGGTCGACGTCATCGACAACGGCGCACGTCTCGACCGCACCGTAGCCGACGCCGTGGCTGCCGGCATGAAGCAGTGGGCCACCGAGAATGGCGTCACCCACTATACACACTGGTTCCAGCCCCTGACAGAAGGTACTGCCGAGAAGCACGACTCGTTCATCGAGCACGACGGCAAGGGCGGCATGGTGGAGGAGTTCACCGGCAAGCTGCTCGTCCAGCAGGAGCCCGACGCCTCTTCGTTCCCCTCAGGCGGCATCCGCTCCACCTTCGAGGCCCGCGGCTATTCCGCTTGGGATCCCACATCGCCTGTGTTTATTATCGACGATACACTCTGCATCCCCACCGTATTTATATCGTATAGCGGCGAGGCACTCGACTACAAGGCTCCGCTGAAGCGCGCCCTCCATGCCGTCAACGTGGCTGCTACTGACGTTTGTCACTATTTCGACCCTGCCGTGAAGAAGGTACAGAGCAACCTTGGCTGGGAACAGGAGTATTTCCTCGTCGACGAGGGACTCTATGCTGCCCGTCCCGACCTGCTGCTCACGGGTCGCACCCTGATGGGCCACGACTCTGCCAAGAACCAGCAGATGGACGACCACTACTTCGGCTCTATTCCTGAGCGTGTCGCAGCCTTCATGAAAGAATTGGAAATCCAGGCCCTTGAGCTGGGCGTTCCCTGCAAGACACGTCACAACGAGGTGGCTCCCAACCAGTTCGAGCTGGCTCCTATCTTCGAGGAGACCAACCTGGCTGTCGACCACAACATGATGCTGATGTCGCTGATGAAGCGTGTGGCCCGCAAGCACGGTTTCCGTGTGCTGCTCCACGAGAAGCCCTTCGCAGGCATCAACGGCTCTGGTAAGCACAACAACTGGAGTCTGAGCACCGATAACGGCATCCTGCTCCACGCCCCTGGCAAGACCGCTGAGGCCAACCTGCGCTTCGCCACGTTCATCGTTGAGACGCTGATGGGTGTCTACAAGCACAACGGTCTGCTGAAGGCCTCGATCATGAGTGCCACCAACGCCCACCGTTTGGGTGCCAACGAGGCTCCTCCCGCCATCGTTTCCAGCTTCCTTGGCAAGCAGGTCAGCGAGTTGCTCGACCATATCGAGAAGGCCGACAAGGACGACATCCTTGCTATGGCTGGCAAGCAGGGTCTGAAGATGGACATCCCTGAGATTCCTGAGCTCTTGATCGACAATACCGACCGCAACCGCACCTCTCCCTTCGCCTTCACCGGCAACCGCTTTGAGTTCCGTGCCGTAGGCTCCGAGGCCAACTGTGCCAGCGCCATGATTGCCCTGAACAGCGCCGTAGCCGAGGCTCTGGTATCGTTCAAGAAGCGTGTCGACGCCCGCATCCCCGAGTTCGCCAAGAAGGTGGAAGGCACCGGCCACAACGCCACGTTCCACGCCATCATCGACGTCCTCCGCGAGGACATCAAGACCTGCAAGCCCATCCGCTTCGACGGCAACGGCTACTCCGACGAGTGGGTCATCGAGGCCGAGAAGCGTGGCCTGGATGTTGAGAAGAGCTGCCCGAAGATCTTCGAGCGCTACCTCGACCAGGAGAGCATCGACATGTTCGAGAGCCTGGGCGTGATGACGAAGAAGGAGCTCGAGGCCCGCAACGAGGTGAAGTGGGAGACCTACACGAAGAAGATCCAGATTGAGGCCCGTGTCCTGGGCGACCTCTCGATGAACCACATCATCCCCGTGGCCACCAGCTATCAGACGGCCCTGCTGAAGAATGTCGACAGCGTCTCCACCGTCTTCCCCGTCGACAAGGCCGAGAAGCTGAACGCCCGCAACCTCAAGATTATCGAGGAGATAGCCGAGCGCACCTCAGCCATCGAGAAGGGTGTCGAGGAATTGGTCAATGCCCGCAAGCTCGCCAATAAGATTGAAGACGAGCACGACAAGGCCATCGCCTATCACGACAAGGTGGAGCCGAAGCTCGACGAGATCCGCTACCAGATTGACAAGCTGGAGCTCATTGTCGACGACGCCCTCTGGCCGCTGCCGAAATACCGCGAACTATTATTTATTCGATAAGTCAAGTTCAAGTTTGCAAATGCGAGGGCAGAGCGATGCCTTGCATCAGCTCTGCCGAGCGCAGGCAAAACTCGGACTCATGTCCAAGTTTGCGTTGGGACTCTATGCTGTGACAGCATGGAGCCCCTTTTTTGTTTTTCCAAGTGTTATTTATATTTAAAGATGTGTGGGTTTCGCGGAAAATTACTAATTTTGCAGCCTGAAAAGTGTGAAGCCTTATGAAAAGTGAGAATCAGGGGACACAGCAAACCCCGGAGAGAAAGAATCCGTTTTTTGAGCCATACAAGACACCGCACGACACGGTGCCTTTCGACCGCATCCGCATGGAGGACTATGAGGAGGCGTTCATGGAGGGCATTCGCCGTGATGAGGAGTATCTCGATAAGACCATCAACAACCCCGAAAAGCCCACCTTCGACAATACAATTATTAACAAGGAGGATGACGAGGGCTACTATGACTTGCTCGACCGCGTGAGCACCGTGTTCTTCAACATGCTGTCGGCTGAGACCAACGATGAGATGGATGCGCTGGCACAGAAGCTGAGCCCCATCCTGACGAAGCACGCCAACGACATGCGCCTGAACGAGAAGCTCTTCGAACGCGTGAAGTATGTGCACCTGCATCATCGCCGACTGACGCCTGAGGAGAAGCGCCTGCTGGACGACTGCTATCAGGGATTCGTGCGCAGCGGTGCCCTGCTCGACGCTGAGGGCAAGGAGCGTCTGCGCCAGCTCACGGAGGAGGCTTCGCTCCTGGGGCTACAGTTCTCGCAGAACCTGCTGAAGGAGAACAAGGCTTACCGCCTCGTCATCACCGACGAGAAGCAGCTCGACGGTCTGCCTCAGACCGCCATTGATGCAGCCTTGGAAGAGGGTAGAGGAGAGAGTAGAGAGGAGAGAGGAGAGAATAGTGAAGAGAGGAAAGATGAAAGATGGGTATTCACCCTCGATGCTCCCAGCTACTCGCCCTTTATGACCTATGCTACCGACCGTGAACTGCGCCGCCAGATGTATATGGCCTACAACACGAAGGGCATCCACGACAACGAGAACAACAATATTGAGATTTGCAAGCGCCTCATCAACCTGCGCCGCGAGATTGCCCAGCTGCTTGGCTACAAGACCTATGCCGACTATGTGCTGAGCCGCCGCATGGCGAAGAATGTGCGTAGCGTCTACCGTCTGCTCAACCAGCTGGTAGATGCGTATAAGCCGACAGCCATCAAGGAGATGGAGGAATTGGGCGGAAAGACTCTTGAGCCCTGGGACATCGCTTTCTACTCGCACAAGCTGAAGCTAAAGAAATATAACATCGACGCGGAGATGCTTAGGCCCTACTTCCAGCTGGAGAAGGTCATCGACGGCGTGTTCGGCCTTGCCAACAAGCTCTATGGCATCACGTTCAAGGAGAACAAGGACATCCCCGTCTATCATCCCGACGTGAAGGCCTATGAGGTGTTCGACAAGGACGGCAGCTATCTCGCTGTGTTCTATGCCGACTTCCACCCCCGCAAGGGCAAGCAGGGCGGCGCTTGGATGACGGAGTATCAGGGGCAGTACATGAAACCCACCCCCGACCCCTCCCGTGCGGGAGGGGAGACTAAATACCCTGAGGGTGGCAAAGCCGCAGACGAGGTAACCGACCTCCCCTCCCGTACGGGAGGGGCCGGGGGTGGGTATAACATCCGTCCCCACGTCAGCGTGGTGATGAACCTGACGAAACCCACGCCTGAACGCCCTGCGCTGCTGACGCTGGGCGAGGTGGAGACGTTCTTGCACGAGTTCGGCCACGCCCTGCACGGCATCTTCTCCAATTGCCGCTTCGAGAGTCTGAGCGGCACGAATGTGCTGTGGGACTTCGTTGAGCTGCCTTCGCAGTTTATGGAGAACTTCGCCATCGAGAAGAAATTCCTGCGCACCTTTGCCTTCCACTACGAGACGGGCGAGCCGTTGCCTGACGAGTTGATACGCCGCATCGTGCGCAGCCGCAACTTCATGGTGGCTACGGCCTGCCTGCGTCAGGTGAGCTTCGGCCTGCTCGATATGGCCTACTATACAAAGAGCGACGCCTTCGACGAGGACATCATCGCCTTCGAGAAGGAGGCCTGGAAGAAGGCCATCATCCGTCCGCAGCGCATGGACACCTGCATGACCACGCAGTTCTCGCACATCATGGCCGGAGGCTATGCTGCCGGCTACTACAGCTATAAATGGGC
>CAMVJU010000044.1 GCA_947167935.1 uncultured Prevotellaceae bacterium | reverse complement strand
GTTTTGCAGACCGTTGACTAAGCCACTCATCCAAGGCACCGAGTAAGCGAGCAAAAAGCGATGCGCTTTTTCGAGCGCAAGGTGACTAGACCGTTGGTCAAAGCACCTTTTTGCTTTTGCGGGTGCAAAGTTAGCGCTTTTTTTCCATTCGTCCAAATTTTTCATCATCTTTTTTCTTCTCGCACAATTCTTTCCTGTTTTCCAGATTCCTCAGCGGACATTCCGGACAGCAGGAGCAGGGGGTGGCATCGCTGCAACAAGCGTCTGGGCCGGTCCCGCTATGGCAGGGAGATGTGAAAGATTTGTGCAGGCGCCATCCGGCATAGCCTGCGGACAGCGCCACGATGATGACGACGATGGAAATCTGTAATATGTACGCGAACATATATTATATATGCAGCATCTTGGCGATGCGTCCGGGCTGCGCTTTGTCTTCGACGGACTTGGGGTTGATGACGGCCTTGAGGCCTCGCGGCACGAGGCGGATGTCGATGTCGGTGCCCATGACGGTGGGGTCGCCGTCGTAGTGTACGGCGCTCTCGGCAGGGCGGTGGATATGCAGTCGGCGAGCCTGTGTGTGGGTGACGTGGCGGTTGCTCTTGATGGTCTTGGTGAAGAGCTCCGTGAGCACCCTTGCGGCTCCGAGGCCGTGGATGGGCTCGATGATGATGACGTCGAGCAACCCGTCCTGCATGGACGCCTCAGGGGCGATGTAGGTGTTGTTGCCGTATTGCGCCGCATTGGCACAGGCAATGAGGAAGGCTTGGAGGTGCTGCGTCTGGCCGCCGGCATCCTCGATGGTGACGTCGTAGCTGTCGCCCTTGTATTTCAGCCCTTCCTTCAACACCATGCGGGCATAGGTGCTGAGACCTCGCTTGCCCGACTGCGAGAAGAGCAGCGACACATGGGCATCGAAGCCCATGCCGCAGGTGCAGAAGAACGGGTGATCGTTGATGAGACCGTAGTCGAAGGTGTCGGTCTGCCCCTGGTTGATGATGCCCAGCGCTCCCTTCATGCTCATGGGCAGGCAGAGATGGCGGGCGAGGCCGTTGCCCGATCCGCAGGGCACGATGCCCAGGGCGGTGTCGGTGCCCACGAGGGCACGCGCCACCTCGTTGACGGTGCCGTCGCCCCCCACGGCCACGCAGATGTCGGTGCCACGGGCTGCGCTGTCGGCTGCCAGCTCGGCGGCATGGCCTGCGTACTCGGTGCGGATGATGTTGTACTCGAAGCGGTCGCGGTCGATGACTTTCTCCACAATCTTGTCGAATCCCTTCTTCGAACTGGTGCCCGAGATGGGGTTGACGATGAATAAAATTCGTTTTTTGGCGTCTTGCATGGGTGCAAATGTACTAAATATGTCGGAAAATGAGGCGTAAAAGGAAAGAAAAATGACAAAATCAAACATTTTTTCAAAAAATGAATTGTATTTACAGAATTTTGTGTAACTTTGCAGCCTGAAAAAAAATGTTACACCTATAAACATAGTTATGGGACAACTACAAGAGAGATACAAATCGTATCGCAGACCTCAGGAGGCGATAGCCAAAGGCATCTATCCCTACTTCCGTGCCATCACGGGAAAACAGGGCACTGAGGTTGATATGGGCGGACATAAAGTGCTGATGTTCGGATCGAATGCCTACACAGGCCTGACGGGCGATCAGCGCATTATTGACAAGGCTAAGGCAGCCATCGACAAGTACGGTACGGGTTGTGCCGGCAGCCGCTTCCTCAACGGTACGCTTGACTTACATATTCAGTTGGAAAAGGAAATTGCCGAGTTCGTAGGCAAGGACGACTGTCTGTGCTTCTCTACAGGTTTCAGTGTGAATCAGGGCGTCATCCCCGCAGTATTGGGCAAGGACGACTATGTGATCTGCGACGACCGTGACCACGCTTCCATCGTTGATGGACGCCGCCTCGCCTTCGCCCGTCAGTTGCACTATAAGCACAACGACATGGAAGACCTGGAGCGCGTGCTGCAGAAACTGCCCGAGGAAGCCATCAAGCTCATCGTCGTCGACGGTGTGTTCTCGATGGAGGGCGACTTAGCCAAGCTGCCCGAGATTGTGGCTCTGAAGAAGAAATATAACTGCTCCGTCATGGTGGACGAGGCCCACGGCATCGGCGTCTTCGGCCGACAGGGTAGGGGTGTGTGCGACCATTTCGGCCTGACAGACGATGTGGACCTGATCATGGGTACCTTCTCGAAGTCGCTGGCCAGCATCGGCGGATTCATCGCCGGCGATGCCGATACCATCAACTGGCTGCGTCACACTTGCCGCACCTATATCTTCTCGGCATCGAACACTCCCGCAGCCACCGCCGCCGCTATGGAGGCCCTGCACATCATTCAGGAGGAGCCGCAGCGCATCGAGGCTCTGTGGAACGTGACGAACTATGCCCTGAAGCGTTTCCGCGAGGAAGGCTTCGAGATTGGCGACACGGAGAGCCCCATCATTCCGCTCTATGTACGCGATGTAGACAAGACATTCCTGGTGACCGCCCTTGCCTTCAATGCAGGCGTGTTCATCAATCCTGTTATTCCGCCGGCATGTGCCCCGCAGGACACGCTGGTACGTTATGCCCTGATGGCTACGCACACCAATGAGCAGGTGGAGCGCTCGGTCATCGCACTGAAGAAGATCTTCGTGGAGCAGGGCATTATCAAAGGTTAAAAGTTAAGGGTTAAAGGTTGACGGTTAAAGGTCAGTCCTTTCCTCCTTGACAATATGATCGAGGTGTAGCGCAGTTGGTAGCGTTCCTGGTTTGGGACCAGGATGTCGCAGGTTCGAGTCCTGTCACCTCGACTTAGTTGGGCATTACAGATGAGCGTATACAGACTATTGTGTTTTTTGTTTCCTGTATTGCTTACTGCACTGCAGGCCAAAGCCTCTGAGGAGGAACGGTCTTTTATTGTCATCAATGCTTCCAACGGCTTGGCCGACAATAGTGCACAGGTTGTGAAGTGTACGTCCAACGGCCGCATCATTATCTCCACCATTGGTAATCTGAATTTCTTCGACGGTAAGTCCTTTACCCATGCCGACACTAAGGCCGAATATGAGTATGAATTGCCGTCGTATGAGGGACATTATCACCTTTACTTCGACGACGATAATCACATCTGGCTGAAAGACAAGCACAAAGTGATGTGCCTGGACTTGATGTCGGAGAAATATGTCAATAAGGCTGACAGCATCATCAAGTCAAAGGGATGCAGCAGTAAGGTGCTCGACCTCTTTGTCGACCAGCTGGGCTCAATGTGGTTCGTGACGGAGGAAGGACTCTTCAGCGCCAAGTACAAGCGCACCTATCACGTGTTGCGAGACCGTATCCTGCAGGACATGGATGTGGCCGACAATACCGTCTATTTCTTCTATGACAACGGCGAAGTGCTGGGCACAGACACGCTGGGCAATACTGTGTGCAGGGTGAAGGCCTACGAGGGCGACATGGTGGAGAAGTATTCAGGCTCTTCCGTGCTGCAGCCTTTTGGCGACGGCTTCTTCCAAATCCGTAACGGCGACAAGGGAGCTATCCTTCTTTTCTTCAGTGCCAAGGAGAATACCTACGAGACGGTGATGGAGATAGACCATCACCTGAACAATATGACAATTGACTCGAAGGGTGAGCTGGTTTACATCCCATCGGAATATGGCTATTACGTCTATCATCCTGATACGAAGGAGGTTGAGCATGTGCCTGAGGTGCTGCTGAGCGACGGTCAGACGATGGCTACCGACTGCAATGCGATGACCTTCGACCATCAAGGCGGCCTGTGGATAGGTACTGAGAAACGCGGCGTACTCTATGCGCGTCCGCACTCGTTGTCTATCCGTGCCTATCCTTGGTCGGATGATCGGGCCATGACTTATGGTGCTATGCTGTATGAGGCGCCGGGAAATACCAGTATCTCGTATTATGACGGCATCAGGGCGAATTGTGAATTGACAAGCGACAGCCGCGGCTGGAAATGGATTGGCACCCGACTGGGTTTGTTCATCGAGCAGCCTGGAGGCGAGAAACTGCACTATAGCCGCTCCAACGGGCTGAACAACGAGGTGGTGCATTCCATCATCGAAGACCAGGATCACAATATGTGGGTGGCCACGTCGTGCGGCATCACTTTCTTCCTTATTGACGACGGGAAGATTGTGTTCATCAACAATTTCACCTCCAACGATAATGTGCCGGACGAGTCTTTCGAGAACTGTAAGGTGATGATGCTTGACGACGGTACCATCCTGATGCAGGCTGTGGAGCACGTCGTTGAGTTCAACCCGAAAAATCTGAAGGATGTCAATGTGCCGCACGTCATCACCAACTTGAAGCCCAAGCTGGTGCGCATGCTGATGAACGGCAACGACGTGGTGGCTGGCAAGGAATATGACGGCCATGTCATCGTAGACAGGGCCATGACACGTGTGGAGCATATCAACCTGAAAAGTGACCAGAACTCTATCGCCCTCACATTCTCTGCACTGAATTACTATCGTCCCATTCAGACCTACTATCGTGTCAGGGTGAAGGAGCTGGGCAATGAGTGGCAGGTCTACTCGACAAGCACCTCCTCACAGGTCGACGACAGGGGCCTGCTCCACTATCCGATGGTGAACCTGAAGCCTGGCGACTATCATGTAGAGGTGCAGGCATCGCTCTTCCCCGACCAGTGGCAGGAGGATTTGCCCGACGACCAGCGCTTTGTATGGATTGTTCACGTCAAGGAGCCTTGGTGGCGCACCACCGGCCTGTATGTTCTGCTGGGGGCTGTACTGCTGGCGTTGCTCATCGTGAATTTCTACTTCTTTAATAAGAATACGCGTATGCGTGTCCGTCGCAATAGCGAGGAGGGTGACATTATACGCAAGATTCGCTTCTTTGCTGAGCGATGCGAGGATTATGCCAATCGTCCTCTTACGCCAGTTGGCGAAGGCCTGTCGGGAGCTTCCGACTCTGCTGATAAACTGAATCCCGAGTTCATCGACATCATGATGAAGCTGATTCCCTTCATCAATACACACAATGAGCGCCAGCTCAATATGCGTCAGCTGAGTGAGGCTGGTGGCGTGGATATCGTCAAGCTCTACGGAATCGTGTCAGGCAATCTGTACAAGAATCCTCGTGAGTTGGCCCGTGTCATCAATCTGCAGAAAGCTGCCGAGCTGCTCAGCACTACCGACATGAGCATCGAGCAGATTGCAATGGAGTGTAAATTCTATACGCCGAACTATTTCATCGGCAACTTCTTCCACGAATACAAGATGACGCCGCAGGAGTATCGGCGTCAGGCTTAAGAATCAGGATTTAGGATTCGGAAGGTGCAGCAGCTGCATCAATTCCTACGCAGCAGCTGCATCAATTCATGATTTCTTCCTACGCAGCGACTGCATCAGTCCGCCGTAGTCGCGACGCAGTTTCCTCACCAGCAGGAAGGCATCAATCATCATGGCACCATGCGAGAGCAGGTTGGTCACAAACTGGCCTGTGGTGGAGTCTTTCCGCTTGACGAAGAGGGAACCCCACAGCTGGCTGATGTGCTCATTGTCGCGGTCTATCTGCCTGCGCAACTCGTTCTTGCGCTGGCGGATTTCTTCAAGTGTACGATAATCGTGTGTCTTGTCCATCGTTGGCAGTAGGGGGAAATAATTACAGCTTGATTAGTCCTTCAACAGCAGGCGGGCCAGATAGCGCACCAGCGGACGCTCTATCCAGGGACGGCGGAAGGCATAGATGAGCAGCAGCACAAAGGCGTGCATTGCTGCCACAGCCATGAAGGCACTCGTGAGCCCGATATGCTTCGACAGCCAGAAAGCCAGGCCCAGCGAAGCAAAGAGCAGCACGACGATGAGGATGAGGAATAAAAGAATAGCCAAGGTGGCCCTCGTCAGCAGACGCACCACCTTGTCTATCACGTCGAGCTTCACGTACTCCGTCTGGAGTCCGAGATAATGTTTCAGCGCCTCAATAAGCTGGGCGATGGTTTCTACATTCTTGTCGCTCGACAGCATTGTTTCCGTGTTTTTAGTCAGCCACTTCCTCCAGGTCGTCGACCAGATCGCCCACGTCCTTGCGGTTCAGCTTGATGTTGTGCTTCTTCATGAAATCGTTGACGGTGTCCGAAATCTTTGCACGTGTGTTCTTGCCGCTCTCAGGAGCCAGCAGAAGGCCTGCGGCAGCACCGGCGATGGCTCCGCCGATGAATGCTCCAATGTAACCAAGTCCTTTCATGTTGTTTTTTTGTTTTTGTTAGTAATGGATGTTAATGATTATTCACCTGCAAATTTACGAATAATTTTGAGATACAGGCATGAAAAGCCGTTATTTTTTTTATAAAAATGTTAGTTTTTGTTCATTTAACAAAGTTTATGCACGTAAATGCTATGTTTTTCGAGCAGAATTAGTAACTTCGCGCTGGAAAATCAATATTAATCGACAATAAACAACTATTATGAAAAAGTACATCTTCATGTTAGCAGGCGTTTGCCTGGCTATGTCATTCACCAGTTGCGGATCTAGCGAGAAGGCCTATAAGAAGGCTTACGAGAAAGCTCAGGCTCAGGCTGCCCAGCAGCAGACACAGCAGCCTACTGTCCAGCCCACCGTTCAGCCTGTTACCACTGAGACGCCCGTCGTGACCCCCGTTGTCACTACACCTTCCACTCAGACACAGGTTGTTGACAACCGTGACAATGTGCAGGTGCGCCAGGAGCGTGTCAGCGTGGTCAGCGGTGCTGGATTGCAGAGCTACAGCGTCGTCGTGGGTTCCTTCTCAGTCATCGCCAATGCCGAGGGTCTGCAGCAGCGTCTGAAGAATGCCGGCTATGCCGCACAGATTGTGAAGAACGAGGAGCGTAACATGTATCGTGTTGTTGCTTCCACCTACAACAACAAGGCTGATGCCGTTGCCAGCCGCGACCAGCTGCGCAGCACCTATGCTGACGCCTGGCTGCTCTACAACGGACAGTAAACCTCTCTCCTTGGCACGCATCCTATCCATCGACTATGGCCGGAAGCGTACCGGCGTGGCAGTCACCGACCCTCTACAGCTTATTGCCGGAGGATTGGCGACTGTCGCCACGTCAGAGCTATACGATTGGCTCGTCCAATACACCCAGCGTGAGCCCGTGGAGCGCATCATCATCGGCGAGCCCCGACAGATGAACGGACAGCCCAGCGAGAACATGCAGCGTGTGCAGCAGTTCGTCAATCGCTGGAAGAAGGCACAGCCCGACATTCCCATTGAGTTCTACGACGAGCGATTTACTTCCGTTATTGCCCATCAGTCCATGCTCGACGGCGGCCTGCACAAGAAAGCGCGCCAGGACAAAGCACTGGTCGATCAGATCAGCGCCACTATTATCCTCGAGGATTACATGCGCTCACGAAAGAAGTAATCCAATTTCACACCTCTCACCTCACACTTCTCACCTCTCACCTCTCACCTCACACCTCACACCTCAAAAATGATTCTACCTATTTATATATATGGTCAGCCCGTGCTGAGAAAAGTGACCGAAGACATCACCCCCGACTACCCCGACCTGAAGCAGCTCATCACCAACATGTGGGAGACGCTGGCCGATAGCGAGGGCATTGGCCTAGCAGCTCCGCAGATAGGACTGCCTATCCGCCTCAGTGTCATTGACTTGCGCCCATTGGCTGAAGACATGCCTGAATACAAGGACTTTTCTCGGGTTTACATCAACCCTCACATCATCGAGGTCGACGACACACATGTTGATACCTCGGAGGAGGGCTGCCTATCGTTGCCTGCCATCCATGAAAAGGTGACGCGTCCCACGCGTATTCATGTCAAGTGGCAGGACGAGGATTTTCAGCAGCACGACGAATGGGTGGAGGGCTATCTGGCCCGTGTCATGCAGCACGAGTTCGACCATTTGGAAGGCCGCATGTTCATCGACCATATCTCGCCGCTTCGCAAACAGCTCATTAAGAGCAAGCTGAAGGCCCTCACCCAGGGCCGCTACCGTTGCGCTTATAAGACAAAGCCAGTGAGGAGGTAAAAAGCCTACCCCCAACCCCTCCCGAAGAGAGGGGAGTTTAGATATTTTGAGGATGTTTTTATTACGCTTCTTCAAAGTTACAAAGTTTTTTAACGCCCCTCCCTTCAGGAGGGGGTGGGGATGGGCTTTATTATTCTTATTTCCCCTCACTTCTCTTGCCCAATACAACATCGAAAGGCTGATCACCATCGGGCGCTCGGCGCTCTACTACGAGGACTATGTCCTTGGTATGCAGTATTTTAATCAGGCCATTGCGGCCAAGCCTTACCTCTACGAGCCTTGGTTTCTTCGTGGCGTGGCCAAGTATAACCTCGATGATTTTGCAGGTGCCGAAGCCGACTGCACCGAGGCCATTGATCGCAATCCCTATGTTGTCGGCATCTATGAATTGCGTGGCCTGACGCGCATCCAGCAGGAGAAGTTTTCCGAGGCCATCACCGACTACAACCGTGCGCTCGCCATCACTCCCGACAACCGGTCGCTTTGGCACAACCGTGTGCTCTGTCATCTTCAGAACAAGGACTACGAGGTGGCATTGGCTGAGCTCGACACCATGAATGCCCGCTGGAGCACCTATGCACAGGCCTACACCATGCGTGCTGATGTCTATATGCAGATGACCGACACCACGCAGGCCATACAGGCGTTGGAAAAGAGTCTCGAGATTGATCCCTACGACGGTAAGACGTGGGCCGCACGCAGCATCATCAGTCTCTCGCGCAAGGAGTGGCCTGACGCCGAGAGCCAGCTCGACCACGCCATCCACCTGCTGCCGAAGACGGGCAACTACTACATTAACCGTGCCTTGGCCCGCTATAATCAGAACAACCTGCGTGGCGCCATGTCCGACTATGACGCTGCCCTCGACCTGGAGCCCAACAACTTCCTCGGCCACTATAACCGCGGCCTACTGCGTGCCGATGTGGGCGATGACAACCGTGCTATCACCGACTTCGACTTCGTGCTCGGCCTTGAGCCCGACAACATGCTCGCTCTTTTCAACCGTGCCGTGCTGCTCGACCGTACCGGCGACCTGCGTGGGGCTGTGCGTGACTATACGAAGATCATCGACGAGTATCCCAATTTCTATACCGCCATCATCTACCGTGCCCGTTGCTATCGCCGCTTAGGCCAGACGGCAAAGGCCGAACTCGACGAGTTCAAGGTCTACCGCACTCAGCTCTATCAGCAGCTCTATGGCATCCAGCCCAAGGCCACGAAGCGCAACCAGCGCAAGCGCAGCGATCTGGACATGGAGAAATACGATGAGTTGGTGGTGGCCGACGAACAGGAACCTGAGCGTGAATACAAGAGCGACTATCGCGGACGGGTGCAGAATCGTCATGCCGACATGGACCTGCTGCCGATGTTCACCCTCGCACTCGAGCCACAGCAAGATGATGTGAACAAGACACGTCACCATGATGTTCGCATTGACGAGTTAAACGAGCAGACAACAGAGCGCCCGCTCTATGTCAGTAATGCGCAGGCCTCGCTCGACACGGAACATGCCACTGCATGGTTCAACTATATCGACTCGCTGAGCACCGCCATCGATAGTCAGGCGAGTATTACCAAATCTCTGCCGCTGCTGTTGCACAGGGCCACAGCCCTTGCGGCGCTGCAAGACTATGCGACTGCCATCAGCGACATATCACTCATCATCGAACACCAGCCGCTTACCTCACGCGGCTCGTCCCTTTCTCTTGCCGCTGTGTGGCTGAAAACATTCTGTCAGGCCCGTCTCAACCAGTATCAAAATGCTGTAGGAGGGACGAATGAGACAATGCCGAAGAACATGGGCATCATCACCGAGCTCGACAACGCCATTGATGCCAATCACACCTGCGCCTATCTGCTCTACAACCGTGGCTGCCTGAAGGCGCAACAGCCCGACTACACTGGCGCCATCGATGACTTCACGAAGGCTATCGAGGCTGAGGCCAATCTGCCCGAGGCCTACTACAACCGCGGCATCTGCCGCCTGAAAGCCGGGCAGACGGCTGACGGCATTGCAGACCTGAGCAAGGCTGGCGAGCAGGGACTCTATGCAGCTTATAGTATCATCAAAAAATACAGAAATAATGGCACGAAATAAAGAACTCCTCTCCTGGAGCCATATCCTTTCTTCTGTCCTGGAACTGCCGGGCGTAAAGGTCGACCGCGTGATGTTCCTGCGCAAGGAGCTGCGACCATACTGTGGCGCCACGAAGCTCGACATGCTTGAGAATGTTCGGCCCTATACCATCGTCAGCGACAAGGCCATTGACAATGTGGCGCAGCGCGTCATCAATCGTCATACCGCCTTGGCCACCACCGCCAGCACTATCGCTGGATTGCCGGGAGGCCTTGCTATGGCCGCTACCATACCCGGCGACATCCTCCAGTATTATTTCCATGTCGTGGTGCTGTCGCAAAAGCTGGCCTACCTCTATGGCTTCCCCGACTTCCTTGACGAGGAGGGCGAGATGAACGCGATGTCATCCGACCTGCTCACTATTTTCATGGGCTCGATGATGGGCGTGAAGGTGGCTGATCAGGGCATCTCCGAGTTGGCAAAGGGCTTGGCCAAGCAGGCCGTGGGCCGACTGCCGCGAGTGGCTATCACCAAGGCCGCCGTTTATCCCATTGCCGTGCGCATCGCTCGCATTGCCGGCATGAAGCTCACGAAAGAAGGATTCACCAAGAGCATCGGCAAGTTCATTCCCATCGCCGGAGGCATCTTTTCGGGCAGTCTTACCCTGTTTACCTTCAAGCCTGGCGCACGTCGGCTGCAGAAACGACTCAAGGCGCAGAAAATGCATTTCACCGATGGCGACATTGATGCCATGGCCTTCAACAATATCAAGGCCTCTTTCTCAAAGGCCGAGCAGAGCGAACGTCATCCCGAGGCCAAGCAGCGTGCCGTCATTCAGGCTATGGTGAACATGGCAAACATTAATGGCGCCGTGGCAGATGCCAAATACCAGGTCATCGAGAAAAAGGTGGCGCAGTCGGGCCTTGACGATAATGAGAAGCTGGAGCTGCTTGGCAACGTAGGCAATGCCGAGGGCAATGTCAGCGACTTCAGCTACGATGTCGACTTCGACCTGCTGGCCTGCGATCCCGACTATGCCCTCGATACTCTCCATTCTCTTGTCGCCGTGGCCACCGTGAGTGACTCGCAGCCCACCATGGCCGAGCGCATGTATCTCACCATGTCGGCCAAGGCTCTTGGCCTGTCAAAGGATGTCCTTGACGACTCCCTGAACAATACTCACAACAAATAATTGGACGTAAGGAAACGAAAATGAGGGTGTGTCAAATTTTTGGCACACCCTCATTAACGTTTCGATGATTACAAGCTTGATATAAAATCAGTCCTCGCCAAGCATTTTCAGCGCCGTTTGGGAAAGGAACGGCTTCATTTTGCTGACAGGGACGGTGAACGTGGGCATACCGGCTGCGTAGAACGAAATCTCGTAGGGCTGGTAGGTGAAGACGAAGCCCTCTTTGGTAATGTAGGGTGCGTTCTTCGGCAGCGGCAGGTAGTTGACGTCGTCGTCGGTGAGGATGTACTCTTTCAAGTCTTCGTCGGTGGTGACGCTCTCGTCGGAATACTGTCCGAAGTATTCTATGAGGCCATTTTTGATGATGGCATAGAGGTCTTGTGAGTAGAGGTTGCGCATCATGTCGGTGCCGAAGCGGCGGCCGTCGCTCTTGCGGAAGGTCATGCCGTAGCTGGACTCCACTCCGTGGGCGCCGTTCAGGAAAATGTCGCTGTTGACGAGATAGGTGACGAATTGGTCTGATTCGTATTCCTTCTTGATGTCGTAGTTGCGGTAGAAACCGTTGATGATCTCGTCGTTGCCGTCGTTGTCATCAATCTGCTCCTGCTTCTCGTCGTTCAGCTCCTTCTCGTAGTATCCGCCGTAGTAGTCGACCAGCTGCTGTCCCTCTTCAAGGTCGCCGTCGTAGGTGCCGCCCAACGTCTCGCTGATGTATTCACGGATGGCGTTGACGAGGATGGGGTTGCCGTCCTTGGGATACTCTACGTTGATGCCTACTTCTACCTTGTCCTTGTCGTAGGAGAAGCTCAACTGCTCTGTCTCAAAGGCCATGCCCTCAAGTTCGTCAATGTTTACCTCTTCCTTGTCAGAGGAAGACTTGGACACGAGGTCGCAGCTTGCCACGACCATCATGCCCAAGATGAATGTGAGTATCTTCTTCATATTATTCGCCGTTGGATGGTTCATAATATGCTTCTTTCAATGGTTACTCACCCTTGATTGCTGCTACGCCGGGGAGCACCTTGCCCTCGATGGCCTCGAGCAGAGCACCACCACCGGTTGAGATGTAGCTCACCTGGTCGGCTAGACCGAACTTGTTGACACAAGCCACGCTGTCGCCACCACCGATGAGCGAGAAAGCACCCTCGGCCGTAGCCTTGGCAATGGCTTCGCCGATAGCACGGCTACCTGCGGTGAAGTCGTCGCACTCGAACACACCGGCAGGACCGTTCCACAGGATGGTCTTGGCGCCGTTGATAGCCTCGGCGAATGCCTTCTGGCTCTCAGGACCAGCATCGACACCCTCGAAGCCCTCGGGCACGTCGTTGGCGGGGCAGGTGATGATCTGTGAGCCGGGCTTCACGGTCATTGTGCCGAAGTCGAGGCCGTTGGTAGCGGTGCAGTCGCTGCCGAGGACGAGCTGCACGCCGTTCTTCTTGGCCAGCTCCTCAACGCCGAGGGCCACGTCGAGCTTGTCGAGCTCCACGATAGAGTTTCCGATCTTGCCGTCGTGAGCCTTGGCGAAGGTGTAGGTCATGCCACCGCAGAGGATGAGCTTGTCGACCTTGCCCAGCAGGTTCTCGATGATACCAATCTTGGAAGAGACCTTCGAGCCGCCCATGATAGCGACGAAGGGGCGCTTGATGTTGCTGAGCACGTTGTCAACAGCTTGTACCTCTTTCTCCATCAGCAGGCCAAGCATCTTGTTGTCGGCGTCGAAGTAGTCGGCGATGACAGCGGTAGAGGCGTGCTTGCGGTGAGCGGTACCAAAGGCATCCATCACGTAGCAGTCAGCATAGCTGGCCAGCGTCTTGGCAAACTCCTTCTGGCTTGCCTTCATGGCCTTCTTGGCGTCGTCGTAGGCGGGATCGGTCTTCTCGATGCCCACGGGCTTGCCTTCCTCCTCGGGATAGTAGCGCAGGTTCTCAAGCAGCAGAGCCTCGCCCATCTTCAGGGCAGCAGCAGCATCGGCAGCCTTGGCGCAGTCGGGAGCGAAAGCAACGGGTACGCCGAGAGCCTTCTCCACAGCCTCGCGAATCTGACCCAGGGAGAGCTTGGGATTCACCTTGCCCTTGGGCTTGCCCATGTGGCTCATGATGATGACAGCACCGCCGTCGGCCAGAATCTTCTTCAGCGTGGGCAGGGCACCGCGAATGCGGGTGTCATCAGTAATCTTACCATTCTCGTCGAGGGGCACGTTGAAGTCAACGCGCACGATTGCCTTTTTACCGGCAAAGTTCATTTCATTGATTGTCATAATGTTTTGATGTTAATGTTAAATGGTTTATAAATAGTGATGATTATCTTTTTAATCTCTTTGTTTTCGTTTGGCTCATCAGGTTGGCAGGATTGCTGCCTGGCTGCCCTTCTGGAACAGCAAGGCCTCGACTGCTGTAGAAGTCCTGCCAGTAGGAGGTGATGTGCCCCATGCTGTCGTGAAAGGACATGGCGATGGGCTGGAAGAGCAGCTTACCCTGCTTGTCAACGTAGCTCTGCTGCACCAGCTCGGAGCAGTAGATGGCCTCAGTCGTGCTGGAGAAAACAGAGTCGTAGGGCCGTCCTATGAAACTGCAGGCATTGCTGATGCTGCGTTCTGCATCCACGTCTCTCACCCGTCCTCTCACATACTGCCCTGATTCGCGCTGCAGCATGGTACTGAGCCTGCTCACCACGACGCCTTTCCCGGGAATGGACTCCAAGACACTGTCGCCGCCCAGGTAAATGACCACATGGTCGGCCGTGCCCTGCGTCACCTCTGTGATGTGGTTGCCCGTTGCCGGCAGATGGAATAGCAGGTCGCCGCGATGCGGAGTCTGGCAGGCCGTGTAGCAGGCTGATAGCATCAGGAGGAAGGGCAGCGTCTTCATTCAGCCTTGTCTGCTCTCTCTTCTCTCCTCTCACGAGGCATGTTGAAACGCACCTTCTCGCTCTCGTCGCGCTTCTCGTGATAGAGCTTTGGCAGGGGATTAGCCAGTGGCTCGTCGTAGTTCTGACGGTTGCGCCAAATGTCGATGGCTTCGTAAATGGCATGGCGCATGGAATCGGCCTCCATCCGTCCTTGTCCAGCCAGATTGAAATAGACACCGTGGGCAGGAGCCGTGCGGATGAGCGGCAGGCCTGCGGTGACACGCACACCCTTATCGTCGCTGATGCTGGTAATGGCCTTGAAGGGCGTCTGTCCCTGGTCGTGATACATGGCTAGCACGCCGTCGAACTGAGCGTAGTCGCCGTTTCCGAAGAAATCGTCAGCAGGGTAGGGGCCAAAGGCCTGAATGCTTTGTGCTGCCAGCTCCTTGATAGCCGGACGTATGATTTCCTGCTCCTCGTCGCCCAGCATACCCTCTTCGCCACCGCGAGGATTGAGTGCTAGCACGGCGATGCGGGGATTGGCAATGCGCATGTCGCGACGCAGCGACTGGTGGAAGATTTTCGCTTTGTCCACAATTTTCTGCTGTGAGATGGCATCGGGCACATCTTTCAATGAGACGTTGTTGGTAACCAGGGCGATGCGCAGGTTGTCGCTCACCAGGATGGTGAGACCGTGCAGTTGCTCTTTGCCGGCACCAGGCATGTGCAGGTGCTGTGTGATGTAGGCTGTGTGACCGTCGAAACCGTGGATGCTGTTCTTGGCTACGGGGGCGGTGACAAGCACGTCGAAGAGTCCCTCAGCGTAGTCGGCCAAGGCACGGTCGATGGCACGCTGTGCAGCCTCGCCAGCCTCGGGCGTGGGTATGCCCAGGTCAATCTTCACCTCCTCTTCGAAGGTGGTGACCAGATTGACACGGCCGTCCTTGGCATCGCGGGCATCACTGATGATGTTGAACTGTGGCTCATAGCCTAAGATCTTGCCATGATACACAGCCACCTTCGGCGAGCCGTAGATGATGGGTGTAAACAGCTCCAGCACGGCGGGGTCTTCGAATACCTTGAATATCACTTCATAGCCCACACCGTTGATGTCGCCGTGGGTGATGGCTACTCTTATTTTTCTGTCTT
>CAMVJU010000043.1 GCA_947167935.1 uncultured Prevotellaceae bacterium | reverse complement strand
TAAATGATAAAGTGGCGAGCTTCGCTCTATATGATAAATGACAAATGATAAATGACAAACAAAGCAGTTTATCAAATACTATCCTTACGCCTTTTTCGGCGCAGCATTTTTCATTTATCATTTTTCATTTTTCATTTAGGGCAAAGCCCGTTAATAGCTGATGGTGTCAATCTGTCCGTTGGGCTTGTAGTGCACGAACATATAGGCGCGGTTGAGGTATCCGGCACCGCTGCCCTGCTGCTCGAACTTCAGGGGTGTCTGCACGGGGGTGTAGTTGAAGCGGCCCGGAGCGCCGTCGAAGGCCTTGCCATACTTGTGCAGGCCACGCAGGAAGAAGAAGGCGTGGTCGAAGCCCGTCATGGCCAGCGGGGGCATGTAGGCACTCATGTCGCGCTGGAAGTTCTGCCGATATTTCAATGCCATGCGCTTTGACAGCGAGGGCGACATGCCAGGATAGAAGGGAGCCGGGATATAGACGTCGTACTTGTGGAAGTTGTTGGCCTGCGTCTCGCTGAGGGCCATCCACTCGGTGTAGCCGAAGACCGACACCTTCAGTCCCTCGTTGGCGGCCAGCAGGTCCTTGAGCTTGATGAAGGCCACCTCCATGTCGCTGGTGCGTGCCGAGTTGAGCACCACCACATTGGGTCGCTGGGTGCTGAAGGCACTGGCGAAGAGCGAGTTGACCGACTTCAGGCCGGTCAGACTATAGCTGATATGACGGCTCTCCAGCTCCTTGCGCAAGGCAGCTGTGAAGATGCCCTTGGTGCTGTTGGGGTCGTCGCAGTCGACGATGACGGGGTGATAGTCCTTGAACCAGTCGGCAAAGCGGCGGCTGGTGCTCTCGCAGAGCGATTCGGGCGACTGGTAGACCTGGAAGATGTGGGGATTGCCAGCCACCTGCGGCGCATTGATGGAATAGGGGATGACCATCATGATGCCATGCTGCAGGGTGAAGGCGGAGAGGTCGTTCATCTGCTTGGAGTAGAGCGGACCGAAGATGATGTCGCACTGAGCAGCCTCGGGCTTGGCCAGTATCTCGGTGATGTCGCCGGTGTCGGGCGTGTTCCATGCATAGACATCGACGGAGATGCCCTCGTGCTTCAGGCTGTCGCAGGCCATGAGCAGTCCGCGATAGTATTCCACCATGCGGCGTCCGTCGCCGTTGATGTCGTGCAGAGGGAGCATCACACCCATGCGGATGGCACGCTGGCGCACGTCATCAGCATCCATCGGCGTATCGGCAGGAGCAACCTGTGTCTGTCCTGCGGTGGGAATGACGATCTTCGAGCCTTTCTTCAGCACATAGTCCGAGCGCTCCATGCCGGGATTGGCGGCCCGCAGCTCTGTCTCGGTGATGCCATAGCTGCGGGCAATACCATAGATAGTCTCACCGCGCTTCACCTTATGTGTTGTCACCGACTGTGCCAGCGCCGTGCCTGCAGTGAGCACGAGGAGTGCCAAAACCAAAAAATATCTTAATAATCGCTTCATCGTTTTGTTTTTTTTCTGTTTTCGACTGCAAAAGTACGAAAAATGTTTGTATCTTTGCACTCTAAACGGCAAGAAAATGAAAAAGAATTTGATATTTCTGCTTTTTGCGCTCTTTTTAGGCGCAATGCCGGCCCTCTCACAGAAGGTGGACCCGAAGGCTTACTATACCGATGACAAGGGCATGGATCAAGTGACCGACAACATCAGCGAAGGCCAGGCTCCGCTGAAGGTTGTGTTCCGTGCCAACCCCTCGGAAATGGAAGGCTACTCGCCCTCCTACGAGTGGCACTTCCGTGAAATGCCGAAGAACGGCACACCGAAGGAGCTTTTTGTGCGCTATGAGGAGGACACGGAGTACACGTTTACCGAGTCGGGCACCTTCAACGTGGTGCTGAAGACACGCCTGGAGCAGGACGGCGACGAGCTGGACTCGATGGTTGTCACCGTCACCATCCTGGAGAGCCGCCTGAAGTTTCCCAATGCTTTCTCGCCCAACGACGACGGCATCAACGACAAGTACGGCGCCTATGGCGTGAACGACCCGCAAAGCCCTGACCACTGGAGGAGCATCGTGAAATTCCACGCCATCATTATCAACCGCCGCGGGCAGAAGCTCTACGAGTGGTACGACCCCGCCGGCTATTGGGACGGCAAATACAACGGCCATCCCGTCAAGGAGGGCGTCTACTATGTGGTCGTCTCGGCCGAAGGAGCTGAAGGCCACAAATACAACATCCGCAAAGACGTTAACCTGCTACGTACCCACTCTGAAGAGGAGGGCGGCTCGACACAATAACCTATGTCTGACAATATCTGCGTCTACGGCGCACGCGTACATAATCTAAAAAATATCGACGTGGTCATCCCACGCCACTCGCTGACTGTCATTACCGGACTGAGCGGCAGCGGTAAGTCGTCATTGGCCTTCGACACCATTTTTGCTGAGGGACAGCGCCGTTATATCGAGACCTTCTCGGCCTATGCACGCAACTTCCTCGGCGGACTGGAGCGCCCCGACGTAGATAAGATTACGGGCCTCTCGCCGGTTATCAGCATCGAGCAGAAGACAACGAACAAGAACCCGCGCAGCACCGTGGGCACCACCACCGAGATCTACGACTACCTGCGCCTGCTCTTCGCCCGTGCCGGCCGTGCCTACAGCTACATGACCGGCGAGCCGATGGTGAAATACACCGAGGAGAAGGTGATAGAGATGATTCAAAGCGACTATGCCGGCAAGAAAATCCTCCTCTTGGCTCCATTAGTGCGCAGCCGCAAGGGCCACTACCGCGAGCTGTTCGAGCAGATGCGCCGCAAGGGCTACCTCACCGTCCGTGTCGACGGCGAGCTGATGGAGCTGACACGCGGCATGAAGGTGGACCGCTACAAGAGCCACGACATCGAGGTGGTGATAGACAAGTTGAAGGTAACCCCCCTTTCGTCCCCCGAGGGGGACACAATACCCAGCAAGCATGGAAATGAAGCCCCTTTGGGAGCAGTAGGGGGGGCTTTCGAGCGGCTGAAGAAATCCGTTGCACTGGCTATGAAACAAGGCGAAGGCCTTATCATGGTGCTGGAAAATGTTGACGGCGCCAAGCCCAAATTCTTCTCGAAGCGACTGATGTGCCCCACCAGCGGCATCAGCTATAGCGACCCGGCACCTAATAATTTCTCCTTTAACTCGCCACAAGGCGCCTGTCCACGATGCAAAGGTCTGGGATACATCAACGAGATTGATCTCTTGAAGGTCATCCCCAACCGCAAGCAGAGCATCCACGACGGAGCTATCATCCCCCTGGGAAAATACAAGAACCAGCTCATCTTCTGGCAGATAGAGGCCTTGCTGCAGAAATACGACTGCACGCTGAAGACGCCTGTGGACGACATCCCCGACGAAGCGATGACGGAGATTCTCTACGGCTCTCTTGAGGATGTGCGCATCGACAAGGACGTGGTGCACACCTCCAGCGACTATTTCGTCACCTTCAACGGCATCATCAAATACCTGCGCGACGTCATCGACAACGACGATACGCTGAATGGCCAGAAATGGGCCGACCAGTTCATGGCGGAGTGTGAGTGTCCTGAATGTCACGGCCAGCGCCTCAACCGCGAGGCCCTGAGCTACCGTATTGACGATAAGAACATTGCCGAGCTGGCCTCGATGGATATCGGCGAGTTACGCCAATGGCTGAATGAATTAGAAGTGAGAGGTGAGAGGTGTGAGGTGAGAGAAATGCCCGCCGCAGAGTATTCTCACACCTCTCACCCCTCACCTCTCACTCCTCAGGAATACCAGATTGCGAAGGAAATCCTCAAAGAGATACGCACACGCCTCGACTTCCTGCTTGGCGTGGGCCTCGACTATCTCTCGCTGAACCGTCCGTCGGCATCGTTGAGTGGCGGCGAGAGCCAGCGCATCCGCTTGGCCACGCAGATTGGCTCACAGCTGGTGAACGTGCTCTACATCCTCGACGAGCCGAGCATCGGCCTGCACCAGCGCGACAACGAGCGCCTCATCCACTCGCTGAAGGAGCTGCGCGACCTGGGCAACACCGTCATTGTGGTGGAGCACGACAAGGACATGATGCTGGCCGCCGACTACATCATCGACATCGGTCCCCGTGCCGGACGCAAGGGTGGCGAGGTAGTGTTCCAGGGCACTCCCGAGGAGATGATGAAGGCCGATACGCTGACGGCGCAGTACTTAAGACCCACCCCCTGCCCCTCCCGAACAGGAGGGGAGACTAAAAACCCTGAGGGTGAGAAGACAGGTGGCGAGGCATCCAACCGCCCCTCCCGCACGGGAGGGGATGGGGGTGGTTTCCTTATTCTTCATGGCTGCTCCGGCAACAACCTCCGCCATATCGACGCGGAGTTCCCGCTGGGCAAGCTGATTGTGGTGACTGGCGTCAGCGGCAGCGGCAAGTCGACGCTCATCAACGAGACCTTGCAGCCCATTCTGTCGCAGCATTTCTACCGCTCGCTGAAGCGTCCCCTACCCTACGACAGCATCGAGGGACTGGAGCTGATAGACAAGGTGGTGAACGTGGACCAGAGTCCTATCGGACGCACGCCGCGCTCCAATCCTGCCACCTATACAGGCGTCTTCGCCGACATCCGCAGCCTCTTCGTCAACCTGCCCGAGGCGAAGATTCGCGGCTACAAGCCCGGACGCTTCTCGTTCAACGTGAAGGGCGGACGCTGCGAGACCTGCGGCGGCAACGGCTACAAGACCATCGAGATGAATTTCCTGCCCGACATTCAGGTGCCTTGCGAAGACTGTCACGGCAAGCGCTACAACCGCGAGACACTGGAGGTGCGCTACAAGGGCAAGTCGATAGCCGACGTCCTCGACATGACCATCAACCAGGCCGTAGAGTTCTTCGAAAACGTGCCCGACATCCTCCGCAAGATCAAAACCATCCAGGACGTGGGCCTCGGCTACATCAAACTAGGGCAACCGTCGACGACGCTCAGCGGCGGTGAGAGCCAACGTGTAAAACTGGCCACGGAGCTATCGAAGAAAGACACGGGTCGCACCGTCTATATCCTCGACGAGCCCACCACCGGCCTGCACTTCGAGGACATCCGCATCCTGATGCAGGTGCTCAGAAAGCTGGTGGAGCGTGGCAACACCGTCATCGTCATCGAGCACAACCTCGACGTCATCACTCAGGCCGACCACATCATCGACATGGGACCCGAGGGCGGGCGACGCGGCGGCCTCATCCTCAGCACAGGCACACCACAGGAGGTAGCACACAGCCAGTTGGGTTATACACCACGCTTTCTCCACGAGGCCCTAACCCCAATAAATCAATAGGAACAGATAACACAAAAATCCCTACAACAGACAGATAACAACAAAAATCTTCAAAAATCTACCAAAAACAACTACGGATATGTCTATTTTTGATAGATTTTTGAAGATTTTCGTCCTTTCTAATGCTTAACGTCTTTAATCCTCTTCCGGCGTGATGAGCTTGTAGCCCTTGCCGTGGATGTTGATGATCTCGATCTGCGGGTCGTCCTTCAGGTGCTTGCGCAGCTTCGTGATATAGACGTCCATCGAGCGGGCATTGAAGTAGTTGTCGTCAATCCAGATGGTCTTCAGGGCGAAGTCACGCTGCAAAATCTCGTTGGCGTGCGAGCAGAGCAGCGCCAGGAGCTCGTTCTCCTTCGTGGTGAGCTTCGTCTGCTGGTCGCCAATAGTGAGCAGCTGCTTCTGCGTGTCGAAGGTGAAGTTGCCGATGCGGTAGAGCGTTGACTCCTTGTTCTTCTTGCCACGCACACGGCGCAGGATGGCGTCGATGCGATAGACCAGCTCCTCCATCGAGAAGGGCTTGGTGATGTAGTCGTCGGCACCGATCTTGAAGCCCTCGAGGATATCCTCCTTCAGCGTCTTGGCGGTGAGGAAGATGATGGGAATCTCAGGATTGGCGGCCCTGATCTCCTGTGCCAGGGTGAAGCCGTCCTTCTTGGGCATCATCACATCGAGCACGCAGATGTCGAACTTGGTCTTCAGGAAGGCCTTGTAGCCGGCCTCACCGTCGGGGCAGAGCTCAGCCTCATAGCCCTTGGCGGCCAGATACTCTCTCAATAACATGCCGAGGTTCTCGTCGTCCTCGCACAGCAAAATTTTCAGATTCTCGTCCATAGTGTTTCTAATTTACAATTTTACGATTCTACAAATTCAAAATTTTTTATTCTTTTATTCTTTTATTCTTCCTTGAGAATGGGCAAGCTGATAGTGAACTTCGTTCCCTTACCCAACTCGCTCTCACACTTGATCTCACCCTCATGCAGGTTGATGATTTTCTTCACGTAGGCCAGGCCGAGGCCGAAGCCCTTCACGTCGTGCACGTTGCCGGTGTGAACACGGTAGAACTTCTCGAAAATCTTCTTCACGTTCTCGCGCTTGATACCCTGTCCTGTGTCGGCTATCGAGAAGCAGAGCTTGTCGCCCTCGTTCCAGGTACGCAGATGGATGTCGAGGGGCTCGTCGGGCTTGCGGTATTTCACCGCGTTGTCCATCAGGTTAGTGATGGCATTCGTGAAATGCACCTCGTCGACATAGATGGCCGAGTCCACAGCCTCAATCTCGGTGTAGATCTTGCCGCCAGTATGCTCCACACGCAGCGAGAACGTCGAGGCCGTCTGTTCCAGCAGCTCGTTCAGGTCGAGCTCCTTCTTCTTGAAAGACACCGTCTTGCGGTCGAACATCGACATCTGCAGCACTTTCTCCACCAGGAAGCGCAGGCGCTTCGACTCGTCGTTGATCACACCGCCCAGGTGCTTCTGCATCTGCGGACTCTTAGGCACCGTCTCGTCGCCCAGCATCTGCGCAGCCAGCGAGATGCTGCTGATAGGCGTCTTCAGCTCGTGCGTCATATTGTTGATGAAGTCGTTCTTGATCTCCGTATATCTCTTCTGACGGAAGATGATGAAAATGGTGAAGATAAACGTGATGAGCAGCACCAGCGTGAAGATGATGGCGGGAATCATGAAGCGCACCGACGAATAGATGTATTTGTCCATGTCGGGGAAGTGGATTGTCACCACGCCCATCTTCGATGCAGGGTCGTTGCGGAAGAGCTGCTGCGAGTAGGTCTTTTCCATACCCTGCTCATTGTAATCGGGACAGCGGTACACCTCCCGACCATCGGCTGTCGACACGGTGAAGTGATAGGCCAGGTTGATGCCATTGTTCTGCAGCTCCTGCTTGATGTCGTTGTCGAGCAGCAGGAAGTTCACACGCTCCTTCAGGGGCTTGTCGCTCGCCGTATATAGAATATTGTACACGACCTCGTCCAGCAGCGCCTTCTGGTAGACATAGCGGGTGCGCACAATCTCCTGCATCGACTTCGCAGCTTCCGACATCGACGAGTTGTCACTCTTCATGATGATGGCCTTGGGAATGGTGGGCGGCTTCGTGGCGAAGGTCTTCAGCTCGAAGGCCGAGTAGACAGTGCCGTCGTCGGCCGACACGGCAAACTCATGCTGTTCCTGTATGCTGCCGTTGATGCCGTCCACGATGATCGAGTCCTGCGTATAGGCACGGCGCTCCACGTCGCTCACGTCTTTTTCCAGATAGCGCAGCGTCTCGTTCATCTCCAGGTTGTGTGCCGCCTGGTAGAGGCTGCGAGTGACACTCTCGTCAAACTGCTCCTGCTTCATCTTGGCCATCTCCTCGATGTAGCCAATCTGCACGTAGAGCAGTCCCAGGAACGAGAATCCCATCACCGCGGCAATGATCCATATTGTTGACTTTTTCACGTCGTTTCTTCTTTTGTTGTATTAACGAGTGCAAAGATAAGTCGTTTAACCTTGGGAAAGAAATATTCCGTTAATTATTTCGTTAATTTTAACTTTTTTATCATGATAAATAGTTTTTGATTAAACATATTCAATTATCAAAATAAAACAGCATTGATTCTTTAGGGGAGAGAAGACATTTATATAACCCCCCACGCCTCGACGTGCTGCAATCAAATTAAAGTGCAAAAAAACTACAAATATATGCTATGAGCGAAAAAAACTGCACAAAAAATTTGCGGATGTGCAGATTTTGCCGTACCTTTGCACAAAATTTTTGCAAATGTGCAATGAACACGAGCAACAGCTTTAACGATTATATTCGCCAAGCCATTGTTAACAACTGGAATCAGAACGCGCTGACCGACTATCAGGGCCAGACGCTGCAGTATCATGACGTGGCAAGAAAGATTGGCAAGATACACATTCTTTTTGAGAACTGCAACATCCAGAAGGGCGACAAGATTGCCATCTGCGGACGTAACTCGGCACACTGGGCCGTCACCTTCCTCGCCACCCTGACCTACGGCGCTGTGGCGGTGCCCATCCTGCATGAGTTCAACGCCGAGCAGATTCACAACATCGTCAACCACAGTGGTGCCCGCCTCCTCTTCGTCGGCGACTTCGTAGCGAAGGAGATTGACCCGGCACAGATGCCCCAGCTGGAGGGTATCGTCAACCTGCCCGACTTCTCGCTGATGATCTCACGCTCTGAACAGCTGAACTATGCGCGTGAACATTTAAATATGATGTTCGGCTCGAAATACCCCCGGGCTTTCACGAAGGATGATGTGCATTTCCACGAGGACGCCTCCGAGGAGCTGGCTCTCATCAACTACACCAGTGGCACGACGGGCTTCTCGAAGGGCGTGATGCTACCCTACCGTGCTTTGTGGGGTAACATCAGCTTCTGCCTGAACCGCCTCAGCAAGCATGTAAAGCCGGGCTCGCCCATGCTCGACATCCTGCCCATGGCACACATGTACGGCCTGAGCATTGAGTTCCTCTTCGGATTCTGCAATGGTTGCCATTTGTTCTTCCTCAACCGTCTGCCCTCTCCCACCCTCATCGCCAAAGCCTTTACCGACGTGAAGCCCAGGCTCATCATCGCTGTGCCGCTCATCATCGAGAAGATCGTGCGCAAGCGCGTGCTGCCCGTCTTGCAGACGCCGCGCATGAAACTGCTGCTGGCCATGCCCGTGGTGAAGGACAAGGTGAAGGCGAAGGTGCTGGAGCAGGTGATGCAGGCCTTTGGCGGCCAGGCCTACGAGATCATCGTCGGCGGTGCTCCGCTGTCGAAGGAGGTGGAGCAGTGTCTGCTGTCCATCGGATTCCCCATCACTGTGGGCTACGGCACGACGGAGTGTGCCCCGCTCATCAGTTACCGCGACCACAACGAGTTTGCGCCCGGCTCCTGCGGATGCCCCATCGACGGCATGACGGTGCGCATCGACAGCGCCGACCCGCAGAACATAGCCGGCGAGATACTGACACGTGGCACCAACCTCATGCTGGGCTACTACAAGAACGACGAGGCTACCGAGCAGGCCATCGACAAGGACGGCTGGTATCACACTGGCGACCTGGCCACGATGGACTACGACGGGAACATCTTCATCCGCGGACGCATCAAGAACATGCTGCTTGGTGCCAACGGCCAGAATGTCTATCCAGAGGAGATTGAAGACAAGCTAAGCTCGATGCCGATGGTGAGCGAATGCATCGTTGTGCAGCGCGACCAGAAGCTTGTCGCCCTCGTCTATCCCGACCAGGACGAGCTGATGAACTTCAGCCCCGACGAGCTGCAGGGCATCATGGAGCAGAACCGTCAGCAACTGAACGAGCAGCTGCCGCCATACAGCCGCCTGGCCGCCATCCAGCTGCAAGGAGAAGAATTCCAGAAGACACCGAAGAAAAGTATCAAGAGATACTTGTATAGTTGAGAGTTGAGAGTTTAGAGTTGAGAGACTTTAGAAAAATACTATGAAAGAGATACCTAGCTATAATGCCCTGATCGAGAAAAGCATTATCGACCATTGGGATATGGATGCCCTGACAGACTATAAGGGCCAGACGCTGCAATACCACGATGTGGCACGCAAGATTGAGAAGGTGCACATCCTATTCGAGAACAGCGGTGTGGTCAGAGGCGACAAGATTGCCCTCTGCGGGCGTAACAGCAGCCAGTGGACGGTGGCCTTCCTTGCCACGCTGACCTACGGCGCCATCGCCGTGCCTATCCTGCATGAGTTTACTCCCGACCAGATTCACAACATCGTGAACCATAGCGACGCCAAGCTGCTCTTTGCCGGCGACCACGTTTGCGGCACCATCGACCCGGCGCAGATGCCGAATCTGGAGGGCATTATCCGCAACAACGACTACTCCCTGCTGATCTCGCGCACCGACAAGCTGACCTATGCACGTGAGCATCTGAACGAGCTCTACGGCAAGAAGTTCCCGAAATATTTCCGCAAGGAACACGTCAGCTACTATCACGAGCAGAGCCCCGACGAAATGGCGCTCATCAACTACACATCAGGCACCACAGGCTTCTCGAAAGGTGTGATGATTCCCTACCGGGCATTGTGGTCGAACTACGACTTCGCCTGCAAGGCCATGGGCGACAACGTAAAGCCAGGCGCCAGCGTCATCTCCATCCTGCCGATGGCACACATGTATTCGATGGCCTTCGAGTTCAGCTATGAGTTCATTCGCGGATGCCACGTCTACTACCTCAACCGCGTGCCGTCGCCAGCCATCATCGCACAGGCCTTTGCCGACATCAAGCCTGCTGTGATCATCGCCGTGCCGCTGGTCATCGAGAAGATTATCCGCAAGAAAGTGTTCCCGAAGATTCAGACACCGAGGATGCGACTGCTGCTGCAGATTCCCGTTATCGAGCAGAAGGTGCGCGACACCATCTGCCAGGAAGTGAGGAAGGCTTTCGGCGGCAACTTCTTCGAGATCATCATTGGCGGTGCGGCCTTCAATCAGGAGGTGGAACAGTTCCTGCACCGCATCAACTTCCCCTATACCGTGGGCTATGGCGCCACCGAGTGCGCTCCCATCATCAGCTATGAGGACTGGCGGCTGTTCGTGCCCGGCTCGTGCGGCAAGGCTGCGAAGAACATGGAGATACGCATCGACAGCCCCGACCCCGAGAACATTCCCGGCGAGATTCTCACTCGCGGCCTGAATGTGATGTTGGGCTATTATAAGAATGAACAGGCCACTCGCGAGACCATCGACAAGGACGGCTGGTATCACACCGGCGACCTCGGCACGATGGACGAAGACGGCAACGTATTTATCAACGGCCGCTCGAAAAACATGCTGCTCGGTGCCAGCGGTCAGAACATTTATCCAGAGGAGATTGAGGACAAGCTGAACTCGATGACACTTGTCATGGAGAGCATCGTCGTACAGCGCGACCAGAAGCTCGTCGCCCTCGTACATCCCGACCTTGACGAAGCCAAGAACCTCGGCTTCACCCACGAAGACCTGGAGGGCATCATGGAGCAGAACCGCAACGGATTAAACCAGATGCTGCCTGCCTACGAGAAAATCAGCGAGATTGAGATTTACAACGAGGAGTTTGCCAAGACCCCGAAGAAGAGCATCAAGCGCTACCTGTATAGTTAAGAGTTAAGGGGCATTTGCCGGAATTTATATTTGATGGGAAGAAGCAAGAAACCGCTGCCACTGCTTGAGAATGTCACTATCGAGGCGGTGGCCGCAGAAGGAAAATGTCTGTTCCATTGGAACGACCTCGTAGTCTTTGTGCCCTGGTGTGTGCCAGGCGATGTGTGCGACATACAGTTACGCCGTAAGAAACACTCCTTCGCTGAGGGCGAAGTGGTGCGCTTTGTCAAATACAGCGATGTTCGTGAAAAGCCATTCTGCCAGCACTTCGGTGTTTGCGGCGGCTGCAAGTGGCAAAACCTGCCCTACGAGGAACAGCTGCGCTTCAAGCAGCAGCAGGTCTACGACCAGCTCTCCCGCATCGGCAAGATTGAGCTGCCTGAGTTCATGCCCATTCTCGGCTCAGTGAAGACGACGGAATACCGCAACAAGCTCGACTTCGGCTGCGCGAATAAGCGGTGGCTGACCAGTGAACAGTTAAAGGACGAAACACTGATAAAAGACACACCTGCCATCGGCTTTCACATCACCGGCGCCTTCGACAAGATTCTGCCCATCGAGAAGTGCTGGCTCATGGACGACCTGCATAACCAGATACGCAATGAGATACGCGACTATGCCATCGAGCACGGCATCACCTTCTTCGACCTCCGTCAGCAGGTAGGACTTCTGCGCGATGTCATCATCCGCAACAGCGCCAGCGGCGAACTGATGGTCATCATCCAGTTTCACTATGATGAGACTGGCGGCGAGCAAGAGGCCATCGGCCTGTTGCAGCACATTGCCGACACATTCCCACAGATCACCTCGCTGATGTATCTCGACAATCAGAAGTGCAACGACACCATCGGCGACCAGGATGTGCTGCTCTTCAAGGGCCAAGATCACATCTTCGAGCTGATGGAAGACCTGAAGTTCAAGGTCGGTCCGAAGTCCTTCTACCAGACGAACACCGAGCAGGCCTACCACCTCTATTGCGTGGCCCGCGACTTCGCCTTTAGGAACTCAACAGAGTCATTAAAAACGTCCCTCCCTTTGGGAGGGGATGGGGGTGGGCTCTTGGTCTACGACCTCTACACCGGCACGGGCACCATCGCCAACTTTGTGGCCCGGCAGGCCCGACAAGTTATTGGCATCGAGTACGTGCCGGAGGCTATCGAGGACGCCAAGGTGAATTCACAGCTAAACGGCATTACGAACACGCTGTTCTTTGCCGGCGACATGAAGGACATCCTCACCGATGACTTCATCGCTGAACACGGGCGGCCTGACGTCATCATCACCGACCCGCCACGTGCCGGTATGCATCCCGACGTGGTGAAGACCATCCTGCGTGCTGCCCCCGAGCGCATCGTCTATGTCAGCTGCAACCCTGCCACACAAGCCCGTGACCTGCACGACATGGACGCTGATTATCGCGTCGCCGCCGTGCAGCCCGTCGATATGTTCCCGCATACGCCCCACGTAGAGAACGTGGTACTATTGGTCAGACGATCATCAGAAAGTTAATTGTTGGTATACCTCCCAACCGGTTTCTGCTGTCAGGTTGAAGCTGGCATCCGTCGTTGGAGCGGCAAACAGATTTCCTCTATACTCAGTCACCATGTGGTTCTTCATGGGGATATTGGTCAGTTCTTTCTCCGCAATAACGTCACTAGCGTCATTGCCATATGCCGTAATGGTCATGTTTAATGAGCCCGTCTCATTGCGAAGGAAAGTATAAGCACAGAGCGTAAGGGGAGCCGTTTGACCCATTGCATTGTACCATATTGTCTGTTTGGAATTTGTAGTACCGCCCATACCTGTTACAGCATTAAATACACCCGACTCTCCTTCATAGTAAAGGCGAATTCTCTGCACATTAAAAGGTATCTCGTCCTGGATAATGATACGCACCATTGAGGTGGCACGCTGCAGAGTCACGTCATACGTGGTCTGCTCAGCAGTCACCTCGATATCATCGTAGTAATAGAAAGTATCAGAGTAACCGTCGCTGTTGGTAAATTGGATAGATTCAGGATTAGCAACACTTGGATTTCCTCCAATACTACTATGTGCTAGCACCAAAAGCTTGTAGGTGCCAGGCTCCAATGTAATCCCCACCTGACCATAGTTGCTATCTGACTTTTTCAGTTGCGTAACAGCCTTTACTTTCGTCCCATTTTGGTAAAGCACGAACTCCAAGGTGCTACTGAAATCTGCCACACTCTGCACGGCGCGGGTCTCGAAGGGCACGATATTGTACATTGAGGTTCGAATAATGACATTGCCCTCAAGGGGCTTCTTTTCCTCCTGCTGTTGTTCATCAAGCACTGCCTTTTCGCAGGCGCTCAAGCCGATCATACCCACCAGCATCAGCATGGCTATGATTGTTTTCTTCTTTGTTTTCATAATTGTTTATGGGTTAAGGTTGATATTTATCGGTTTGGGTTATCATCTTCATTATCGTTTTCGTTATCGTTTAGGTTTTCGTTCAACACTTCCTTTGTCTTTGCGGCCTCTTCCATGTCCACCACGGCCATGTTTGCTTCCACCTCCTCGGTGTCGACCATGCGACGACTTTGATGAAGCCGACGCCTTATACTCAGGCCCCTCGCCTAAGCCCTCGGGCAATGGCAGTTTTACTACGTCCTTGCCCAGGAAGTGTTCAATCTGCATGAAGCGTTGGATATCGCGGTCGTTGACGAATGTAATGGCCTGTCCGTCGCGGTCGGCGCGAGCCGTACGACCTATACGATGCACATAGTCCTCGGCATCATGGGGCACGTCGAAGTTGATGACAATGCGGATATCGTCGATGTCGATGCCGCGAGCCACGATGTCGGTAGCCACGAGCACGTCTACCATACCCGCCTTGAAGCGGTACATCACATCGTCACGCTCGGCCTGAGAGAGGTCGCTGTGCATCGGTGCACAGTTGATCTTCAGGCGTGAGAGCTGGCGGTTGATGTCCTTCACGCGATCCTTCTTTCCGCAAAAGATAATAACCCGTTGCAGGTCGCCGTTTTTGAAGAGATGGTCGATAATTCCCAGCTTCTGCGGGTCGTAGCACACATAGGCCTGCTGACGGATCTTGTCGGCGGGACGGCTCACCTTCAGCTTCACCTCCACAGGATTACGCAACAACGACACAGCCAGTTCCCTCACCTTTGAGGGCATAGTAGCAGAAAACATCACCTTCTGACAGTCCTGCGGCAACAGCTTGGTAATCTGCATGATATCATCGACAAAGCCCATGTCCAGCATACGGTCGGCCTCGTCGAGCACGAAGAAAGAGGTCTTTGAGAGGTTGAGGTTGCCCACCTTGAGATGACTCAACAAACGGCCAGGCGTCGCGATGACCACAGGTGCTCCGCCTCGCAGGCTCTTCAGCTCCTGGTCAAAACGTCCGCCATCGTTGCCGCCATAGACAGCGATGGAACTCACATGGGGCATATAGTAGGCAAAGCCCTCCATGGCCTGGTCAATCTGCTGGGCCAGCTCACGTGTCGGCGCCATCACCACACAGTTGATGGCTTCCTCGGGGTAGTTGCCGTCGTCGAGCATCGACAGGATAGGTAGCAGATAGGCAGCGGTCTTGCCTGTTCCCGTCTGTGCCACGCCGAGCACGTCATGGCCGTCGAGAATCTGCGGAATACATTTCTCTTGTATGGGTGTCATCTCCTCGAAATGCATGTCGTAGAGCGCATCGAGGATATTGTCATTCAGGTAGGTCTGTTCAAACGTCATGGATGCAAAAGTACAAACACTTTCCGAGATTTCCAAACAATTTGTCCATTTTTTCCAATATCTGAGGATGAATATGTCAAAAAACAAAGGTACAAAGAGAAAAGTTCGTGAAAAAATGGTAAAATATTGAAGAAAAATTCGTACCTTTGCAACCAATTGTTTCAGCTTCATGACCACATTGTCTAATGTGCGCACTCGACGAGGCGAGGCTGTTCCTCCTTGCGCAGGATTTCTCCTGCTGCCCTCCCCGAAGTCTTTCGCAAGAAAGGGGTGTCGGTGAGGTATTTTCCTATGGGAACGAAAACGAAGGCTGCGAGTAAGCGAGAGCAATAATAAGCTGGCTTAATTATTGCCGAGCGAGAGCAGGCTCGACCGAAGGTCAAAAGCAAAACTCAAAAAAATGAAAAACAACAAAAACAATATATTTATGAAGAATAACATTTTAAAGCAA
>CAMVJU010000042.1 GCA_947167935.1 uncultured Prevotellaceae bacterium | reverse complement strand
GCGATGACGGAAAGACGAAGGGCGAGTATGCCGCCATCTTCTACGACAAGCAGAAGCTACGCCTCGTGGACAGCGGACACTTCTGGCTCTCGGAGACGCCCGACAAGCCAAGCCTCGGATGGGACGCCGCCTGCATCCGCATCTGCACGTGGGGACTGTTTAACGTTAACCTTAACCCTAACCTTAACGAAAGAGGCATGCAGTTTTACTTCTTCAACCTGCACATGGATCACGTGGGTGTGGTGGCACGGCGCGAGGCGGCCAATCTAGTGGTGGAACGCATCCGGCAGATGGCGGGAGATAGCGTGCCAGTGGTGCTGACGGGCGACTTCAACGTTGACCAGCACGACGAGATCTACAGCATCTTTACACAGTCGGGACTGGTAGACAGCTACACCGCCACACGTCTGCGCTTCGCTGAGAACGGCACGTTCAACGGCTGGCACCAAGAGCGGAAGACCGACAGCCGCATCGACCACGTCTTCGTCTCAAAGCACTTCACCGTCGACCGCTACGGCATCCTCACCAACACCTACTGGACCGACCAGCGGCGCCTGCCCTCCGACCATTATCCTGTGTTCGTGAGACTAATACCCAACCCCAGCCCCTCCCGTGCGGGAGGGGAGGTTAATTACCTTCAAAGGGATAATCAGCCTATAGAAGAAACACAGCACCCCTCCCGTACGGGAGGGGCTAGGGGGTGGGTTAATCCCTTCATCGGCACCGGCGGCCACGGCCACGTGTTCCTCGGGGCCAATGTCCCCTTCGGCTTCGTGCAGCTCGGGCCTACGCAGCACAACCAGGGCTGGGACTGGTGCTCGGGCTACCATTACAGCGATTCCATCCTGGTGGGCTTCGGCCATCTGCACCTCAGCGGCACGGGCGTCGGCGACTTGGGCGATGTGGCGCTTCTGCCCGTCCTCGACCCTAAGCAGCAGGAGGTAAAATTCTCACATCGGGCTGAATATGCCCGCCCAGGCTATTACTCAGTGACACTCGACAACGGCATCCGCGTGGAGCTGACGGCCACCGAGCGCACTGGCCTGCACCGCTACACTCTGCCTGCCGACGCTCAGCAAGGCTACATCAAGCTCGACCTCAATCAGGGCATTGGCTGGGATAAGGTCACGAAATGCAACGCCTTCCAGGAGAGTCCGACCACGATTTGCGGCTATCGTCGCTCTAAAGGCTGGGCCAACAACCAGATTGTTTTCTTCGTTGCGGAGTTCTCACGCCCCGTTGACATGATAGGTCGCTCAACAGTGACGATTGAACGGACAGACTCGCAAAAAATAATCAATGTCGGTAACGACGGCCAATGGATGATTTACTTCGACACCGCTGGCGACACCCCGCTGCTGATACGCATGGGTCTCTCTGCCGTGAGCATCGATGGTGCTAGAGCGAACCTAAAGGCCGAGCTGCCTGACTGGAACTTCCAGCGCACGATGACCGAGGCGGGCCGCAAGTGGGATGAGCAGCTGCAGAAAATTCAAATTACTGGCGGCACCGACGACGAGCACGCCATTTTCTACACCGCCCTCTACCACACGATGATTGCCCCGTCAGTGTTCTGCGACGTCGACGGCCAGTACCGTGGCTCCGACGGCGAGGTGCATCAAGGCAACTTCACGAATTACACAACTTTCTCGCTCTGGGACACCTATCGCGCCGCTCATCCGCTAATGACGCTCATCCACCCCGAAATGCAGGAGGACATCACCACGACGATGCTCAACATCTGGCGCGAGCAGGGCAAACTGCCCGTATGGCACCTCATGGGCAACGAGACTAACTGCATGGTGGGCAACCCCGCCATCCCCGTGTTGGCCGACCTGGTGCTGAAAGGACTGACACAACAGCAGGATGTCGCCTTCGAGGCGATGAAGGCCTCAGCGATGCTCGATGAGCGCGGACTGAAGCTGCTAAAGGAATACGGCTACATACCCTGCGACCTTTTTAGCGACAATGAGACCGTGGGCCGCGGCATGGAATATGCCTTAGCCGACTGGTGCGTGGCGCGTGTGGCTGAGAAGCTCCATCAGAAGGCCGATCAGAAATACTTTGACCAGCGGGCACAAAGCTATCGCAAGTATTTCGACCCCGCCACCGGTTTTATGCGCGGCCTCGACAGCAACGGAAAATTCTCCTTTTCCTCCCCTATCGGGGAAGGTCGGGAGGGGGCTTTCAATCCTTTCCATTCTGCCCCGAAGAACCGTGACTACACCGAGGGCAACGCCTGGCAATACACCTGGCTTGTTCCGCACGACGTTCACGGCCTCGTGTCGCTCTTCGGCTCTGAGCAGCGTTTTGTTGAGAAGCTCGACTCCCTCTTCATCGTCGAAGGCGACCTCGGTGAGGAGGCTCCGCCCGACATCACTGGCCTTATCGGCCAGTACGCTCACGGCAACGAGCCCAGTCACCACGTGCTCTACCTATATAATTATGTGGGACAGCCATGGAAAGGCGTCCGCCTCATTCACCGCACCATGCGCGAGCTCTACCGCAACGCTCCCGACGGTCTCAGCGGCAACGAGGACGTAGGTCAGATGTCGGCGTGGTACATCCTCTCGGCTATGGGTCTCTATCAGGTGGAGCCCGCTGGCGGAAAGTATGTCTTCGGCACACCGCTCTTCCCCGAGGTCACAATGCAGGTGGGCAACGGCAAGACCTTCACCATCAAGGCCAAGGACGTCAGCAGCGAGAACATCTACATCCAGAGTGCACGCTTGAACGGCCGTCCCTACACCAAGTCCTATATCCTTTACGACGACATCGTGCGTGGCGGCACGCTTGAATTCATTATGGGCCCGCAGCCCTCTGATTTCGGCACCAAACAAAAAGACCGACCATAAATCAAATGGCTGCGCCCTGACATCCAAGGCGCAGCCATTCGTTTAATTCGTTAAATCTGTGGTCGGAAAGAATCACTTATCGGTCTCGGGAGCCTCGCCGATAAGCTCCATGAACTCGTCGAGCTTCGGCGTGATGATAATCTGAGTGCGGCGGTTGCGCTGCTTGCCCACCTCGGTGTCGTTGGGCTGCAAGGGGTTGTACTCGCCACGGCCACCAGCGGTGAGGCGCTTCGGGTCGACGTTGTACTTGTTCTGCAGCTCCTGCACCACACTGGAGGCACGCAGACACGAGAGGTCCCAGTTGTTGCGGATATTTTCACGTGAGATGGGCACGTTGTCGGTGTTACCCTCGACCAGCACGTCGTAGTCCTTGTAGTCAGTGATAATCTTGGCAATCTTGCTCAGCGTCTCGGCAGCACGCGGGTTGATCTCATAGCCACCACTGCGGAACAGCATGTTGTCGGCCAGCGAGATGTAAACGACACCCTTCAGCACCTGTACATCGACCTCCTTCAGCTCTTCGCGCGACAGCGAGCGGGTGAGGTTGTTGGTCAGCACCATGTTCAGCGAGTCGCTCTTCGACTTCACCTCCACCAAGTGGCGGATGTACTGGTTGGACTCGTTAATCTGGTCGACGAGTTTCTCAATCGAAACGTTGTTCTGGTTGGCGTTGCTAAGGCTCTTGTCGAGGCTCTCCTGCAGTTTGGCATACTTTTCCTCGGCAGCCTTCAGTGCCTGCTGCAATCCACGCTGCTGCTCCTCAAGGGCAGTGATGCGGGCATTCTTGGCAGCCAGATCCTCCTTCGTGGTCTGAAGTGAGCTGGTCAGGCTCTTGTTCTCCTCGCGGCAGCCCACGAGTTCTTTCTTCGATGCGCAGCTGCTCAGAAGCAGACCTGCGGCTAATGCTGCAAAAATGATGTTCTTTTTCATACGTTTTCTACTTTAGGGATTAAAAATCACGTGCAAAAGTAATGATATGACGCAGAAAACCGCTATTTGTCCATACATTATTAAAAATATTTAACCTGCAGACAGCGTTTTTTTCATTCTTTCAGCACTGCCTATGTCAGTAAAGGAGCAGTAGTCCTGCGAAACCTGCCATCAAAATAAGCTTGATAGGGTTGATCTTGAAAACCTTTGTACCGATAAATGTGGCGACAAAAAGGAACACGCTGATCCAAAACTGCCAGGCATTTTCCTTCGGCGTGGAGAAGTTCTCCTCAGTGCACAGCAGCAGCGTGGCGGCAGCCAAGAGTCCCACCACAGCGGGACGTAATCCGGCAAAGACGCTTTGCACCGTGGGGTGCTTCATATACTTGATAAAAAGCTTCGAGATAAGAATCATTAGAATAAGCGACGGCAGCACCAGCGCAAAGGTGGACACGCAGGAGCCCAGCACAGCCATCGTCTCTCCCATCCCCGCATTGTGCACGGCAGTATAGCCACAGTAGGTGGCGCTATTGATACCGATGGGGCCTGGCGTCATCTGACTGACAGCCACGATGTCGGTAAATTCCGATGTCGTCATCCAGCCCCAGTGGTGCACCACCTCGCCCTGAATCAGCGACAACATGCCGTAGCCGCCGCCGAACCCAAACAGACCTATCTGGAAAAACGTGATGAAAAGCTGTAGGAAGATCATTCTGTAGGTTTAATCAATGCGCCATAGACATAGCCGCCAAGGGCCGCAAGGATGATGATGAGAATAGGTGAGACACCCAAGAGCCAGATGGCCAAGGCACCGCCGATGGGAATCCAACACGTGGCCAGGGTGATGCCAGCGCTCTTTGCCAGGTTGAACGTGGGAACGGCGATAAGCGCCACCACAGCCGGACGGATGCCGCGGAAGATAGAGGCCACAACGGGATTATCCTGGAATCGGTGGAAGAACATCGCGATGAGCAGGATGATGAGGAATGACGGCAGACATGTGCCCAAACAGGTGATGATAGCACCGGGAATTTTCTTCAGCCTGTAGCCGATGAAGATGCTGATGTTGGCTGCGAAAACGCCCGGACAGCTCTGTGCGATGGCGATGAGATCAAGAAACTCTTCCTTCGTCACCCACTTGTGTTTGTCCACCACCTCCGCCTCGATAATAGGAATCATGGCATATCCACCACCGAGGGTGAACATGCCAATCTTGAAGAATGTACTGAAGAGCTTAAACATGGGCCTCCACCCATTTACGTGCATTCACGAAGGCCTCAATCCACGGCGTCACCTCGTCGTTGCGGCGGTTGGTGGGATACCAAGCGTTCTGCCAAGGGAAGATGGCGCGCTCCAGGTGCGGCATCATGCAGAGATGACGGCCGTCGGCAGAGCAGATGCCAGCCACATCGTAGTCTGAGCCATTGGGATTGGCGGGATAGCCGTGGTAGTTGTACTTCGCCACAATGTTGTAAGCGCTCTCTGCTTCTGGCAACGAGAATTTGCCCTCGCCGTGGGCCACCCACAGGCCGAGCTTCGAGCCGCTGAGCGAACCGAACATCACGCTGTTATTCTTAGGAATCTGCAAGGTGATGAACTCGCTCTCGAACTTGTGAGAGTCGTTGTGCAGCATCTTTGTTCCTACTGCGCCAGTGAGTCCAAGTTCTACCATCAGCTGACAGCCGTTGCAGATGCCGAGACTGAGAGTGTCCTTACGGGCATAGAAACGGTCGAGGGCCTCCTTGGCCTTTGGATTGTAGAGGAAGGCACCAGCCCAACCCTTGGCTGAGCCAAGCACATCACTATTCGAGAAACCACCGCAGAAGACGATGAGGTTCACCTCGTCCAACGTTTCGCGGCCCGTAATGAGGTCGGTCATCATCACATCTTTCACATCGAAGCCGGCCAAGTAGAGGCTATAGGCCATCTCACGCTCGCCGTTGGTACCTTTCTCACGGATAATAGCGGCCTTGGGGGTTCCGTTTGTTGCGATGTCATCGCAACTTACTGAACGGCGGGGATTAAGCCCATACTGGGCCAGTGTGCCGGTAAAGCCCTTGGGGAACTTCATCTCGACGGGCTGGTGCTTGTAGTTCTCAAAGCGTTCCTTGGCCTTGCCATTGAAGCTTTGCTTACGGTCGAGAAGGTAACTGGTCTTGTACCACACGTCACGCAAGTGGTCGATGTCAAAGGTCAGTTCTTCTTCACCAGCCTTAACGACGATGTTGCGACTATCCTCAACGGGATAGCCAATCTTAGCGTAACCAACACCCAAATCTTCCATCAGCTCCTTGAATTCGAACTTGTGCTCGTCACTCACTTCAATGACCACGCCTGGGTTCTCAGCGAAGAGTGTCTTCACGATGTCCCCATCAGCGCAGATGTCGTGCAGGTTAATATGCAGGCCGCCCTCAGTGTTGGCGAAACACATTTCCAACAGCGTAGTGATGAGACCACCGGCGGAGATGTCGTGACCTGCCAAAATCCAGCCCTTCCCGATGAGCTGCTGAATAGCCATGAAGGCATCGGCAAAGTATTCGGGATTGTCCACTGTAGGCACATCATCGCCCACCTTGCCTAAGCTCTGCGCAAAGGCAGAGCCGCCCAAACGCTGCTCGCAGAACGAGAAGTCAATGTGATAGAGCGAACAATGCTTGTCGTTCTTGATGACAGGAGAGACGACCTTGCGCACATCGCTTACCTCACCGCCAGCACTGACAATGACCGTTCCCGGAGAGATAATCTTCTCACCATTAGGATACTGCTGTGTCAGCGACAGCGAGTCCTTGCCCGTAGGCACATTGATATGCAGAGCGCAGCAGAAGTCGCTCAGTGCCTGCACAGCCTGATAGAGGCGGGCATCCTCGCCCTCCTGCGAGCGGCAGGGCCACATCCAGTTGGCGCTCAACGACAGCGAGTCCATTCCTTCAGCCAACGGTGCCCATACAATATTCGTCAGCGCCTCGGCAACAGAGAGCACGGAGCCAGCGGCAGGATTAGCCAGGCCAGCCTGCGGTGCATGGCCGATAGCGGTGGCGATGCCCTTCTTTCCACAATAGTCGAGAGCCACGACGCCGCAGTCACTTAACGGCAGCTGCAGTACGCCCTGACACTGCTGGCGAGCAATTTTTCCTGTGACAGAGCGGTCCACCTTGTTGGTAAGCCAGTCCTTGCAGGCCACGGCCTCCAACTGAAGTACGCGCTCGAGGTATTCCTGGATGGAAGCGGGAGAACCACTTCCAGCACTATAAGTGACGGGAGTGTAGTGGCGCTCCACGGTGTTGTCGCGCATGATGGTCTTCGGCGAGTGGCCGAACATCTGAGCCACGTCGAGGTCGAAAGGCTTCACGCCATCGCCCTGCACAAAACTGAAGTGGGCGTCGCCAGTGGTCTCGCCGACGACATAGAGCGGAGCACGCTCGCGCTCGGCAATCTTACGGACATGGTCGATATGCTTCTCATCGATGAGCAGGCCCATGCGTTCCTGACTCTCATTAGCAATAATCTCCTTCGACGAGAGCGTGGTATCGCCGATAGGAAGCTTCGTCATGTCGATGACGCCGCCGCAGTCTTCAACAAGCTCTGAGAGACAGTTCAGATGGCCGGCTGATCCGTGGTCGTGGATGGAGACGACAGGATTGACATCCTCTTCACATAGGGCACGTACCAAGTTGTAGGCACGCTTCTGCATTTCAGGGTTGGCACGCTGCACGGCATTCAGTTCGATACCACTGCTGTAGCGGCCTGTGTCGACAGAGGATACAGAGCCACCGCCGAGGCCAATGCGGTAGTTGTCACCACCCACAACGACGACCTTATTGCCTTTCTGCGGCTCCTTTTTCAGACAGTCGCGCTTGGTGCCATAGCCCACGCCGCCAGCCAGCATAATGACCTTGTCGTAGGCGTACTTGGTCTGCTTTGTTGCGACTGAGTCGCAACTTACAGGACTTTCCTGGTGCTCGAAGGTGAGGACGGAGCCACAGATAAGCGGCTGGCCGAACTTGTTGCCGAAGTCAGAAGCGCCATTGGAGGCCTTGATGAGGATTTGCTCAGGCGTCTGGTAGAGCCATTCGCGCACTGGCAGAATATTTTCCCAGTCGCGAGCCAACTTTTCATCATCAGTAAGTCTCGGGTAGGCCGTCATGTAGACAGCCGTACCGGCAATGGGCCATGAGCCTACGCCACCACCCATACGGTCGCGAATCTCACCGCCCGTACCAGTAGCTGCACCATTGAAGGGCTCCACTGTGGTGGGGAAGTTATGCGTCTCAGCCTTCAGTGAGATGACGCTCTCAATGTCCTTCACATGGAACCAGTCACTTGTCGACTGATCCTTCGGAGCGAACTGCTCCACAACGGGCCCCTGTGCAAAGGCCACATTATCTTTATAGGCGGATAGAATCTTGTTGGGATTCTCCTGCGTTGTCTTCTTGATCATAGCGAAGAGCGAGCTCTCCTTCTCCTCGCCGTCAATAATAAAGGTACCACCGAAAATCTTGTGACGGCAGTGCTCACTGTTAATCTGTGCAAAGCCGAAAATCTCCGAATCAGTCAGCGGACGGCCATTCTGCTTCTCAATGCCATGCAGATATTCTATCTCCTCGGGCGACAGGGCCAGGCCCTCCTGCTCGTTGTATTCCTCCAGATTCTCCACATATTTGATGGGCTCAGGCTGGATGTTGACAGTGAAGATATTTTGGTCAAGCCCGTTGTACTTGCGCTGCAGCATGGGGTCAAAATCATCACTGCCGGGGAAATATTCCTCGATACGCTTGATGCCCGTCATCGCCATGTTCTGCGTGATTTCAACGGCGTTGGTCGACCACGGTGTCACCATTTCTCGGCGAGGACCGATGAACTGTCCGCTGAGCGTCTCGCCCTCAATGAGCGTAGCGCCACCGTAGAGCCAGCAAAGTTTCTGCACTTCTTCTTCCGAGAGCTGGTGGTCGGCCTGCGTGGCAATCACACTCTCTGTGGGAGTCTTAAAGAAAAAAATCATCATGATAGATACCTTGTTTGAATTTTGCTGCAAAATTAGACAAAAAAAACTAATTACGAGTTAATCTCTGTCAGTTTTTCTTAAATACATCTGAGTTTTTTGAGCCTGAATCATTTTTTTTCAGAAATAATTGGCGTATTCAAGAAAAAACACTAATTTTGCGCGACAACAATGACACAATGGAGGTAAAGAAAAGCGTGCAAGCCGACTTGGAGCGCCGCCGTCCACAGCGACTGCTGTTGGGACTGGTGGTGGCGTTGGCTTGTGTCTTCGTGGCACTGGAGTACACCGTAGAGCCCGATGACCCTCTGGACGATCCCGACCTGCTGGCACGTCTTGATAATGAGATGGAGCTGCCGCCCTTACTGAATGACAACGACGAGAAGTTCCTGGCACCCAAGGCAGAGCCAAAGCCTGAGACGAAACTCGTTGTAGTGGAGGAAGAAGTGGAAGAGGTACTGGATGACGACGAGGACGTGGAGACCGACGTAGACGATGACATAGAGGCACAGGAAGAAGAGACCGAGATGGAGCCCCCTCCCCCACCCGATGAGAACGAAGTCAGTCTGCGCGTCGTTGAGGACGTGCCGCAATTCCCTGGCGGGCTCACGGAGTTCATCAAGTGGCTCTCACGCAACCTGAAGTATCCCTCAGAGCTGCAGGAGCGGCAGGTGCAGGGCAAGGTGGTGGCCGAGTTCATCGTCAACACCGACGGCAGCATCACCGACGTGAAAGTGGTCGGCTCGCTACATCCATTATGTGATGCCGAGGTGCTACGTGTGCTGCGCATGATGCCCCGCTGGACACCCGGCATTCTCAATGACGAACCTTGCCGCACCAAGGTTTGTATTCCCGTAGTATTCAAGATTTAACGACATATGTATAGCTCAGAAGAAATCCTCAAAATGGTGAACGAGGCACTCGAGGCGCTGCCCTACGACCGCCGTCCCGCCTCCCTCTACGAACCCGTGAAGTATGTGCTCTCCTTGGGAGGCAAGCGCATCAGGCCCGTGCTCATGCTGCTGGCCTACAACCTCTACAAGGACAACCCCGCCGACATCATGATGCAGGCGCTGGCCTTGGAGACCTATCACAACTACACACTGCTCCACGATGATCTGATGGACAATGCCGACCTGCGCCGTGGCCACGAAACGGTGCACAAGCGCTGGGATGCCAACACGGCCATCCTCTCAGGTGACTCGATGCTCGTGCTGGCCTACCAGCGGATGCAGCAATGCCCAAAAGAACACCTGCAGGCCGTACTCGACGTCTTCACCGAGACGGCGCTCGAGATTGGCGAGGGACAGCAGTATGACATGGATTTCGAGACACGCAACGACGTCACCGAGGACGAGTACATCGAGATGATACGCCTGAAGACCAGCGTGCTACTGGCTTGTGCAGTGAAGATTGGTGCCCTACTGGCCGGAGCTCCCCAAGAGGATGTTGACAATCTCTATAAATTTGGCGAGCAGCTCGGTCTGGCCTTCCAGTTACAGGACGACCTGCTCGATGTCTATGGCGATCCAAAAGTCTTCGGCAAGGCCATCGGCGGCGACATCACCTCCAACAAGAAGACCTATATGCTCATCAACGCTGTTAACCGCGCTAACCCTGAGCAACGCCAGGAGCTGATGCGATGGATAGAGGCAAAGGAATTCAACCGCGACGAGAAGGTGCGTGCTGTCACTGCCCTCTATGACCAGATTGGCATCCGCCAGCTGTGCGAGCAGAAGATTAACCATTATTTTGACGAGTGCCGCAAATACCTGGCCCGTGTCGGTGTGGACGATAAGCGCAAACAACAGCTCCTCGACTATACCGACGAGATGATGGAACGGAGAAAGTGATGGTAGGTGGAAAGTGAAAGGAGGAATGTGGAATGATGATTGAATTCATTGACACCCACTGCCATTTAGATGGCAAAGAATTTGATGCCGACCGCGAAGAGGTGATGCAGCGGGCCCGTGAGGCCGGCTGTAAGGCCATCTTCCTGCCAGCCATCGACCTGCCATCGTCAGAGCGCATTATCAATCTCTGCCAGCAGCATCCCGATTTCCTCTACCCCATGGTCGGTCTGCATCCCGAGGAAGTACGTGCCGACTGGCAGGAGCAACTTGCCGCCATCCATTCACTTCTCACCTCACACCTCACACCTCACACCTCTCAACTCTCACCTCTTATCTCTATTGGCGAGGTTGGCCTCGACTTCTATTGGAGTCGTGAATTCGAGCAGGAGCAATTGTTGGTTTTTGAAGAGCAGGTGAAATGGTCGATAGAGACACGACTGCCGCTAATGATTCACTGCCGCAAGGCACAGAACGAGATGGTTGCTATACTAAAGAGGTACGCGCGTGAGCTTCCTGGCGGTGTATTCCACTGCTTTACCGGCAACGAAAAAGAAGCTGCCGAACTGTTGCAGTTCGACAACTTCGTGCTTGGTATCGGCGGCGTCTCAACGTTCAAGAAGAGCCACCTGCCCGAAGTATTGCCTGCCGTAGTGCCCTTAGACCGTATCGTCCTCGAGACCGACGCCCCTTATATGGCACCAGTTCCTCATCGCGGGCAGCGCAACGAACCAGCCTTTGTCATCCATGTCTTGCAGCGGCTGGCTGAAGCCTACGGCGTCACTCCCGATGAAATAGCTCATCGCACCAATGCCACCGTAGGCCGCATCTTCAGGCGGTAAAAGCCTTTGTCCTCGAGACCTACACGTGGAGGTCGAGAATGAAGCGGACTCCCTTGGTGAAGGTAGGATCGATGGTCAGGTCGCCATTCATCTTTTGTGCCATCGCCTTACAGATAGGCAGCCCCAATCCGTCGCCCTGAGCGAGGTCCTTGACCTCGAGGAAAGGCTTGAACACGTCTTCGCGTTTCTCCTCAGGTATGCTGCTGCCGGTGTTTGACACGATGAACTGCTGGGTGTGTACACTGCGTTTCTTGAAGTCAATGGTGATATGCTCCCCCTCGGGTGTGTAGAGGGCAGCATTGCCAAGCAGATGCTGCAGGATGTGCGTGACGTACTTCTTATTGATCGAGGCACTCGTCTTCTGTGCTTTCATCATCAGCTCCACATTGGGCTTCACCTTAGAACGTATTTCTTCCAACATACTTTCGCAGAATGGCTGCACCTGCACATCTTCCATCTCCAGGCTCTCATCGGTATCAGTTTCGATGGCGGCCAGCGTCTGGATATGATCCGAAAACTCCGTAAGAGCTTTCACCTCAGGTATGCTGCTGTCGAGTTTCTGCAGCGATGGTGCCAGCTGTGCCGAGATGTTGTTGATGAACTTTGCTTTCTGAGCGCTGCTCTCCTTCACCTGTTCGATGGTAGCCTTCTGCTTTCGTGTCAGTGCAATGAAGCGTAGCAGGACGATGGCACCAAGCACGAGCACCGCTGCCAGGATGGCAGCCAGGATAGCGAGGCCGACGATGACGGTACTACGCGACGACAGCGAGCTGTCCTTGTCGGCAATGACGGTCTCGTTGGCAGCTATCTGCTGCTTCAGCGCAGCCACCTCGGCGGCGGCCTTCTGTGCACTTACTGAGTCTTTCCATGCCATATAGCTGCAATACGACTGCGACACCATCGTGGCGCTGTTGCTGTTGAGGCCGTTGGCGATGAGCGTCTGGAAAAGCTCGTCAATCTTCTCATTGTCCTCATCGCTGGTGAGCTTGCGTGTCACCTCGGCCAGTATTTCGTTTCCTTTCTCGTTCTGTCCTGTGGAGTAGTAATAGTTGGCCTTGGTCAGGAGCAGGTCGTCCTTCACCTTCTCATCACCTGAGGCATTGGCGTGGTTCTCTAGGATAGTGAGCTGCTCGGCGGCGTTGGCACTCTTCCTCAGCTTCATGTAAATCTTCAGACGCTCCTTGGTCACCATATAGTGCAGTGCACTTCTGGCAGCGCCCTGCTCCTTCGCATCGATGGTCTGGTCGATGCGGCGCAGCAGCTCGAAGGCCTCCTTATAGTAGTTCTCCTTGTAGTAGAGCGCAGTGGCCTTGGTTCCGCAGTCCACGCCCAGACTCGACTGCCCTTTGTCGAAGTAGTCCTCAAAGGCACGGATATACGTGTAGCGGGCGGTGGCCACATGACCTTTGGCTCCCTCGTCTTCAGCGCGCTGTTGCAATTCGCTCTTCTGAATCTCCTGTGCACCGACGGCTATCCAGCTGAAAAGCAGTGCAAAAAGTGTAATTAAAAATTTCCTTTTCATTTTATTGATGATTAATTGTTCTTCGTATTGGATGCAATGATAATGCAAAGGTATGCTTTTTTTTTTATTACGCAACCATAAAAACTAAAAAATAAGGAAAAAACACACGTTCATTTTGCTATTCCGAACTTTCTTATTAAATTTGCGGCATCTAAAAAACGAATAGGACATGAAAAGGAATTGTTTTTTCTCAGTCAGCAGACTGCCGATGCTGCTTATACTGCTTTCCATGACATTGCTGGTGGCTTGCGGAGGCAGCGGCAAGAAGCATCATGCCAACGATGAAGACGGCGATGAGCAGGAAGAAGAGGATGAAGAAGAGGCTGTGGCCGACATAGCTGAGGCCGACAACGAGGGTGCAGCCCTGTTTGACCTGTTGTACGACATCAACGCCCATGCCGACTATGCCTACACTGACCAGGTGCTGGTGGAAAACGGCTTCCGGCTGGAAAAGAAGGAGCTGTATGACGAAGGCATCAATGAATATGTGTGCACATACAACCATCCTGACTACGGAGAGGTGGTGGCAGGATGGTTTGGAGCCGTAGGCTACGGCCTTACCCTGACCACCGACGCTCAGCAGTTGGCTGAAGAGGTGATGGAACAGGCGGATGAGCGAGGCTTTAAGCTGGAAGACGGCACGGACTACATGTACAGCGACGGCAAATGCTGGATCTGGAAGAACGACACCGGATTCTGGATGTATGGACGCGCCGAAACCGATGAAGAAATATGAGGCACTACACATTTCTCTATATCCTGTCATTCATCATCTGCACGACAGCAACGGCGCAGAACGATGCAGTATTCTTTGAGATGACCGACTCGACGCTGATGGTGTTCCCACATGATTGTATCGAGCAGCGAACCGACGACGGGCAGACCGTCAGCCTGCAGCTGAAGGGTGACACCACAATCAACATTTCCAAGGCGCACATCAAGAGCCAGAGCGATACTTATCAGGGCGAGCTGGCCAAGCTGCAGAGCTTCAAGTTCAACAATAAATATAACGACCAGCTCTTCACCGATGCCATCGGCACGATTGACGAAGAGAACGGAACGGTGACGGCAAGCGTGGGTTGCATCGGCAAGTGGCTGACATCCTCGTTCCAGCTTTCTGACGGTGCCAAGGCCTATGTCGACGGCAAGCGACAGTACAGCAAGGAGAGCCGTCTGCGCTATGCTGAGCCTGTGGTCTACACCATCGCCTGGCCCAAACAGTTCGTCTATCAATATAAAGAGGTGGAGGCGGGCGAATACGAGAAAGGCTTCGTTCCCTACGGGCGAGAATATCAAGTGACGGTGGACTTCCTGACCGATCATCCCACAGCAGAATACGGCGTGCCACGCATCGACATCACCTTCGACGACGGTGTCACATGGGACAACTACACGTGGATTGGCCGCTACGGCAAGACCTACTATGAGGATGCCACCATCAAGATTGACGGCGGAGGCGTCTATCCCAACATGGCCGAGACGCCTGTATGGATTCGCGGTCGTGGAAACTCCAGCTGGAGCAACTCGGCAAACAGCAAGAACCCCTATCGCCTGAAGTTCGCCGATAAAGTAAAACCCTTCGGCATGACCAAAGGCCGCTCGTGGGTGCTGCTCAGCAACAAGCTGTACGGCTCGATGACCACCAACGCCATTGCCATGAAACTGGCCGACATGGTGGGCACTGAGGGCTGCAACCACATCATTCCCGTGGAGCTCTATATCAATGGTCACTATCGCGGCTCCTACAACTTTACGGAGAAGGTGGGGTTCCACAACAACAGCATCGACCTCGACGACGAGACGAATGCCGTGATGCTCGAGCTCGACCAATATTATGACGAGACGCACAAGTTCCGCGACAAGACCTACAACCTCTATGTCAACATCAAGGAGCCCGACCTCGACGACGAGGAATCCGGGACAAACCTGAACGAGGACCAGATCAAGGAAGCCTTCAATGCCTTTACCAAAGACGTGAAGAGAAACTACGACAATGCCCTGATTGACGTCAACTCCGTTGTCCGCGCCATGTTCGTCACCGACCTGGTGCGCAATGAAGAGCTCATGCATCCGAAGAGCTGGTTCATCTACAACGCCGACATCACCGCCGACTCGCTGTGGCACCTGGGACCCGTATGGGACTTCGACTGGTCCTTCGGCTATGAGCGTGGTCAGAACTATTTTCTCACGGCAGCCGACAAAGACCTCTTCTATTACATGAACTCATCAAACATCGGTTTCCCCTTCTTCAAGCAACTGCTGCGCGGCAGCGACGTGGTGAGGAAAGAGTACTACCGCCTTTGGACACAGTTCATGAACAACGGAATGCTGGAAGAGCTCCTCGACTACTGCGACGACTACTTCGAATATGCGCAGCCGTCGTTTGAGCACAACTACGACGGTGTGAGCTACGAGGAAAACAACTGGTGGTGGGGCACTACAACAGTTATCGGATGGGGCGACGGCTATGGCTACGACACCCACACCGCCAACGCCAAAAACTGGCTGCGGAAGCGTGCCAACTACATCATCAAACACATCAAGGTCTTCGACCTCTCGGATGAGGACATCAACAATCCCGAGATCGACTATCAGCAGCCCAACAGCATTGATGTGGCAAAGATCATGTCGCAGCCCGTCAACGTCTACTCCATCAATGGCGTCCTCGTTCGCAGCCGCGTGCCCTACGGTCAGTTCCACCTCGGCCTCCAGCCCGGCATCTACATCGTCAATGGCCAGAAATACGTGATTGGCAACTAAGAATTGTTCTCATCTTCCTTCTATCGTGGTTTTTCTTACATCTTTCCGGATGTGAATGAAATGACTTTTGTAAAAACGGGAATATTGACGAATGGCTCCTGGAAGCTCTTGGATATCGAAGCAATAACTAACCGCCCTCCTATCCTACCGCTCCTCGACCCCATAAACAACAGCAGCTACAACCTGTTGATGGCGTAGCTTCTGCCATTTCACTTGAGCCATAGCAATTCTTCTTTGAATCCAGCCATCATCTCCTCGAACGTTTTGCCCTCCCCACGGTCTATTTCTTCTTCAGCCTCATCAATGCGGGCATTCAGTTCCTCCATTGTGTAAGGACATGCGTCATCTTCCAGTTCTTCAAAAGCCTCAGCATTAGGCTCATCAACGCTGTAGATATACCTGATTAGGCACGCTTTATCCTCATGGCTTAGATTCCTAACCTGATGAAGCAAATCACTGTTCCTCAGTTCATCGCTCATACCGTATGTCAATGCGGCAGCTGGCTCATTTGCATTCATGTTACTCATGATTAGTATTTATTTTCGGCAAAGATACGACATAATTCTGAAACGGCAAAAAAATCTGCTGCTTTTTTATACAACGCCCTCCTACCCTACCGCTCCTTGACCCAATACACCATGCCGTAGCTCCGGCGGGCGTTCTCGAAAAAAAAGCCCTGAAATTAGGCCTTAACGTCACCAACGTCACCGTCACCAACGTCACCAAAGCACATATAAAGAAGAAACGCCGACCTTTACAGGCCAGCGTTTCCTCCGGTTTCTTATCGATTATGGCTATTTCGTTTAGAGTGGGCCGTAGCCCATACACGAAGTGGTGGTGATGGCGGCGATGGCGGCGGTCAGGATGGCGACAATCACCTCAACGGCTTTGCGCTTGATGGCCTGCCATGCCTTTTCCTTGATTTTGTCGAAGAGATTCATGA
>CAMVJU010000041.1 GCA_947167935.1 uncultured Prevotellaceae bacterium | reverse complement strand
TCAAGCGACAGTTTTTTGATTCAATATAGCAACGGCAGCTACAGTCGAATGTGATTGTAGCTGCTGTTGTTTTTGCAGCTGCAACAACTACAACTGATTGCGAAATAAAATTTTCAGAATCATCCTACACTGCCTACATTTAAACGTAGTCGGCTGATATTCAGGAAGAAAAGTGGTGTAGGATGTGGTGTAGGTGGTGTAGGATGGGGCCTCTTCAGCAGAAAAAAGAGCCTCTTTAGCGAAAAAAGGAGGCTCTTCAGCAAAAAAAAGAGGCTCCTCAGCAAAAAAAAGAGGCTCCTCAGCGAAATATCTCACACAGATAGCACAGATAGCACAGAAAGTAAACATAAGAACATAAGAACAAATACATACCAAAACCGAGAAAACAGTCTTCACATATTGAATTAAGTAATGTGCAAACGGTTTTCACTGTTTTTCTTTTATTGACATCAGAGCATGCAATGCTGCAGCTGATGGGGATGAGTGATGAAAACACGTTTTCAATCATTCATCCTCAGCAGCTGTAAATCTTGTCAAAGATTGATGCCAATGAAAGGGTTTTCCAGGTTTTCTTTGAAAAAAAGAACAAAAAATGACGTCTTTATGTCTTTATGTCAAGAAGTAGTGACACGCTTTTCTGTGCAATCTGTGATTTCTGTGAGAAATATTGAACATTTGTCGCGAAAAGATTTGGCGGTTAAAAATAAAAGTCCTAACTTTGCAACAATCTAATGACGATATGAATTAGGAATCAAACACAATATTTATTATTAACTCATTAAAACCTTATTAACTATGATCAAAAAACTACATTTCAAGAAATTGCTCCTCATGGCATTGATGCTTGTGGGAGCAGGGAGTGCGTGGGCAGACGATGTGTATTACACGCTTGACGGCACTGTCACAGGAGGTTCAAATGGCTATGCAGAGGAAAGTGCGATTACACAAGGTGATATTACCTGGGAGGTAATGGGAAATACAATGATGAATCCCTGGCGTATTGGTGGCAAGAGCCTTGACAAGGTAGACCGCCCCATATACTCTACAACCCCTATGGGTGCTGCCATTACCGAAATAAAGCTTGAGGTAGGTACGGCCTCGAGTATTACTGTTAATTCCCTCAAACTGTATGTTGCTGATAATGCAGATTTCACAGACGCTTCAGAAATTTCTGCAGATTTTGAAGCTAGCTCTACCATCAGCTTTAAACCTGCTTCTGGAAATTCATGGGCAAAGGATTCCTATTATAAGATAGTTTTCAACGTATCGGTTACTGGTACCTCAAACAAGTACCTTGAGTTTAAAAAGGCTGAATTCTATGCTCCATCTGGCAGTTTTGTGGCCGAACCCACTTTCAGTCCAGCCGCAGGTGAAGTGACTCCTGGTTCTCAAGTTACGTTGACTCAGAATGATGCTGAATACATCATCTATACCACCGACGGCACTGATCCTACCTGGGAGCCTTTACATGGTACTGAATATACGGCTCCCATCGTCATCAATGCTGTGACAACTATCAAGGCTATCGCCGTTGATGCTGATGAAAATGTAAGTGCCATTGCTACTGCTAAATATACCCTCCCCAAAGCAGCTGCAGGTATTAGTTTTGCGACAGAAAGCTATAATGTATCTTTAGATGACTACGCCAGCTTCACCGGCCAAGCCTTAACCAATCCACATAATTTGCTCGTTACCTACAGCGTAACAAATTCAAGTGTTGCTTCTATCAACTCAGAAGGTGTAGTTACTCTTAAGGGTGTCAAGGGAAAAACTACTGTGAAAGCAACATTTGCTGGTAATGACGAATACTTAGAGGGAACTGCTTCATATCTTATCAATGTGTATAATCCCAATGAAGTAACATTTGATTTTACTCAATCAACAGAAGACTACGGTTCAAATGTTGAACCTACTTCTAACTCCAGTGATTATTGCACTGATGATGCAGATTGGACTAGCGGTGTGATAACACTGACTACCACTGGTAAATATCGTTGGTGGAGTTCTACTAGCGGTAGTACTCTGCGATTCTATTCCAATGATCCACAATCAACCATTGTCGTAACTGCAGGTGACGGCTATGTGCTGACCGATATCACCATTACCGGTGGGCAATCATTTGCAAGTAACGACGGCCTCTACAATTCTTCAAATGGCAAGTGGGTTGGAAATGCAAAGACCATAACATTGACATATAATAAATCCTCAGGTTCTATTGACGTGAAGACCATAACTGTTGGCTATAGCAATAAAGTGAAGGCTACAGTCACTTCTGCAGGATGGGCTACATGGGCTGCTCCATGTCCTGTGAGCTTTGGAACGACTAATGCTTATATCGTTGAGAGTGATGCAACGATGACCAAGGTAGCAAACGTGCCTGCAGGCACTGCTGTATTGCTGGAGGGCGAAGGCGAGAAGACATTCGACGTGGTGACAAGCAGCACCACCAATGTTGCAGCCAACTGCCTGAAGGTATCTGACGGTACAGCTAAGGACGGCATCTATGTGCTGGCCAATGGCAGTCAGGGCGTAGGCTTCTACAAGTGGGCTGGCGAAGCTCTTTCAAAGGGCAAGGTATATCTGGAGTTGCCCAGTGATTCTCGCTCGTTCATCGGCCTGGGTGGAGAAACAACCGGTATTGACAACGTGAATGCAAACGTGAATGATAACAGCTACTTCGACCTGCAGGGCCGCCGTGTGGCTCAGCCCACAAAGGGACTGTATATCGTAAACGGTAAAAAGGTAATCTTAAAATAATAGGAGGATTAGAATATGAAGAAACAAGCATATCTGACACCTCAATGCGAGGTGGTAAATATAAAGAATGAGTGCCTGATGGGCATGGGCTCTAACGGCAAGGCTGCTATCTACACCGACGATACTGCCGATAAGATCACCGATGAAGGTGCAGTCCTGGGTCGCCGTCGTCGTAACAACGATTGGGAAGACGATTGGGAAGACGAAGAAGACTATTAAGAAATACGAACCCGTTGTAAGAGAACAACGATTCATTATTAACCTAAAGACTTTATCTCGCACCGCCTGTGAAGGCCGTGCGAGATTTTTATTTGTGATGCTTGCCGTGATGCTCTACTTTCTCGATGGTGTCCTCCACAGCATGGCGGACCTTGGGGTCGTGCTGACCCACGAAGAAATAATAGACGAGGGCCAGGCCGGCAACCGTAACGATCAGGATGATGGCACGCGACAGACAACTGACCAGGTATTTCATCAGGCCAACAGCAAGGATGATGGCCACAACAGCAATGATATAGAAAACTGTGTTACTCATTTGAAACTTGAAACCTGAAAACTGAATCTTGAAACCTGATACCTGAAACTTGAAACCTGAATCTTACTTGCCAAAGAGTTTGCGGAAAGCGGTGGGAACGGGCGTCTCGAACTCCAAAGACTCGTGGGTGACGGGATGGGTGAAGCAGAGGAGCCAGGCATGAAGGCAGAGACGGTGCAGCGGATCGTCGCCATTGCCGTACTTCGTGTCGCCGCAAACGGGATGGCCCATGTCGGCGGAGTGGACGCGAATCTGATTCTTGCGGCCTGTCTCCAGCTGAAACTCCACCAGCGAGTGCTCAGTGGTGCGGTCGAGCACATGGAAATGGGTGATGGCCAGCTTGCCGCCATTATCGACGGGTGAGCTGTAGGTGACGTAGGCCTTGTTGTCCTTCAGCCAATTCTGGATGGTGCCCTCGTCGTGTTCCATCTCGCCGCTGACCACAGCCACATAGCGGCGGTCGTAGACAATCTGGTGCCAGTTGTGCTCCAGCACCTGCTCCGTATCGAGATCCTTGGCATAGACCATGAGACCGCTGGTGTCGCGGTCGAGGCGGTGAACGACGTGGGCCGTGCATTTCTGGCGGCTCTTCTTGAAATAGTCGTCGAGCACGCTCTTCACGTTGAGCGACGAGTGGCCTGCAGCCATCGAGAGGATGCCGGGCTGTTTCTCTATGACGATGAGCCAGCGGTCTTCGTAGACAATCTTCACATAGCGGCTCTTGAACGACTGCTGGTTGCGCTTCGTCTTGCTGACAGCCACCTTCATGCCGGGCTTCAGGGCGAAGTCGAACTGAGTGACCGTTTTGCCGTTCACCTTGATGCCCCTACCCTGCAGCGTGGCCTTCACCTTGGTGCGGCTCTCGCCTACGTTTCGAAGCAGCCACTCCAAGAGCGGCGCCTCCTCGTTGACCACCAGGTGATCGTAGTCGCCCTCGCGGTTGTATCCTGTGTTTACGCGCATAACCTGTAACCTGTAACCTGAAACCTGTAACCTGAAACCTGAAACCTGAAACCTGAAACCTGAAACCTGAAACTATATTCCGAAGGGGTTGAGGTTAGAGTAGGCCTGGCGGGTCCTCTGCTCGATGCCCTCGGCAGAATACTCGCCGCTGACGTCGGCCATCTCCTCGGGATTGAGCTCCAGCACCATCTTCATGTCTTCCTCGGCACCCTGCTTGTCGCCCTGCTCCAGGCGCAGCTTGCCACGCTCGCGGAAGGCATCGATCTGGAAAGGATTGACGTCAATCACCTGACCATAGATGCCGATGGCGGCATCGGCATTGCCTTTCGCAGCCTCTATACGGGCATGCAACAGCAGCACGTCCTCGCTCTCTTCAGCATGATCCGTGAGCCAGGTCACATCTTCCGAGGCAGCATTGCAGTCGCCCATCTTCAGCAGCGTCTGTCCACGCAGCAGGTGGGCTTCGCCCAGTTTCTCATCCAGCGCGATAGCCTTTGTCAGACGGGCAATGCCCTGAATGAGATTGTCCTGCCCCAGCTCGGCCTTGGCATAGAAGAGATGCACCATCGCATTGTCGGCATCGACGGCGAGAGCCTGTTCGCAGAGGGCCTTCATCTCGTCGTAGTCCTCCTTCATATAGGCCACGCTGGCGGCCTGCATCTTCAGATGGATGTTGTCGGGCTCCTGCATTGCCAGCGTCTTTAACTCGGCCAAAGCATCGTCGAAGCGTCCCTGATGGAGGAAGGCCCTCGACAGATAGTCGCGCACCTCGGCATCCTCCTTTGTCTGCAACGCTTTCTCGAAGCATTTCACGGCATATTCATACTGGCCGATACGCATGGCCTTCACCCCGTCGTATTTCAGCAGGTCGAAGTTGCGCTCGTCAGCCGCTTTCTTTTCTTCCTCGGGATCAGTGACTCCCCCAAATAATGAATTCCAAAAACCCATATCAGGAATTATGAATGATGAAATAATGGGTGCAAAGGTACAAAATAATCACATGAATGATGAATTCTGACTTATGAATTACGCAATATTTTTGTTTTTTTTCGAAACGACGCTTTTTTGGTTTCATTCACATAATAAGTTTGCGCCATCAACGTTATTAGTTAGAATGAAAAAAGAGAAAGAGAATATTGAGGAGACCTATACTCACATTCTGAAATATACAGGCATCTTTGGCGGCGTGCAAGGACTGAACATCATCGTGGGCCTTGTACGCAATAAATGTGTTGCCTTCCTGCTTGGCCCTACCGGTATGGGACTGGTGGCGCTGTTCAACTCGGTAGTAAACTTCGTGTCGCAGGCCACCAACCTGGGCATCTCGTTCAGCGCCGTGCGCCATGTGTCGGAGCTCTTCGACCAAGGCGACGAGGAGCGCATCCAGCACTTTGTGAAGGTGGTGCGAGCCTGGAGCCTGCTCACGGCACTCTTGGGTATGCTGGTATGCTTGGTGGCAGGCCCGCTGCTCAGCAGCCAGACCTTCTCCTGGGGCGACCACACGCTGCACTTCATGCTGCTGGCACCTGCCGTAGGACTGCTGGCTATCACAGGCGGCGAGACAGCCATCCTGAAGGGAGCAAGAAGGCTGAGGTCGCTGGCGGTGATACAGATGCTGACCGTCGTCATCTCGCTGATTATCACCATACCTATCTACGCCATTTTCGGCGAGGCGGGCATCGTGCCAGTCATCGTCCTAGGAGCGCTCACCACGATGCTGCTCACCATCCGCCACTCCTATCAGCTCTATCCCCTGCAGCTCACAGGAGCGAAAGGCATCCTGGGCGAGGGCATGGAGATGGTGCGCCTGGGTGTGGCCTTTGTCGTGGCGGGCATCCTGGGCAGCGGTGCCGAGATGCTGATACGCTCGTTCCTCAACGTGCAGGGCGACCTCGATGCGGTGGGCCTCTATAATGCGGGCTTCATGCTCACGATGACCTATGCCGGCATGGTGTTCTCGGCAATGGAGACCGACTATTTCCCACGCCTCTCGGCCGTGGGCGACGACGTGGAGGAACTCAACGCGGTGGTGAACCGTCAGAGCGAGGTGACGCTGCTCATCGTGTCGCCCATGCTGCCCATCCTCATGCTGTTGCTGCCCATACTCATACCCATCCTGTTCCGCAGCGACTTCCTGCCCGTGGTGGCGATGGCGCAGGTCATCCTCCTCTCGATGTATGTCAGGGCGGTGTATCTGCCGATGGCCTATATCACGCTGGCCAAGGGCGACTCATTCTATTATTTGCTGCTGGAGGCCGCCTACGACATCCTCGTGGTGGTGTTCGTCATCGTGGGCTACCAGAATTGGGGCCTCACGGGCACAGGCTTTGCCATCGCCCTGGCCAATATCTGCGACATCCTCATGACCTATGCCTACACCAGCATCCGCTACCATCTCAGGATCTCACCGATGTTGCTGTGGATCATGGGTATCCAGCTGCCGCTGGGCATCGGCGTCTATATCCTCACCTTCATCGACAATGCCATCCTCTACTGGAGCATGGGCAGCCTGCTGTGCATCGTCAGCCTACTGATATCAGGCTATATCCTGCACCAGAAGTCGTCGCTGTGGTCGGCGCTGATGGAAAAGTTCAAGTCAAGGTTCTCGCGCCATGAGTAAGGTCACCGTTCTCGTCGCTGTCTACAATGCAGAGGCCTGGCTGGCGCGCTGCCTCGACTCGCTGCAGGCCCAGACGCTGCGCGACATACAGATAGTGTGCATCGACGACGCCTCTACCGACCATTCCCTACAGCTCTTGCAACAGTATGCCGCACGCGATGCCCGCATAGAGGTGATTACCCTCAGCGAGAATCACGGCCAGGCCTTCGCCCGCAATCAGGGACTGAAGAAGGCACAGGGCGAGTATGTGTGTTTCCTCGACGCCGACGACTGGCTCTCGCCCGATGCCCTCGCCTCGGCGGTGGCCGTCTTCGAAAGCCATAGTGAGACCGACAGCGTGCTCTTTCAGGTGGACATCGTCAATCCTGATGACACAGAGCATTTGCCATTGCCTGAATTTGAAGTGCTGACGGGCCACGAGGCTTTCCTGAAGAGCATCGACTGGCAACTGCACGGCATCTACATGGTGCGTACCGCCCTGCATCAGCGTTTCCCCTACGACGACAGCTGCCGCTGGTTCAGCGACGACAACACCACCCGCATCCACTACCTCCATTCGCGAGAGGTGCGTCCGTGCAGCGGCGTCTATTATTATTTCCAGCATCCTGAGTCCACGTCACATGCCGTCAGCATACATCGTTTCGACCGTCTGCGTGCCGCCGAGAGCATGAAGGAACAGCTGCAGCGGGCCAATGCCTCCCACGAAGTGATGTGTGAATGGGAGGCACAGCGTATGTTGGTGCTGGTGGAGTGCTACCGCTTCTATTACGAGGAAGGACACCAGCTGTCAGCCGCTGACCGCCGTCAGGGATTGCAGAAGATGCAGCAGTTCAGGACCACCCTCGACCGCTCGATGCTCAACAGCCCGAAGGTGCATAAATTCGGCTATCGCCCCATGCCCTCGTGGTGGCTCTTCCGCTGCCAGGAGTGGCTCTATTTCACGCTGCGCAGATTGTTTGGGAAAAACGCCTCATAGCATACTGATTTCTAACTTTCCAAAAAAGTCCCAAGCCTTGGGACTTTTGTCCCAGGCCGTGGGACTTTTTTCCCAGGGCTTGGGATTTTTCTGGGAAAGCTTTTTTCTCAGGTAACTACTGCTTTTCCAGAATTGAATACTCCCACTCGGAAAATTGCAAATAAATTTGTATTTTTTCTCGCTTATTCGTACCTTTGCAAACGCAATGGAGAATCTTCTGAATGAATTGAATGAAAGCCAGCGCGAGGCCGTGGAATGGTGCGACGGCGCACAGCTGGTGATAGCTGGTGCGGGCTCGGGCAAGACGCGAGTCCTCACCTATAAGATTGCCTATCTGCTGGAGCAATACAACCTGGCACCGTGGAATATCCTCGCGCTGACGTTCACCAACAAGGCGGCTCGCGAGATGAAGGAGCGCATCGCCCGACTGGTGGGCGAAGAGCGTGCCAGATATTTGCAGATGGGCACCTTCCACAGCGTCTTCGCACGTATCCTGCGCAGCGAGGCGGCAGCCATCGGCTACCAGTCGAACTTCACCATCTACGACCAGAGCGACGCCCGCTCATTGGTGAAGAACATCATCCGCGAGATGCAGCTCGACGACAAGGTGTACAAGCCCAACACGGTGGCCGACCAGATATCGATGGCGAAAAACCACCTCATCCTGCCAGATGCCTTCGGCAACTGCTCGCTCTTCGACCCAAAGCACCCGCAGGTGGCCACCATATATAAGATGTACGCGATGCGGTGCCGTCAGGCCAACGCGATGGACTTCGACGACCTGCTGGTGCAGACGTTCCTGCTCTTCAACGAGCATGAGGACATCCGCCAGAAATATGTCGAGAAGTTCCAGTATGTGCTCGTCGACGAGTATCAGGACACGAACTTCGCCCAGCAGCGCATCGTCTGGCTGCTCACCCGCGAGCGCCAGCGCGTCTGCGTGGTGGGCGACGATGCCCAAAGCATCTACAGCTTCCGCGGCGCCAACATCGACAATATCCTTAACTTCCGCGAGGCCTACACCAACGCCCAACTCTTCAAGCTGGAGCAGAACTACCGTTCCACACAGCTCATCGTCGAGGCCGCCAACAGCCTCATCCGCAAGAACGAGCGCCAGATACCGAAGGACGTCTACAGCCAAAACGAGCACGGCGAGAAGCTGCAGCTGAAGCCGGCACAGAGCGACCGCGAGGAGGCGATGATTGTGTGCAACGACATCCGCCGACTGCGCCGTAAGGAGAACCTGCAATGGAACGACTTCGTCATCCTCTACCGCACCAACGCCCAGAGCCGCAGCTTCGAGGAACAGATGCGCAAGGACAACATCCCCTACCGCATCTACGGCGGCCTGTCGTTCTATCAGCGCAAGGAGATCAAGGACGTCATCGCCTATTTCCGCACCGTTGCCAACCCCGACGACGAGGAGGCGCTGCGACGCATCATCAACTACCCTACCCGCGGCATCGGCGACACGACGGTACAGAAAATCGTCGGCACAGCCACGCGGCACAATGTATCGCTGTGGACGGTCATCTCGCAGCCCGTGCTCTTCCGCCTGGACGTGACCAAAGGCACGGCAACGAAGATAGAGGCCTTTCGTCAGCTGATTGAAGGCTGGCGCACCAGGCTTGACACCGAGGATGCCTACCAGCTGGGCCACGCCATCATACAGGAGAGTGGCATCGCCAAGGACATCTACAGCAGCCGCAACCCCGAGGACCTGTCGCGACAGGAGAACCTGCAGGAGTTCCTGGCCGGTATGCAGGACTTCGTGGAGAGCCGACGCGAGGAAGATATGGCTGATCAGATAGCGCTGCCTGACTTCCTGCAGGAGGTGGCGCTGCTCACCGACCTCGACAGCGACAAAGACAACGACCAGCCGAAGGTGTCGCTGATGACCATCCACTCGGCCAAGGGCCTGGAGTTTCCCGTGGTGTTCATCGTGGGCTTGGAGGAAAACATCTTCCCGTCGCCGATGTGCACCAACTCCATGCGCGAATTAGAAGAAGAGCGCCGCCTGCTCTACGTGGCCATCACCCGTGCCGAGAAGCATTGCATCCTCACCTGCGCCGAGAACCGTTTCCGCTTCGGGCGCATGGAGTTCGACACGCCCTCGCGCTTCATCCGCGACATCGACCCGAACCTGCTGCAAGTGGATGGAAGACCCACCCCCAACCCCTCCCTTGAAGGGAGGGGAGTCCTCCCCTACTCATCCCCATCAAGGAGTGGAGCAAATAGCTGGGAGCAAAATGCCCACCCTGTAGCCACGCAGTTCAAGGCCGATCCCATGCGGCGTGCCGTTCCCCATTCCAAGCCAGAGCCACCCGTCGACCCGCTATCGCCGCAGTTCAAGCAGCTATTACACACCACCAGCGGCGGACGCTACAAGCCCATTTCATCCATTGGGAATGTGGAATCTAAACTCCCCTCCCGCACGGGAGGGGATGGGGGTGGGTCTCTCCTTCGCGAAGGCGCCGTCATCGAGCACCAGCGTTTCGGCATCGGCACCGTCATCCGTATGGAGGGCACAGGCGACAACGAAAAAGCAACTGTCGAGTTCCGCAATGCCGGCACCAAACAGTTGCTGTTGAAGTTTGCACGCTACAAAATCGTGCAGCCCTGATGATTTATTCGCCCTGAAGAATCTTGTTGGCCTCTTCCTGTAGCTCCTCAGCCTTCTTGCGAGCCTTCTCGAGATCCTTCTCGGCCTTCTCGGCAGCCTTGAGAGCCTTCTCGGCCTTCTCCTTGGCCTTCTCAGCCTTGTCGCGAGCCTTCTCTAATGCCTTTTCGGCCTTGATGACATCGTTCTTGGCCTTATCAGCTTTTGCAAGAATCTTGGCCTCTTTCTTCTTGGCATCGGCAGCCTGCTGGAAGTCCTGATCGACGCCCGTCACAGGACTGGTCACTTCGGAATCAACACGGGCCTGTGCGCCCTGAGCCATCATTAGCGACATTGCTAAGACGGCTCCCATCAACATCATCTTTTTCATTTTCTTGTTTTTTGGGTTAAACATGTAATATGGTCGTTATGATAATTCCAGTAATCGGGTGAACATGCCGGGGAAATGCGACGGCAAGTCGACAGGCTTGCGGAACAGGCCAAAGACGGCGCTGCCGCTGCCGCTCATGGCACTATAGGCGGCACCCAGCTCATAGAGGCGATGCTTTATCTCACCAATCTCGGGATGGATGGCGAAGACACTCTGTTCGAAGTCGTTCTCCAGCACATTGCGCCATTCCTCGACGGGAAGGGACATGACGATGTCGCGGCAGTTGCGGGCTGGGCGCTTGGGCGTGATGAGCGAGAAGGCCTCCTTGGTAGACACGGAGATATTGGGACGCACAACGGCAAGCAGCCAGCCACTCAGACGGAGGTCGACGGGTTGCAGACGCTCACCAATGCCCTCAGCATAGGCAGGGCGGTTGATGATGAAGATGGGACAGTCGGCACCCAGGCGGGCAGCACGATCGATGAGCTGCTGCTGTGTCAGCCCCAGCTGTGCCAGCTCGTTCATCAACAGCAGCATAGACGCACAGTCGCTGCTGCCGCCACCCATGCCGGCCTGCGTAGGGATGACCTTATGAAGATGGATATGTACGCGTGCGAGGTCTGGAAAGTCCTGCTTCAGCATGTTGTAGGCTTTCACCACGAGGTTTTTCTGCTCGTCGCCCTCCACGCTGATGCCCGTCACCTTCAGGTCGCAATCGGTGGACGAGGGGAATTGCCCGTCCATTGGCTGCACCTCAAGGGCATCGCAGAGCGGCACGGGAAAGAACACCGTTTCCAGGTCGTGATAGCCATCGGCACGCTTGGCTACGACATTAAGACCCAAATTGATCTTTGCCTGCGGGAATAGAATCATGGTGCAAAGTTACGAAAAGTCGAGAGCAAAACAAAGAAATTCATTTCTTTTTTTGCCGAGACGGAGTAAGTTCGCCGTCATAGACGGCAAAATTAGTAAAAAACACAAGAGGCACCAAAGAAAAACGGATTTTTCTGCTGGTCAGAACTGGAAATAGATGAACGGCTGGATCTCGCTGCTCTTCACCTGAATGACGATAAAGATGACGATGGCGACGAGCAAGGCAGCGACGACAACGCCACCACGACGCACCAGGCTGATGCAGCCCTCGTTCCAGCGGTCGGGGATGAAGTGGGTGAGGTAGCCGAAGGCAACCATCGCAAACACCACCCAATAGCCCTCAACGACCTGCATGAACACCTCGGGATGGAACTCGGTGAAGATCTTCGTGATCATAATCCAGGAATCGTCGAAGGTGTGGTTGCGGAAGAATATCCAGCAGAAGACGACGAAATGGAAGGTCAGCAGCACGGCAATCACCCGTCGCAGCCCGTGGCTCTGGTAATGCTTGTCGTGATGGAAGATGTTTTCACGCATCCACTTATGGATGGCGAGTGCCACGCCGTGCATACCGCCCCATGCCACGAAGTTGAGGCTGGCACCATGCCAGAGTCCGCCCAAAAGCATCGTGATGATGAGGTTGATGTATTGGCGCACCTTACCCTTGCGGTTGCCGCCAAGGGAGATGTAGATATAGTCGCGAATCCACGAAGACAGCGAGATGTGCCAGCGGCGCCAGAAGTCGGTGATGCTCTGCGACGTATAGGGCGCGTTGAAGTTCATGGGGAAGCGGAAGCCGAGCAGCAGGGCAATGCCGATGGCCATATCGGAATAGCCCGAGAAGTCGCAGTAGATCTGCATGGCATAGCCGTAGGCTCCCAGCAGGTTCTCCACGCCGGTATAGAGCGAAGGATTGTCGAAGATGCGGTCGACGAAGTTCAGGGAGATATAATCGCTGATGACGGCTTTCTTGAACAGGCCGATGGTGATGAAGAAGACACCACGGGCAAACATGTCGTTGGTCACCTCCAGCGGCTTGCGTATCTGCGGGGCGAAGTCACGTGCACGGACGATAGGGCCTGCCACGAGCTGCGGGAAGAACGACACGTAGAAGGCATAGTCGAGCAGCGAGGGCAGCGGCTTGAGGTCGCCTCGATACACATCGATGACATAGCTCATCGACTGGAAGGTGAAGAACGAGATGCCCACCGGCAGGAAGATGTCCCACGGCTGGAAATTGGAGCCCACCATCTGCGCCCACATGCCAGCAAAGAAGTTGGTATACTTGAAGTAGGCCAGCAACCCCAGATCAACCAATAGCGAGAGGAAGACGAGCCATTTCCTGAGCGATTTCGACTGCGACTTCGACACACGGCTGGCGATAAAGAAGTCGCTCAGCGTGACAACGGCCAGCAGGAAGAAATAGAAACCGCTGGACTTGTAGTAGAAGTAATAGCTGAAGGCTGTGACAAAGAGCAGGCGCAACGTCCGCGTGTGCTGCATGAGCATGTAGCAGAACGTGAAGCCGAGGAAAAGTATCAGGAAGAGTCCCGACGAGAATATCATCGGCTCCTCGGGGTTGTATGTCAGTTGTTCAAGTATCCTGTCAATCATCTCTTAAATTCTCTAATCTCAGAAGCCGTAGCTGTGGTATCCCGCCATGATGGCATCGAAGAGGAAGCGTGCCAGATGGCGGCCTCCCTTGAAGTTGATGTGTGTGTAGTCCTTGTTGGCAAAGCCCTGCTCCACCAATCCCTTCATGCTGTCGCGGCCACCCATCGCCTCGAAGAGGTTGAAGAAGCTGACGGCATGGTCGGAAGCCATGATCTGCTGATAGGCAATCAGCGCCTCAACGCCCTTCATGGTGTGCAGGCCGTTGCTGGAACGCTGGTCACGGTCGGGCATACCTACTACAAGGATGCTGGTTTGCGGATAGGCCTGGCGCAAGTGCTCGATGGCCTGACCCATGTTGCGGGTATAGCCGGAATAGTTGCTCTGACTGGCATTAGCCACATTCAAGCCATAGTGTACCACGATGAGGTCGTAGGGACGCAACGCGGCAAACTGCGCCAAAGTGGCGGCAGGAATCTGCGACAGGTTGGCACCGGCCGAGCCACGCATACTGAAGTTGTCGACCACAACGCCGTTTACAGGCTCCAATGCCACGCCATAGAACAGCGTACCGCTGCCAATGCCCCGCAAAGTGTAGCTGACGGAGGTCATGGGCACAGTATCACGACACTCAATAGCCTGCAGACGCGGTGCTCCGACGATGGTATCCACAACGGTGCTGTCGCTGCCGTTCATCGTGGTGTACAGCCTGCAGCCGCCGTCGCTGCGCAGGTAGAAGATGGCCTTCGTCCACTGGTTCTGATGACGGCGGGCACGGGCTCCCTTGTAGGTGATGCGGGCACCCTCGCTGGCAGTAAAGTAGCGCTGGGCAATACCCTGGTTGGCGTTGCTGAACGGACGCTTTACAATCTCATATTCAGTAATGCCGCTGAATGAGTGAACGACGCTCTGGCGGAAACCATGCACCTGACTGGCGCAGTCGACCCACCCTACTCCATTGCCGCCAAACTGATCCTGCAGCAGCTCGCGCAAGTCCTGTGAGAAGATGTCGCCCTCGATGAACGAGTCGCCATAATAGGCGATGCGCACCGGACGACCCAACTGTCGGGCACGTGCCAGCTGCTGGTAGAAGTAATACATGCCGCCAGCCCGTCCTTGCGAATAGTCGAGAATGGGCGTGACGCCCTCGGGCTGGTCAGCCACGGGAGCAACAACGGCGACGCTATCGTTACCGGGTGTATAGGCTATGGCACCGAGGCCGGTCGTGTCGGTAGGCTGCAAGCGTACATTATCGCCAACGACAGGCCGGGCAGCGGTCTGCTGCGAATCGGCAGGAGCCACCGGAGTGACCACCGTAATAGGTTTGGGCGGCTCGGGCACATCAGGAATGAAGCCCAGGCCGTCGCCGTCTTCCAAGTATTCGGGGAGGATGTCGCCAAGCAGGTTGACACGGCGCAACTCCGTCTCGCCTAACTTCATCTTAGGCAGGAAATGCAAAGCCAACAGGATGGCCACCACCAATGCTACAAAGATAAAGGAGCGTGCTATCTGATTCATAATCCTTTGTCGAGAGCCTTTGCTCCCATTGCCGTACAAATGCCTCGCAGAGATGTGAACACCAAACTCTTGAAAACCTGTTCAAGATCAAACTGGCGATAAAGCTCGCGCAGCATAATATAGCGTCCGATGGCATCAAACATCAGCGGCACAATGTCATAATCGAGGTCGCCACGGAAATAACCCTCTTCAACGCCACGATGCAAGAAGTCGACGAAACGCTGATAGTTGCGTTTCTTGTTTTCTTCCAGCATCTTTAGCACACGGGGATATTTCTTCAGGTCGTCGTAGAACAGCGGCGAGGTGCCTCGCAGCTCCTCCAAACGCTGGCGATAGGCCACCAATACAATGTCTATCACGCTCTTTCCACGCTGCACCAACTCCACCATACGCTGTTCCCTGTTACTATGGAAAGTGCGAACTCCCTCATAGAGCACCATCTCCTTGTTCTCATAGAGCTCATAGAGCGTGCGCTTCGAGATGCCCAACTGTCGGGCAATGTCGTCCATCTTCACCGCACGGATACCCTGTGCGGTAAACGCCTGCATCGCCGTCTTGAGAATACGCTCGCGAAGCTGCTGTCTGTGGGTGGTGAGGATGCTGTTCTCCGACATTTTTCCTTTTTTGAGTGTGCAAAGGTACAAAGAAACCCTCACATCACAAAAAAAAAGTTTTGTTTCTTTGAAGAAAATTGATGTAGTTCGTCTATTTTTAGTAATTTTGCCGTGACTAAGCATCATCACTATGAAAAAATTCTTTTTGATGGCTCTGCTGACAGCCTTTACCCTGCAAGTCAGCGCACAAAGCAATCCTATGGATGAAGCTCCTCAGCTGGAGTTTGCATTGCAGTTGAAAGTAACCCTTGGCGAAGCCTTTGCCATCGACAACACCCAGCATGGCCGGCGCACAGTCATCCCCATCACGGGCGGAACATTCGAAGGCCCGCAACTCAAGGGCACCATCGTCAACGGTGGCGCAGACTATCAGCTGGCAAATGCTCAGGGACGCACCGAGCTTGAGGCCATCTACTGCATCAAGACCGACGACGGCGTCTACATTCATGTACGCAACCGCGGTATCATCAGAGGAGGACAGGATGCCGACGGCAAGCCTACGTTCTATTTCCGTTGTGCGCCGCAGTTTGAGGCACCAGCCGACAGCAAATACGGTTGGCTGAATAACTCGCTGTTCCTTTGTGCCCCCACGTTCTCATCAGACTTCAAGGGCATCGTCCTCAACGTCTGGCGTGTGAAATAAGAGGACGACGCCCTTGAAATCTTCTGTCTTTGGATGGAAGAAGAACTCGAATTATTATTTGATGCCTTCCACCTTGTAGCCCGCCTGCCGCAACAGATTCAATACACCTTTCTCGCCAGGCAGATGGGCAGCACCTACGGCAAAGAGCGTAGGTTTCTTCACCATCAGGGCAGGCATCTTCTTCACCCAGTTGCTGTTGCGGTTGTAGATGAGCTCATTCTCCTCCTCGGGGCTGGTGTCGCAGCTGTTGTTCAGCTTTTCGTCCAAGGCCTTCATGAGGGCATCAAGATCCTGGGCGTAGAAGGCCTTGATTACACGATCAGTCATCTCGTCCATAAAGGCGGCATTGTCCACCTGGCACATCAGCAGCTCTTTCTGACGCTCCAACGACTTGCCGCCATAGAGAACCTTGATCTGGAAAGCCAGCGTCTCCAGTCCGCCCACGGCCTTACCATGATTGCGGGCCTGCTTCTGGAAATAGTCATCGAAGCTGTTCTGCACGTTGAAATTGCCACCCTTCTTGACAAAGGTGTAGACGGACAGCAACGTGCTCAGGGCCGACGGTGTCATCTTGCCCATCTGCTGCGCCACCAGCGGATTGTTCATATCCATACCCATCAGTTCCTTCATGAAGGCGTTCAGACGGCTCATCTCATTGGCAGTGAGCAGCTTCTGCAGCGTCATTCCCTCTGGCAGCATCATAGCCTGCTGCATGAGGGCAACGCTATCGCCACCCAGCATGTCGCTCATCACCAGCTCGCCGTAGACCTGCTGACAGTCGTTCATCGCCTGGTGGATGCCCGGGATGGAGTCGACAAAGCCCACGTCGGCTAAGTGGTAGGTACCGATGATGTAAGAAGGCGAGGGCAGTCCGTTGCCGCTGATTCTATAAAGGAGCTGAGCGGGTGCACACAAAACTGCACACGCGAATACGAGTGTGAATACAATTCTTTTCATATGTCTGACAGAAAAGGAGCTTTTACAAATCGTTGTAATTGGAAATCTGGAACGTAGAGGTGCGCATGTCACCGGTCTGGAATCCCTTCTTCAGCCAGCGCTTGCGCTGCTCGCTGGTGCCGTGGGTGA
>CAMVJU010000040.1 GCA_947167935.1 uncultured Prevotellaceae bacterium | reverse complement strand
ATATTTTCGCAACTTTTTTTCAAAATGACACAAAAAAAATTTCAAGCGGTGATTGACGTCAACTAAAAACAATCCTACACATTATTATTTATATACACGCGAGAGGAGGTGTGCTTCTTTTTCTTTGGCCTGTGCAAGAAATTGTTGGTAGTCTTCACTATCAGGATGGAAAGGCTTGTGGCGAAGTGCGGCCTTGATGGGCTGCCAATCTTTGACGAACTGCTTTGCCACTGGACTAAGATATACTTCGGACAAACGTTCCCAAATATAATCTACGGTCTGCTGCGATGGGTGCAGCATGTCGGGCTGATAGAAACGATAGTCGCGCAACTCATCAAGCACAATCTCGTATGCAGGGAAATAGCTGACGCAGTCATACCGCTGACAAAGCTTGTCGGCAGCCATCAACAGAGTGGCCTTCGATAGCTGGCTGCCGTGAAATCCGTATTTAGCGTAGCGGATGGGACTGACGGTAATAACAATATGCGCATCGGCCCTGCGGTGGAGCAGCATGTCAACAGCCTGTACCAGGTAGTCAACGCACTCGGAAACCGACAGCTCTTCCTCATTGAATAGATTATGCGGCCGTTTCTGGCAGTTATCGACGATCTCGCCTGTCTCCTTCAGCCGATAGACATGGTTGGTGCCCAGTGTAAAAAAGGCCACACGTGGAGCCGACTCGCAGCGCTGCACGCTGTGCATGACAGAGGCTGGGTTATACATTACGCCGAAGGGATTGACCGTGACGGGAAAATGTTCGTCGGCAAACCGCTGCCCGATGGCATCGGCAAAGCACGAGCCCACGAAGAGGATTTCTTCGAGCGGTTCAATCTGGAACAGTGGCTTGGGGATGTCTACGACAGTTCGGAATTCCATTCTCGTTTTTCGTTCTTTGAGACGGCAAAGATACGTAAAAATGTGAAAGGAGCAAAACTTTTTCACCATTATATTTACGCGCAAGGGAGATTTCCCCATTCATCTTTAGGGAAAACACCCTTTCACTTTAGGAAGATTCCTTTGCGTATATGCCGTTTTCTTCCGACCTTTGCGATGTGAAAAGAAAAGTTTAACCCTTTAACGAATAGGAGATACGACTATGAAGAAGATGATGACCCTGGTCCTGCTGATGGCGATGACCATCACGGCCAATGCAATGAGCTATACGACGGCCAAGAGCAAGGCCCTGTTCCTGAGCGACAAGATGGCCTACGAGCTGGAGCTGACGCCTGCACAGTATGAGGCAGTGTATGAGATCAACCTCGACTACCTGCTGAGTATCGACAACCGCGCTGACGTGTTCGGCCCTTGGTGGAACCGTCGTAATGCCGACCTGCGCTATGTGCTCAGCGCCTGGCAGTATGACAAATATGTGAGCCTGGCTCACTTCTATCGCCCCGTGTCCTGGCATCGCAACGGCTGGCGTTTCGACATCTATGCCCGCTACGACCGCGACCGTTTCTTCAACCATCATCCTGGTGTGTTCGCAACCTACAGGGGAGGCAACAACCGCATGGCTGACCGCTTCTATGCTGACCGCATCGTGAACAAGCCGCCTCGCCACGCTGGCGGGCCTGGTGCACCTCATGGTACTGGAAGCACTTGGCGTCATCCTGGCAACAATGCTCCTCATCCCGCAGGTGCTGCGCCTCACCCCGCTGGTGGACCTCATCCGGGCAACGCTACGCCTCCACCTGCTCCTGGTCATAGGAGTTCTGGACACTTTGGCGGTCACAGGTAAGCAAGAATAATCACACATCTAGCACAGAGGCTTTGCAAAAAGTCTCTGTTTTTGTATGCCGCCAAGAAGCTGGTTAAGAATAATTAACGTCAAAAATCGTTACATTTCGCCCAAACTGCGTTATAATAAAAGACAAGGAAACGAAAATGAAGCATACAATCCTCTTTCTGGCGCTCGTCGCTCTGCTCACAGGCACTGCGGCGCGCGCCGATATCGTGCAGGGACGAGTCGTTGACTCTGAGTCGAAGGAGCCGCTGCCCGAAGCACAGATACAATTTGTGCAGAACAACGATAATGGCTGGTGGGTCATGAGTATGACTGCCGACTCGGTCGGCTGCTTCAGCATCTTTGCCTCTGGACGTGGCAGCATTGAGGTGTCGATGCTGGGCTACTATTCGAAGTCGAAGCCTGTGCTGGCCTTTAGTGATAGCCGCAAGGACACACTCGACATTGGCGATATCGAACTGAAGATGTCGCCGCAGATGCTGAAGATGGTGCAGGTGACAGGCCGCGCACGGCGTTTCACCGTCAGGGGTGACACGATTGTCTTCCATCCCGAGGCATTCCACTTGCAGGAGGGCGCGAGGCTCGATGAACTGATCAAACAGTTGCCAGGCGTACAGGTGAACGATGATGGCAGTCTCTCATGGAACGGCAAGCCCATCCGCATCACAATGGACGGTGAAAGCCTGATGGGAGGAGATGAGTTGGTGAAGCAGCTACCCGCCGAAGCCGTGGAGAACATCAAGGCCTACAACAAAGCGTCGGAGTTCTCGGAGCGCACGAAGAAAGACGACGGCACGCAGGACATGGTGCTCGACCTGACCATCAAGCCCGGCTTCCTCGACCGCTGGTATGGTGATGTGAAGGCGGGCTATCAGAGCCCAGAATTCTACGAGGGTGAGCTGTCGATGAACAGACTATCAAAGACTGACCCCATCATGGTGTTTGCTAATGCCAACAATATTGATAGGAGAATCCGCAAAAACATGAACGGGTGGAGTAGCAGTTGGAGCAATGGCTACGGTCAGGAGCAGGGAGCAACTGCAGGGTATCAGCACAAGTGGAACCAAAAAGAAGGAACACAGGAAATGAAGAGCCAATACAGCTTTACTGGTGGTGTGGCGCATGACGATAGCCGTCGCACAAGCGGTGAAGAGACGGAAACTTATTTCCCCAACACGGCCGCCACGCGCTCCACTTCGGAAGACTATCGTCGGACCCACAAACTGGAACCGCGACTGAATGCCAGCCTGCGATGGGCAAAGGATTCGCTGAACACCTATACGCTGAGTGCCGACGCATCGCATACCCAAAACCGCTCAGACAGCCGACAGAGCATTGAGCAGCAAGATTTCTTCGGCTCAGACTATGTGCCTACTCTCTCGCAATATAATGCCACTCATACCGACGGCCACCGAACCGATCTGGGAGCCAACGCTGGTTGGGAACACTACGTCAAAGACGGCTCACTCGGAGCCAGCATTAATTTGAGCTATCGGGACGAAAAGTCCGACGGCCGGACCAATCGTACGATTACTGCGCACCGCTCGACCTCTGGTCGCTTGCTACCGCAGGGACGCAAGAACAATAATTATACATCTTCGCAACTTATCCAAACCTACACCTCGCCATCCAGCCGCTTCTCTACGACAGCCGAGGCCCACCATGCCCGCTGGCTTACGAAGATATGGATGATTCAGGCGCAATACTCCCTCAACTACAGTCGGAGCCGTGAAGACCAAGACTTCATGAGCGACGGTTTGGCCGATGCCGCCAACAGCTACAGACAAATCTATTCTCGCAACGAGCATAGCCTGCGACTGTCGCAGACCATCAACCTCCAGCCCGTCCAGCTCATGCCGAATATCTCTGCCCGCTGGCTGCGCGAGAGCCAGGACTACCAGCGCGGAATGCTCGACACCGCTGCCGTGCGCCGCCACTTCTTCATCGACCCTTCGCTACGTGCAACATGGAAGCTGAGCAAGACCGTCGGCTTTGAACTGAACTACAGCTTCAACACCCAGCAGCCACAAATCCTCCAGACCATCGGCTATCGCGACCTCACCGACCCGCTCTTCATCACCGAGGGCAATCCAAATTTGAAGGACACCCACGCCCACGACGTGAAACTGACCTACAACATGGTGCTTGCCCGTAGCCAGACCTCGCTCAGTGCTACCGTGGGCTATAATCAATCCGACCGCGAGACCACGACAGCCCTCAGCTACGACCCCACGACCGCCGTATACGTCAGCCGACCCGAAAACGTCCAGGGCAGCCGCTCATGGAACTACCGCTTGAACTTCGACCAAGGCCTCGGCAACTATTTCCGACTGCAAAGCGATTTGCGCATGAACACCAGTCAGCGCTATGGCTACCTCACCCTCCTGCCCACACAAACAGAGCGCATTGAGAACCGCCAAAGCAGCCTGAATCCGCGTGAGAATCTCACCCTCGCGTTTGACTACAACTGGCTCAAAGCCTCCGTCTTTGCTGAAATCAATGCCGACCGTCTGCGCTACACCGCCTCGCCTGAGCAGAACACCACCCATTGGAACAACAACTACGGCCTGCGTGCCGAGATAACCTATGGCAATTTCGTCTTTAATTCCAGCATCACCGAGCGCACCAGCCGAGGCTACACCATCGGCAGCATGAACCGCGACATCCTCGTCTGGGACGGCTCCGTCACGTGGAAAATACTGAAGAACAAAGCCCGCCTCACGCTGGAGTTCGACGACATACTGAACAACGAAGACGGCCGCTGGAGCCAGCAGTCGGCCTATCAGCAGACTACCTCATGGAGCGATTTCCGCCACCACTACGTAGGCATCAGCTTCACCTATCATCTCGACGCAAAGAAGAAGGATTAAGCTACAATCATCTCGACGCCAAAAAAGAAGGATTAGGCCGTCATCATCTTGTAAAAAGTTAATAAAGCTAAACAAGATGCATTTTTCTACGAAATAATTTGGTTTATATTATAAACTGCTTTATCTTTGCACCGTGATTCGAACACAAATGGTCAAAGCCGTGCTTTCTGCAGGAGCAAGGACGAGGCCGGAGAACAAACAAAAAGGTGAGTTGCGTCTCAGATCAGATGCTGATGAGCCAAGTGTGTAACCATTAAAAAACAAAGTAACAATGGAAGAGAATTGCAATATGACTGCCGAGCGCAGTCTGGAAATCATTCGCGAGTCAATAGAGCGCAGCCAGCGCACCATCACCAAGAACATTGCGCTCCCGCTGATCTGGTGGGGCTGTGTGGTGACAGTCTTCTCGCTTATCATCGTCTATCTGTGGAGCCGTCATGGCGGTCCCGTCTGGAACGTCCTTTGGGCGGCTATGGGACTCGTAGGCTATCTGGGAAACCGCATCATTAACAAGCGCAGGATTCCCACGCCTCCCAGCTTTGTCGGCAAGACGATTGACTACATCTGGGATACCTTTGGTATTGTGTGCGGCACGATGGGTGGCATCATCTGCTTCGTAGGCTTCGGCTGGCTGCCGGTAGAAGTGCTGGGAAGTGGCATGATGAACATTACGAGTGTCATCTCGATCTGCTTCGGAATGGGAACTGCCATTATGGGATTCGTCCTGAAGAGCCCTGTTATCCGCATCTGTGGCATCCTTGCCAGCGTTGGCGGTTTCTTCGGCGCTTTGCAGTTCGCTGGCCATGAGCAGCTGTATGTGATGGCCGCCGTGGCCGTCGTGGCCCTCATCATTCCCGGGCTTGTGGTTTATCTGAAGAATAAAGAATAGGAGGTGTGCCCCATGTTCCAGTCATTAGATCCATTGCTGCACTCCGAGCTACGACTGGCTGTGATGTCGCTGCTGGTCAGCTCCGAAGAGGCCGAGTTCCCCTACATCAAGGAACAGACGGGGGCTACGGCGGGCAACCTGAGCGTGCAGATCGACAAGCTGTCGGCAGCGGGCTACATTGAGGTCGAGAAGACCTTCAAGGGCAAGAAGCCCTGCACCATCTGCCGCATCACGTCAGTCGGGCTGAAGGCCTTCGAGGATTACGTCGAGGCCCTGAAAAGCTACCTCTCCCTGCCCAAAAACTGAGAGAACGGTTCACGTCTTTTCCTCCGCCGCACCACCCGTCAGTCTTGTCGGGGTGATGTCGGCGGAGGAATTATTTGTTAAATTGCTTGTATCGTATGGAAATATTTCGTATCTTTGTCGGGTATTAACCATGATGCGCCGCGGACACGGTCATCAAAAGCTCTGATAAGATGAAAAGACATTTGATTCTGCTATTAACCCTGACGATGTGCTTCGCATCCTTATGGGCGCAAGGTCCCAACGACTCGGGAACCTATTACAAGAATGCCGACGGCAAGAAGGGCGCCGAGCTGAAGACAGCCCTCAGCGGTATCATCTACGACCGCACCGAGGGCGGCACGCTCAACGATGCCTACAAAGCCCTGTGGACACACTTCAAGACCACCGACGCACGCCCCAACGGCACCGTGTGGGACATGTATTCCAACAAGCGCGAGATGACCTTCGGCACCGACCAGGCAGGCAACTACAGCCAGGAGGGCGACGTCTACAACCGCGAGCACTCCTTCCCCAACAGCTGGTTCGGCGGCAAGGTGATGCCCATGTACACCGACCTCTTCCACATGTATCCCACCGACGGCTATGTAAACAACAAACGCTCCAACTTCCCCTTCGGCGAGACCAATGGCGAGAGCTATCAGTCGGCCAACGTCTTCAGCAAGCTGGGCAAGTGCACCGTCGCAGGATACTCAGGCACCGTCTTCGAGCCCAACGACGAGTACAAGGGCGACTTTGCGCGAACCTATTTCTATATGGTAACCTGCTATGAGGAGAAGCTGCCCGACTGGTACACCAATTACGCCGACTCGCGCCCCACCCTCGACGGCAACACCTATCCCGGTCTCAGCCAGTGGCAGCTGGAGATGCTGATGAAGTGGGCGAAGGCCGACCCCGTGAGCGAGAAGGAGACCAACCGCAACATCGCCGTCTGGGGCATTCAGGAAAACCGCAACCCCTTCATCGACTATCCCGGTCTCGAGGAATATATCTGGGGCGACAAGCAAGACCAGTCCTTCAGCTATGACCACTACGGTGATACCGCCATCATTGACCTGGCCTCCGATTCCGACGCTACGGGCCGTCGTGTCACCTGCGACCTCAGCGGCCGCCGCGTCACCCATGCCGTCAAGGGCATCTACATCATTGACGGGCGTAAGGTCGTGGTCAAATAACTTTTCCAGCCCTTGAAGTGTTAAAATGTGGCGAAAAATGGCGCTTAACGTCTAAATGTCTAATGTCTAAATGTCTAAATCGCCCATTATGCCGACAAAAAAAGAGAAGCCTCAGGGGGATTTTGTGAGGGGAGTTTAGATACCTCATGGGGATTTTGTGAGGGAAGGTTAGATACCTCGGAGTATTTTATCTCCCCTCCCGCACGGGAGGGGTCGGGGGGGGTAGGCTCTTTAGCTTCCTAAGGGAGTCCTTTAGCTCGCTAAAGGAGCTGTTTAGCTCGCTAAAGAGGCTCCTCAGCAAAATAAAGTGGCACTTTTTTGGTGCATCTCACATTATTTTCCTATCTCTGAGCTTCGCTCGAAGATAGGCTGCATCTCGGAAATCCAAAGAAAAATGTGTTTTTCTTTGGTATTTCACTCGATTTGCACTATCTTTGCAGCCAAAAGTAATAGATTATGAGTCCAGTATTCAGACGCGAAAGCGAATACACGTTTAAGATATACTCCAACGAGGAAGAACGGATGCACATTCACGTGCTCTGCGATGGCCACGAGGCCAAATACTGGCTGGAGCCGCGTGTGGAACTGGCCAAGAAGGGAGGTTCCGCGATGTTGATAACATCGGGGAGGGCACCCGGGAATCCCCGAACACAAACTGAGTGAAATCAAGAAAATTGTTGAAAAATATGCAGACAGTTTTAAAGAACAATTCCGCCAGCACATCGGCAAGCGTATTGATGATTAATGCGCAGGGCATCATGCTTTCGGTGCTGGGTCACGACTATTTCCTGTCGTACAATCGCATCCCGTGGATGCAGGATGCGCCCATCCGCAGCGTACTCAACGTCCAGATGAGCGGCCCCGAAGCCATCGAGTGGCCCGATCTCGACGTAGACCTCGAAATCGAGAGTCTCCAACATCCCGAACGCTATCCGCTCGTCATCAAGCGCAATGCACTGGACTTCGTAGGGGTGTAATATCCTAAAATGTAGAATAACGTAGGGCGGGAAGCCGAGGCTGAGGATATCGGCGCGGTTTCCCGTTCTTTATGTTTTTTGCACTTGAATCAATTGACCTGTCCCCGTGGTTCTTTTAGATAACTTTCTCACGCTCAGAAATGAAAATATGGAGAGAGTTTTAGACATTTAGACATTTAGACATTTAGACGTTAAGCGCCAAAATGAAATGTACTAAACTTCAAAAATAATATATTATATAATAATATATTTATTTTTGACCTCGTTTCCGAGGCTTATCGTCTAAATGTCTAATGTCTAAATGTCTAAATTGAAAAATCTTTAAACAACTGAATATGAAAGAATTAGCAAAAAAAGACTGCAGGTGCTACGTAACAAAGACCTCAATAATATGGAGGTCGAATGGGTATGAAAAAACGGCGCGAATTAGACATTTAGACATTAGACATTTAGACGTTAAGCGCCCATTTTCGCCACATTTTAACACTTCAAGGGCTGAAAACACATGTTTTCGGCCTTTTACATTTTTGGTTTTTCTTGCAAATATTTGGGCAGTTCGGATTTTCTTCCTAATTTTGCAGCGATCTTTGAAAAGACATGCAAGTAATCTACGAGGACAACCACATCATCGTCGTGTCGAAACGCAGCGGCGAGATTGTGCAGGGCGACAAGACGGGCGACGAGCCGCTGTCGGAGACGGTGAAGGCCTACCTGAAGGAGAAGTACCAGAAGCCTGGCAACGTCTTCCTCGGCGTGGTGCATCGTCTGGACCGGCCAGTGAGCGGACTGGTGGTCTTTGCCCGCACATCGAAAGCGCTGACCCGCCTGAACAAGATGTTCGCCGAGGGCGAGGTGCACAAGACCTACTGGGCCATTGTGCCCCCCCTCCGCACGGAGGGGGATGGGGGGAGGTTGTTGACTCATTGGCTCACCCGCAACGAGCAGCAGAACAAATCCTACGCACACGACCACGAGGTGCCCAATGCAAAGAAGGCGCAGCTGCGCTATCGTGTGTTGGCACGTGGCGAGCGCTATCAGCTGCTGGAAGTGGAGCTGCTCACGGGGCGTCACCACCAGATTCGCTGTCAGCTGGCTGCTGCAGGTATGCCCATACGCGGCGATTTAAAGTATGGTGCACCACGTTCCAATCCTGACGGCAGTATCTCGCTGCTCTCACGACGTGTACAATTCGTTCATCCAGTCTCAGGGCAGGAAATATCACTCGAGGCTCCCCTACCCGATGACCCGCTGTGGCATAAGTTGTACGCTTCGCTAAATGACAAATGATAAATGATAAAAAGGATGTACGACATCAACAAGATACGGGAAGATTTTCCCATTCTCAGCCGTGAGGTGCACGGCAAGCCGCTGGTCTATTTAGACAACGCCGCAACCACGCAGAAACCTCTCGTGGTGCTCGATGCTATGCGCAACGAGTACCTGAACCAGAACGCCAACGTTCACCGCGGCGTACACTACCTCTCGCAGAAAGCCACCGAATTGCACGAGGCTGCCCGCGAGCGTGTCCGCCAATTCATCAACGCCCACAGCACCAACGAGATTGTGTTTACAAGAGGCACGACGGAGGCCATCAACCTTGTGGCATCCTCCTTCTGCCAGTCGCAGATGCAGGCAGGCGACGAGGTGCTCGTCACCGACATGGAGCACCACTCGAACATCGTGCCTTGGCAGATGCAGGCCATGCAGAAAGGTATTGTGGTCAGGCACCTGCCCATCACCGACGACGGACAATTGCGTCTTGACCTGCTCGACGAGTCTATCAACGAGCGCACCCGCCTCGTCAGCCTCGCCCACGTGAGCAATGTGCTGGGAACGGTGAATCCTGTCAAGGAGATCACGGCCCTGGCTCATAGCCGCGGCATCCCCGTATTGGTGGACGCTGCGCAGAGTGCTCCCCACATGCCCGTCGACGTGAGCGACATCGGCTGCGACTTCCTGGCTTTCAGCGGGCATAAGATGTATGGTCCCACAGGCGTCGGTGTGCTCTACGGCCGCGAAGAATGGCTCGACCGTCTGCCGCCGTATCAGGGTGGTGGCGAGATGATTGGCTCCGTCAGCTGGGAGAAGACCACGTGGAACGAGCTGCCCTTCAAGTTTGAGGCCGGTACGCCCGACTATGTTGCCACCCACGGCCTTGCTACTGCCATCGACTACATCACAGCCATCGGGCTCGACCAGATACATGCCCACGAACAGCAGCTACTCAGCTACTGCACGCAGCAGCTTCAGCAGATAGACGGGCTGCATATCATTGGGACCGCTCCCGCGAAGGATGCCGTAGTGAGCTTCGTAGTAGACGGCATTCATCCGCTGGATCTTGGCACTTTGCTCGACCAGTTGGGCGTGGCTGTTCGCACAGGCCATCATTGCGCACAGCCGCTGATAGAGCGCATGGGCCTCACCAGCACCGTGCGTGCCTCCTTCGCTATGTACAACACAAAGGATGAGGTGGACGCCCTTGCGGCAGCCCTGAAGAGAGTCATCCCGATGTTATTATAAACGACAACTTGAACAACAAAGACAACAAGAAAGTTGTTCTAAGTTGTCAATGTTGTCTTCAAAACAGATATGCTGCAAAGTCATTATTATACAGGATTGGTTGAGGCGGGCACCGACGAGGCTGGACGTGGTTGTCTGGCTGGCCCTGTGTATGCAGCAGCCGTCATTTTGCCCGACGACTACAGCCATCCGCTGCTGAACGACTCGAAGCAGCTTACCGACCGCCAGCGTCGCCTATTGCGTAATGACATTGAGCGCGACGCATTGGCTTGGGCCGTCGGCATCTGCTCGCCGCAGGAGATAGACAAGATCAACATCCTCAACGCCAGCATCCTCGCTATGCATCGTGCCCTCGACGCCGTAGCAGAGCAGAAGGAGATAGAGGCCGTCATCGTCGACGGCAACCGCTTCAAGCCCTGGCGCGACAAGCCCTACACCACTATCGTAAAGGGCGACGGAAAGATGATGGCCATCGCTGCTGCCAGCATCCTGGCGAAGACCTATCGTGACGACTGTATGATAGCCTTGGCCCAGCAGTATCCGCAATATGGTTGGGACAAGAACATGGGCTATCCCACGAAGCAGCATCGTGACGCCATCCGCCTCTACGGGCTTACGGAACACCACCGTCGCTCATTCAACCAACTGGGCACCACGCAGTTGGAGCTTCACTTTCAAGACGAGTAAAGTATGAGCGCAGCGAGACATATCCTCATTATCTTATTGCTGGTGCTCAGTTCGCTCAGCATTTTGGCGCAGCATACGCCCATTATGCCACGTCCGCTGAAGAAAGGCGACAGGATTGCGGTGATTTCACCGTCGAGCTCGCCAACAGAGAAGACCGTCAAAGAGGGCTGCGAGATTCTGCGCCAATGGGGCTATGTGCCTGTGGTGGGGCCTCATGCGATGAACGAATATCACGGTTTTGCCGGCACAGCCGACGAACGCGCTGCCGACCTGCGCTGGGCGCTGACCGACAGCACTATCAGCGCCATCATGTGCACACGTGGAGGTGACGGCGCCGTGCAGCTGCTGACACGTATCAGTCCCTCTGACTTCCGTCGTCAGCCCAAATGGCTCATCGGCTTCAGCGACATCACGGCGCTGCATAGTGCGATGGTGCAGGCTGGTGTGATGAGCATACACGGCTCGATGCTGCACGCCATCAGCTCACAGAACGGCACCGACAGCGTCAGCGTCATGCTCCACAACATTTTGGAGGGCACGCTGCCAACCTATTACTTAGAACACAACGCCCTCGACCAGCCAGGATGTGCCGAGGGACTATTGGTGGGTGGAAATTTCTCCGTGCTCTGTGGTTTGGCAGGCTCGCCCTACGACTGCCTATTACGCCGTGAGCCACTCATCCTTTTCATCGAAGACACCGACGAAGAGATGACCAAAGTGGATCGGATGTTGCACCACTTAGAGGTGAGGGGCGTATTGCAGCGGCTGAAAGGTATTATCGTAGGACATTTCACCGACTACAAGCGGCCGAAGAATGATTTCGAAGACATGTACGAGATGCTGCACTCCTACCTGAGTGAGCTCGACATCCCCGTTTGCTATGGCTTTCCTGTAGGCCACAAACGTCCCAACCTGCCGTTGATAGAGGGCTGTCGCGTACGACTCACCGTCAGTGACACAGGCACCTCGCTCACATTCCTGCAGAAATAGCCTTTCAGCTTAACGCCATTATTAAAAGAATTTTCCTACGTTACTCAGGAATGGGAGTAACGTAGGAAAAATTTTTTTGAACGTAGATAATTGCAGGAGTTATGCCTTGGCGGGATGAATAATCTTCCACACGCCAGCTGCTAAAGCACCACCTGCGAAGGGACCTACGATGAACACCCAAATCTGGCTCAGGGCATCGCCGCCTGCAAAGAGGGCAGGACCAATGGAGCGTGCAGGATTCACCGATGTGCCAGTGAAGCGAATACCTACCAAATGGATGAGCACCAGTGACAGACCGATGGCAAGACCTGCGAAGTTGTTGGTAGCGCCGTTGGTCTTTGATGTAGTGCCAAGCACGACAAGGACGAAAAGCATGGTAAGCACCGTCTCAACGATAAGACCATTGAGAACGCCGTAAGCACAGGCGTTAGCACCTGTAAGGGTGGTGGTAATCAGCTTGCCATCCTTGATTGTGTCAATCATAGCATAGTCGCCTTTGTCAACCAATTCCTGATAATACTCCGATGAAACCAGTCCGCTGGTTTTGACAATGACAAACAACACTGCGGCAGCCAGAATAGCACCGATAACCTGGAAGAGCATGTACATGCCGCAGTCCTTCGAGTTCATGCGTCCTGTGAGGAAACAGCCTAAGGTAATGGCAGGGTTGATGTGGCAACCTGAAATGCCACCGATAGCGTAAGCCATAGCCACAACGGCCAATCCGAAAGCCAAAGCCGTACCCACATAGGCAGCAGCATTGTAAGTTTCGCAACACAGGGCTACAGCTGTGCCGCAACCCAGGAACGTCAATGTGAACGTTCCGACAAGTTCTGCTAAATACTTCTTCATACTTTACTTTTTTTTAGGTTAATGTATAATAAGAAAAAATCTGAAAATTCGCGGTATACTATCTTTCTTCGTAGTTCACGTATTCGAAGTCGGCATAGGCATGTCCTGGCGAACGCGTACCTCCGTTATAGGCATAAAGTCCCAGCGAGGCACCTGTAAAGCCACCGGCCGTCTCTGTGCTGAGCAGCGTGCAGCTGATGTCGCCGATGTGGTCAAACTGCTGCCCGTCGGTGGAGCAATAGAACTGATAGTTGTCGCCATCGCTGGTGACTCGCAGCCATAGCCGTCCGCCAGAGACCTGCTTCGAACCAATTATCGTGCTGACGTTCTTCAGGTTCAGGCGTAGGCTGACGGTGGCATTGCCGTTGTTCTGGATAAGGCCCAGCTGGGCGTTGCCGTCGTTGATCTGGAAGACGCTGATGCCAGCCTCATCGGTATCGCGCAGGTCGTAGTCGGTCATCTTCGCCTCGAAACAGAACTTCACAGCTTCCTGCCGGCGACCAATGAATGTGGGCTGTTTGTTCTCGAGCAATGACGATGTACTGCCCACGAGGTGCAGGCGGTTGTTGCGCAAAACATAGCAGGCCGAGTCAGGATTCTGCTGGTACACCCACTCAAGGCCCAAGGGTTTGTCGAAGGTGGTCTTGGTGGCAACTGGCTGGCGCTCATTGACTACAATAGGCTTGCCGCCGTTTACTACGGGCCATCCGCCACGAGGCCACTCCACAGGTGCGATGAATGTCTCGCGTCCGATATGGTGATAGGCGCCGTTGAACTGACGATAGGCCAGGAACACCAGCCACCACTGGCCTTTCACGTCCTGAATGAGGTCGCCGTGACCTGTGCCCTGTATCTGGCTGTCCTGTGCCTGTCGGTTGCAATGCGTGAGGATGGGATTCTTCGGATTGGCCTCATACGGGCCATAGATATTGCGGCTGCGTGCAATGGTGATGCTATGTGCCAACTCTGTACCTCCCTCGCTGATGAGCAGGTAGTAATAGCCGTCTTTTTTATAGATGTGTGGCCCCTCAGGATAGCGGCCACCCATACCTTGCCAGATGCCGCGACCTTCCGTCAGCTGCTTGCCCGTTGCAGGGTCTATCTCGCACAGGGTGATGGTGTTGTCAGGATTTGACACCATATAGCACTTGCCGTCCTCGAACAGCAACGAGGGGTCGATACCCTGCTGCTGCAGCCATATCGGCTCGCTCCACGGACCTGCAGGATTGGTAGCCGTCACCATGAAGTTGCCACCGTTGCCGATGTTCGTGGTAATCATATAGTAGACACCTTTATGGAAACGGATAGTAGGCGCATAGATGCCCTGCCACGATGTGGCATCCTTCAGTGGCAGCTGCGACTGGCGGTCGAGCACATTGCCGATGAGCTGCCACGACTGCAGGTCGCGTGAGTGATAGATGGGCACGCCAGGGAAATACTGGAACGAGGAGTTCACCAAATAGAAATCATTGCCTACACGGCATACGCTAGGATCGGGATGGAAACCCGGAATAATGGGATTCGTCACTTGTGCGCCTGCGAATATCGAGCAAGCCGAAAATAGCAAGAAGAGCAGTCCTTTCTTCATGGCTGTAGTAATTTGTTGATGCAAAATTACAAAATATTTCGATTTGTTTCCAAATTTTTGACTGTTTTTTTCGCAAACGTTTGCGGGTTTCACAATTTTTTAGTAATTTTGTAGCCCAAATACGCGGGTGCGTAATAAATAATGAGTATTTCTGTAACGCAAGGAATTTGCTAACGATAAATCTAACACAATAATAATTTATTTAAAATCAACAATTTATGTGGTTAATCAATTCATCAATTGGTAGAAAAGTGGTGATGTCGGTTACGGGCATCGCGCTGATCTTGTTTTTGACGTTCCACTGTTGCATGAACATTGTTGCGCTGTTCTCAGGCAAGGCTTACAATGCTATTTGTGAGCTGCTGGGTGCCAACTGGTATGCGGTAGTGGCTACGTTGGGTCTGGCCTTCCTGGCCGTAGTACACATTGTGTATGCCTTCATCCTGACGGCTCAGAACCGCAAGGCCCGTGGCGACAACCGCTACGAAGTGGCTACGACGGTGAATGCCGGCAAGGTAGAGTGGGCATCGAAGAACATGCTCGTGCTGGGCTTGATTATCTGCCTGGGTCTGCTGTTGCACCTGTTCAACTTCTGGTACAACATGATGTTTGCCGAGTTGCTGCACATCGCTACGCCGATTCCTCCCACGGACGGCTTTGCCCTGATTGTGCAGACCTTCTCCTGCCCCGTCTACGTGGTGCTCTACCTCGTGTGGCTCGCTGCCCTGTGGTTCCATCTTTCCCACGGTTTCTGGTCAGCCCTGCAGACGCTGGGCTGGAATGGCAAGACCTGGTTCTGCCGCTGGAAGATTATCGGTCTCATCTATGTCAGCCTGCTCATCCTCGGCTTCGTCGTCGTGGTGCTGGCCTTCGCCTTCGGTTGCGCTCCCTCACTCTGCTGCGACAGTGCTGCTGCCGACTGCTGCCATCAGGCTGTTGACTGCTGCAAGGACGCAGCTGCTGCCTGCGGAAAGTAATTGTGCATTATGAATTAAGAATTAAGCATTGAAAAAGATTATGGCAAAAGTAATTGATTCAAAGATTCCCGCAGGTCCAGTACCTGAGAAATGGAAGGAATATAAGGCTCATCAGCGTCTCGTTAACCCCAAGAACAAGCTGAAGCTTGACGTCATCGTCGTTGGTACCGGCCTGGCTGGTGCTTCTGCAGCTGCTTCACTCGGCGAGATGGGCTTCAATGTGATCAACCTGTGTATTCAGGACTCTCCCCGTCGCGCTCACTCTATCGCCGCCCAGGGTGGTATCAACGCCGCCAAGTGCTATCAGAACGATGGTGACTCCGTCTATCGTCTGTTCTACGACACCGTGAAGGGTGGTGACTATCGTGCTCGCGAGGCCAACGTCTATCGTCTGGCTGAGGTTTCCAACAATATTATTGACCAGTGCGTGGCTCAGGGCGTTCCCTTTGCTCGTGAGTATGGTGGCATGCTGGCCAACCGTTCTTTCGGTGGTGCTCAGGTAAGCCGTACGTTCTACGCCAAGGGTCAGACGGGTCAGCAGCTGCTGCTCGGTGCCTATAGCTCTCTGAGTTGTCAGGTGAAGGCCGGCAAGGTAAAGCTCTATACCCGCTATGAGATGGAAGATGTGGTCATCGTTGATGGTCGCGCTCGTGGTATCATCGCCAAGAACCTGACGACAGGTAAGCTGGAGCGCTTCAGCGCCAACGCCGTTGTCATCGCTACTGGCGGTTACGGTAACACCTACTTCCTCTCTACCAACGCTATGGGATGTAACTGCACCGCTGCTGTTCAGTGCTATCGCAAGGGTGCTTACTTCGCAAATCCTTCTTACGTCCAGATTCACCCCACCTGTATCCCCGTTCATGGCGACAAGCAGTCGAAGCTGACGCTGATGTCTGAGTCGCTGCGTAACGACGGCCGTATCTGGGTGCCCAAGAAGCTGGAGGATGCCAAGGCTCTGCAGGCTGGAACCAAGCAGGGTTGGGATATTCCTGAGGAGGATCGCGACTACTATCTGGAGCGCCGCTATCCCGCCTTCGGTAACCTCGTTCCCCGTGACGTGGCCTCTCGTGCTGCCAAGGAGCGTTGCGACAAGGGCTTCGGCGTGAACAACACCGGTCTGGCTGTGTTCCTCGACTTCTCCGAGTCAATCAACCGTCTGGGTATCGACATCGTGATGCAGCGCTACGGCAACCTCTTCGAGATGTATCAGGAGATCACCGACGTGTTCCCCGGCGAGAAGGCTTGCGAGATCAACGGCGTCACCTACTATAAGCCCATGATGATCTTCCCCGCTGTTCACTACACGATGGGTGGCATTTGGGTTGACTACGAGCTGCAGACCTCTATTCCTGGTCTGTTCGCTATCGGCGAGTGCAACTTCTCCGATCACGGTGCCAACCGTCTGGGTGCTTCTGCTCTGATGCAGGGTCTGGCCGATGGTTACTTCGTGCTGCCTTACACCATTCAGAACTATCTGGCCGACCAGGCTGTCTGGCCGAAGGTTTCTACCGACCTGCCTGAGTTCGAGGAGGCTGAGAAGAAGGTTGATGCTGAGCTCGACCGTCTGCTGAACATCAAGGGTAAGCGTTCTGTCGACTCCATCCACAAGGAGCTCGGCCACATCATGTGGGAGTATGTGGGCATGGGCCGCACCGCTGAAGGTCTGAAGACCGGTCTGAAGAAGATGCACGAGCTGGAGAAGGAGTTCGACTCCAACCTCTTCGTTCCTGGCACCAAGGAAGGCCTGAACATCGAGCTCGACAAGGCTATCCACCTGCGTGACTTCTTCA
>CAMVJU010000039.1 GCA_947167935.1 uncultured Prevotellaceae bacterium | reverse complement strand
AGTCGAAGCAGCCGTTGTTGTTGAGAATCTCGATGATGGACATGGTGGCCAGCAGGAACATCACGATGGCTGCCGCCCGTCCCACATAGTTGAGGAAGAGCTTGTCGTAGATGAAATATTTCACCGTCTTGCTCGTCGACTCCTGTCCTCCCAGGAACTCCACATACTCTGCTGCGTGCTGGCTCTGCACGAAGTCGTCGCCCCAGATGACGAACACCACCCATCCGATGGTGCCGAGGAACATGGCGATGGCCGCCTTGTTCACACCAGTGAAATGACCCGTCGCTATCAGCATGTAGCTGAAGACAAGCATCAGGACGATAACCAATGTCATCATGGGATTAGCAATTTACGGATTTATGGATTTGCGATTGGCTGTGCCTCTCACCTCTCACTTCTTACTTCTTACTTCTCACTTCTCACTTCTTACTTCTTATACCGTGCGTTCATGCCGTTGATGACGTCCTGCGTGATATCGTTTTTCTTGTCGCCGTAGAGCACGGTGGCCTTATTGAGGATCATGTCGAACTTCTTGTCCTTGTTGTAGTCGGCCAGGAAGTTGTCGAGGCTGTCCTGAAGGGTCTGCAGGAACTCGGCCTGCTTCTGTGCCAGCTCGTTGCTCAGACGTGCCTCGAGGGCCACGCGGTTGTTGCGCTCCTGCTCGAAGGCGGCTACGGCTGTCTTATACTGCTGCTCGCTGGTGAACGTGTTGTTCTGCAGGCGTGTCTGGATGCTGTTGTACGAGCGCTCCAGCTCCTTGTCCTTGTTGGTCAGGACGGTGGTGGCGTTGGCGCTCATTTTCTCTAAGGAGTCCTTCATCACTTTGGCATACTCGTAGTGCTCGGTCAGCGAGTCGAGCTCGATATAGGCGATGCCGCCCTGTGCGGACGATCCGTTTTCAGCCTTGTCGCTGTCCATCTTCGAGGGTTGGTTGTTGCACGCAGCCATCAGCACGCCGACGGCCAGAAGGGTAAAGGTCTTGATAATGTTCTTTTTCATTTCGTTTATAAAAATATGTTCTTTTGTTCTTATGTCTTAAATATGTTCTTCTGTTCTTCTGTCAAAATAATCAGTTCTTTTGTCATTCTGTCAAAAAGATCAGTTCTTCTGTCGCTTCTCACTCACCGCCAGATGGCTTCGTGTGCGCATCTCGCGGTCTTGGTCCATTACGCAGTGGATGCCTCGCTCACGCATCGCCTCAGAGTCGTGAATATGCTGCGACGAGAAGCTTCCATTACGCCGAAAAATCACCTTTACGCATAAAAATGCTACCGCGATAGCAATTATTAACGTGATTATGATGATTTTTCCAACCATAATGATTACTTTTGCGGGTGCAAAATTAAACAATAAAATCGGAATCACTTAAAAATAAGCATTAAAAATGAATAAAAACGACCTAAAACCTGCCTCAGTATTCGAGCAGTTTGCAAAGATTAACAGTATTCCACGCCCTTCGAAGCGTGAAGAGAAGATGATTGACTACCTGAAAGGGTGGGGCGAGAGCCATCATCTGGAGACCATCGTCGACGAGACGGGTAATGTGCTCATCCGTAAGCCGGCCACCAAGGGCCTTGAAGGTCGCAAGACCGTCATCCTGCAGAGTCACATGGATATGGTGTGTGACAAACTGGTGGATGTGGAGTTCGACTTCGACCGTGATGCCATCCAGACCTATGTCGACGGCGAGTGGCTGCGTGCCAAGGGAACCACGCTGGGTGCCGACGACGGCATTGGCTGCGCCATCGAGCTGGCCATTCTCGAGGCCGACGATATCGAGCACGGCCCGCTGGAGTGCGTCTTCACCCGCGATGAGGAGACAGGACTTAGTGGCGCCGAGGGCATGAAGAGCGGTTTCATGACAGGCGACTATCTCATCAACCTCGACTCTGAGGACGAGGGCGAGATTTTCGTCAGCTGTGCTGGTGGCCGCAACACGCAGGCCAAGTTCACCTTCGTTCGCGAAGAGGCTCCTGCCGGCTCGTTCTTCCTGCGCGGACAGCTGAAGGGACTCTGCGGAGGCCATTCCGGCGACGACATCAACAAGAAGCGTGCCAATGCCATCAAGATTCTCGGCCGTTTCCTCTTCCAGACGATGAACCGCTATGAGGGCGTGCGACTGGCTGAGTTCCACAGCGGCAAGCTGCACAACGCCATCCCTCGCGACGGACAGTTCGTCATCGCTGTGCCCAATGCCGTGAAGGAGAATGTGAAGGCCGACTGGAATGTCTTCTCTGCACTCGTGGAGGACGAATATCACGTCACCGACACGCAGATGGTGTGGACGATGGAGAGCACCGATGCACAGCCCGTCATCGAGGACAAAGTGGCCCGCAATTTCGTCTGGGCTATCCAGGCTGTCGACAATGGCGTGTATGCCATCTGCCAAGATCCTGAGCTGAACGGCATGGTGGAGACTTCCTCGAACATTGCGGCCATACATTCCTCAGAATCAGAGATTAACATCCTCTCCTCGCAGCGTTCCAATGTAATGTCGAACCTCGACAATATGTGCGCCACCATCGTGGCCACCTTCCAGCTGGCAGGCGCTGAGGCCAAGAGCAGCGACGGCTATCCTGCATGGAAGATGAAGGCCGAGAGCCACCTGCGCGACACCGTCGTAGAGACCTACAAGGAACTCTTCGGCAAGGAGCCTGTGGTGCGCGGCATCCATGCCGGCCTGGAGTGTGGACTCTTCTCAGAGCGCTATCCCGCCCTCGATATGGTGAGCTTCGGCCCCACGCTGCGCGACGTCCACACACCCGATGAGCGCCTGCTCATTCCCACCGTGCAGATGGTGTGGGATCACCTGCTGCTCGTATTGAAACGCATCTAATTGAATTGAAAATTGGCACAGGAATACATTGAAATAAAAGGCGCGCGCGTAAACAACCTGAAGAATGTGGACGTGCGGCTGCCTCAGGGCAAGTTCATCGTCATCACAGGCGTCAGCGGCTCAGGCAAGTCGTCGCTGGCTTTCGACACGCTCTATGCCGAGGGTCAGCGCCGCTATGTGGAGAGTCTCAGCAGCTATGCGCGACAGTTCCTAGGACGCATGAACAAGCCCGAGTGCGACTTCATCCGAGGTATTCCGCCTGCCATCGCCATCGAGCAGAAGGTCATCGCCCGCAATCCGCGCAGCACCGTTGGCACATCGACGGAGATCTATGAGTATATGCGCCTGCTCTTCGCGCGCATCGGCCACACCTATTCGCCAGTCAGCGGCGAGGAGGTGAAGAAACACACCACCGAGGATGTGGTGCAGAAGATGCTGGAGTTCTCGCAAGGCACGAAGTTCGTCGTTCTTGCTCCCCTCGTCGTGCCTGAAGACCGCACGCTGGAACAGCAGCTGAAGGCCTGTATACTGCAGGGCTACAGTCGCATATTTCTTGGAGATGTGGGACAAGAGGTGAGAGGTGAGAGTATTGTGCGTATTGATGATTTCCTTGAAACTTCTCACTCCTCATCCCTTACCTCTCACCTCTATCTTGTCATCGACCGCCTCTCAGCCTCCAACGACAAAGAGACTATCGCCCGCCTCGTTGATTCTGCCGAAACCGCTTTATATGAAGGGCAGGGCCAGCTGCGCCTGATGGTTCTCCCCTCAGGCCTCTGCTATGATTTCAGCACGCGCTTCGAGGCCGACGGCATGACCTTCGAGGAACCTACCGACCAGACCTTCTCGTTTAACTCGCCTGTGGGCGCCTGTCCTGAGTGTCAGGGTTTCGGCAGCGTCATCGGCATCGACGAGCACCTAGTCATTCCCAACACGTCGCTCTCGGTCTATGAGGGTTGCGTCGTTCCTTGGCACGGAGAGAAGATGGGCGAGTGGAAGAACTGGTTCATCCAACATGCTCCTGCCGACGATTTCCCCATCTTCGAGCCCTATTACGCCCTCACCCAGCAGCAGAAAGACTGGCTGTGGCACGGCTTGCCTTCGTATAGGGGTGAGAAAGGGGATAAAGGGCCATGCATTGACAGCTTCTTCCAGATGGTGAAGGAGAACCAGTACAAGATTCAGTACCGTGTGATGCTGAGCCGTTATCGTGGCAAGACGGTGTGTCCCAAGTGTCACGGCACGCGTTTGAAGCCAGAGGCCGACTATGTGAAGATTGGCGGGCGCAGCATCACCGACCTGGTGCAGATGCCCGTCATCCGCCTGAAGGAATGGTTTGCGCGGCTGCAGCTCTCGGAGCATGATGCCAGCGTGGGAAAGCGTCTTCTGACTGAAATCAATAGTCGTATGCAATTCCTTCTGGATGTGGGACTTGGCTATCTTACGTTAAATCGCTTGTCGAATAGTCTTTCAGGCGGTGAGAGCCAGCGCATCAACCTCTGCACGTCGCTTGGCTCGTCGCTTGTTGGCTCGCTCTATATCCTCGACGAGCCCAGCATCGGCCTGCATAGCCGCGATACGCAGCGCCTCATCCATGTGCTGAAGGAGCTGCAGGCCTTGGGCAATACCGTTGTGGTGGTGGAGCACGACGAGGAGATTATCCGTGCTGCCGACTACCTTGTCGATGTAGGCCCTGATGCTGGCAGGCTGGGTGGCGAGATTGTGTATCAAGGCCCGCTTTCTGATGTGACTGGTATCACTAGTTCAACCAGTAAGACTAGTTCGACTAGTATGGCTAGCGAAAAGAGCCACACCCTCCGCTTCCTTTCCGGCATTGACACGCTGCCCACGCCAAAGAGCCGCCGCCCTTGGAACAGGCACATCGACATCAAGGGCGCACGCATGAACAACCTGAGGGGCATCGACGTTGAGATTCCCCTGAACGTGATGACCGTCGTGACGGGCGTCTCTGGCTCGGGCAAGTCGTCGTTGATCAAGGGCATCCTCTATCCAGCGCTGAAACGCCATTTGGGTGAGGTGTTCGACCAGCCAGGCGAATATAGCGGTTTGTCAGGCGACATCAACGCCATCCAGCGTGTAGAGTTTGTTGACCAGAATCCTATCGGCAAATCCACGCGATCCAATCCAGCCACCTATGTGAAGGCCTACGACGCCATCCGCGACCTCTTTGCCGAGCAACCGTTGGCGCAGCAGATGGGCTTCACCAGCCAGTTCTTCTCGTTCAATACCGACGGAGGCCGCTGCGACGAGTGCAAGGGCGCCGGCACCATCACCGTCGAGATGCAGTTCATGGCCGACCTCGTATTGGAGTGTGAGTCCTGTCACGGTCATCGTTTCAAGCGCGACATCCTCGATGTGCGCTATCAGGGCAAGAATGTCGACGATGTGCTGAACATGACCATCTCTGAGGCCATCGAGTTCTTTGAAGGTGAGAATACTATCGTCAAGCGCCTGAAAACCCTCGAGGACGTCGGCCTGGGCTACATCAAGCTGGGACAGAATTCTTCTACGCTCTCTGGCGGTGAGAACCAGCGCGTAAAACTGGCCTATTTCATCGGTCAGGAGCGCCAGGAACCCACGCTCTTCATCTTCGACGAGCCCACCACTGGCCTCCATTTCCACGATATTCGCCGTCTGCTGGATTCGATGAACGCCCTCATCGAGCGCGGACACACCATATTGATTATTGAGCACAACCTTGATGTCATTCGTCAGGCCGACCACGTCATCGACCTAGGCCCCGACGGCGGCGACAAGGGTGGCAACCTCATTTGTGCTGGCACGCCTGAAGAGGTGGCCAAATGCAAGGAGAGTATAACTGGACAATACCTAAAAAACAAGCTATGAAAGAATTACACATCCATCCCGCCATCTACGAATGTCAGATGGACGAGCTGACTGCCGATGAGCAGGAGTTGCTGCGTCAGGCCATCGCGTCGACGGAAAACTCCTATGCGCCGTATTCCAATTTCCACGTAGGAGCCGCCCTGCTGCTCGACGACGGCACCATCATGCCTGGTTGCAATCAGGAGAACGCCGCCTTTCCCGCTGGCCTTTGCGCCGAGCGTGCTGCCATCTTCGCCGCCGGAGCCCAGAAGCCGAAGGCCGCGCCTGTGATGCTGGCCATTGCTGCCCGCGACACCAAAGGCGAGCTGACGAAGGAGCCCGTGTCTCCCTGTGGCACTTGCCGTCAGGTCATCATTGAGACGGAGACGCGTCATCAGCATCCTGTGCGCCTGTTGCTCTATGGCCAGCGCTGTGTCTATGTGATGGACGGCATCCGTCAGCTCATGCCGCTGTCGTTCACAGAGTTCTGAGGTGAGAGGTGAGAAGTGAGAGGTGCGAAGTGAGAGGTGTGAAATGAGAGCTGAGAGATGATTGTGATCCTCACTATCCTTGCGTATTTCGCCGCCCTCTTCGCCCTGAGCCGGTGGACGACGCGTCGCTCCACCAACGAGACGTTCTTCCGCGGTGAGCGCCGTTCGCCTTGGCGCATGGTGGCCTTCGGTATGGTGGGCGCCTCTATCTCAGGCGTCACCTTCGTCTCTGTACCGGGCATGGTGCTGACGCAGGATATGGCCTACCTGCAGCTCTGCCTGGGCTTTATTCTCGGATACATCGCGGTGGCCTTTGTGCTGTTGCCTGTCTATTACAAGCTTAATCTTACCTCTATCTATACTTATTTGGGCGAGCGGCTTGGCTCGCGTTCCTATCTGACGGGTGCAGGCTTCTTCCTGTTGTCGAAGATGATTGGCACGGCGGTGAAGTTCTACGTGGCTTGCCTCATTGTGCAGCAGTTTGTGATGAATAGCCTCGGAGTGCCTTTCTTCGTCACCGTCGGCGTGATGGTGCTGCTCATCTGGCTTTACTCTCATCGTGGTGGTGTGCGCACGCTGGTCTTCACCGATTCCCTTCAGACCTTTTGCCTCCTCTCTGCGCTACTCATTATTATATATGTCGTGATGCAGCGCATGGACTTCTCGCTGTGCGATGCCATTAGTGCTATTGCTGCCGACGAGCGTAGTCGCATCTTCGTGTTTGACGACTGGGTGAGCCGTCAGAATTTCTGGAAACAGCTACTCAGCGGTGCGTTTATCGTGGTGGTGATGACGGGCCTTGACCAGGATATGATGCAGAAGAATCTCACCTGCCGCACCCTGCGTGAAGCCCAGAAAAATATGTGTTCCTACGGCGTAGCCTTCGTACCCGTCAACCTGCTCTTCCTTTCCCTTGGTGTGCTCTTGGCGCAGTATTTTCAGACGAGTGGGGTAGGGCTTGGCATGAAAGGCGACGAGCTGCTACCGATGTTCGTGCAGATGGCGAATTCTACGCCTGTGCTGGTGCTCTTTACCTTGGGCATCGTTGCCGCCTCGTTCTCTTCTGCCGACTCAGCGCTGACGGCTCTTACCACCAGCTATTGCGTTGATATCCGCCAGCAGTCCCAGGATGAGCGCCTGCGCCGTCGCGTACATATTATAATGTGTGTGCTGCTTGTGGTGTGCATCCTCGCCATCCGTGCTGCAGGCTCCTCGTCGCTTATTGATGCCATCTACACCATTGTGTCCTACACTTATGGCCCATTGCTGGGCCTCTTCGCCTTCGGACTCTTCACTTGTCGCAGCGTGCACGACAAGTGGGTGCCGATTGTATGCATTGCCTCGCCGTTGCTCTGCTTCCTGCTCGACCAGCTCTTCGCCAGCCTCTTTAACTATCGTTTCGGCTATGAGCTCCTGCTACTCAACGGTCTCCTCACTTTCATCGGATTATTATTCCTTTGTAGGAAGAACATCATTCGGTAGTGTAATGCTGTCGTTTTTGATGTGAATGTCGCGCTGCGGGAACGGAATCTGTATGCCGTTGCTGCGCAGCGTGTCATATATGGTGTTCAGTACGTCGCTGACGACATAGATGCGCTTCACGGCATCGGCCCAGACATAGAGCTTGAAGTCGACACTCGACTCGCCCATCGCAGCGACGACGCTCTTGGCGCGTTTCTTGCGGTCGGTCCATGGATGGCGCATATTGTTGACGGCATCATCCACCATCTGAACGACATCATGCAGGTTGGAGCCATAGGCAACGCTGTAGTTGATAGCCGTGAGCACATAGCCGTGATTGCGCGTCAGGTTCTTGTAGTTCTTTGAGAAGAGCTGGCTGTTCTGGAAGGTGATGACCTCGCCATAGAGCGTCTCGACGACGGTGGCGGTATAGCTGATAGAGTTTACCTTGCCCACCGTGCCGTCTATCTCAATCCAGTCGCCCACCTTCACACGGCCTGCCATCAGCGTGGCACCGTAGTAGATGTTCTCGATGATGTCCTTCGATGCAAAACCGATACCTGTCGACAGGCCGCCGCCGATGGCCAGCAGCCACGCCACACTGATATGCAGGATGCTGAGCGACATCATCAGCCAGATGCCCCACACCAGCACCTGGATGACGTTCTTACCCATCACCTCGCGGCTCGCGGCGGTGGTGGGGTCTGACGTCTGGAAATGCAGGCGCATCAATGAGAGGATGGTGCTGGCGATATAGCTGAAGAGGAACCACAGGCTGACCACCATCGAGAGCTTGAGGATGCTCACTTTGAGGTTCTCGAGGTCGATGAAGTTGTGGCGGAAGATCTGCCAGCACAGGTCGCCCAGGTTGAAGACGTCGGCAGCCCAGTAGATAGAGAGCATGACAGAGCCGACGCCGATGACGGGCAGCACCACCTTGGAGAGGAGCAGATAGACCCACGACTGCGTGATGGGCTTCTCGAGATACTTGTGGCGGGCGCCGTAGAGTTTCAGGTAGCTGCTGACGCAGGTGATGGTGAGGATGCACGTGAGCTGCATGATCCACCAGATAAGTATCTGCACGGCCAGCAGCGTGTAGCCCACCCAAGAACAGACAAGCGAGAAGATGAAGATGGCCAGCGAGATGTAGGTGTAGAACATATCCGATCGCGGAATGTTCTTGTTGTGCCTGCGGATGACCAACCATTGCCAGATGGTGCATAGCAGCAGGATGGCAGGGAAGGCCAAGTTGACCAGCTCGTTGGGGATCAGCACGATGCGGAAGGCGATGACGATGAATCCCACCACCACCAGCGGCGAGTAGATGTGGAAGGCGCTGCGTATCTGGTCGCCGTTGACACGCAGCAGCAGCGAGATGAGGATGACGCCCAGCAGCCACGCATACTCGATGAGCAGTCCGCTGGCCATGATGAAGAAGTTCTGCTGTAGGGTGGCACGCATAATGCCGAGTACGGCAGCAAACGTCACCGTTGTGGTGGCCATAATGATGCAGGAGCGCTTCTTCAGGAACTCGCTTGTGTGCAATCGCTTTGGCATAAAGCGGAAGGCGATCATATTCAGCACGATGGCGATGACGATGTAGAAGAAGATCATCGCGAAGAGGCGCAGGATGACCTTCGAGTCCCAGTCCGACTGCTGTTTCGAAGGTCGGTATTTCTCCTCCAAAGCCACCTTCACCTCGTTCCACCGCTGGCCGATATTCTTCAGAATGGAGATGTAGTTCTCGCCGCCGTTGCGGAAGATGCCCGTCTGGATATCATTGTAGCGGCGGTTGGCATAGTCGTTCAGATAGCGCAGCCGCTGCTCTGTGTTCTCATAGAGGCTGATATAGTCCGTCACCTGCTCGCGGGTCTCCGAGAGGGTGTTTCGGATGCTGGTGGCCAGCGTCAGGCAGACGGTGCGGTTGTTCTTTGCCTTGTCGTCGAGCAGGTTGGTTCGGATGTGCCTCAGGCTCACCACCAGGCTGTCGTATTTCGCTATCTCTACGTCGAGGGCCTCGATGTAGGATTTGAAAGGCAGCTGCTGGCGCTGGAATGACAGATACTGCTCGGTGGCTTCGTGGCAGGCATAGGTGAGGTCGAATACATAGTTGTTCTGCTGCGAATAGAGCATCAGCGCATTCTGGTTGCTGCGCTTGATGGTCTCGCGCAGTTGCTGGATGATGTCCTTCGTCTGCTGCTTGCGCTGTTCGGCCTGACTGCTCAGTTCCTGATACCGCTCCGTCAGCTCTGAGCGCAGCACGTTCAGCGTCTGTTCCAGGTTTCTCTCCTTCAGCACGGCATGCGCTTCAACCAACGAGAGGCACAACAACAGTAGTATAATAATTCGTTTCATATCAACGCTTTAACTAATTGATCCTAAACTGTAGCATCGACCACCCGTCTTCCTGCTTTTCGTATTCTAAATGGAATCCCAGCGAGACGGCTTTCTCCACCAGCATCGGCACGTCTTCGTGGTAGAAGCCGCTGAGTAGCAGCACCCCCCGATACTGCGGCAGAGCCTGTCGCATCAGCGGCATATCGGCCAGGAGAATGTTGCGGTTGATGTTGGCTGCCACCACGTCGAACTTGCGTTGCAGCTGCCTGATGATGTTGGCGTTTCCGTAGACGGAGGTGAACTGCATCCCTACGCCGTTCAGCTCGGCGTTATGGCGTGCATTCTCCACACTCCATTGGTCTATGTCGTAGCCTGTGGCAGCTATAGCGCCGAGTTTCAGGGCCACTATGCCGAGGATGCCTGTGCCTGTGCCGCAGTCGAGCAGCGACAACCCCTGCATTCCTAAGTCCATCAACGCCTGGCACATCATTCGTGTGGTGGCGTGGTTGCCTGTGCCGAAGGCCTGACGGGCCTCTATCTTGACGGTGAGAGGTGAGGATTCAGAGGTGAGAGGTGATGAGTCAGAGAGAGGAGCGGGGTCAGAGGAGAGAGTAGGGAGGTGGCGCCCGTCGTATATTATAAGATGTGTACCCACGGTGATGGGCTCGAAGCCTTCCTGCTCCCACTGCTCGTTCCAGTCGCGGTCAGGAGCCTCGCTCACCTCGTAGCTGATGCTGACACCCTGCTCCTCGCCGAAAGGCAGAAGCTGCAGCACATTGTTGAGTGCCGTCTCGTCAAAGAGGTCCTGCTGCACATAGCCGGTCAGTCCTTCCTCGCTTTCTTCAAAGGTCTCAAAACCACATTCGCCTGCCATCGCTGCAAGCACGTCGCTCACGTCCTGACGCATGTTTTCAGGGGTTGTGAGGCGAAAAAGCACTTCAAAATATTTCATCGCTTTGTTAATTTCGCGTGCAAAGATAAGAAAAATAGGGAAAATCCTACCATGTTTTAGGGTTTTTCCTTATCTTTGCAGAAAATTTAGCAGTATTTTTGCATCGTGAATCAATCAAACAACAAGATAAGGCTATGAAAAAGAGGTTTTTACTTTCAGTCATGCTGGGAGCATTCGCACTCTCAGGTGTAGCACAGGACGATATGTATTTCGTTCCTTCGAAGAAGAGCAACTCGCAAGTTAATGCGCCAGTGACTCCTCCCGCAGGCACGTATTACTCTGGCTCTATGCGTAGCGTCGACGACTACAATCGTCGCTGGGCCAGCAGCTATGAGGTACTTCCTGCCGATACAGGCGACATCGTCAACTTTTCGCCTGTCGAGGGTGTCTATCCTGACAGCCTCGGCGACTTTGCTTTGACGCAGCGCATGACCCGCTTTGACGGCTACGAGCCTTCGTTGGCCTATTGGGAGGGCTATGCACAGGGACGCCGCGACTATATCAACTGGCATTCGCCATGGTACTATTCGTCATATTATCCCTGGTACGACTCCTGGTATTACGACCGTTGGTATTGGGATTCATGGTATTGGGATCCTTGGTATTACCGTCCTTGGGGCTGGGGAGGCTACTATTCCTATTATTATCCCTACTACGGCTACAGCTGGGGATGGGGTGGAGGAGGCTACATTAGCCACCATCCTCGCAGCACCCAGAATCATGGACGCATTGCAGGTGCCAGCCCTAGTACCTATACCTATGGACGCGGCTCAGGCTTTGGCGGCAGTCGTAGAGGGTCGTTTGGCGGCACCCGTGCAAGCACCTATGGCAGCACAGGAGGCTCAGGAGCCTTCGGCGGTTCACGCACAGGAAGCTTTGGCGGCTCGCGTAGTGGCGGCAGCTATGGCAATACGGGCAGCGGCAGCTTCGGCGGATCGCGCACTACAGGCAGCTTCGGCGGCAGTCGCACCACACGTCCCATCACGGGCAGCAGTAGCTCCGGCTCAACCTATAGTGGCAGCTCATCGTCGAGCAGCAGTTCATCGTCAGGCAGCTTCGGCGGCAGCCGTTCCAGCGGCAGCAGTGGTGGCGGCAGCTTCGGTGGAAGTCGCTCCAGCGGTGGCGGCGGAGGCGGCGGTGGAGGCCGTTCCGGTGGCGGTGGTTTCGGAGGCAGTCGCAGATAATTTGCGGTCTTCGGCCTGAATGAGAAAAATGTAAAAATGAGAAATGAAAAATAATTTGAGCGTTATGAAAAAAATATTTGCAATGGCTGCTTTCGCTTTGGCTATCATGCCGGCGGCAGCACAGGAAACATACGAGAACGCGAAGATTTCTTGGAGCGACCTCAACGGCACGGCACGCTATGTGGGCATGGGCGGCGCAATGGAGGCTCTCGGAGCTGACATCTCAACCATCGGTACCAACCCCGCCGGTATCGGACTCTTCCGCAAGTCGAATGTCAGCGTGTCGCTTGGCGCTGTCAGCCAGCAGGACGCGCAGAATTTCGGTGGCGGCAAGACCACCAACATCAGCTTTGACCAGATAGGTTTCGTCTATGCAGGACGCAACAGCAGCTCCAGCTTCATCAACTTCGCCTTCAACTATCACAAGAGCCGTAACTTCAACTACATTCTCTCGGCTGCCGACGGTCTGTATAATGCTTCGCAGAACAAGCAGACCTACCTGAAGGCCAAGGGCGGATGGCTCTACGAGAATCCTCTCAACCCCAATTTCAACAGCCCCTACATCCAGTGCAACCAGCTCGACGCCCTCTATTCGCAGAATCTGCTCTATAATCCTAATGCTGAATATGCATGGGGTTATTATGAAGCTAATGGATACAATATGGACCGCCGTCATTGGGGCTATGTGGCCGACTACGACTTTAACCTCAGCGGCAACATCAACAACCGCGTCTATCTGGGTTTGACCGTAGGTATTCACGACGTGCACTATAACCACATGAGTGAGTATGTGGAGACCTTCGATGTTGGTTCGCCCATCATGGTCAGGGACGAGCGCAAGATCAAGGGCGCAGGTGCTGATGTCAAGGCTGGCGTCATCTTCCGCCCCGTTGAATACTCGCCCTTCCGCATCGGTCTTTCCGTCACCACGCCTACATGGTACGACCTCACCACCAGCAACATTACTTATATGAGCGACACTGACGGCTCTGTTCACTGCGGCGACGAGTATGACTTCAGGCTCAACACCCCGTGGAAGTTCGATCTCAGCCTCGGCACCACCATCGGCGACTTCCTCGCCCTTGGCGCCACCTATGAGTACACTGACTACGGATCGCTCGATACACGCTATAAGACAGGCGAGAGCTACAACTACTGGACCGATAGCTACACCTCGCAGAGCGAGAGCGACGAGGAGATGAACCGCCATACCGGCGAGACGCTGAAGGGTGTGTCCACCCTGAAGCTCGGCGCAGAGTTTAAGGCTGCTCCTGAGGTGGCTGTGCGCTTCGGCTACAACTACGTGTCGCCTATGTACAACAAGGACGGCTACAAGGATGGCACCCTGCCTTGCGAAGCCTCCTACTACAGCTCGGCTACCGACTGGACCAACTGGGAGGCCACCCACCGCTTCACTTGCGGCCTGGGCATCCAGTTAGACAACGTCAACCTTTCGGCTGCCTACCAGTATTCTGCTCAGAACGGCTGGTTCTCGCCCTTCAACAGCTATAACTCCAGCCCCAGCGATGCCGACTATGATCCTACAGACAACTACGACGTGTATGCCGTGAAGCTGTCCAACAAGCGTCATCAGTTCCTCCTCACAGCCACCATCAACCTGTAGCAGGAGTTCGCGTCAGATACTGATTTTTGAGCTTTTCCCAGAAAAGTCCCAAGGCTTGGGACAAAAGTCCCACGGCCTGGGACAAAAATCCCAAGCCTTGGGATTTTTCTGGGAAAAGTTCTTTTCTTGTTTAATAGCAACCACAATCGTCTGACTCACATCAGCCTTTTTGAAAAAATGAGGAAAATAATTTCAAAAAGATGCATCGGTTTGAAAAATAATACTTAATTTTGCAGGCTGAATACCAATGCCGCGTGTTGATGAATCAGGACGAGAGAGAGATTTTGCTTCAGAAATTTGCCGACGTCAGCCATCGCCTGAATATGGCTAACGCCAAGTTGGAAGAAGCCAATAAGAAACTGAAAGAATACGAGGAGAAGGCCCTTCAGGCTGAGAAAGCCAGCCAGATGAAGACCCTTTTCCTTGCCAACATGTCGCATGAGATTCGTACGCCGCTGAATGCTATCGAGGGATTTTCGCGGGTGATGGTTGATGCTGAGACGCTTGAGGAGCGAATGAGCTATATGGAAATCATCGAGAGCAACAACCGCCGCCTGCAGAGCCTTGTCAACGAGATTCTCGACCTCTCCCGCGTGGAGGCAGGCGAAATCAGCCTCAAGAAGACAAGCGTCGACCTGAACGCTATGATGCAGAGCATCAAGCAGCTCTTCAAGTTCCGTTGCCCTGATACCATCAATCTGGCATGGGAGAGCCCCTCTATGCAGGTGATATTCAACACCGACGAGGACAAGCTGACGCAGGTGTTCTCCAACCTTATCTCCAACGCGCTGAAACACACGACGAAAGGTTCCATCATTTACGGCTACAGGCTTGTCAACGAGCATGATGAGATACAGTTCTTCGTCATGGATACGGGTTCGGGTATTGAACCTGAGTTCATAGACAAGATTTTCAACGTCTATGCCTCTAAGGATGCCGAGATGAACAAAGGCTATGGCCTGGGCCTCTCCCTGTGTAAGATTATCGTGGAGAAGATGGGAGGCCATATTGACGTGGAGTCACGTGTCAATGAGGGCACCACCTTCACTTTCTCCTTCCCCTTCCACGGAACTATCGGTGGCATGGCCACCAACAACCGCACCACCACCTCTACGCAGATGATTCGCACCCTGCGCGTGAGCACTCATGGCAGCGAGAACCAGATGAAGACGATACTCGTGGCCGAGGACGAGGAGAGCAACTACGAGCTGGTGCGCATCGTGCTGCAGAAACGCTACAACCTGCTGCATGCCCATAACGGCATCGAGGCGGTAACGATGAACGAGGAGGAGCATCCCGACCTCATCCTGATGGATATCCGTATGCCTGAGATGAACGGCCTTGATGCCACACGTATCATCAAGGAGGTGAACCACGAAACTCCCGTCATCGCCCTCAGCGCCTATGCCTTCGACGAGAATATCCGTGAGGCCAAGGCTGCCGGCTGCGACGACTTCCTGGCAAAGCCGTTCCGCGTGGAAGACCTTATCGAGCTCATTGGGCGATACCTTGGAGAATAATAGTTGAGAATTAAAAGATCATACCGTGGGAAAATTAGCCGTATACAAATATCTGTCGTTTATGATGCTCGTCGTCACTGTCTTTGTGATGGTGTTTACTCTGATGGGTCTTTTTGGAGGCTATGCCAATCCTGCCACGAATACTGCATTGGCCCTTTGCGTCTTCGCCCTGCCGCTGTTCATCATTGCAGATGTTGTCCTGCTGCTCTTCTGGCTTATACGTCGTCGTTGGTACTGGGCTGCCATTCCGGGTGTCACGCTGCTGCTTTGCATCCCCTATATTGGTACAGTCTTCCAGCTTGGTTTGTTCCGCAGCAGCGGCGACGGCAAGATGGGCCTGAATGTGGCCACCTACAATGTGGCTATGTTCGGACGTGAGATGAACGGCTACAAGTCGGGCGACATCCTGGCGCTGATGAAGAGCAACGACGTGGATGTCTTCTGTATTCAGGAGTATCAGGACCAGAGCGGCGATATGAGTAATTCGGAGAACTACTTGAGCAAGTATTTCACATCGATGGCAAAGGGACAGCCCGATATGGTCATCTTCAGCCGCCGCTATCCCATCATCGACTCGCAGGCCATCGATTTCGGACATACAGGCAATAGTGCCATGTGGGCCGACATCGACGTAAACGGAAAGGTTGTCCGTGTCTTCAATGTGCATTTGGAAACGACGGGCATCAACAGCGCCCTGCACCAGGCCGAGAAACAGGAAAAGAAAGGTGAGCTCGTGGAACGCAATGCCCTGCTGCGTGCCATCTATGGCAGATACACTCGCGGAATGGCCATCCGTGCCCAGCAGGCCGACATCGTTGCAGCCGAGATTGAGAAGAGTCCGCATCCCGTCATCCTTTGCGGCGACTTCAACGACGTGCCTTATTCCTACGTCTATCGCAAGATGAAGGGCGACCTCACCGACGGCTTCAAGGAGGCAGGCAAGGGCTTTATGTACACGATGCGTGACGGAAAGAAGAAGGTGCGTATTGACTATATCTTCCACAACGAAGACATGGAAGGCTACAACTATCGCACGCTGAACGTCACCTACAGCGACCATCTGCCTGTGCTCATGCGCATAGGGCTGTAGGAACTTGGGAAAACCCGGGATGTCCGGATGGATTTAGACAATCTTGAATCTTACGCGAAATGAATGTTCGTGCTCGTCCCAATTGGTGCCGAGCATTTCGAAGCGTCCTATCTGCGACGTGCTCCTGACGTGTTTGCCGATGCAGGGACATACATCGTAGTCGCCGATGCGCACTAGGCGGACGGTATCGCCGGCATCGGCAGGCAAACGACTGGCGTTTACCTTAGGCGGCAGGTCGTCGCGGCTCACGAACTGGAAGGTGACGGGCAGGTCTTCATCGATGAGCTCGTTCATGCGCCGCTCAATCTCCTTCTCCTGCTTGCGGTCGGGCTTCTGGTCAAGATAGAAGCTCATCTTGCTCTTCTTCCGCTCGATGTGTGCGTTATAGCTGCGCTCACAGCCGAACATCCGTATCATCGTCTGATTCAACAGATGTTCGGCGGTGTGTGCAGGCGGGAAAGAAACGTCCCTTTCTTCTAATTCAAAGTCATTCTGTGCCATAACAACTGCTACTTAGCAGGTGCCTCTTTTTTCTTGCTGGCTGCAGCCTTCTTGGATGTGGGCTTTTTTTCAGCAGCCTTGGCGGCAGGCTTCTTGTCGGCTTTCTTGGCCTCAAGAGCCTCCAGCTTCTCGAGCTTGGCTTTCAGTCGGGTAATCTCCTTGTCCTTCATCTCAATCTCGTCGCCCTGGTTGCGGATGGTGGTGAGCAGCGAGTTCAGCTCCTCGTTCTCAATCTCCAGGGGATAGAGGGCATTTACTCTGTTGATGAAGTCGCCCAGAATGTTCATGTAGTTGGTGAAGGCATCGAATGGACCACTGTAGATACCGCGGTCGAGGCCTACATTGCTGGGCTTCGTGGTCATGAAGCGGAAGTTGTTGGAAGCCTGCAGGTAGTCCCAGTCCTGCATGATGCGCGGATCGTCGGCAATGAGCAGGCGGTCGGCCACGCTGTAGAGTTTCTGGAAGGCCTCACGCTGCATGGCGTTGCCGAGCCAGCAGCTGACGTCGCGCTCCTCGTCCACCCAGCTCAGGGTGTCGGGCACGTCGAGCTGGCTGACGCTCTTCACCTTCATGCAGATCTCAGTAGGCGTGCTGAAGGTGATGCCCTTCTCCTTGGCGCAGGCGGGCAGGGCCTTGATGAAGTCGAGGATATTTGAGCTAAGCGGCTGGGCGATGCCGAGAGCCGAGAGCTCCATGAAGATGTTGATGATCTGCTCTTCCTCGGGCAGGCGGGCGATGC
>CAMVJU010000038.1 GCA_947167935.1 uncultured Prevotellaceae bacterium | reverse complement strand
AGGCGGGACTTGAGGCGGCGGGATTTCGTGATAACGTGATAACGTTATAACGTCATAACGACCCTAGGCGGCTGCCCGAGGCGGGGCTTGAAGAGAAAAAAATGAACACAGGACAACAATTCAGGCACTATGTGTGGATAGTGAACACGCTGCGGCAGCGGCGGCGGCTGACACTCAGCGAGCTCAGCGAGCTGTGGGTGACCGACGAGGTGGCAGAGGGCAATCCCCTGCCGCGCAGCAGCTTCAACAAATACCGCGATGCCATCCACGACATGTTCGGACTCCTCATCGAGTGCGACAAACAGCATCGCTACTACATCTGCAACCCGGGCGAGCTGGACGGCGACCAGACGAAGCAATGGATGCTGTCGACACTCACCACGGGCCTGACGCTGAGCGGCAGCTCGGCCATCAAGGACAGCATCCTGCTGGAGAACGTGCCGGCGGGCTATGAGTTCCTACCTATCATCATGCAGGCCATCCGTCAGCGGCGCACCATCACGATGGGCTATCAGAAGTTCGGCTTCGAGGCCTACACGAAGCCCGTCGACCCCTACGCCGTGAGGCTGTTCCGCCAGCGGTGGTACCTGCTGGCCGACAACTATGAGCGCATAGCCACCTATGCCCTCGACCGCATGCTTTCGGCCACGCTGACCGACCGCCGCTTCGAGCGCCCCGCCGACTTCTCGCCCGAGGAGCACTTCAAGGGTTATTTCGGCGTGATCGTCGACGGCACGCCCATGGAACACGTGGTGCTGAGAGCCTACGGCAAGATGGCCAACCTGCTGCGCACCCTGCCTATCTACACCACGCAGCGCGAGCTGGCCAGCGGCGACGGCTACACCGACTTCTCCATAGACATACGCCCCACCATCGACTTCGTCAGCGAGCTGACATCGAAAATCGACGGCCTCGACGTGCTGGAGCCTGCCAGCCTGAAGGCGAAGGTGCGCGGCATCCTGGAGGATGCGTTGAGGCGGAATCCTTAAGAAAAGTTAAAGTCGGAAAATTCTTCAGGGGTGTACACACTTAGGGTACACTCCTTCTTTTATTTTGCACCCGATTTCAACTAACATGTTTAACATCAAAAATCAAGTACACAATGACACAATTATTACTGACAATCCTTGTGACGGCCGCTTTTGCAGGCCTCTGGACGGCTGCGGTAGCCGTGGGCAACTTTCTCGTGGGTGTAACCTCTAAATGGATGAGAATGCTATGAAGAACATTGAACAACTCAACGACTGGCAGGACGATGTCAGGAGCGGACTGAGGCGCGAGATAGAGCGCCTGAGAGAGAAGGAAGAGATGCTGAACAGCTATATGCAGCTGCTGGACGCCACGTCGGAGTTCATCGACGACATGAGCGACCTGACGCGCGAGCTGGAACGGAGCCAGGCAGAGGTGGGCAGCCTCTCCAGCGAGCTGGAGGAGCAGCAGAAGGAAACCGACTCGCTGCTCCAGCAGATGAAGGAGGAGGCCAGCTCGCAGCGCCAGGAGATGCAGGCCGAGATCGACTCGCTGCGCAAGCAGCTGATCGAGGCGAAGGATCTCTGCTCCCTGAGGCTGGTGACCGTGACGGGCAACTACAACGACATCCACCACAATGAAAGGGTTAATGGTGAAGAGTTAATGGTGAAGGGTTAAAGACAATGGCAGGTAATACGGTTTACGTGCAGGGATCGTATGTCGACGTGCACGACAACGAGGTAGTCAATCTCACTATTGACAAGGCCGGAACGGTGAAAGTGGGCGACGGGCAGCAGGCGGCGGCTCAGTCACCCACGACGGGAAGCACCGTTTCCGAGAAACTGAAGACCGACAAGGCCAGCGAGCTGATGGGGAAGCTGGTGGCTGCAGAGGTGCTGAAGGAGGACTGGCAGCCCAACGGACTGAGCGGGTCGGAACGCGGCCTCGTGGCGCGTGCCGTCTGCGAGCGCCTGGACATCAGCGACACGTGGCAGGTGTTCGGCCAGCTGTGGGGCGAGAAACCCGAGACGTTGCGCAGATATTTCAACAAAGCCCTAGAACAAAAGAAGTCATTGGATTTCCAAGACAGACTGAAAGACATTTCGTTCTGATAGTTAATTAGTTAATTGATTCCGTGCCTACCACGCGTGCCTATCACGTGGTAGGTTTTTTTTGTGCCTTTGCCGTACCTTTGCATCGTCGAAATCAATCGACGGTGATCATTGACATATTGCTACAAACAATGGAAACAAAAATCGTAAAGGTGGTACGCCAGGGCGAGGCCTTCAGCGTACAGAGTTCAAAACAGGAGTCGGGCAGCCTGCAGAAGTGCAACATCGTGTTGCGCGAGCTGGGCGGCTCGAAGTATGAAAACGAATATGTGTGCACGATGCTGGGCAACCTGGCGTTGTGCAGGTTCTACGAAGGCGACGTGGTGGCTGCCACGCTCCGCTTCTCTACGCACGAGTATCAGGGACAGACGTTCCAGGAGGTACTGGCCACTGATATCGTGAAAATCTAACACCCACCCCCGACCCCTCCCGTACGGGAGGGGAGGTTAGAAATCTGAGTTGAGGTGAGGGAATCAATTGAGCACCGCGAGGTGTAGGGCCCTTTCTCAAGCTTCTCTCGCAAAAAAATTCAACTCAACAACCATGGAAACAACAATTATTTTATCACACACACGCGTCGGAAACGACACACACAACACAATCCACAACAACGAGACTCAACACATGACGTCACTCGAGATTGCCGAGCTGACAGGTAAGCAACACAAACACGTGATGGAGGCCGTCAGAAAGATGGAGCCTGCCTGGGTAAAAACATGTGGGTCGAATTTTCGGCTGACATCCAGAACCATCGTCCAGCCTAACGGAGGAACGCGCGAGGTGCCCTGCTACTCCCTCACCAAGACCGAGTGCCTCTACATCGCCACGAAGTTCAACGACGAGGCCCGCGCCAAGCTGGTATTGCGCTGGGAGGAGCTGGAGAAGGCTGAGGCAAGACGGAAGATGGCTGAGACCAGATGCCTGCCCGAGCCGGAGAAGATCCTGGCGCTGGCCGACGAGATCATCGGCGAGGGGCTGCGCCTGCTGAACGCCGACGCCGAGGACACGCTGACGGCGACGCAGGTGGCGAAGACGTTCAACATGACGGTCTTTGACTTCAACCAGGTGCTCAGCGACATGGGCATCCAGTACCGCCGCCACGGCCGCTGGAACATCAGCGACGACCTGCAGGGCCGCGGCCTCACCGCCCTGCGCACGCATATCTCCTATTCGCTGAAGGGCGAGAAGAAGGTGCGCCACTACATGACATGGACGCTCGCCGGCCTGCGATTCCTGAACTCAAAACTGGGTTACCCGAACTTTTGATATGAAGGACAAAAATCTTCAAAAATCGAACAAAAATGGTTCTTTCATATTTGCGTCAGATTTTTGGGGATTTTCGTTCAAAAAGAGAACTAGACCATGAGCGTACATATGATTTATTACAAGGACGGGGCGAAGATGATGCGCCCCGTCCACACTCGGGAGGAGTATCTGGCGCTAAGAGGCAGCGACGAGCAGAAGGCTACGCTGAAGGCGGTGCGCAGCGGTCGCGAGAAGCTGAAGGGTAAGCTGCTGCAGATGAACTACTCGTGCCTGCCCAACGACGACGGCTCGCTGAAGGGCACCACCCGCATGAGCAACACCGTGGGGATGGACATCGACTTCAAGGCGCCCAAGGAACTCCCGGCAGAGGAGCAGCAGGCGTGGCTGAAGGAGAAGATGGCGGGTGTGCCCGAGCTGGTGCTGAGCAAGAAGGACGAGCTGGGCCTGCGGATGCTGGAGAAGTCGGCCACGAAGGGCTATCACCTGGTCTTTGCGCGCCGCCCCGAGCTGAGTCAGGAGGAGAACCTCACGTGGGCCAGCGAACTGCTCGGCGTGAAGTTCGATGACAAGGCGAAGGACATCACGCGGGTCTTTTTCACGACCACGGATAGCGAGGAAGACCTGATTTTCCTGGATGATGAGATATTCTCCGCGGAGAGTCGTTATAACGTTATAACGTCATCTCGTGATAACGAAAATAATCGTAATAACGTTATAACGTCATCACGTGATAACGAGCCCGAGGCAGAGAAGCCCAAGGCGGAAAAACCGGCGGCGGAAAAGCTCCCGAAAGTTTACAACGGCCTTCCCTATTCGGAGATCATCCGCAAGTGGTGGGAGCTCTACAACGAGGGCAAGGAGCCGGTGAAGAGCAACCGCGACGTGCTGACCTTCGAGCTGGCCGTGAACCTGCGCCACATCTGCGGCTTCGACCGCGAGCTGATGGACGCCGTCATTCCCTGCTACGACGGTTTTTCCCATACGCAGAAGATGAAGTGCATCGACTCGGCGTTGGCGGAGAAACGCACGCAGATGCCCAAGCGGCTGAAGGATGTGCTCTTCGAGCTGCGAAGGGAAGCCTCCACCGACCCCTCCGAAGGAGGAGAGGTAGATGCCGACGATGATGATGTGGCGGAAGCAAATTCTTCCTTCTTCACTCTTCATTCTTCATTTAAGAGGCTTCCCCAGGGCATCCGCGACTCAATCGATGCCGTAGGCCCTCAGCTGGCGATGCCCATGCTGACCGCCATCTGCCCCTGCATCGGAGCGCTGGCCACGGGCGTGACGCTCGACGTGCACGGCAAGAAGTGCGGCCTGAACCTCATCGCCTATATCGCCGGCGACTTCGCCTCGGGCAAGGGTGACATCGACCCCGTGGTGGATGCCTGGATGAGCGAGGTGCAGGCATTGGACGCGATGTACCAGATGCAGGAGAAGGAATGGCGCCTCAAGAAACAGGCCGCGAAGAACAAGAAGGAGCAGCCCGAGGAGCCGCAGTTGCCCGTGCGCTGCATCACCCTGAACACGACGGTGGCCAAGCTGGCTGAGCGCCTGGCGAACACCGAGGGCAAGCACGCCTTCTCGTTCACCCCCGAGGCCGACACGGTGGCGCAGAAATGGCGCTCGGCCATGAGCGACTTCTCCGTGATGCTGCGTCAGAGCTACGACGGCTCGAAGTACGACCGCGAGGCCAAGAGCGTGGAGGCGGTAAACGTGCATATCGACCACCTGCTGTGGAACGTCACGATGTGCGGCACGCCCGACGCCCTCTATCGCGTGGTGTCGAACTACACCGACGGTTTCCAGAGCCGTATCGCCCTCGCACGCACGCCCGACAACACCTTTACTCCCCTCGAGGACAAGCCCCACGTGCTGACCTCGCGTCAGACGGAACGCATCCAGCAGATCGCCCACCTGTTGCCCCTGATGCAGGGCGAGGTGGTGCTGCCGAAGCTCGAGGCCAAGGGGCGTGAGTGGGTGGAGCGCATCCGCATCGAGACGATGAAGAACGACGACAAGGTGCGTGCCCGTCAGCGGCTCCGCGTATGTGTCACGGCACAGCGCATGACCTGCTGCCTGATGCTCTGCAAGGTGGCTGAACAGCTCATCCAGAAGCACGGCCTGAGTGGTGCGGAGAGTCGCATGAAGCAGTATCCCAACCTGTGGCGTGAGCTGCTGCTGAAGGCGCAGACACCGCAGATGCTGGAAGCCTACGACGTGATAGCCGACTCGCTGCTTGAGAATGCCCTCCACTTCTTCCGCGACCGCATCGAGGCAGCTTTCAGCAGTCGCGACTATGCGGGGGGCATGAGCGGCGACCGCCTGAAACGCGGCAAGAACGACTCCATCTACGAGCGCTTGGACGCGCAGTTCACCTTCGAGCAGGCCATGCAGCAGTCGGTAGCCGTGAAGGGCGCAGGCGTCAATCATAACACCGTGCGGCAGATGCTGAAGAACTGGCGCAAACAGGGACTCATCATCCAGACCGATGACGGGAATTACAGGAAAGGCGCATAGCGGTCATTATGGTCAAGGTCATTTTGGTCATTTTCACTTTGAAACTTGAAACTTGAAACATGAAACTCGAAAATACCCAAGATTGTTTCGTGCAGCTCTGGCTTCGGCTGGAGCGCACGAGGCGCCTGCTGCAAGGGCAGTACAAGCGCTACTGCGTGCGTCGTGTGCTGCAGTCGTGGTTCGGCCTCGAGGCCACCGACGACTTCATCTGGGAGGTGTGCCACCAGGCATCGCTCAAGCTCGACGACGAGGAGCCCGTCTGCGGCTACGACGCCCTGCCGCCGCCCTATCTCTCGCCCCGCCTGCACCGCGAACTGCTGCGTGCCATCGTCGCCGTCAGGCTGGGCCTCACCTCGTGCAAGGTCGACCTCAAGGCCCTCGACCGGGCCTACAAGATCGCCTATCCGCACGGGAATCAACTGAATGTAAACAAGAAAAAGAAAACAACAAAATTATGACACCAAGAGGAATCAGAAACAACAATCCGCTGAACATCCGCAGGACGGGAAAGGATCAGTGGAAGGGAATGGTAAAACCCGCCGTTGTGGGGGATAAAGCCGTTGCCGCCGTTGTGGGGGATTTGAAATCCCCCACTTCAGAGGTCGGGGATTTCAAATCCCCTCCAACGAACCGACCTGCCGTGTGGGATAGGGTTTTCTGCCAGTTTGAATCGATGGAGTGGGGCTGGCGTGCCGCCTTCTACCTGCTCACGCGTACCTATTATCATACGCACAGGCTCTACACCATCCGCGGCATCATCTCGCGATGGGCGCCGCCGCAGGATCACAACAACACGGAGGCATATATCCGGAATGTCTGCAAGCGGACGGGTATCGGCCCTGACGAGCCGCTCGGCATCCCGTCGCAGCAGCCTGCCCGCTGGATGATGCTGGGCGTAGCGATGGCGATTCAGGAAAACGGGACAGACTCGCTGGATTACTTCGCGATGCTCCGCGGCTGGGAGCTGCTGAAGGAGTGATAAGTTTCAGACCCTACCCCCCGCTCGGCCGAAGGACGCTTGCAAGGCAAGAACCCCTCCTTATGCGCGCGCGTATAAAAAAGGATGTACCAATTTGGGCACATCCTTTTTTTTGATGATATCAGGTTTTACTCGGCCGGCTGGGTAGGCTGGGTTGTTTCTCCTGCATATTTGGACTTGTTGCCCTTCATGAAAAGGCCGATGAGGAGAAGGATGAGGCCGATGACGCCAATGTAGAAGCCAGCGGCGATGAATTCAGAAGCGGCCAGTTTTCCAACCATCACAGCATAGAAGAAGGCTGCGATGGCGAGGGTGAACAGGAACAGCAGGACGGATACGAGCTTGATCCTCTTCATGAAGACTACCACAATGTTGATGATGGCCGTGATGATGATGATCGTTGGAATGAAGCCAATAAAGGTAGCAGCGCCGCTAGTTCCCGTATCGGCAATGAACGAACAGAGGTTCTTCAGCGAAGCATTGGTATCAACAAAATCTTCTATTTCTGCGGCATCAAGCCAAGGCAGAAATACCGAGATGAGAATGAGAAACGATGCCAGCAGCTGCATGAGGGCACTGGCTGAAAGGGGTCTTTGTTCCATAGTTTTTAGTTTTTTGGTGAATAATTAGGTTAATGATTGTAGGGGGTAACGCGCAGCGGCGTCACCCCCGCATGATTGTTCGTCGTTTACTCTGCTTTTGGCTCCTCGCGGTCGGCGATGTTGTCGCCCTCGGTGGGCTTCATCTCTTCCTTGAAGTCGGTGATGCCGTTGTCGACAAGGATGTTGTACCACTGGATGAGCTTCTTGATGTCGCTGCCGTGCACACGCTCGCGGTCGAAGGCGGGCAGCACCTTGGCGAAGTAGTCGAAGAGCTCGGCGCCGCTGGCTTTCTTCACGTCGAGGGTGCATTTCTTTCCCTCTTCGAGGGTCTTCAGGCTCTCGAGCACGTCCATGAGGGGCACGTCTTCTGTGTCGGTGAACATGGCGATGTCGGCCAGCGAGGTGATGCGGTCGGTGCCGAAGGCGGGCATGCGCTTGTGTGTGGCGTCGAGGGCTTCGACGATGAGGTTGTTCTTACCGCGTGAAACGAGTTTGTAGAGGCCGGGCTTGCCGGCGATGGATAGAATGGTCTGTTGCATTTTGTTTGTTCTTTTATTCTTTTATTTTTTCAATGATTGTCTCTATTTGTGGCTGGAGGGGCTGCTGGCCGTCGTTGACGATCTCGTAGTCGGAGCGGCTGAGCACTTCCTCCTGCGGCCATTGGCCAGCCAGCCATTGTGCTGCGCGCTCACGGCTGATGTCATCGCGCAGCATGATGCGGCGGATGCGCACCTCGTCAGGGGCGGTGACGCAGACGATGGCATCGAAGTGGACGCGGCGGTCGAAGCCCGACTGGAAGAGGATGGCGCTTTCCAGCCATTCCTTTCCGCTTTGCAGGAAGTCGGCGGCCACGGCGGGGTGGACGATGTCGTCGATGGCCTGGGCGTTCTCGGCTGAGGCCAAAAGGAAACGGGCCACCGCGGCTTTGTTGAGGATGAACTCATGGGGCGCATGGGGCTTCTGGGCCTCATGGGATTCATAGGCCTCAGGGCCTATCAGTTCGGTGAGCTGGCGGTGCAGGGTGGGGGAGGTGCGCATGAGGCGCTTGGCGGCGGCATCGCAGTCGTAGACGCTGATGCCCCGTTGCTCAAGCAGCCGGCACACATAGCTCTTGCCGCTGCCTATTCCTCCTGTGATAGCGATGTGCCGCATCGACTCAACTCTCAATTTCAGTTCTCACCTCTCAGTTCTCACTTCTCACCTCTCAGTTCCTCAATGAGATAGTCCACCTGCTGGCGCTCCGGCTGTATGCGCTTGATGCTGGCCGGCTGCCGGCGTATGAAGACGTCGCATTGTGATGCGGAGTCGGATTGGAACTGGTTGTAGTCGGCCACGATTTCAAAATCCTCGGCGGTGAGCAGCTGGCTGTTCCTGATGCCTGTGACCACGATGACATCCATCTTGCTGGGGAAGGTGCGCAGCACTTTTCCCGGGGGCATGTTGACGCCCCTCACCTCTACGCCGGGTATGCGCACCTCGGTGAGCTGGTCGGTGTGGAAGGTGACGTCGATGGAGGCAGGCACCATCTTCACGCCGGTGATAGGCCGCAGGCGTGTGGTGACGGCGAGCGAGTCCTGCAGGCCTTTCTGCCTGATGGGCTCGGTATATACGGCGTGGATGCTGTCCAGCTTTTCCTGCGTGGCGTAGATGGTGACCTCGCGGGCCGAGAAGGTGGTGTCGGCGATGTAGTAGAGCATGTCAGTCTCTACGTTGGCATTCAGCACGACGGGCACGGTCTTCTTCTCGCCGTTGTTGTAGTAGAACACCTGCGACTCAGGCTTCACGGCTATTGCCTTTGCCGATGCCGGCAGGCGATTGTCGAGCAGGCGCAGCAGGTCGGCGGTGGGCACATAGCCTTTCCCGTCGCTGCCAGCATAGCGCCTGAAGTCAATCTCGACGGGCTTCTGCTCCTTGCTGTAGAGGTAGGTGATAAGGCTGAGGCCCCTGTCACGCACGGTGTAGCGCAGCGTGTCGCTCTCACCTGAGGTGATGACAACATTGCCGGGCACATTGACGATTCTGACAGGCACTCGCAGTTCCTGCTCGAAGCTCTCGTTCAGCGTTGTCAGCATCCAGAAGATGCCGGCCACGAGCAGGAAGAATAGAAAAATCAGGAATTCCCTGTTGGCCCAGCCAAACAGGAAACGCCTGATATTCTTGAGGATGTCTGCCATCAGCCTTTCAGCTTCTTTGTCTTACTTCTGCGTGGGAACGCTGGCCATGTTCTGGAAGACGGCTCCCTTGGCTACGGTGATGACCACGTCCTTGGCAATCTTCACGTCGACGGTGCCTTTGGCGATGTCTACGCTCTTCACGGTGCCATAGATGCCGCTGCCTACGATGACCTCCATGCCTTCGGCCAGCTGGTTCTGGAAGTTACGGATTGCCTTCTGCTGTTTCTGCTGCGGGCGAATCATGAAGAAATACATGATGGCGAAGATGGCCACCATCATCAGCAGCATCATCATGCCGCCACCGCCCTGTTGGGCTTGTAAAAGGATGTTTGTCATTTTTTAATTATGAATTATGAATTATGATTTTTCTGTCTTCTGTGGTTTGTCCAGCTGCTTCATCAGCTTTCCCTGACGGATGAGGTGGCGGGCAATGGCGTCGAGCATGCCGTTGATGTAGCCGGAGCTGCGTGGGGTGGAGTAGACCTTGGCCAGCTCGACGTACTCGTTGATGGTGACGTTGAGCGGAATGGTGGGGAAGGTCAGCATCTCGGCGATGGCAATCTGCATGATGATGACGTCCATGTAGGCCAGGCGTGAAAAGTCCCAGTTCAGCGACGACTCGCTCATGTAGCGCTGATACTCGTCGGCATTCAGGATGGCGGCGCGGAACAGCTTGCGGGCGTAGTCCTTCTCCTCCTCCGAGTCATATTCGGGCAGCAGCTCCTGCTTCGGACCGTTCTTCTCGTCGAAGCGCTTGATGGTCTTCAGCACGAAGGTGTCCACCACCTCCTTGTCGTCGTTCCAGTAGAGGCTTTGCTCCTCCAGTATCTGGTCGAGGTCGGCATTGTCCTGGATGAGCGTGCGATAGAGGCGTCGCCACAGTTCGCGGTCGGCCTCATAGCTGTCGTCGCCCTGCAGATAGTCGAGGTAGATCTGACTCTGCTCAATCTGCTCCAGCAGACGGCCTACGAACTCCGGGTCGTCGGCCCAGGTGCGCTTCTGCGTCTCTATGAACTCCAGCAGCTGCTTGTTCTCCTCCAGTTGCAAGGCAAAGCGGTTGAAGGCGAATTTCTGCGGCGGCTCGGGCGTGCCTTCACGACGGGCCTTGGCCTGCAGCACCTCCAGACGGCGGCGGGCCTCCTTTGTCAGGGCCACGATGAGTGCCAGCAAATGGTTGTAGAGGTCGTAAGCCTTCGACAGGCTGAAAAACAATTCCTTTTCGGCTGTATCAATGTTCTTGTTACCGTTTTGATAGTATGCGTAGGTTAACTGAACAATCTTTATTCGAATAATTTCCCTGTTTATCATTTAGCTATTGTTGTTTGTCGGATGCAAAATTAGGTATTTTTCCGTGATTATACAAGAAAAATACACTTTTTTTGAAATTTTTTCCTCAATCATTTATCATTTATCATTTATTTTTGTACCTTTGCACCCGCTTTTTTCGTGTGATGGCGAATTAAGTCGAAAAATCATTATTTACAAACACTTAATTTAGAGTAACACAACAGTTATGAAAGAGATTGTTATCAAAGGTCAGAAGCGCGAGGCCACAGGTAAGAAGGCCAGCAAGCTGATGCGCAAGGAGGGCTTGGTGCCCTGCAACCTGTATGGTGAGGAAAAGGACGAGAAGGGCCTGCCCAAGGCTCTGGCTTTCGCTGCTTCGTTCACTGAGCTGCGCAAGGTGGTCTACACTCCCCACGTCTATGTGGTTGCTATCAATATCGATGGCGTTGAGCACAAGGCCATCATCAAGGAGCTGCAGTTCCATCCCACTACCGAGGCTCTGCTGCACGCTGACTTCTATGAGGTGAACGAGCAGAAGGACATCACCGTAGGTATCCCCGTGAAGCTGAACGGTCTGGCACAGGGTGTGCGCGACGGTGGTAAGCTGAACCTCTCGATCCGCAAGATCGACGTCACCGCTCCTTATAAGAACATTCCTGAGATTCTGGAAATTGACGTTACCAACCTCGGCCTGGGCAAGGCTATCAAGGTGGGCGAGCTGAGCTTCGACGGCGTCACTCTGGCTACTCCCGCTCAGGTGGTGGTCTGCTCTGTCAAGGAGACTCGCGCCTCGAAGGCTGCTGCTGCCGCTACAGAGTAATAGATGGACAAGTATTTGATTGTAGGCTTGGGCAATCCGGGCGACGAGTACGCCCTGACCCGCCACAATACTGGATTTATGGTGTTGGATGCTTTTGCGAAAGCATCCAACGCCGTTTTCAGCGACCGCCGCTATGGCTTTGTCGCAGAGACGTCGTTGCGTGGACGCAAGGTGTTCCTGCTGAAGCCTACCACCTACATGAATCTGAGCGGCAATGCCGTGCGATATTGGCTGAATCACGAGAACATCGACCAGCAGCGCCTGCTCGTCGTCAGCGACGACGTAGCCCTGCCTCTGGGTGCCTTCCGCCTGAAGGGCAACGGCTCGAATGGCGGTCACAACGGCCTGGGCCACATCCAGCAGCTTATTGGCCAGCAGTATGCACGCCTGCGTATGGGCATCGGTGCCGACTACCGTCAGGGCGGACAGATAGACTGGGTGCTGGGTCAGTATTCTCAGGAGGAGCTCGACCTGCTGCAGCCCAGCATCGACACGGCTGTGAAGGTAATCGAGAGCTTCGTCCTGGCTGGCATCGACATCACGATGAACCAGTTTAACAAGCTGGGAAAAAAGTCCCCCAACCCCATTGGCCCCATAAGTCCCATTAGCCCCATTAGCCCTAAAGACCATGAGTAGTGAAGCCCGCATAGACAAGTGGCTCTGGTCAGCCCGCATCTTCAAGACCCGCACCATCGCCGCCGACGCCTGCAAGAACGGACGTGTGGCTGTGAACGGCGTCAACGTGAAGCCCTCGCGAATGGTGAAGGCCGACGATGTCATCAGCGTGCGCAAGCCGCCCGTCACCTTCAGCTTCCGCATCATCAAGCCCATCGAGATGCGCGTGGGTGCCAAGCTGTTGCCTGAGATCTACGAGAACGTCACACCGCAGGACCAGTACGACCTGCTGGAGATGAACCGCATCAGCGGCTTCGTCGACCGTGCCCGCGGTACAGGACGTCCCACGAAGAAAGACCGTCGGCAGATGGATGCTTTCGTCGTGCCCTCGCTGGAAGGCTATGGCGACTTCGACTTTGAGAATTGGGAGGAGGAAGAAGATTGACCATTGAACATTAAACATTGACCATTGAGCATTATGCATTATGCATTAAGCATTAAAAAAGATATGAAGCGTTTATCATCTATTATTTGTATGTTGGCAGTTAGCGTAGCGCTGCTGACCTCGTGTCTGGAAACTGACGACCCCTATAGCGCTGGCTTCATCTTCCGCAAGCCCGCACAGGCAGTTAACACCGTCTATGCCAACAATATTGTTGACTCCATCATCGTTTTCAGCTATGGCAACTGGACTGCTGGCCTCTCTGCCGGACAGTCGGGCTGGTGCACGCTCGACCAGAATAAGGGCTTTGCTGAGTCCATCAGCAGCATCCCCGTCAGGTTTGCGCAGAACACCACCGACAACTATCGCACCGCCACCTATACGTTCCGTGATGCCAACCATCCTAACGACTCCTACGCCTCGGTTCTCTATTGGCAGTATGCCACTCGCGGCGACGGCTCGCTGGGATCGGCTGCCGACGTGAGGGCCATCACAGGCAGCGACGGCTCGCGCTTTGAGTTCACCTACGACGAGCAGCACCGTCCCATTTCGCTCAATGTCTCCAAAGAAGGCATCGGCCTCTACAACATCACCCTGCGCTTTAATGATGGCGACAGCATCCTCACCGTCACCAACGGCATGAACACCATGCGTGGCTCCTATGGCATTGACTATCAGCCCAATCTGCTGGTGGGCGAGACTGACACCGTGGGCTACTACTCGCAGTTCTACGACGGCTATTACCAGGCTTCGGCCAACTATGCCTTCAACGTCGAGCACCACAGCTATGGCAAGCCCACCAAGCGTTATGCCATCAAGCTGGGCGGACAAAGCCTCCTGCCCGACAGTCTGCACAATGCCGACAGCCTCCGCATCGGCACCGACCATGTGGTGGAGAGTCTGAAGCTCGTCTACTCCAATGCCGACAACCGCCGACAGTCCGTCGACGTCAACCAGCTCATCTTCGGCTCTGAGGAGTGCGACCCCTACCAGCTGCTCTCCCTCTTCCGCTATGCACGCAACAGCAAAATCATCAGCGAGGCTACGGGCAAGGACGACGACGAGCGCATCACCGTCAGCACCACACTCAACGCTGATGGCAGCGTCAGCACCCTCACCGTCACCCGTCGTGGTCAGCAGGTTGTCTATACATTAGATTATTAAGCAGACATGGGGCTCGACATTCTCTACATCGTCATTGGCATCGTCCTCGTACTGAAGGGCGCCGACTTCCTCACCGAGGGAGCCTCTGCTTTGGCACGCCGCATGAGTGTGCCTGAAATAGTGATAGGCCTGACCATCGTGGCAGCAGGCACCTCGGCACCTGAGCTCTTCGTCAGCATTGTGTCGGCCCTCAAGGGGACGCCCGACCTGGCTGTGGGTAATGTCGTCGGTTCCAACATCTTCAACTCCATGCTCATCGTGGGCTGTGCGGCTATGGTGGCCCCGATGGTCATCAGTCCCTCTACGGTGAAGAAGGACGTCCCCTTTGCCGTCATGGCCTCCGTGCTGCTTGTCGTGCTCTGTCTCGACAACTTCAGCTCGCTCAACATCATCGGCAACAGCATCAGCCGCTTCGACGGCATCCTGCTGCTGGCAGGCTTCGTGGCCTTTATGGTCTACACCTTCCGTATGGCAAAGAAGAATGGAGGCAGCAGCGAATCAGAAGAAGAACACGAGGCAATGCCTGCGTGGAAGGGCATCCTCCTCGTCGTCATGGGTTTGGCGGGCCTTGTCTTTGGCAGCAACCTGTTTGTAAGCAGCGCTTCCGACCTGGCTGCATCGCTGGGCGTCAGCGACGGCGTGATAGGCCTGACGGTAGTGGCTGGCGGCACCTCGCTGCCCGAATTGGCCACCAGCGTCGTAGCTGCTCGCAAGGGTCGCTCGGCCATCGCCATCGGCAATGTGATAGGCTCCAACGTGTTCAACGTGCTGCTCATCCTCGGCATCACGGCAGTCATCTGCCCCATGCAGATAGGCGGCATCACGATGGTCGACGTCGGCACGATGCTCATCTCCGTCGTCCTCGTCTGGGCATTCTCCTATACGAAGTACACCGTAGAACGCTGGGAAGGTGCCCTGCTCACCGTACTCTTCGCTGGCTACATGGGCTGGCTGCTGTATAATCTGTAATTTCTCACCTCTCACCTCACACCTCTAAAATTATGCCAAGAAACAACGAACACCTGCAGCTACTGGGACGAGAGACGCAGTACGCCGCCAACTATGACCCCACGCTGCTCGAGACCTTCGAGAACCAGCACCGTGAGAACGACTACTGGGTGCAGTTCAACTGCCCTGAGTTCACCACGCTGTGTCCCATCACCGGCCAGCCCGACTTCGCCGAGATCAAGATTATGTACCTGCCCGATGAGCGCATGGTAGAGTCGAAGAGCCTCAAGCTCTACCTCTTCTCCTTCCGCAATCACGGCGATTTCCACGAGGACTGCGTCAACGTCATCATGAAAGACCTCATTCGCCTGATGAATCCCAAGTACATCGAGGTGTTGGGACTCTTCCTGCCTCGTGGCGGCATCAGCATCTATCCCTACGCCAACTACGGCCGTCCAGGCACCAAGTACGAGGAGATGGCCCGTCATCGCCTGCTGAACCATCAGATGTAAGGCGGCGTTTCGTCGAAACAAGAAAAATTCTCCCTAAAAATTTTGCGGAGAAAGATTTTTGTTGTACCTTTGCACCCGCTTTTGGTGAAAAGCACGTGCCGCAGGCACATATTTGATTGGAAGGTTGGCAGAGTGATCGATCGCGCTGGACTCGAAATCCGGTATACCCTTTCGGGTATCGGGGGTTTGAATCCCTCACCTTCCGCCAGAGGAGCCTCACTCTCCGCAGAGACAAGAAGGAAGTCGCTAACGTGGCTTCCTTTTTTGTTGTTGAAAATCAAGCATTTATAGCAATTGAATATATTTTGTAAGTGAGAAGTCTTTTGGGCTTTAGGTTCAAATCCCCCTTTGAGAGAGCACGTTTAGGAAGCATTAGTAAATCAAGCAATTACGTAAAACGATATGAGTGACGAGGATGAAATGTTTTACCATTGTTTTACCTCTTTTTGTCGGAAATAGATTGTTTTGCCACAAATTTGTTACATTTTTGTGGTAATATTTATGATAAAAAGCTCAAATTACAAGCCTATCATTATCTTATTCCTATTATTTTGTTTCTGTCGAATGTCAGATGCTCGTTGTGGAAGGCATAGCCGAACTGGTTGCAGACGCAGCGAGTGGTGCCGATAGCCTTGTCAATATTGCGATGGGAATGGCCATAAATCCAATAGTCGATGCCGCTGGTTGCAATATAGGCTGCAAGTTCGACGGTGAATGCTCCATTGATGTGACTTCCCAGAAACTCTGGTGACATCAGTTGGAAGGAAGGTACATGATGGGTAACGACAATTTTGTGCTTGGCAGTACTCGCGGCTACAGACTGCTTGATAAATTCAAGGCATCGCTTGTGTTCGCGATTGAAATCGGAAAAGGTGAGGATGTCCTCGCCGTAGAGAATGCGACGGAAGTCGGTGACACTATGCTCTGTGGTATAGGCATCCTCCAAGGCGATATTGGCCCAAAGTGTAGAGACAATGATGTCGATGTCCTGAATATGGACAACGGCATTATAGTAATAGTGGATGTTGGGGCGAATCTCGCCTATGAGTCCGTCGTGCATGGAGGACAGATTATAGAACTTGTAGAACTCGTGATTGCCTAATGCCACGATGACCTGTTGATAGTTCTCGGAAGCCCAATCCCAGAAAGGATGTGTCTGGTAGTTGTCATCACCGAGATAGCCGATGTCGCCCGCCAGCACAAGGATGTCACCACAGACATTCATGGGCTCTTCCTGCTTGAGGATTCGCCAGTTGTCGGCAAATTCCAAATGCAAGTCGGATGCGTATTGTATCTTCATTTCTCTTTGCTTACTACAAATGATTCTTTCAGAGTATCCACAAAAGCTTGAATGGCATCTGCATCCCTTTCCAAAGCATCTTGCAAAGACTGGCTTGGCAACTCCTTTTCAATGGACTCAGCATATTCCATCACACTATCATAGACGGACTGCGGTACGGCAACAGGTTCTGGGATAGAGGCTGTTGCTATGAGTTTCAAGACATCAGTCTTATGCTTCTTGATGTCCTTTGAATTAATTTGCTTACCGTTTGCACGCTCTTTGAGCAAGTTGAGGTAGGCACGGGCTTTCAGACATATCAATGTCGTAGGCGTAGCAATGCGTACACCATCTTGTTCTGCACTATTGGCTACCGTCAGTTCGTAGTTGTCATCGTCCATCATTATTGCGGAAAGGCTTGACAGGTCTTCCGACAAGGGAATAGGCTCAATGTGAAAGCCAGAAGGTTCGCCCAGTATATCTGAATGACGCGAAAGTAATTCAATCTTTACGGGATACCCTTCTTTTTCGGTTGTGAAGCGGTATAACGTATATGCAGGAGTCTTGTCATCTTTTTCCCGTTTACCTGCCTTGTATTCGCCATCCTTGATGAACTGCCAGAAGGCACCACCATATTCTTTCTTCATCTTCTCAACCACCAGAATCATGTCTATGTCATCAGTGGCACGTGGACGCATATCGGTATCACTCAGTACAATGTCACAGGCTGTTCCACCTATAATCACATAGTTGTCCTTGAAATCGGCAAATGCCTCCTTGAATTTATCTAATCCTACTACCATAGTTTGTTAATCATTATTTCTAATTCCTTTTCTGTTCTGGGGTCACGGTCGTCTCTCAATGTGAGATAAAGAGAAAGTGGGTCTGCATAATATTGATGCAGAGGCGGGTAGTTCCATATCTCAATACAGATATTTCCTTCGATATTGTTCTGGTTGACGAATATACTGTTGTGTTGCAAATCCTTATATCCTTTCGTATCCATTACATACGTTTTCGTCTCGTCGGGATTCAGTGAAGTATAGTGGGCCAAGGCAGCGATACCTCCCTCCGTAAATGACAGGTCTGTCACGATGTCATCACAATAGAGTTTCTTTTTGATGGGATCCTTCAGATAGGGTAATGAACGTTCCCACACTTCTTTTTTAGTCCCCTCAAAGAAGATACGTTTTACTCGGTTCTCATCCGTCTCAATCTTGCACAAGTGAAGTTCCTCCAGATTCTTGAATGCTCTTGATATGGTAACGTAAGTATAAGGCAACTTCAGCTCCATATCAGCCATAGACCAACCATTCATATTGTCTATTTGCAAATGATACAGCATTATATACTGTGCAACAGAAGAAAGTCCTTCTGCCTTTTTGTGAGTAGTTTCCTTATAGTTGATGATTAAGAACGGTAGGAATGCGAATTTGTCTGAAACGATGAAATAGACGCCTCGGTCTATGAGTCTGTTTCTTTCCACAAACAGGAGATTGCGGAACAGAAAGACAACTGGCAAATGAAGTATATCCTTCAGGCGTTCTGCCAGCTTCAGACAATCAATGGAGGCATGATTCTCTTCTTTCTTTGTCTCCAACAGACAAAATGCATTCTCATTGAATGTTGCCCGATAGAATTGAAACTTCAGTTTCATGTCAATCGGAATACCTTTCAACTCTTCTTTTTTCATGGGAGATAATGCCAATACCTTCCCTGCGACCTTAACTTCCACCATCTTTATTCTGTTTGTACCATTATCTTTATTTGTGAAAACGGTACAAAGTTAATGAAAATAATCAATACACAAAAGACTTTTGAGATTTTTTTGCAAAAAACTCGACCTTAGGTCGCTTGGCTCGTCAAAGAACCTTGAATCCCATGTTACTCCCAGTTTAATACGTTGAAACGAGCGAGGAAGGGAATGGCACCGAAGCGTCCGTTGAGGTAGCCCTTCTCCAAATCCAAGTCTGCACGTGGTTTGAACTCATCGAGCGTATAGAGATGGGTGCTCTGCGTCTCGCGGTCTTTCTCGGCAAACCAAATCTCGTCGTTGCGGAACACCTGTCCGT
>CAMVJU010000037.1 GCA_947167935.1 uncultured Prevotellaceae bacterium | reverse complement strand
ACGCTTCCGAGGATGGCAGGCGTCTCAGGACCGATGAAATGGGCGCAGCAGAACTGCACAATAATAGAGAAGGTGCCCACGAACAGCGCAATGCTGATGTTCTTCAGAATCTTCTTGCGGTCGGTCATCATCAGAATGAGGAATGGCGTGATATAGAACATCAGCGAGAGCTGTAATATAATAAATGTGGCCACCTCGCACAGCTCCTCAGGCGATGCCACACCGCTGGCAGCCACCTGGTTGGCCAGCGTGGTGGCTGGCAGACCCACGGCACCAAAGCCCACGGCCACCGTATTCGCCACCAGACAGATGACGGCCGAGAACATCGGCTTGAAGCCCAGGCTGATAAGAATGGCAGCAGGAATGGCCACAGCCGTTCCGAAGCCCGCCATGCCCTCCAGTACGCCACCCAGGCCCCACGTCAGCAGCAGCACCAGCAGACCCTTGTCGCTGGTCATCTGGATGAACTGTGTCTTGATGGTCTCAATCTCCTTCGTCTCACAGAGGATGTTATAGCTGAAGATGGCAAAGATGATAATCATAATGATGGGAAAGCACGCCTTCAGCAATCCTTCCACCACCGACCAAGCGGTAATGCCAACGATGGATACGTCAGTGAACTTCCCAGGAATGATTCCCATAGCAGGAGCTGCAAACAAGGCCAGCAGGATTGTTACGACCAGCGTAACGATGGCACTTTTGTAGCCAGACACTTTGAATCCCATCATCAGCACGATGAGCAAAAGGATGGGGATAACGGAAACGAGAGCTGTCATAGTTATACTGTTTTAAGTGTGGATATACGTTAGCCGTTTTAGAAGTTCAGTGCAAAGATAATCATTTTTCCCGAATAATCTCTCTTTTGCCCATATATTTTTGCTACTTTCAGTAATTATATGTAACTTTGCACCATAATTAGACTATTCCCATCATCCAGAACCCCTTTATGACACAGGAAGAATTTCAGGCGTTTAGAGAAAAATACGCAAAACAGATAGAGGAAATCAGGCTTGCCGCCCATCAGCTGCACCAGAGTGTGAATCAGGTCTATGGCGACGATCTGCCATACGGTTTTCATCTTGATATGGTGGCTGAGAGCGTCAACAGCTATGGCTATCTGGTGTGTGCACGCGAGGAGGATGTGGTGCCCCTGTATTTTGGCAGCTTCTTCCACGACAGCATCGAGGATACGCGGCAGACCTACCACGACGTGCTGAAAAGGGCCCGCAAATGGATGACGGAAGACCAGGCTCTGATGGCAACGGAGATTGTCTATGCCCTGACCAACGACAAAGGCCGTACACGGGCCGAGCGAGCTGGCGAGAAGTATTACGAGGGCATTCGCCAGACGCCCTATGCCCCGTTTGTGAAGCTCTGCGACCGCCTGGCCAATGTCACCTATTCCTGCTCGGTAGACAACGGCAGACAGGGCAACAGGATGAGGGAGGTCTACAAGGAAGAGATGCCCCATTTCCTGCCTTCGCTCTCTTCTAATAGCGAAGACCCCCGCCTGCAGATTCCATTCGATGTGGTCATCGCGTTGGCAGAGGTCTTGATTGACGAGGTGGATCGCGACGCCATCCGCAAACAATGGCTGGAGGATTAACCTCCAATTCCTCGTTTCGCGCTCACTTTACTTATTCTCAGAGGCCATTTCAAAGGCCATTACATTCCGGAGGCTCCAAAATTTCCTGTGGAGCCTCCAAATTTTGCTGCGGAGCCTCCAAAAATTCCTGCGGAGCCTCCATATTTTGCTTGGGGAGTCCCCCCTTTTTTTGACAATCAACTGCAGTTTTTGTTATAAGTGTTGTTTTTTCACGTATTTGTTCGTTACGATATAACAAAAAGGCTTAACTTTGCATAAAATAACGAAAACGTTTACGAAGACGGAAAACATCTCTATATTATTAACCCTTTTAAAACTAACAACACATGAAAGAAGAAAGAGAAACGAACCTGCTGCGCCGCTGTCTTGGCTGGCGCCGCCTGCTTCTCCTTTGCCTGATGATGGTCAGCTCGGCCATGATGATGGCTCAGGACAGAGTGACAGGTAAAGTTGTCGACGCTTCTGGCGATCCGGTCATCGGTGCCAGCGTCGTGGTGAAAGGCACTTCCAATGGTGTGGTGACCGACCTGAACGGTAACTTCTCCATTGCCGGCGTGCCGCAGAATGCCCAGCTGGTCATCTCGTACGTGGGATGCCGCACTCAGACCCTCGCCGTGAACGGCCGTCAGAGCTTCAATGTCAGCCTCGAGGAGGACAAGCAGCAGCTCGACGAAGTGGTGGTCGTGGGCTATGGCGTGCAGCGCAAGAGCGACGTCACCGGTGCCCTGACCCGCGTAGGCGAGAAGGAGCTGAACCTGAAGCCCGTGAACAATGCCTTCGAGGCCCTGCAGGGCAAGGCTGCCGGCGTGGACATCACCACGAGTGAGCGTCCTGGTGAGGTGGGCAGCATCCGCATCCGCGGTACGCGCTCTATCTCGGCCGACCAGGGCCCGCTCTATGTTGTGGATGGTGTGCCCCTTCAGGCAGGCGGCATCGAGAGCATCAACCCGCGCGACATCGAGGCCATCGACATTCTGAAGGATGCCTCGTCGACGGCTATCTACGGTTCGCGTGGTGCCAACGGCGTGGTGCTCGTCACCACGAAGCGTGGACAGGAGGGCAAGATGCAGCTCAGCTACAACGGCTCAATGACCTTCGAGAAGATTGTGGACAAGAGCCCCGCCATGAATGCCAGCGACTACATCACCTGGCGCCGCTGGGCCTACTACAACTCTGCACCCGACAAATATACCCCTGGTGACCAGCCCACGATGGAGCAGGATAAGGCCTTCTTCGCAGGCGACGAGACTGCCCTTGCCAACGTGATGAAGGGCTGGGCCGGCGGCACATGGGACGGCTCGAAGGTGACCGACACCGACTGGACCGACTTCGTCACCCGTACCGGCGTGACTCAGCAGCACACCCTCAGCGCCCGCGGAGGCACGAAGAACCTGCGCGGCTTCGTATCTTTCGGCTATCTGAACAATAAAGGCACGCAGATGGGCCAGAGCTTTGAGCGCTACAACTTCGCTACATCGACCGACATCCAGGCTACACCCTGGTTCAAGGCTGGCGGATCGCTCAACGCTTCCTATGGTGTGCAGAAATACGGCTACAGCGTGGCTTACGGCACTAGCTCAGGTCCCCGCGACCTCTATGGCGCTGCCAAGGCTCTCCTGCGCTATACCTTGCCATACGACGAGAACGGTGAGATCATCACTCAGCCCGGCGGCTCTACCACCAATACCTACTCCATCATCGACGAGTGGAACAAGTCGAAGGACAACCGCGAGTTCTTCCGCGTGCTGGGCAGCTTCTACGCCCAGGTGGACTTCGGCAAGATCTGGAAGCCCCTGGACGGCATCCAGTACAAGATGCAGTTCGGTCCTGACCTGCGCTACTACCGTCGCAGCAACTTCCTCGACAGCAGCTCCATCAGCCGTGCCGGCGGCAACAACACCGCCTCGCGCAGCGATGCCCGCAACTTTGCCTGGACGCTGGACAACATGCTGCTCTACAACAAGAGCTTCGGCGAGCACACCGTTGGCCTGACCCTGCTGCAGAGCGCCTCGAAGGTGAACAGAGAGTCGAGCTCGATGAGTGAAGAGAATGTCACCATCCCCTCGTTCCTGTGGAACAACATGGGCGCCATCGACATCACCGACGCACAGTACAAGGCCTCGATGGGCACCGACCTGTCCGAGAACCAGCTCTCATCTTATATGGCGCGCGTGAACTATTCTTATATGGACCGCTACCTGCTCACCGCTTCGGCCCGCTGGGACGGCGCCTCGGTATTGGCAGAGGGCAACAAGTGGGACTTCTTCCCCTCAATGGCCTTAGGCTGGCGCATGGAGCAGGAGGAATTCCTGAAGAACGTGGGCTGGATTGACCAGTTGAAGCTGCGCGCCGGCGTGGGTGTGACCGGCAACGCCGCCGTGTCGCCTTACGGCACACTGGGTGTGATCAGCAGCTACTGGATGCCGTTCAGCACAGGCAACAGCCAGATCTTCGTCACCAACGAGCCCTACTACACCAGCGGCTCGAACGCCATGCCTAACAAGAACCTGGGCTGGGAGAAGACCACACAGTGGAACTTCGGTCTGGACTTCAGCTTCCTGAAGGGTCGCATTGGCGGTACCCTCGACATCTACACATCGAAGACCAAGGACCTGCTGCTGGCCATGACCGTTCCCTCGCTGTCGGGCTATCCCTCAATGATGGCTAACATCGGACAGACGAAGAACAAGGGTGTGGAGCTGACGCTGAACACCATTCCCGTGCTGACGAAGGACTTCATGTGGCAGTCGAACCTGAACTTCGCCTGGCAGAAGGACGAGATCGTGGAGCTGGCCAACGGCAAGGAAGACGACATTGCCAACGCCTGGTTCATCGGCGAGTCCATCGCTGTATTCTACGGCTATGACAACGACGGTCTCTGGCAAGAGAGCGACGCTGCCGAGATGGCCAAGTTCAACGAGAACGGCCACAAGTTCAGCGCCGGTAACGTGAAGCCCGTCGACCAGAACGGCGACTACAAGATTGATGCCGACGACCGTGTCATCCTGGGCAACGTCAATCCGCGCCTCACCGCAGGGTGGACGAACACGTTCACATGGAAGGGCCTCGAGCTCACCCTCGAGCTGATGGGCCGCTTCAAGTATATGGTCAACGCAGGCGGCGAGGGCCAGCTGGGTATGTATCAGCAGCGCGAGATCAGCTACTGGACGCCCAACAACACCGGCGCCGACTGGCAGAAGCCTATCTACAACCAGTCAGGCGGCGACCCCTACTCCAGCCTGCTGGGATTCAAGGACGCATCGTTCGTCAAGATCCGCAACCTCTCGCTGGGCTACAACTTCGACAGAGCCCTCTGCAAGAGCATCGGCATCAACGGTGCCAAGGTGTACATCCAGGGCCGCAACCTGGGTATGCTCTGCTCCTCGATTGACTTCATGGACCTCGACACGGGTGCCACCTACTATAACCGTGGCTTCACCGTCGGCCTCAACGTCGAATTCTAAATCGTAAATAGTAAATTCGTAAATAGAAAATATTATGAAATATATCAGCAATAAAATAGTATGCGGTGCGCTGTCGATGCTCGCCCTTATGGGTACCACGGCCTGCAGCGAAGACTTCCTCGACGAGGACGCCGGCCACAAGGTGACCGATGCACTGCTCAACGACGAGACAGGCGCCCTGAAGATGGCCGCCGGCCTGTATGGCAACCTGCGCTGGCACTTCGGCTACGAGTGGGCCTACGGAATCACCCTCTACGGATGCGACGAGTTCACCAACGGCGCCGACCTCACCTCTGAGTGTTGGAACACCTACGACAACCGCCTCAATCCCCTCGACTGCACACCCGCACTCGGCGCAGCCAACAAGAACTGCCCCGCCGTGTCGGCCCTGTGGGACGAGATGTACTACGGCATCGCCACCGCCAACCTGGTCATCAGCAAGGCTGTGAATGTGGAGAATGAAGATGCCCGCAACAAGGCTCTTGGCGAGGCCTACTTCCTGCGCGGCTACAACTACTACCGCCTGTTCTGCCAGTATGGTGGCGTGGTGTTGCAGACCGAGCCTGCCAACGGCGAGATCAAGAAGGACTATAAGCGCGCCTCTGAGGACGAGACGCTGGCACAGATCATCAGTGACCTGGAGCAGGCCTACAAGATGCTGCCCACCGACAAGTGGCGCGGCAACGGCACCTGGACGAAGTACACCGCAGCACACTTCCTGGCCAAGGCCCTGCTGTATCGTCAGTCGGAGCGCTGCGCATCGTGGGCTTCGAAGTATGACAAGAGCGCTGACCTGAACCGCGCCATCCAGCTCTGCGACGAGGTGATCAAGGCTTGCCCGCTGGCTGCCGACTACTGGGACCTCTACGCCAAGTGGACGGGTGTGGACTGCAAGAACGAGGGACTCTCAGAGATCCTGATGGCTGCAGAGCATAACGAGGACAAGAGCACACAGGGCCGCTTTGGCAACCGTACCTACAACTACTTCGACCCGCAGTTCTCGAACTTCTCAGGAGGCTGGGTACAGCGTGGCCAGTACATCGGCGGCATGGACTTCCAGCGCTGCCGTCCCACGGAGTACACCTACTCGGTGTTTGATAACGTGAACGATGCCCGTATGTGGAAGACCTTCAAGACTGTCTATGGCCTGAACAACATCGCCAAGAAAGACGCTGACGTGATAGCAGAGAACGGTATCACGGAAGATCAAGTGCCCGACCTAGGTGATGAGGGTATCATCTTCATTCTCAACAAGAAGAGCGACCATCGTTTCGACGGTGAGCCTTATGGTACCTTCGGACGTGCTGGCAATGCCCATTCCTTCGTGAATCCCCTTACAGGCAAGTGGGTGCCCAATGCATTCCCCACCTTCATGAATGGCGAATATGTGCTCTTTAACTATGGTGTCAGCGGCAACACCGCCACCTCAAACGTGTTCTGCGGCATCAACAAGACAGCCGACGGCTCGCGTACAGCTGAGAAGGGCGATGCCCACCGCGACGTGATCATGGCCCGCACGGGTGAGACCTATCTCGTCAAGGCCGAGTGCCAGGTACGCCTCGGACAGTATCAGGAGGCAATCAATACCGTCAACGTGCTGCGTGCCCGCGGCCAGTGGAAGCAGGGCGAGGATCGCGGTTGGTACACCGACGGTTCAATGGCATTCCTCAAGGCTGACGGCGGCGACAACGACAACTCTACCGCCAACGCCACCTCTGTAAAGAAGAACAAGGACAAGGCCGGCAACACCCTCACTAACACGCAGGCCTACTACGCCACCATGCTGCACACCAACACCTACTACCTCTCCACAGGTATTGATGAGACCACCGACGCCTCCAACCTGCAGATTGCCAGCTACACACAGCTGCCCGCAGAGGATGTGGCCGTGTTGAACGCCATCGGCGCCACGAGCGACTACGACCGCATGCTGAACTTCATCTTCAACGAGCGCACACGTGAGCTGCTGGGTGAGTGGAACCGCTGGGACGAGCTGGCTCGCACAGGCCTGCTGGTGAAACGCGCCAAGGCCTTCAACCCCGAGGCTGCTCCCAACGTGCAGGATCGCCACAACTATCGCCCCATCCCGCAGACGTTCATCGACCAGCTGCAGCATGAGGACGGCACCAACCTCAGCGATGCCGAGAAGAAAGCCTGGCAGAATCCCGGCTACTAATCCGCCTCGTTTCTATCAATCATAAATCACCCTGCCAAGCCGCAATGCCTGGCAGGGTGTTTTTTATACTGTTCCGGCTTTTCACAGAGTCTCGGTCAAAGGACTTCCAGAAATTGCGCCGGAGTAATCACGCATGGTGACATGGGGTAATGCTTCAAGTTGCCTGTCACGAGAAATGAATCCTCCTTGCTAAGGGTGATTTCATAGAACACTCGATCATCCTCGTCCGGCATAGGCTCAGCAAAACTGGCCCTTGATGCCTCTATGCCATTTTCAATAATGAATGATATAAGTGAATCTGCCACATCTGGCAGAATAGGGAATTTCGTGCGGTGTAGCACATCCTCGTATTCTGCAATGATGTCAGCATCATACAAAGGTGTGAACTCTTGCTCCAGCAATAGCCTTACAACCTTAGCTGTAGCGGCTTCTGCGTTGTGTGTAATCAATGCCGACACCAGCACGTTGGTGTCAATCACAGCGTATATCATACGGTTTGATGCTTTTTACGACGAATTCCCAACTTTCCGTCGCCTGCCCGTTGCCTTTCTTCCCTTGCGGCACGAATCTCCGCATTGATTTCATCCAGTGTCATCTCAGGCTCCTGACTGGCTTCAGCAACCCTGCGTTGCTGCATAAACAAATCGAGCGCACTAGGCTGAGCCAACCTTGCGCCCTTGATGGTAAAGGGGATGCTGCGACTCCTAATGACAGCCTTCACAAAGATGCTGAAAGCCGTATTTGCACTCATGCCAAACTGCTCGCAGAGTTCATCGAACTGCGACTTCATCTCCGAGTCTATTCTTACTGTTACTGCCGACTGTGCCATAATTCAACCCTTCCCTCAATTTCAGATTGATGGCATTATGCCACCATTTCGACGGCAAAAGTAAAACAAATTTCTGATACTTCCAAATTTTGGAGCAACTTTTTTCGTCTTACTTCTTCCGTCTTCCATCAGACATCAGTATGTCACTCACCCGTCCCTCTGTCCTATCCGTTCGTGCTGGACGAACAAAAATGAGGAATCTCAGATTCCTCATTTTTGCTGTCCAGATGGTAGAGATTATTTCACCAGTATTTTCCTGCCGTCTTTAATATACACACCCCTATTCAGGCTGTTTTGGCCTTTACCGACAGGTCGGCCCTGGAGGTCATAGTACATGCCATCTGATAGTTTGAAGACGGTTATGTCTTCTATACCGGAAGTGGTAGCTTCGCCAATGGCAAAGATCCTTGACGAAGCATCTTCCACTACGTAGGCATGGAAGGGACGTGTCTCTCTATCCAGATCTCTGAAGAATGCGCTACCCTCCACATATCCGTCATATTCCTCTCCAACATTCAGCACCATCATTGACGTCTCTTTGGGTACGGACCTAAATGTGCCCAGCATGGTCTTGTTGGCATATTTACCTGCGTATGATTCCAATGAGGTTTCTGTTATGGTAACATTTTCGCCCTCAAAGGTCACATTGCCGCCAATGATATAGCTGTCAGCATACTCAGGATTGTTGGGCATGGAGATAATATAAGGTGTGAAGGCTTCTATCTTATCTGCCGATTCAAAGCCGTTTCTTGTAAGCTTACACAGCCAGAAAGGTTTTGCGCTTTCATTATGTGCAGCGAAGGGAGCCAGCTCACCTTTCGACTCATGGGTAATACGACTCACTTGGAAGGGCAGACAGATCGTTTCCCAACCTCGACAAACACCAGTAACCGTAGCCATTGTGTAGTTGTGCTGATAGCTGATGTGCTTTGCCGTGAATGTCGTGGGACAAAAGAAGTTGTTGTTGCCATCGGCATCGGTCAGGGTGATGCTTGCAGCCACTCCATTTGCCACCACATTCTTTACAGAGTTGGGAGCGTCTGTAGTCATCTTCACATAGAGTAGCAGGTTGGGGTTCTCGAAGCCACTCAGCATCTGCTCTGTCAGTCGGAAACTGAGATTCCATGTGATTGCTGCCAGCTGCTGACAATCACGGAACAGCCCGTCACCAGCACTACTAAGCCTTGTGGGTACAGCGATACTAAGTAAGGGCATACCTGCAAAGGCACCAGCAGGCAGATGGTTTGCTGTCAGGCTGACTGCACTGAGATTCAGATGACGCAAAGCTGGCATTGAACGCAGGAAGGCAAGATCTGTCTCGTCAATAGAGCCATCCACTGTAAGCGCCTGCACATCGTCAGTACCACACCATGTAAAGGCATTGCTCAACTTACCAGCTATGCTATGGGCTGTAGTACCGTCGAAGCAACTCTCAATAGTGAATGCTGTACGCTCCGAACTGTTCATGTCGGCCTTTTCTGCCCATGCAAAGCCTGTTCCCAGCTGTTCAATGGTAATAGGACTGCTGTAGATACCACTACCTGTCAGTCCATCGCTCAGGGCATAGTGGATGGTGGCACCCTCAGTAGCACAGCTCATAGTGAGATAGCGGCCATTGAAGGTTACCTGTACTGCCTCTACTGTGAACGAGCCAGGAGTATAGACAGCCACTTCGCTGGGATTCAGCCTGTCGGCCATAGCCATCGCTTTCACCACACGATTGTCAGTCAGCGTTAACGTCAGCCCTGATGAGCCATGGGGCGATGCCTGTGTAGGCTCATTGCCACCCAGCTCGTAGTAGATGGTGGCACCTGGCGTGGTGCAGGTCATAGTGAGCACACTACTCTCTACATCATAGCTGAGCACCGGCTTGGCCACTTGCAGCCAATCGACATTGATGCTTGCAACGTCGCTGGGCAGCTCGCCATCCTTCATGGCGATGACCTTCACTACTCCGTTGAGCTGTGGTTGCAGGAACCCGTTGTTGACAACGGGGCTGCTGGCTGTAGGAGTTGTACCATCGACAGTATAGTGCAAGGTCGCTCCCTCTGTTAGACAGGTGATACGCAGCCCGTCGCCTTCACGTTTTATCTGAGGTGTCGAGGTCTTTACACTCGACACATCCACTACAAACACTGCAATTTCCGAATTGTTATAGCCATCACGCTTGCCTACAGCCTTTGCCGTACAGTTATTGCTAATGCTGACAGGCTCCGTATAGCGTTGACCATTCATAGTGGGGTCGCTGCCGTCGAGCGTATAGAAGATGGATGCTCCTTCTGTCTGACAATTCATGTAGAGCTTCAGGTTGGTAAACTCGATAGTAGGAGTCGCCACCTTATAGCTGTTCACTGTCAGCGTAGCGATATCGCTGTCGGCCATATCCTGAGCCATAGCGATTGCCTTTACCACAGCATTATGCCGCAGGGCAAACGGTCCGTTGTAGCGTGTGCTTGCCTTTGTCGGATCCGTGCCATCCAGCGTGTAGTAGATGGTGGCAGTAGGTTCAGCACATGTTATCGTTACCATTTCCTGCTCATAGCTGATGACAGGAGCATCAACGATGTTTTCGGTAAGCATCAGTCGGATGGTTACGTCTTGACTGGCTCCATACACAATGCCATAGTAGGTTCCTTTCTGCAAGTATGTGCCGTAGGTTTGGCGCAGCTGCTCGCCAGTAATGTCATCGATTGTGCTGCCATTGGCATTGAGCAAGTGAACCTGACAGTTGGCAGATGCTTTCAGATAGTAAGTACGTGCTTCGTCCACCTCCATACGGAAGGCTTCAAAGTCGCCATCTGCCATCTTGCTGAGGGTGACACTGCCACGGAGATTCAGCTGCTGATAGTGTTTGGTGCTTGTTCCACTAAGCGAGAACTTCTCGTCAACAGGTGCACTCTCGCGTCCGTTGGCATTGAAGAACTTTAGAGTGAAGTGTACTTCTGTATTACGGTTGAGCGTCACACTCTGCTCTGAGTCATTGAAGGAGTATGTACAGCCTTCGGTGAGCGAGGCAAACTCTGAGAGTTCGGGTATTGGGATGATAACATTCTCCATTGTGTACTCCATCGTCTCAGGTATTGTCACCTCTGTCGTGGCCTTGCCGTTGAAGCTATAGCGATAGCCGGCGATGGGCGAGGTGCCAATCTCGCTATAGTCGGGAATGACGAAAATGTAGCGAAGCGGAGTGCCCCAACGACCGTCGCTGTTCTGTGCACGATAGTTGAAGTAGTGGGCTCCCTGCTCTAACTGGCTGATATCGAACGACAGCTGCAGGCTGGTGTCGTTGCCGCTTTTACGCACACGGCTGTCATAGTCGCCATCAATCCAGTATTCGTATTGGGTAATGGTGGGCACAGCACCTTCATACTCAGGGATAAAGAAGATATAGCGTAACAGTGTGCCCCAACGGCCGTCGCTATTCTGAGCACGGTAGTTGAAGAAATGCACACCCTCGTCTAGTTGGCTGATGTCTAATGACATTTGTGGATTGGCGTCGTTGCCGCTCTTGTGAATCCGGTTGGCATAGTCGCCGTCAATCCAATATTCGTATTGACTAATGGTGGGTGCAGCACTTTCATACTCTGGGATAAAGAAGATATAGCGCAAAAGTGTACCCCAGCGGCCGTCGCTGTTTTGTGCACGGTAATTGAAGAAGTGCACACCTTCGTCCAGTTGGCTGATGTCTAATGACATTTGTAGATTGGAGTCGTTGCCACTCTTATGTACTCGGCTGGCATAGTCGCCATCAATCCAATATTCATACTGGGTGATGGTGGTAGAAGGTGTTTCTTTTTCTGGAATGTAGAAGATGTACCGATTCCAAATGCCATAGTCACCATTGGAGTTGACAGCCCTGAAATTCAGGAAATGAGGGCCTTCTTCCAAGCTGCTGAGGGAAATGGAGAAGCTAATGTCTTCAGCCGTGTTGTTTTTCACTGTACGTGCGCCATAGTCCGAATCCAGCCAATACTCATAGCGTTTCAGGGTCTGAGCCATCGGACTCAGACAAACTGCCAGCGCCAGTAATGTAAGTATTGTTATTCGTTTCAGCATAACCTCATGCAATTTAGTTCGCACTTACTTTCAGTGTCACATTCAGTTTCTTGGTTTCTGTATCTACCTTGATAGTACGTTCTGTCACCGTGGGGACCGCGGGAACCAGTGTAAAGGGGGTGTTGCCACCTTGCGAACCAACGACAGTACCGTCATCACCTAAATAACCATTACTGTAGAGCTGCTCTTTGGAATACTGATCGCTTAACAAATTATTCCAATTAACGTAATTGTTCACAGTATAACAATCGGTGGCCGTGCAACCAGTTTGAATATAATAGTTGTAAGTGGAGTATAGGGTGTTTTTTAGCAATCCGTTAGAAAGGTTTTGCGGCATAGATATAATACTATTGAGAATGGTGCCCTTGAAATCGCTTGTTACAACATAAAAATCGCAATTAATGAGTGTAGTAGTATTATTGCATGAATTAAGGTTATTAATGAGAGAATTTGTTACAAGCATACTTTTTATCAAACTACTGCCAAGATACAAATATTCCGTGATTTGGCATCGGTCTATCTGTCCGTTGTCAAGGGTGCAGGTATTGTTCGGATTAAAAGATTTGAACTTACACTTTCGGATGATGAACTTATTGACTGACTGGTTTACGAGGATATTTCCGCTAATATTCATACCATCAAGTACACGTGCTGTCAACGTTGGGCTACCTGGAATGGCAATTGTGACATCGCCTGTGATGACTGTCTGCGGCCCAGCACCGATAATAGCAATTTTCTTGCTGACGGTAAAATTGTTGAAGGAACCCTCTGTAAGGAAGATAGTGTCTCCATCAACAGCCTGATTGATGGCTGCTGCCATCTGGTCGCTGTCGAAGAGCTTTGCGGAGCCATTGTGCTGTAACATAATCTGTGCTGCTGTAGCACCCCATGCGCTTATGCTTACTAAGGCGAAACATACGAAAGCCATTGCAATTTTCTTCATAATCGTATTGTTTTGTTTTTATAGATTCGGTTTGGGGTTGTCGTCCTCACCAGGCTTGCCACCACTGGTGGTTACGCTGATGACGGAGCTGTAGCCTGTGCCCACTTTGCTGCGGGCGTAGGCACGGACATAGTAGGTAGTACCACTTTGCAAATCAGTAAGAGTAGCCGAGTAGTCGCCTTGTGCATCACGGTCTGTAGCCTCTACCTTTGTATCAGCAGTGGATGGTTTCTCGTTGGTGGTGGAGTAGCAGAAGCCATACTCCAAAATATCGAAATCGCTCAGTGCGCGAGCAGCCAAGGTGGCCTCCGTGCGTTCTGCACTCACCAATCGGAAATTACCCAGCGTAGGCACAGACGCAGGCAGCTGCTGCACCTCGATGGTTTGGGTACTTCCTGTGCTGGTGGCAGTAATCGTAATCTGTGCAGAGCGAGACTTCAATTCCGTATTGTCGGCACAGGTGGCATGAATGGTGGTGGTGCCTGTACCACTAAGCGGGTCGAGGGTGAGCCATTCGGCACTCGACGAAACAGTCCAAGCGGCAGTACCTTCCAAGACAAAGTCCTTCATGCCACCAACGGCCTCGAAGGTGAGACTGGTCACATTGGGTGTGATGGTGCGCTGTTCGCCTTCCTGACGCAAGGTGACACGAGCCGTAAGCGAGGTGCCCTGCACGATAAGTACTGCCTGCCGAGCTTTCTCACTGTTGTTGGGCTTGGCAGTAACGGTGATGTCCTGATTGCCCTTTCCCTGCATGGCACTCAGGGTGAACCAGTCTTCAGCTCCTTGCAGCGTCCATGAAGTATTACTCTGAATGGAGAGGGTCTTCGTCTCGCCCTTGGACACAAACGATAACTCATCGACATTGAACGACAACAGCTCTGTATTCCTGCTTTGCACCACATGGATAGAGCGCTGTAGCCCCTCGTTGGTTTTGATAGTGATAGTGGCCGTACGCTCAGCAGTGACGCTGCTGTTAGCCTGTGCACTCACAGTGACGCTGCTATTGCCATTGCCACTGACAGGGCTCAGTGTGAGCCAGTCGTCTGTGCTACTGGCAGTCCAAGCACAGTTGGCCTTGATATTAAAAGTCTGACTACCGCCCTCACCACCCAGGCTGATGTCCCGAGTTTCCAATGTGAGGTATTCTCCTGAGAGCACCAGAGAGTCGGTATCGGCTTCATCTGCGCATGATACAAATATCATGCTAAATGATAAATGACAAATGATAAAGGATAAACCTATCAGCCAATGCATATTGTTCTTTCTACTCATAGCGTCATCCTTTTAGAAGTAAAACAACAGGCCGAGGCTGAGGTTCAGTCCGTCAGCCCACGACTTGATCTTGGAATCGTAATTGCTCAGCGCCTCGAAGTTCTTGTCCTTCGACACAGCTAAATCATATTCAGGGGTAAGGAACAGGCGCAAGGGCTTTGTCTTTCCAGACGGGGCAAACATCAAGCGCAAACCAAGGGTGGCAGAGATGGCAGTAGCACCGTCGAGCACTTTATTGCTGGCACTGACGTCACTCAGACGGGAGCCTTTTACAGAGGTGAAGGCTGCACCTAATTGTGGAGTGAGGGCAAAGACATCAGCAGCCCACACGTCATAGCCCAAATGGAGGAAGGCCCTCAGGGCATTGTAGTTGTAGGCATCCTGCAGGTCGCCACCTTTATTGTAGATGTACACATCCTTCGACTTACCCAGCCCATAGACGGCTCCTGCCTCTATGGTAAAGCCGTTGTACATGAAGCCAGCCGATATTTTCGGACCCATGATGTTCATCACATTAAAACCAGCCGAAAGAGTAAAGCTGCTCTTAGGTGTTTCCAATCGTTTGGGCTCGATAATCAGCTTGTAGGTTGCCAACTGCAAGCCGTCTTCATACTGTTTGGTAAAATCTACCTCAATCGGGTTCAGCTTGTCCTTTTCAGATGGGATGATCTCCAGTTCGTGTGCTCCTCTTTCAACATATACCCAATAGGCGCCATCGCGTTTGACAGTATTGACGACCTTTCCCTCAAACTTTACATTGGAAAGCGGTACTTTCACAATGATTAGCGCACACGTTGAGCCATTGTGGTCTTTTTGCTCAAACTGGGTAACTGCCGGGTCAAAAACGTCCATATCGAACGACTTGACTTCCAGCTGTGCAGAGGCTATCATAGCCGACATGCACATCAAAAATATTGTTAGCAGGCGTTTCATCATTATCGCAGTTTGAAATCGTTGAGTGTGAATATTTTACGTTCCTCAGTAGACATCTCTTGCCAAGTGCGCACCTGTATCTTGGGGCGTTCCTCGTTGGTAAAATCCCATACCAGGAAGACGATGCCTTCATCGCCATAACCCTTCGTGTTCCATCTTTGCTTGACAGTGACACCATAGAAATTGGGCTTTGCACCACTGCGCGTGATTTTGTAGTCGCTAAACTCTACATTAACATAGCCGCCTGGCTTATTGCGCTGGTTGGTAAAGATACGACGTAGGTTGTCGAGATATTCCTTTTTGGTGTGTACGGTATATTCCACATCCGACTGCTTGGGCAAAGGCCGTCCTGTCTCAGGGTCGTGCCTCAGCATCATATTGGAAGGCACCCTCTGCCGCACACGCCCAGTAATGATGAGCGCATCGTCGCTGAAGACATCCTCCATAAACTGGAGATCCATCCTGTGGTAGGCATTGGAGAACTGCTCACAATAGTTGATGATCTGCTCGCGACGATCCAAATCGTTGAGACGCTCGCCATCGCGCAGCAAATCCTGGTATTGCAGCTTGCTCATGGCAATGTTTACGTCGCTGATTCGCCCCTGAGCATCGAGCTCGATGACGAACTCCTGCACTAATGACTCTTGGTAGCTGTCATCGACAGGTTTCATGTCCATGTAGATGTTACGCACCTGATAGCCTGTGACACGCCCTGCACGCCGATGGGCCAGACAGGGCTGGTAGAAATCGTCGTCCTGCGTACGGAAATGTACGCAGTTCCAGAGCATACTGATGGTCTGACTAGCTGTTTCGTTGCTCTCAAAGTCGATGCCCTTGAAATTGATCTCATTGCTCCCTGAGGATTCAGCGCGGTTGATGGCTGTGAGCAGATTTGTCAACTGCTGTTCCATCTTTGTTTTCAGCGTACCGTCGATGCCACTGCTGAACTCAAAGGCCACTTGGTCCTGGGCTGCAAGACCTGACCATATTGTTGCAAACAATAGTAATAGGAATGACTTTCTCATATTCTCTTTTTATCAATTGCTTAATGTAAACCAAACGGCTCCATTCCCTCGGAAGTTCGAGAGGTTGTCAGTCGTGTTTGTACGATAGTTTGTTCTTTCGAAAATGCCAGGGCCAAGAACTGTGATGACTTTTCCTTCACCATCGAAAATAAGCCAATAGCATTTGTCAGGATGGCTACAGTTATCAGGACGACCATAGCGTTTTACTTTCATCTCTGCTTGCAGACGGCTCAACACGCTTTGAGCCTCAGTGACCGTAGCACATTTCAGCAAATCGTCGATGACCTGCCGCTGCCATGATGGGGGTTCGATGGTTCCCTCTCTTTTGGCTATGGTGTCGTTTTTCGCAGTGTCGTTGGGAACAGCAGGAGCCTCGATGACAACGGTTCCTGGCTGCCCGCTGTTTTCATCTGTACTCTTGACATTCCCAGGCTGCACGAGGACACGAGTATTTTGCGCAGCAATGACGTCGGATTTCTTCACATAAAGGAACACACGCGTCATTTCGCCACGATTCATCATGATGCGCTCAGCCTTATGAGCCACATCCTTCACAATGACATTAGGGGCTTTCCGTAGCACTTTCCTGTCGCCGATATATTCCTCAATCTGATGGGTAAGGAGCTCTTCGGCCAGCTCATAGGCCTTGGCCTCAGTCTCCAATGTGGCTTCAGCCGAGATGTAGGCCGTGTCGCGTTTGATGTCGTTGATTTGCTTCGACACCGACTGGGCGCTGGCAAGGGTTGTCGTCAGCAATAGCCCGAGTAATAGACATATCTTCTTTATCATGGTCCGTTATTTTCGTTGATCGTCTTCAAAAATATTTTTCACACGAGATGTCGTGACATAGGGAGTAAGCCGTGCTTCGATGGTGCCCTGACGGGTGCTGATGGCATTTAGTGGGAAGTATAGTTTCATCACGTGGTTATAACCCATAGATGCATTGTACATGATAAGCTCGCATTGGGCCGTATGCTCTTCCAATTTAATGATTCCAAAGTAGGGTTTACATCCTTCCTGCAGGCAGAATGTGATCCATTGGCGCAACGGCACTAGAATGCGTTCTGTCTTGAAGCCGTATTTGCGCAGTTGAATGTCAATCGTGAAGTCTCCCTCTATATATAAAGATGTGAAAAGGTTGGCAAGGCTCTCGGCCGGATATTCACTTGTGAATACTGGCCTAAGCTGCCCATTGTTGTCGTTTTGGAAATACAGGTCGGCTTTCAGTTCGTCAATCAGATAGGTGCCACACTCCAACGTATAGTAGTTTTCCTGCCATGCCTTATGAAGTTGACTGGTTAAAGGCATTTCTTGTGTGACAGAATCTGTCTTTGTACGTTTTAGCTCTTCTGAGAGTCGGCGTTCGCGTTCATCCATATCAGTGCCTACAAGCAGGTCGTACTCAACTGGAAAGGAAATGCGGTAAACGGTATTCTCGTTTCTGCACCATCTGACAGAGTATATTTTTCCATCAGTCAGCTCCATCTTGACGGCGATGGCCGTATCACCAGACAGTTCCATAGGAGAGGTGTTGCCCTCAATCACCACATGGTCGATGTGTGTACGCTCAGTTCTTGAAAGATGGTTTTTTATGGGGATGTCGAGTTCAAGCAAATAGCGTTCTACAAAATTGCAGACGGTAGCTCCGAAAAGCTCACGCTGATCGCTGGTAAACAGCTGGTAACCGATATGTGTGATTCGGCCATCTTCGGAAATAACATTCAGAGGGTATCCGTGGAATGAAGGTGTATCAGCCGAAGTCAAAACCACTTTGTCGGCAATAGTAGCCAATAAGTCAGTACGATAGTCAACAGCCAGGCATGTTGACACAACCCCTACTGAGAGCCATACCAACACGGCGAGTCTGTATATGTATCGTAGTAATCTCATCCGATGTTAATAAAGCGTTGAGAACCGTCAGCACGCTTCAGAAAGCCGGATACAATACGGCCATTTTCCATTTTCACATTGACCAGCTGGTCGCCTGGCCCCACCTCAACGACATCATGATTGGCGGTCTTCAGGTCAATAGTATATGGGGTGGTGAAAGTAATGGTGCCTCCAAGTCCATGAGCCAGGCCGCCACTAACGGGGCCTTCATAAGTGCCATAACCAAGGTTCAAAGATCCCTGACCATTCGCATTCGTGCCTCCAGCTCTGCTGCCAGTGGGTGGAACGGTTGGAGCAACAACCCTGCGATTGGAAACATTTTCCAAAGAATCTACCACTCTCTGAAGACTATCAATCTCGTGCTGATTCCTTACGATCCTTCCTTGTTCTTTCTCATTGGCACTAGCTTCTATGTCTTGCGGGGAGTTTGCGTCCTCACTTATTTCGACATTTTCATCGCCAACAATTTCTGTGTCGGTATTCTCTTTTTTGTCGTCGCTGCTGTTTCGCCCAATTAAAAAGAAGAAACCAGCAATAAGAATGAAGGCAATAATGCCACCAACAATGTAAATGACTCGTTTGTTTCCGTTGTCCGGTTTGCGTTTTTCAGAACGTATTGTATCCATACTTATAGTTTTGTTAGTATTGTTAGAATCTGTTAGTAGAGTGTGGTTCACACCACAATGCACCTGCAAAAATACAAAAAGATTTTGAAACCCAAACAATTTTGCAGAAAATTCTTCATCTTCGCACCGTAAACCCAGAAAATCATTGCCTATGGATTCCTTATAGAGAATGGCTAAAAACAGCTTGATAAGAAAAAAAAGTTTTTCGCGAAAAAAGGTCAAGACCTAACCTCGTCTCTGAAAACACCTGTGTACAAAGGCATTCTGCAAGGTTGGGTCTTGTTTTGAGACCTCACCCAGACCTCACCCAGACCTCACCCAGACTTCACATGATGGGTGGATGTTACCTCTATGTTAGGTCTAGGTTAGGTCTTGAAAAC
>CAMVJU010000036.1 GCA_947167935.1 uncultured Prevotellaceae bacterium | reverse complement strand
ATTTCATCATGCGCATACGTGCGCGAAAATATCAAGGTTTAGCGGACAGTAATAGAATAATATCTTATCTTTGCAGCAGAAACACTAATAGCAACTGCTATGAGCACACAGACGATGACACAAGTGATAGCCGAATACTTCAAGACGCAACCCGTCCTGAAGGCATCGTTGTTTGGCTCTTTTGCTCGTGGCGAGGAACGGGAGGATAGCGATGTAGACATACTCGTGAAATTCGACCGCAGCCTTCCAATAGGTTTGTTCGCCTATGTGCGCATGCATCGCGAACTGGAAGAAAGACTGGGCCGCAAGGTAGATCTCGTGGAAGAAGGAACCCTTCGCCCTGCTATACAACAGACAGCCAATCGTGACTTAAAAGTTATATATGAGAGAAGCAATTAGGGACATAGACCGCCTTCGCCATATTGACGAGTGCATTGAGCACATCAACGACTATCTGAACGGGAAGTCATTCGAAGACATGAAAGCCAACATCATGTGTTTTCATGCAGTCGTCTATAATTATGATAATTGGTGAGGCAGCCAACCTTCTGACAAAAGAATTTCGCGACAAACATCCTGAAGTACCCTGGCGAGATATTGTTGATATGCGTAATGCCTTGGTGCATGGTTACATCACCACAAATGCTTCGTTGGTTTGGGATACCTACACCAACGACTTGCCGCTACTAAAGAAGCAAATAGCTCAATATATCGATGAATTAAACACTATTGTTGAACCCTAAAATCGGAAATGCCTATGGGCTGAGAGAAACTTTAAGACATATACGTTGAAGCGTCCGCTTTGATTCTTGTTCCAAGAAATCGGCAAAATTTCAGTAACACACAAGAGTAAAGTTGACGGTTCACGCCTGATGGCGTGGGCCTTTACTCGTTGAAGTGTGTGAGGTGTTTGCCGATACCTTTGGAACGTAAGCGAAGTAATTGCTCACGTTTTCTTTTTGTGCGAATTGAAAAAAGAAATCCAACAATCAAATCATTATTATGAATAAAATTATTACATTATTAACATTTTTTCTTTGCACTATATGTGTGAGTGCCTACGACTTTGAGAAGGATGGAATCTACTATAACATCACCTCAGTTGAAAACATGACTGTCTCTGTTACAAATTCAGGCACTTTTATAGGTCCGTCAGGTATTCCATCTGGAAAAGAATATTTAGGTGATATTGTAATCCCAGACTATGTGTTTTTCTCAGGACGTCAGTTTTCTGTTAATGAAATATCTGAGTATGCATTTTTTGAGAGTGAAATAACGTCAATAACGTTTCCTAATACATTGAAAAGAATATCCCGAAGTGCTTTTGAGGGATGCAGTAATCTAGGAAAAATAACTATTCCAGAATCTGTCATTCAGATTTGGGATTTCGCATTTGGCAATTGTTCTTCTCTAAAAGAAGCCATTATTGCGGATTCTGAAACGCCATTAGGTATTTCTGTTATAAATATGTCTGGGGGAATATTTAGAATGTGTCCTTTAGATTATTTATATATTGGTAGAAATATTAGAAGAATTGTTTCATATGATGATGATGGTTCTTTCACAAACGATCCTGGAGGTTCACCTTTTGGATTTTATCAAATAAAAAGTGATTCACTGAAGGTTTCTTTGGGGAACTCAGTTACAACTTTAAGCGAATCTTTGTTTAGAGGTGCAAAATTCTATAATTTTGATATTCCTAATAGTGTTAATAACATTGAGAGATTAGTTTTTTTTGAATGTCGAAATTTAGAGTCGATAATAATTCCAAATAACGTCACTGTAATTAAGACAGAAACATTTCGTGAATGTAACAATTTGAAAACTATTGATTTGGGAGATAATGTTTTAGCCATTGAGAGAATCGCATTTACCAATTGTACAAATCTAAACAAAATCAAATTGAGTAAAAACCTAAAAACGATAGAAGACGAAGCTTTTGTGAATTGTCAATCCTTAGAAGAGATAGTATTTCCTCAGTCATTAACAAATATTGGGGAATTAGCTTTCGAAGGATGCAATAAAATAAAGAAGATACAGTCAAATGCATATTATCCTCCTAAAGCCTATGACAATTCTTTTTCTTCGGTCGCATATTGGTTGACTGTCCTATCTATTCCTTATGGAACAAAAAGTCAATACAATGTAGTAGATGGATGGAAAAATTTCAACAACATAGAAGAAGATGTGAATAACATTGCAAAATACAGAATAGATTATTATGTAGATGGAAATATTTACAAATCCTACGAAGTTGAATATGGAACAAAACTAACACCTGAACCATTTCCTATAAAAGAGGGCTACACATTTTCTGGTTGGAGTGAAATTCCTGAAGTAATGCCTGATCACGATGTGATAGTTACAGGTTCATTCTCGATGAACGAGTATAAGCTTACTTACATAGTGGACGGACAAATTTATAAAGCAACTGAAGTAAATTATGGGGCAGTAATAACTCCAGAGCCTGCCCCCGTTAGGGAGGGTTACACCTTTAGTGGCTGGAGTGAGATACCTAAGACAATGCCTGCACATGATGTAACTATTACTGGATCGTTTACTGTAAACAAATACCAGTTGACTTATATCGTGGATGGTGAGGAGTACAAGACGTATGAGGTAGAATATGGTGCAGCAATTACACCTGAGCCAGAGCCGACAAAGGAAGGATTTGTCTTTTCAGGATGGAATGGACTTCCTGAAACGATGCCGGCACATGTGGTAATTGTGACAGGAACATTCTCTAAGGCAAAGTATATGCTCACCTATATGGTGGACGGCGAAGTGTACAAGTCGCAGGAGATGGACTATGGAGCAACTATCACGCCAGAGCCAGTTCCCACAAAGGAAGGCCATACCTTCTCCGGCTGGAGTGAGATTCCGGCAACAATGCCTGCACATGATGTAACAGTAACAGGCTCCTTCTCTGTGAACAAATACATCCTGACCTATATCCTTGACGGAAAAGAATACAAGACGATGGAGGTAGAATATGGCGCGGTTATTACTCCAGAGCCAGACCCTGAAAAGGAAGGCTATACCTTCAGCGGTTGGATTGGTCTTCCAGAAATAATGCCGGCAAAGTTAGTGATTGTTACTGGTACATTCAGTATCAACAGCTATACGCTGACCTATATGATTGATGAGGAGGTGTACAAGCAGGTGGTGTATGAATATGGAGCTACGATTACACCTGAACCACAGCCGGAGGGCGACTACGTATCCTTCGAATGGGTGGGCATACCAGAGACGATGCCAGCACACGATGTGACGGTGACGGCAGCCTATGAGACGGGCATTGCCGAAATCATGATGATGGCCCAACAAGGCCAGCTGCGCATCTATAGCCCCAATGGCAAACTGCTCAGCAAGCTGCAGAAGGGCCTGAACATCGTGGTGATGCAGGACGGAACTACCAAGAAGGTTGTGGTGAAATAGTCTTGCACTAATTATTCAGTTGAAACGAATCGCAGGGACTTTTTGGGAAATACCAGGAAGTCCCTGCTTCATACTAAGATTTTTCGCAATTTAGGGTGCACGGGTGACACAATGCCGATAAACACAGGCGGTTCACCCTATTTTTGAGGGTGACACAGGTGACACAAGGGTGACACATCTGCTGACACACTTCAAGCGGCTGCAAAAAGTAGCAGTGAACCTCCTGACGATTCTAAAGCGTTGACTTAGCGTTGAATTCTCTCGAGAATTTGACGCTAAAGAGGCTCCCCAGCAGAATAAGGAGGCTCTTCAGCGGAATAAGGAAGCTCCTCAGCAGAATAAAGAGGTTCTTCAGCAGAATAAACAGCTTACTCAGAAAATCCTCTTACGTGACAAGCGACATAGACTTTACGTTAGGTAACATGTAACTCCACATTGAGAGGTGGAAAACGTAAAATTTGTTTTTGAAAAATTCCTCCGCTACACTATCTAAGGCGATGATAGTCAAAAGGATAATGGCGGAGCATTTTTACGGCTATTGTAATTGGCCCTCAAAGGTCCCAATAAGGGGATGCAGTTCAGTCGTAAGAAAAAATGCTCCGCCATACTTTCCCTTTCTACAATGGCATTTCGAGAGGATAGCGGAGAAAAATACTCAAGACTTCTTATACAACTTCAGCGGTTTGCGTGCTGAAGAACGAATGCTGAGTACTGCGGCGGCTGAACTCTATGATTAGAGCCATTTGGCAAACATCGTTTTGAACTGTGCCATCGACACGGTCTCTCCGCGTTCTACCTCAGCAATCTCCTCCTCTATGTCGGGAGTAACCTGCAAGACCCCTTCCACAATATGGGCATACTCCACATCATCAGGCATTACTACTTCCTCGTAGGTGTATGCGACGTCAGCCGCAGGCTCCTGAGCCGTCAGGCAGCTGCCGTCCTCCTCTTCAATTCTAGGATATGGTTTGCTCTCTTTCATCGTCTTGTGGTTTTATGCCGCAAAAGTACGACAAGTTTTCCGAATTTCCAAATTTGGAAAACTATTTTTAAATGAAAATAGCGAAGGTGGTCTCATGTGTCAGGAGTTATTCGACCAGCACGCGGCGGATTCGGTCAAGGCCCTCAAGGAGGCGGCTGCGGGGACAGGCGATGTTGATGCGGATATAGCCGCGACCGGTCTCAGGGCCGTACATCGTGCCAGGATTCACCCAGACACGGGCCTCGGTGAGGAGGCGGTTGCAGAGCTCATCGACGGGGATGCCAAGCGCAGAGACATCGACCCACACGAGATAGGTGCCCTCCAAGGGGGTGACCTTGAATTGAGGAAGATGCTCTGCGAAGAAATCGCGGAGCGCCTTGTAATTGTCCCAGAGATAGCGGTTGAGGGCGTCGAGCCAGTCCTCGCTCTCGTTGTAGGCGGCGATGAGGGCGACGGGGCCGAAGGGGTTGAGGTCGCACACCTCGTTAATGTTGATGGCACGGTCGAGGCGACGGCGCCAGTCGGGTCGGGCGCAGATGATGTTGGCCGTCTGGAGGCCTGCGATGTTGAACGACTTCGACGGCGAGTTCAGTACGACGCTGTTCATGCGGCACGCCTCGCTGACGGCGGCAAAGGGCTGGAATGTGTGGCCAGGCATCATCAGCTCGCAATGAATCTCGTCGCTCACCACCTTCACGCCATATTTCATGCAGATGTCGTTCATCCTTTCCAATTCGTCCTTCGTCCACACACGCCCCGTAGGATTGTGAGGGTTGCAGAGCAGGAAGACGGTGGTTTTCTCGTCGGCGCACTTGGTTTCGAAATCCTGCCAATCAATGGCCCACCCCCAAACCCCTCCCGAAGGGAGTGGAGCATCTTTAGTATCCTTAGAGGTAACATTTAAGTTCCCCTCCCTTGGGGAGGGGTAAGGGGTGGGCTTCAACGCACACTCCAAGACCTCGCAGCCGTTGTTGCGGATGGAGGAGAAGAAGCAGTTGTAGTCGGGCGAGAGGATGACCACCTTTTCGCCAGGCATCGTCAGCGCCTTGATGGCGACGCTCATCGCAGGAACAACACCTGTGGTGTAGAGTATCTCCTCGCGATGGATGGTCCAATCGTGGCGCCGCTGGAACCAGCTGATGACGGCATCGTAGTAGGCATCAGGAACGATGCTGTAGCCGAACACGCCGTGCTCAGCGCGTTTCCTCACGGCTTCCTGTATGGCAGGCGCGGCCTTGAAGTCCATATCGGCCACCCACAGCGGGATGACATCCGCCGAAGGTGCCTCGTCCCATTTCACGCAGTTGGTGCCGCGTCGGTCTATGATTTCGTCAAAGTCAAATGTCTTCATCTTGTCTCTATCTTACAGTCAGCCGGCTGTCGCACGTTCTTGTCGATGGTGATGCTGCCGATGCTGTCGGCGATGATGTAGCCGGTAGTGGGGTTCTTGATGTTCTCGATATGTCCGCGGATATCAGCCTCCACCTCGCTGTATTCGAACACACGGTCACAAGCTGCGTCGAAGGTGCAGTTCTCTAACTCCAGATGGTGGGCGTAGCAGAGCAGCTGCTCACCGGCGAGGTGGCAGTTGATGAGATGCACGTGCTTGGAGTGCCACGCCAGGTATTCGCCGTCAAGGATGCTGTTGACGATGGTGACATTCTCGCACTCCCAGAACGAGTCCTTCGTCACGATGTGGGCGTTCTGAATTTCCACGTTCTTGCAATACTGGAAGACGTATTTCGAGTCGCTCTTCAGGCCGTTGATCCTGACGTTGTCGCAGAACATGAAGGGATAGGTGCCGTCGTGGAGCTCGAGGTTCCAGGCCTTGATGTTGCGGCAGCGCCAGAAGGTCTCGTCGGCATCGTTGATGACCACGTTCTCCAGGAACAGGTCGTGGCACTCGCGGAACATCTTGGGCGCATCGATACGGGTGTCGCGCATGTCCAAATGGTCTGTGTACCAGAGGGCTGAGCGCGCACCAGCATCAAACTGGCAATGCTTGATCTTCAGTCCGCGCACGTGCCAGAAGGGGTACTTTCCCCAGAAGCGGGAGTCCTCGGCTTCGATGTCCGAGCACTCCTTCACGGCGCTCTCGCCATCGCCTATCGTCACCTGTTCCAGTCGTAGTTTATGGCTCTCAAACAAAGGGCGCTCGCCTTCAAAGTGTTGATTCTTGATGATGTTCATATCGTCGTTGTTCGTTTTGTTCGTGCAAAGATAGTGGAAAAATGTGAAAAGCCAAAGTTTTTTTGCTTTTTTCTTTATCCGCAAGAAAGAATGTGAAATACTTGCGGGAACGCAAAAAAAGCGTTAACTTTGTAGCCATAATTCTAATGACAACAAAAACATCACCAACATGAAAAGACTATTCATCCTGACTTTGTTCGCCTTTCTGCTCGGAAAGGCCCATGCACAAGTGTCCTTCGGCCAAGCCCAGCTGCTGAACGACGACTGGCGCTTCCTGCTGGTTGACAGCGCCTGGAACGTGTCGGAATCGCCCGACATGAAAAATCCCGACTTCGACGACTCGCGCTGGCGTCGTGTCACCCTGCCCCATGACTGGAGCGTGGAGCAACCCATGTCGCCCGACAAGGGAAGCTGCCAAGGCTATCTGCCGGGAGGCGTGGGGTGGTATAGGAAGACTCTCCCCCAGCCCCTCCCTGAGTCTCTTTACATCTACTTCGAAGGCGTCTACAACCACTCCGAGGTCTACCTCAACGGTCATCTGTTGGGCAAGCGTCCCAGCGGCTTCGCATCGTTCCTCTATGACTTGACGCCCTATCTGCGTAGCGACGGGCAGAATGTGCTGGCCGTGCGTGTCGACCACTCTGCCGAAGCCGACAGTCGCTGGTACACGGGCTCAGGCATCTATCGCAACGTATGGCTCGTCAGTGCGCCTGAGGTGCACTTGGCACAATGGGGCACGGCCTACCGACTGAAAAATATCTCGGACACGAAAGCAGAGATAGAGGTGGATGTGGAGACAACAAGACCCACAAGACCCACAAGACCCACCCCCAGCCCCTCCCTTACAGGGAGGGGAGGAGATACCTTTTCCGCGATTGTGGAGCTGATGGATGGCGATGGCAATATCGTAGCAAAAAATACTACTGCTATCGGCTCGCAGGAGAAGAAGACGGTCAAGCTCACGGTCAGGAATCCCAAGCGCTGGTCGCTTAACAATCCCTACCTCTACACCCTGACGACCAAGCTTAGCAATGGCGACCAGTCGGTAGTGAAAGTAGGCCTGCGCACGTTGGAGTTCTCACCCAACAAAGGCTTTGCCCTCAACGGACAATGGATGAAGGTAAAGGGAGTCTGCGTACATGACGACGCTGGCGTCCTTGGAACTGCCGTGCCTGCTGAGGTGTGGCGACGCCGAGTGCGCGAGCTCAAGGCCATCGGCGTCAACGCCCTGCGTATGAGTCACAATCCCCATGCTCCTGCCCTCTATGACATCTGCGACGAGGAAGGAATGCTGGTGATGGACGAGGCAAGCGACGAGTGGGAGTTTCCAAAGCGCAAATGGATGAAAGGCTGGAATCAGGGCAAGCCAGGCTTCGAGGGCACCTACACCTATTTCGAGGAATGGATTGACCGCGACGTGGCCGATATGGTGCGCCGCGACCGCTGCCATCCCTGCGTCTTCCTTTGGAGCATCGGCAACGAGGTGGATTATCCCAACGATCCCTACACGCATCCTGTGCTCGATGGCGACGGCTCAGGCTTCACACAACCCATGTACGGCGGCTACAAGCCTGGTCAGCCAGATGCCATGCGCATCGGCATCATCGCCCAAAGGCTGGCCAAGATTGTGAAGGAAATCGACCCCTCGCGTCCCACGACAGGAGCCTTGGCCGGCGTGGTGATGTCGAACCAAACGGCCTATCCCGAGGCTGTCGACGTGGTGGGCTACAACTATACTGAGAGCCGCTACGATGCCGACCACAAGACCTATCCGCAGCGCGTTCTCTACGGCTCCGAGAACCGTCACGACCTGCCTGCATGGAAAGCCGTCACCGACCGCGACTTCATCTTTGGACAGTTCCTATGGACAGGCATCGACTACTTGGGCGAGAGTGGCACTTGGCCCGCACGCGGCAGCACCGCCGGATTGCTCGACCTGGCCGGACAACGCAAGCCCATCGGCTGGTATCGTGCTTCGCTGTGGAGCGAAAAGCCTGTGTGCTATCTTGGAACAACTGGGGCCTATAGATCTTATGAGGCCAATAGGGCTAATAGGGCCAATAGGGCCAATAGACCCAATAGAGCCCAGCCACCCCATCCCTACGCCAATGACACCTGGAACTATCGTGAGGGCGACCGTGTCCGCGTGATGTGCTATACCAACGCTGAGAATGCCCGTCTGATATTGAACGGCCAACCCTTAGACGTGACGATGCAGCGCCACGAGGAAACCGGCATCCTCTATTGCGACATCGACTATCAGCCCGGCACGTTGCGCTGTGAAGCCGACAACGGCGCCTCCTATGAGCTGAGGACCAGCGGCAAGCCTGCTGCCCTGCGCCTGACCACCGACTCGCTGATGCACGTCTTCGTGGAGGTCGTCGACGAGCAAGGAAACCTCGTGAAGGATGCCGACAACACGGTGACGCTCTTCGTCCAGGGCGGCCGACTCTTGGGAATGGAGAACGGCAACATCAACAACAATGCTGCCCCACGCCGAGCTCCTGCCTACTGGCCCAACCAGCAGCTACGCGTTTCAGGTGGCAAGCTGGTGGCCTACATACAGCCTGAGAAAGGGCAGCAAGTCACCGTCAGGGCCTCATCGCCCTATCTGAACGACGCATCCATCAGCTTTTCTATGCCCTAATCAGAAGAAAAATAGGTTTTTAGCACGATAGTTGAATAAAAAGTAGTAATTTTGCACGCAAAAACAGAAAGAATGAAGATTTTAGTGACAGGCGCCAGCGGTTTTATCGGCTCGTTTATTGTCGAGGAAGCGCTGCGTCAAGGCTATGAGACATGGGCAGCGATGCGCAAGAGCAGCTCGAAACAGTTCCTTACCGACGAGCGCATCCACTTCATTGAATTGAACCTCTCCAGCCAAGAAGACTTGGAACGCCAACTAAAGGGGCATGAGTTTGACTACGTGGTACATGCCGCAGGTGTGACGAAGTGTCTGAACAAGGAGGATTTCTTCCGTATCAACACCGAGGGGACGAAGAATCTGGTGCGTGCCCTTCAGGTTTTGAAGATGCCGCTAAAGCGCTTCGTCTACATCAGCTCGCTTAGTGTCTTCGGAGCCATCCATGAGCAACAGCCCTACACGGAAATCCGCGAGGACGACACGCCTCAGCCCAACACCAACTACGGTCGCAGTAAATTAGAGGCCGAGCAATGGCTCGACGCATTAGAAGCCCCCTCGGGGGCCGTAGGAGGGGCTTTCCCTTACGTCATTCTGCGTCCTACTGGCGTCTATGGCCCGCGCGAACGCGACTATTTCCTGATGGCCAAGAGTATCAAGCAGCACAGCGACTTCGCCGTGGGCTACAAGCGTCAGGACATCACCTTCGTCTATGTACTCGACGTGGTGCAGGCTGTTTTCCTCGCCTGCGAAAAAGGTCAGACGGGCCGCAAATACTTCCTCTCAGACGGCGAAGTGTACCAGTCGACGACGTTCAGCGACCTCATCCGCGAGGAGCTGGGCCATCCCTGGTGGATTCGTATCAAGGCGCCTATCTGGGTGCTGCGCGTCATCACATGGCTGGGCGACAAGTGGGGCCATATCACAGGTAAAATCTCGGCCCTGAACAACGACAAGTATCACATTCTGAAACAGCGCAACTGGCGTTGTGATATCGAGCCGGCTCGCAAAGAGCTGGGCTATGAGCCACATTATCAGCTGAAGGAAGGCACCCATCTGACCATTCAATGGTACAAGGAGAACGGGTGGCTGTAACCGATTTTTCAGCAAAAAGCAACGTTATTCGGAAAAAAATGAGTAATTTTGCAGCGCAAAATAAAAACATCAAATCATTGAGACATATTCTATAATGAAAGACACATCGAAAACGGTCTATCTTGGAATGATAGGCGACATTATGCACCCAGGTCTCATCAACATCATCAACGAGGGTGCCAAGTATGGAAAGGTGATGATTGGTCTCTTTACCGACAAGGCCATAGCCACACACAAGCGACTGCCTTATCTGACCTATGAGCAGCGCAAGAATGTCATCGAGAACATCAAGGGCGTGGATTCCATCGTTCCACAGGAAGAGTGGAGCTATGTTCCCAACCTGCTGAAATACAAGCCCGACTACATTATTCATGGCGACGACTGGCAATACGGTCCTGACAAATACATCCGCGACGAAGTGTTCAAGACGATGGAGTCGCTGGGAGGCGAAGTCATCGAGATTCCCTACACCAAAGGTATCTCAGCTTCAGGACTGAAGCAGGAAATCGACTCGCTGGGCGTCACGCCGCAGGCTCGTCTGGCCTCCCTACGCCGACTGATATCAGCTAAGCCCGTGGTGCGCATCCTGGAGTCGCACAACGGCCTGACAGGCCTCATCGCAGAGCACACATCAGTAGAGGTAAACGGACAGCACCGCGAGTTCGACGGCATGTGGGCATCCTCACTCACCGACTCCACATCGAAGGGCAAGCCCGACATCGAGGCCGTAGACCTCACCACCCGTCTGCACGACCTGAACGACACGCTGGAGGTAACCACCAAGCCCGTCATCTACGACGGCGACACGGGCGGCAAGGTGGAGCACTTCGTATTCACCGTGCGCACATTGGAGCGCCTGGGTATCTCGGCTGTCATCATCGAGGACAAGGTGGGATTGAAGCAGAACTCGCTCTTCGGCACCGACGCCGTGCAGATGCAAGACACCATCGAGGGCTTCTGCAATAAGATCAAGGCAGGCAAGAACGCTCAGATTACCCGCGACTTCATGATTATCGCCCGTTGCGAGAGCCTCATCGCCGGCAAGTCGGTCGACGATGCCCTTGAGCGTTGTCACGCCTATGTGGAGGCTGGAGCCGACGGCATCATGATTCACTCGAAGGACAAGAGCGGCGAAGACATCAAGGAATTCTGCCTGCGCTTCCGCGAGAAAGACAATCACACGCCCATCGTGGCCGTGCCCACCACCTACAACCAGTTTACCGAGGAGGAGCTGGCTTCATGGGGCATCAATATCGTTATCTATGCCAACCACATGTTGCGCTCGGCCTATCCCGCTATGGTGAAATGTGCTGAGAGCATCCTTGAACATAGCCGCAGCTTGGAGGCCAGCAACGATTACTGTATGCCCATCAAACAGATTCTGAACCTGATTCCGGGAACGAAGAAAAGCTAACGGGCTTCGCCCTAAATGACAAATGATAAATGATAAATGAAAAATGATACGACCATCGTTTTTTATTGAACAATTGCAAGAACAGGGTATCGACTTCTTTGCCGGTGTGCCCGACTCGTTGTTAAAGAACATCTGTGCCTATATCACAGACACGCTGCCCAGAGAGCAGAACATCATTGCTGCCAATGAAGGCGGCGCAATGGGAATCGCAGCAGGCTATCACCTGGCTACAGGACGCATCCCCGTAGTCTATATGCAGAACTCTGGCGAAGGCAACATCATCAACCCCTTGGCTTCGCTGACCGACAAGGAGGTGTACAACATCCCCATGCTGCTGCTGATAGGTTGGAGAGGACGTCCGGGTGTGCACGATGAGCCGCAGCACGTCAAGCAAGGTAAGGTGACGACAGGCTTGCTCAATACGATGGGCATCAACTACACCGTGCTGAGCAAAGACGAGGAGGCTGCAGCCAAACAGATAAAAACGGCTGTGGACTACATGCTGAAGACCAACGAGTGCTATGCCTTGGTCATCGAGAAAGACACCTTTGATGCCTACACGCTGAAGAATAAGGTAGAGAGCGGACTGACACTTGCCCGTGAAGAAGCCATTGAGACCGTCGTAGAGGCACTTCCCTCAACGGCCGCTGTGGTGTCGACCACAGGAATGATTTCACGCGAGTTGTTTGAGATAAGAGAGCGCAAAGGCCAGGGACACGGCCACGACTTCCTCACCGTGGGCTCTATGGGACACGCCTCACAGATAGCGCTGGGCATCGCCCTGCAGCAGCCCAACCGTCCTGTTTATTGTTTCGACGGCGACGGTGCTGCCATCATGCACATGGGCAATATGGCCATCACGGCCTCTATGCAGCCCAGCAACTATGTGCATGTGGTGTTCAATAATGGTGCCCACGACTCCGTTGGTGGTCAGCCTACCGTAGGACTGCAAATCGACCTGCCCGCCATCGCCAAAGCTGTAGGCTACAAGCAGATCTACAGCGTTGAGACGAAAGAGGCCCTGCAAGAGACGCTGTCAAAGGTCAAAACAGCCAATGGCCCCGTGCTCGTCGAAGTCCGCGTAAAGAAAGGCAACAGAAAAGACCTGGGGCGTCCCACCACCACCCCGATTCAGAACAAAGAAGCCCTGATGGAGTTCCTCAAGCAATAACAGGCTACGTTGAACGTAGCGATTATAAGTTTGACGTTTAGATTTTTAGACATGGAAACAATTAAAAGAAATGTATTGTTGAACCCCGGCCCTGCCACAACGACCGACACGGTGAAGATGGCACAGGTCGTTCCCGATATTTGTCCGCGAGAGAAAGAGTTTGCAGGATTAATGAAAGGACTGCGCAGCGACCTGCTGAAGGTAGTTCACGCCCCAGAGGATGAATATACCTCGGTGCTCTTCTGCGGCTCTGGAACCATCAATATCGATATTTGCATCAATTCACTGGTGCCCGAAGGCAAGAAGATACTCGTAGTGAACAATGGCGCCTACAACTCGCGTGCCGTAGAGGTGTGCCAGATGTATCATATTCCACACATCGACCTCAAATCGAGTGTCTACGAGCAGCCTGACCTGAAAGCTGTGGAGCAAACGCTGAAAGAGAATCCCGACGTGGCTGTGGTTTACTGCTGCCACCACGAAACGGGCACCGGCGTGCTGAACCCCATCCGCGAGATTGGTGTCCTTGCCCATCAGCATGGAGCCATCTTTATCAGCGACACCACCTCGACGCTGGGTATGATTCCCCTCGACGTGGTGAAAGACAACGTCGACTTCTGCATGGCCTCGGCACAAAAGGGACTGATGGCTATGTCGGGGCTCTCGTTCATTATCGGTCGCAAGGCCATCATCGAGGCCTCGAAGAACTACCCCACCCGTTCCTACTACTGCAACCTTTATTTGCAGTACGAATACTTCGAGAAGACCGGCGAGATGCACTTCACGCCGCCCGTGCAGACCATCTACGCCACCATTCAGGCCCTGAAGGAATACTTCGAAGTGGGTGAGACGGCGAAGTTCGCACGCCACCGCCGTGTCTACGAGGCCATTCGTAAGGGCGTGAAGGAACTCGGCTTCGAGACCGTCATCGACCCGAAGATTGAATCGGGTCTCGTAGTATCGGTTAAATATCCTGACGATCCCAACTGGAGCTTCGAGAAGGTGCACGACTACTGCTATGACCGCGGCTTTACGATTTATCCCGGTAAGATCAGCACCACAAACACCTTCCGCCTCTGCGCCCTGGGCACCATCGACGTGCAGGACATCGACGACTTCTTCGTGGTGATGGCAGAGGCATTGGATTTCTATAATATCAAGCTGAAGAAGTAATAAAGCGTCATAACGTTAAAGGTATAACGAAGCATTAAAACAATGAACGAGAAAGCGTATGCGACCCTAAAGTCGGCTGACACAGAAGACTGGGTGGACTATCATATCGTACGACCCTTTACCTATTACTGGGCATGCTTCTTTGCCAAATTGGGCATTCATCCCAACACGGTTACCATCGCCTCCATGATCATTGGAGCCGCCAGTGCCTTCTTCTTCGTACACGGTTGCTTCTATTACGAGGGCAAGTGGGGACTCTTCTACAACCTGATGGCCTTCCTGCTGCTCTTCATTGCCGACATCCTCGATAATACCGACGGACAATTGGCACGCATGACGAATAAGAAGAGCGCATTGGGGCGCATCCTCGACGGACTCGCAGGCTATGCTTGGTACGGTCCCATCTACATCGCCCTGACGTATCGTTTCTACGTGCATCACGACATCGAGTTCAACCTCCTAGGCCTCAGCGACACGGCCACCACCGTGACCATCGCCACCATCGTAGTGTTCATCCTAGCCTGCATCTCAGGCCTGGCAGGCATCGCACCTCAGCAGCGTATTGCCGACTATTACATACAGGCTCATCTCTTCTTCCTGAAAGGTGAGAAGGGAAGTGAGCTCGACAACGTGAAGCGCCAGAAGGAGCTCTACGATCAGATCCCTGCCAAAGGTCATTTCTGGCAGCGACTCATCCAGCGGTCGTATGTTGACTATACCTATCAGCAGGAGCGCGTCACGCCACAGTTTCAGCGTCTCATGGCCCGTCTGCGTGAGCGTTATGGCGACACGGCCAACTTCCCGCAGTCGGTGCGTGAAGAGTTCTGCCGTTATTCCAAGCCGACGCTGAACTATGTGTTCATGCTAGTGTTCAATTTCCGCACATCCTATCTGCTGCTGTTCTGTCTGCTCGACATCCCTGTGGCTACATTCCTCTTTGAGATCATCATCGTGACGCTCATCATGCGCTACACCATTCGCCGACATGAGGCTTTCTGCAAGAAGATGGCCGACAGCATTGAATAGTTATCTACTCAACTCCTCAGCATGAAGTGGACTAAGCAAAGAATCAACAATCTCTTCTTCCTCCTCGGTGTGGTGACCGTAGTGGTCATGCTGTTTACCTTCGATGTCAGCTTTGCCGAACTGTGGGAGCATCTTTGTCATGCAGGCTACTGGCTCATCCCCATTGTGGGTATATGGATTTTCATCTATGCCATCAATGCCTGGTCGTGGAAGTGCGTCATTGACGGTGTGAAAAGTCCTGACGAGCACGTCAGCAACTGGCGTATCTATCGTCTGACCATCACTGGCTACGCACTCAACTACTCCACGCCTGTTGGCGGTCTTGGCGGCGAACCCTATCGCATCATCGAGCTCTCGAAAAACATCAGCCAGGATCATGCCGCATCGTCGGTCATCCTCTATGCCATGATGCATATCTTTGCCCACTTCTGGTTCTGGTTTATCTCCATCTTCATCTATCTGGGGCTGGTGGCTGTGGGCGACCTGCCCATGACTACGATGGTGGGCGTCATCCTTTCCCTCATCTTCGTGTTGTTTCTCCTGGCATTCTATTTCTTCGCCAAGGGCTATAAGCACGGACTGGCAGTCAAGGGTATCCGCCTGGCAGGGAAGATACCCGGACTGAAAGGCTGGAGCCACCGTTTCCTTGAACGTCACTCAGGAACCCTACACAAGATCGACCGACAGATAGCCAACCTGCACAAGCAGAACAAGCGGTCATTCTACTCAGCGCTCATCCTTGAGTATTTTTCCCGCGTGGTGCAGAGTGCAGAGTTTTTCTTCATGCTGCTGCTCTTCGGCATCGACTGCGGCGGCGGATGGTCGGGGTTGGCACTCACCTACCTCCACTCCATCCTTATCTTGGCGTTCACCAGCTTCCTAGCCAACATTATCGGTTTCCTGCCCATGCAGCTCGGTGTGCAGGAAGGCGGCATCGTCATTTCCACCGCTGCCCTGGGTCTGAAGCCTGCTGTGGGCATCTTCGAGAGTATCATCTGCCGTGTACGTGAAATTATCTGGATTGTCATCGGCCTGATACTGATGAAGATTGGCGGCACAGAACCCAAAGAATACCTGAAGCAACAACAAGATGAAGTTCTTTAGGCAACTGATAGCAGTTGAGGAGCATCCCCGTCGTGGGCTGATGCCTGTAGAATGGGTGATGATGACCTATCTGCTGGCCACCTCGCTGTTTATTCTGTTGACCTCCAGCGGACGCACCACCATCGGTCTGATGGCTTGGACACGTGCTCAGGCTCTTATTGTGACATTCGCGCTATGGGGATTGTACCGTCTGAAGCCCTGCCGCCTCACCACTATGCTACGCATCGCTGGCCAGATGTCGCTGCTTGGTCTCTGGTATCCAGACACCTACGAGCTGAACCGCGTATTCCTCAATCTTGACCACATCTTCGCCGGATGGGAAGAAAGCCTTTTCGGCTGCCAGCCTGCATTGGTATTCAGCGAAGTGTACAACCAGTCTGTCGTGAGCGAGCTGCTGACGATGGGCTATGTGAGCTACTATCCTCTGTTCGTGTGTGTCTCGCTGTTCTACTTCTTCTGGAGATATGAGCATTTTGAGCGCACCACCTTCATCATCCTGGCCTCCTTCTTCCTCTCCTATGTCATCTTTGTCGTCCTGCCTGTAGCCGGTCCTCAGTTCTATTTCAAGGCTGTCGGCTTGGAAAACATCTCTGCCAGCATCTACCCCGACCTACAGCACTACTTCGGGCAATTGGAATTTGATGTGCTCGACCCGCAGTTCTCCCTGCCGCTGCCGGGAGATACTGACGGATTCTTCTATCACATCCTGGAGTTTACCCACAATGCCGGAGAAAGACCCACGGCCGCTTTCCCCAGCAGTCATGTGAGTGTCACAGTGGTAGTGATGTTTTTGGCTTGGGAGAGTCGCAATCGCTGGCTGTTCTACGTCTTACTGCCCTTTGCCGTCCTACTGTTCTTTGGCACGTTCTACATCCAGGCACACTATGCCATCGATGCCATTGCAGGATTGTTTGCAGGCATAGCGATGTATTTCCTCCTACGTTGGTTCTTTAACCGGTATTGCTACAAGAAAAACATTTAGCGGAACAAAGAGAAGTTCACGCTGCCATAGCTGCGGTGCTCCACAAAGCGAGGGTGCTGCGAAAAGCTGTTGTCCTTGCCGTGCTCGAAGACGAACACACCATCAGGAGCAAGGAGATGATGCTCAAAAACAAGGTCGGGAATCTGTGGCAACTCTTTCAAGGCGTAGGGCGGATCTGCAAAGATGAAGTCATACTGTTGGTGGCAGCCCTTGATGAAGCGGAAAACATCGGCACGAAGACATTGAACATTCTTCTCATCCTGTAGCTTGGCGATGCATTGCTGGATGAAACGGTGGTGATCACGGTCTAGCTCAACGCTCACCACCTGACTGCATCCTCGTGAGAGCAGCTCCAGCGTGATGCTGCCAGTACCAGCGAAGAGGTCGAGTGCACGTGCTCCGTCGAAGTCGATATACCCCATCAGCACGTTGAAGATATTCTCCTTGGCAAAGTCGGTCGTGGGCCTTGCCTTGAAGGTACGGGGAATATCAAAATGCCTTCCCTTGTATTTTCCAGTGATGATTCTCACGACTATTCACTATTCATTATCACTATTCACTAGCGAAGCGCCTACCTTCCTCTTGCCACCAGCGTCTGCAAATCGTAGGGCACGCCCTTGATGGCGGTGACAGGATGCTGGTTGAAGTCAGCAGCGGGATTGATGACGTACACCTTCTGCAAGTATTGTTTCAGCTCGTCGAGGAGAGCGTTCTCGTCAGGCATGTCACCCATGATGTGCAGCTCGTCGTATTCGGCCTGCAGCTGCAAAGTGTTCCATACGTAAAGGAGGAAGAACACAGCGTCTTTGGGCCTGCTGGCGTCGAAGGAGTTACAGAACTTGAAGCGGTTCTGCTGGAAAGAGAAAATCTCGAGACGTTTCTCGTGGAAATAGGCGTAGAGCTTGTAGCGCACGCCAGTGAAGCTGCGTTGGTGCATATATCTCCATACGGGCTGTATGGCTGTGACGAGGCGCACATCCTGGAAATGGTCGTCCAGCACCAGCCGCAAGTCCTTGTTCATATTGAATACGGCTACGGCATTCAGGTCGGGCAGTACATTATAATAGAGTGCATCCTGCTCGTTCCTGGGGAAGGCGTGATTGTGCATGTCCCCCATCGTCTTCTCATCGAACTGCTCGACGGGTACCATCAGCACGTCGCTGTCGATGAGCACGCGGACGCGTGGAGGTGCCTGCAACAGCAGGTCGCTGGTCTTGAAAGCCTCGCGCAGGTTGGCTGCCATCGACACGCCGCTGCGCACCACATAGGGCTCGTAGAGAATATCATCGCTGTCGTTGTGCTGCACCATCATGGCCAGCGTGCCGCGGCCTATGCGTATGGTCAGCCGTTGTGTGGAAAAGTTATTAGTCTCTGCCATTTTCAAGGAGTGAGGGGTGAGAGGTGAGAGGCGAGTTCTGTTTGTCTGCCGCCTGCTGTGTAAAGTAGATGCTGCGCACACACAACACCGCCAGCACCACGGCCAGCAGCACCAGCACGGCACTGACTATTTTCTCGCTCAGTCGCATATCACGTGCAAAGGTACATATTTTTTACAACTTTAGCATCGCAGGAAAGAAAAAAAAGAAAAAAAAGCCACGAATAGCAGTTTTTTCGTAACTTTGCAGCATGATAGCGCAAGAATTGGCATTCCGCATAGCGCAAAGATTCGGCCATGTGCCGACGAGCGAGCAGACCACTGCCATCAACGAGGTGGCGGCGTTCCTATGTGACCGTGCTCCGCTGACGGCGATGGTGCTCAGAGGTGCTGCCGGCACAGGAAAGACCACGCTGGCCGCCGCTATTGTCAAGGCATTGCTCTCGCTGAAACAGAAGCTGATGCTGCTGGCTCCTACAGGACGTGCCGCAAAGGTATTTGCGCTTTATGCGGGCAGCGAGGCCTACACCATCCATCGGCGCATCTACCGTCAGAAGACGGCGGGCGACCTCTCCGTCTTCAGCCTCAACGACAACCTGCATCGCGACACATTATTTATCGTAGACGAGGCATCGATGATCTCGGCCTACGGCGGCAACGAGGGCAACACCTTCGGCTCAGGCTCGCTATTAGCCGACTTGGTGCACTACGTCTATCAGGGACAGAACTGCCGGCTGCTGCTCATCGGCGACCACGCACAGCTACCGCCAGTAGGCGAGGAGGAGAGTCCGGCACTGTCGACGGCGGTGTTGCAATCGCTGGGTCTGAACACATACGAAGCCACGCTGAGCGAGGTGCTGCGCCAGAGCCAGCAATCGGGCATCCTATGGAATGCCACACAGGTGAGGAGGATGGTTGAGAACTGCTACGAAGCGACGGCCCTGCCGAAGATTCATTTCCAAGGCTTCCCCGATATCGTCAACGTGCCTGGCGACGAGCTCATCGAGGCATTAGCCACCAGCTACAGCCGCGTGGGAATGGATGAGACGATGGTGGTGACACGTTCGAACAAGCGCGCCGTCATCTACAACCGAGGTATCCGCAACATGGTGCTCGACCGCGAGGATGAGCTGTGTCGCGGCGACCAGCTGATGATTGTCAGAAACAACTACTTCTGGAGCCAGACGCTGAGGGACGAAGAGGGCAATGTTCCGCTCAGCTTCCTGGCCAACGGCGACAGCTGCGTGGTGCAGCGCGTCAGGAACATACACGAGCTCTACGGTTTCCGTTTCGCTGACGTCACCGTACAACTGCCCGACTACGACGATCTGGAGCTGACGGCCACAGTCCTGCTCGACACATTGGCTACGGAGGCGCCTGCATTGACCCGCGAGCAGCAGGTACAACTATATGAAAACGTGATGGAGGACTACGCCGACATCCCCTTGAAGCAAGACCGCCTGAAGGCTCTGCGCAACGATGCCCACTACAACGCGCTGCAGGTGAAATACGGCTATGCCGTCACCTGTCACAAGGCGCAGGGCGGACAATGGGCGCACGTCTACATCGATCAGGGCTACATGACTGACGATATGCTCACGCCCGACTACCTCCACTGGCTCTACACCGCCCTCACCCGTGCTACGGAGAAGGTTTTCCTCGTCAACTGGCCCGAAACTCAGACGGGCACGGACTGATTTAGCCACGGACTTTCACGGACTGATACGGACAACGGATGAATATAGCCACGGACT
>CAMVJU010000035.1 GCA_947167935.1 uncultured Prevotellaceae bacterium | reverse complement strand
CCCCACCGGCATACGCCATCATACAAAAGTTCATAGAAGAAATACTACACTACGAAAAAAACGACCGCCAACACTTCCGCAGGACCTACCTGCAACTGCGCAAAAGTACCCGTTTCCCCCTGCTCTACCGCATACGTGCCAAAAGGGCAAGCCTCAGAGGCTGCATTCAGGAGCTGCACTACTTCCTGCCACCCACATTAGGCGAGAGATATAAATACTGGAGAATCAGCAAATAAGCATGGTCAGCATCTCAATAATCATTCCCGTCTATAACGTTGAGCAGTATATCGAAGCCTGCTTGAAAAGCGTCATAGCTCAGACCTACAAAGGTCATATGGAGTGCTTGATAGTAGACGACTGTAATCAGGACAACGGCATAGAAATAGCGCAGAACATCATAGCCAACTATCAGGGGCCTATCATCTTCCGTATTCTTCACCACGACCAAAACCGAGGACTGTCAGCAGCGAGGAATACGGGTATGAAAGAAGCCATCGGTGACTATTTATTCTTCGTCGACAGCGACGACGAGCTTCCCCCAAACAGCATCGAACAACTGGCAGGAGCACTGGACGACGGACAACACGACATTGTGGTAGGCGACATAAAAACCATCGGCAATGATGCCCTACATGAGTACCTGCGCCTGAAGCTTGACGATGGCACAGTGCTACGCGACGGTGACATTATCCACCACTACAAGACCCATTGGAACATGATGGCACAGGCAAAACTCTATAAAGCATCATTCTTGCGACAGCAGCGGCTTACCTTTATGGAGGGGCTCATACACGAGGATGAACTTTGGAGCTTTGAAATAGCCTGCATGGCCAAAACGCTCAAGGCAATACAGTATCCCGTATACCTTTATTACCTAAGAGAGGGAAGCATCACCGACATAAGCAATAAAGACCCAAGAAGAAGGACAGAAGCACTGAAAGTCATAGCTGCAGGGATGACTGATTTTTTGAAGTCGCGCAAGATATTCAACACAACGGCCTACACTATCATTCAGAAAACTGTAGAACAAATCTTTCACTATGAGAGAATCGACCGTAATCGTTTTATTAAAGCCTATATTCAGTTACATAAGGACACATACTTTCCATGGATATACCACCTACGGGGAAGGTGGCCAAACCTTAGAGATTGCGTCCATGATTTACACTACCTCCTGCCAACCCCTATAGGCTGGCGATACAAATATTGGCGAATAAACAAATAACTATACCAGCCATCATAATTTTACTATTATTAAAATGATATTCATCATACTTATTCCTGCGTATAACAAATTACGGAACATGCAAAAAAATAGAGTTTTTTCTTTTGCGGGACGGCCACCTAGCACTTCTTGCATTAGAAACAATGTGACAACGTCTACCTTTACTATATTTAATAACCTATCATTATGGTCAATATGCAACAGCGAGGCGCTTCTATGAAGCATGCTACGGAAAGAGGAGACGGACGTATAGCTTATATCGATGCCTTGCGGGGATTCAACATGATAATCTTGGTGCTGGTCCATGTGCACGGATTCTGTTTTTCAATCGAGGCAGACACACCTTCTGTCGTCTGTTATTTGGGGGTAATGATGTTACCATTGTTCTTTTTCATTAGCGGCTTCGTAGCCTACAGAACGAGAACCACATGGAGCATTCCACAGGCAGCAAAGCTGCTGGGGCGTAAAGTTCCACTGCTCATCATGCCCGCTTTTATCTTTCTACTGGTTTACACCATTACCCACGGGCAGAATCTAGCTATCAGCCTCTGCATGGATTCCAAGAACGGCTATTGGTTCACGTATGTTCTTTTTATCTGCTTTGTCTTGTATGTTCTGCTCAGGTTGACCGCCAAACTTCTTAGTCTGAAGGGTTGGAAGGAAGACCTGTTCGCCGTGTGTTGCGGCATAGCACTATTTGTGGCCACAGTTCCCTCCATCATGTCAAAGATGTCTATTAGTGATAATCTACTGGGCATGCTTAGTTTCAAGCACTGGTACTACTTTGTGTTCTTTATCTTCGGAACACTGGTAAGGAAACATTTTGACGGTTTTCAGGAACTGCTCAGCCGCAAGTTGCTGCTTACTGTCTGTTTATTAATATTCTTCGTTTTAAGCATCTTCAAGGATGCCGTCATGGCCACTCATTTCAATCTATATAGGATTATGACCGCCTTGACAAGTGTCATCATCGTCTTCGCGCTCTTCTGGAAATACCGCACACTGTTTTCCAATCAGACACTAACCGGACGTAGCCTTTGTTTCATAGGGCGGCGCACACTTGACATCTATTTCTTGCACTATTTCCTTCTGCCAAGGCAGCTGTCGGAGGTATTGCCGGTGTTCACCCAGCACCCTATGCCTGTGCTTGAGTTTACCGTCTCATTGGGGGTGGCTCTCATTGTCACTGTTGTCTGCCTGTTCATCAGCACAGTGCTTCGTCTGAGTCCGCTGCTTGCATTTGTACTATTCGGTTCAAAAGAAAAATAGGAGGCTCTAGAAAACAATGAAGATAGCAATCCTTACATCGGGCGTCCTGCCCATTCCTGCCGTACAGGGAGGGGCGGTAGAGAACCTGATAGACATGTACCTCGAATACAACGAGCGACGCCACCTGCACGAGGTGACCGTCTTCAGTGTGTGGCATCCAAGCGTTGAGCAATGTACCACTATCAGGTCGTCAGCCAACAAGTATGTATTCATCAAGGGAAGCAGTCTCAAGGCAAAGCTATGGAAAGTCATAGGCAGGCTGTTGCGCCACAAGGGTTTCTATCATGACAGCATCGAATACTACCTGCATGAGGCATTACGACGAATCAGAAAGGAGCATTACGACCTGATAGTAGTGGAAAACCGTCCTGGCTACGCCCTGACTCTCAGTCGCCAGTGTTCTGTACCCTGCGTATTGCATCTGCACAACGACTTTCTATATCATGGTGTTGACCGTGCTGAAGTTATCTGCCAAGCGTTCCGACGCATCATCAGTGTCAGCGACTTTATTACTAACAGGGTAAAAGAAGTATGCAAGGACAAGGAGAAATGCACTACCGTACACAACGCCATTGACACGGGGCTCTTCCATGCCGCCACGCCCATTAGCCGGTCTGAAGCAGGACTGACCGATGACGACTTTGTCCTAGTCTTCAGCGGACGCCTGGTACCCGAGAAAGGCATTCTTCAGCTCATACAGACCATGAACAGACTGCGCCACATTCCACGACTAAAGCTACTGATTATCGGTGCGAGTGCATATGGAAAAGAGCAGTCCCCCACCCCGTTTATCCAGCAGCTACAGCAGGAAGCCAAAGCACTTGAGGGAAACGTTGTCTTCACAGGGTTCATCGACTACAAGGACGTGCCACGCTACCTAAAGGCTGCTGACGTATCCGTATTGCCCTCGATGTGGGAAGAACCCTTTGGGCTTACTGTCCTTGAAGCAATGGCTGCAGGGTTGCCATTGATTACAACGCACAGCGGCGGCATACCTGAAATATGCGAAGGCGTAGCCATCCTCGTCAGTCGCGAGAATATTGTTGAACAGCTCACAGGTGCCATTCTTGATCTTTATAAACACCCAGAAAAGCGCATGCAGATGGCTCAGGCATCATTGCAGCGTTCCATATCATTTGAAAAAAATACCTATGCCCGCAACTTCTTTGCAGCTCTACAAGGTTAAATTATTTACAAGAAAGGAACAAATTCATTCATTTTTATTGCACATCTGCAAAGTAATTGCCCTCGACAATCATTTCTGAAATGTGATAGGTACGGTCGGTTACAGAGCTATGATAATAAGGAAGTAAAATAGTGTGTCCCAATCCAAGCCAATCATTATTTATTCCTAACACATCAAGAATTGTAGTATACACATCCAACTGATTGAACTCACCCTGCCATGCACTATCCTTATCGATATTACCATGGACGATAAACAATGGAATATGGGTCGAAATCCTTCCGCCCATATTAAGCCTTTCCAAATGTGCATGGTGGTCTGCAGCAATTACAATCAAGGTGCTATCATAAAGATTCTTTTCTTTTAATGCATCAAAATATATACGTAACTGCTGGTCGGTATAATGACAGGTATTAAGATAATTTCTATACTCCACCGGTAAAGAGGTACAACCAGCCAAGACGTCGGGTCCCATATGTTCATCATAAGGACTGTGCGTTGAAATTGAGAGAATCAATTCAAAGAAAGGTTTTTTGGATGCGCTCAATGTCTTAGCAGCAAAACTGAAGATATCTTCATCAGTTAACGAGGAGCTGTCCTTCCCAGGAATATCATCCTGCGAGTACATAGTGCCTATTCCATAGGCTACATTCACATCAGCCTGCTGCCACATATTAGGGCGCGTTGGCACAATGATTTCAGTATGCCTGACTCCCATTTCATGCGATATGACACGAGGAAGGGCAGGAAGGGTATGGTCTTTCACTACTCCTACCGTCATCTTATATCGCAAGGGCAATATACCGTTCATATAGATAAATTGACCATCACCAGACTCTCCACAAGCAATGTTCGCCTTCATCTTTCCATTATAAAACACAGAAGAATCTTGCACAAGACTATTCAGAAATGGTGTAATCTCCTTACCGTCCACCTCCAGTCCGATTGGTGCCGAAAGAAATGATTCTAGCAGAATGAAGACAACGTTGCGGACATGCTCCTGTTGGTCACGTAATGTCGTACGCTCAGAATGATCTATGTAATAAGTTTTAATTTCATGCCGTTGCTCTGGAGAAAGTACTAAAACACTCAGCATATCATACACTTCAAATGCAACCACACGTACGCTTCCCGCCTGAAAACGGGAGAGTTGCGGTGTTCCACCCTTATTGACATCAAATATCAATTCCTGCATTCGGAAGCTAAACAGTTCCCAATTGTTACGATATCTGGACTGGGCAAAATGATAAACTGAATATATTAACAATGTGACAAGCAATGACAATATTGGAACAACGAGAAGATTCAGAACCGGACGTAAAGGCAACTGAACTTTCTTTGTGCGACGATAAAGTGCAACAAAAAGGATTGGGGAAAGGAGGAAGAACAAGTCACACCATTCTAACCCTGCAAAGATAGTACCCATAACTGTTCCATCCTGCAGACCGCCAGCCTGTCCTATAGCCGATAGTGGCAAATAGATGTAGAAGAAGCGAGCATAAAAGACGTTAACAAACGCCCACACCAATGTAAGCCCATAAGTAAAGGCCAATGCGGGTTTTAGTCTCCTTTTAGAAAGAAGCAGGAAAATCACCAGAAGGAAGAAGACGTCAAAGAAAACAGAGCAAATGTTTGCTGGTATAGAATACATAAAAGTCCACTCCAAATAGCCTGCCCTATACATATAATAATGCATAAACAGCATGTTTGCCATGGAGAATACCAACAAAATGGCAGTATCCTTTTCGAAGCCACTTAGTAACGAACAGAAGATCTTTTTTATTCTATCGCACTTCATTCAAATAGGAATCATTATACATTTATGACTACCTTATACCCCCAAGTCTGGCCAGTTGTTGCTACGGATTTAAGGATATAAGTGGTGCCAGGAAGAAGGGCCTTCAAAGAATTGTTGGCGACTTGAAGGGTGACGCCGTCTGCAAAGATGAGGGTTTCGCCTTGAGCTAAGGAGAGCGTGTCGCCTACTTTCATGTAGATGATGTCGGGCTGCAGGCGATAATAGGTGAAGGGACCCATCTCGGTAATGACGGTTAGCTGGTTCTCGGTGAGCGTAGAGACAAACCAGTTGTAGCGGCGCAAATAGCCATAACCATAAGCGCGCATCACCAGCATATTGCCCAGCAGGCTGTACCAGCCATAGGCGTTAGTCTCATAGCCAAAAGAGAACATATTGTCGTAGGCCGTAAAAGTATTGTCGGAGTTGAAAGTGGCCAACTCATAGTATCCGGCCTCTACATTGCCCCAAAACCAGCTAGCTGCGAGTGAAACGGTTGCGGGCTCACTCGTTTTTTCGATAAATGTCAAGCTGTCGACATCGGTGATTGTGACGTCGGCCGTCGTGCCATTCTTATAATGTATGCGCAGGGTATTCTGCGCAAATACCGACATGCACAACACAGTCAGACAGATGGCAACAAATAATCTCTTCATTCTGCTGCAAAAATACAAAGAATTTTTGATTTCCCCAAAAATACTGCTATATATTTTCTACACCACAATTGGGACAGATACCCTTATTGCGAAGATGCTGACCGCAGTTGCCGCAGACGTAGCGAGTACGGTTGTAACGGTAATAACGCCAGAGGGCAAAAACTATATAGGCTAACAGCAGCGGGTAACCCACATAGTAGAGGGTGGACACACTAAACACCACGTAGTCTACAGAGCAGATAGCAGCCAGTCCGAAGAAATAGAGGAGAGCCTCACCTGCAAAGAGCCGTCGACTCACATCGCTAAGAACAGCCAACGCAACAATAGCATCAATCCATACTAGCGCAACGAATACGCCCAGATGCACAGGCAGCGAGAAGGGGTTGAGCGAGGGATGGTAATAATAATGCCGCCACGATTCAGGGTCGAAGAGTTGGATGCTGCTGTATACAACGGCCGACACAGAGACAAACAGGGTGAGCAGCGTAGGATAGAAGGAGTCTACGTCACGGAAATGCACAATGCGTGCATGATGTTTGTAGAGGCGGCTAATAACCAGCAGTGCGATGCATACGACTATGATGCCCAACATAATGAGCAGGTGGGTGTCGGAAAAGAAGTCGATGAAGCGTGAGATGAGGTTATCGGGAGACACAGCAGTGAGCATATAGGTCTCATGTGCCCAGCCGATGGTCTCTTCGTCGCGAGCCAGCTGCACCCACACCGAGTCGACAGTGTCGGTAGGCAGCATCATGATGTCGGCCACAACCAGGCGGTCACCCTTGTAGACGAAGAAAGTGTCCGTTGTGCCGTTGTTGCTCAGTCTGAGGCTGTCGGCTACAACAATGAAATTATAATTCTGCGAGTAGTGATGGGTGGTGTAGAAAGAAATGGAATCCATCTGCTCCTCCGTAGACACGAATGCGTCTGGCGTAGGCGACTCGGCTCGGTAGCAGCTTAGCAACAGCATCACCACACATATTATATATAGCTTACTTCTCATCAGCAAAGACATTCATTTGACATTTTGAGCAGTCGAACTCAAGACGGAAACGCCGCCCGTCTTCCAAACGGAGGAAAAGAGGCTCACGCCATGTAGGGCGCTGACCGCCATAGCGCACACAATAGCCCAGCTCGTGACGCAAGCAATAGCGACACTGCATGAGAGGATGGGTATTGACAGATGGTAGAAGGTGCAGGGTGGATGGAGAATTGTCTTGTAAGACAGGAGTGGAAGGAAGTATTCTCTCTTCACTTTCCTCATTCCACTTTCCACAGGAAACATCTCTCCTCGCTTTCGCCAACTGACTGGCGGGAATGAAATAAGGAAAATCGTCAGGCAGGATGACACGGATGCACTCGTAGGGCGTACCGCCTAATTTCTTAAGTTCACGCTCTATTTGCTCACGCTGCGGTGTACGTGCCGGCTGGTACGGGCAGTCGATGCGTGTTGTTGTCTGACGAGTGCCGTCATCCATCGTCAGCAAGAAGTTTCGTCCTCCTTCGCAGGGCTGCAGCATCATCGTAATGGGAATCTTTCGTTCGGCACTGGGTTTCGCCAGAATACTCTCCATAGCCTGATCGCTGCTACGATAGAGCTTGGTGCCAGGTTTCAACTCTGCAGGCATCTGCAAAGGGAAAAGGCGATTTCCCTCAGCCCTGTTCACGCGGAAGCCTTTCAACTGTCGGTCGGCATCAAAGAAGCAGAGACCGTCACCATTTGTAAACGATGCTGTGCCCGCCACGTTAAACGAACCTGCACGAATTTCTTTTACCGTTCCCACAAAGGGGCCAATGGCCTTAGGCGTATCGAAGGAGGCTTGATGCGACTGGCGCCCATGAACGAAATAGGTGGTATAGCCGCGATTGAAAGTACGGCTGAGGTCAGGCTCAAAGGTATAGTTAATACGTCCCTTCGATGCCCTCATATACTGACCGGGATGTGCGGCTATGTATTGGTTGAGCAGCTGACTGTAGGCAGCAGTGACGTTCTTCACATAGGCCACATCCTTCAGGCGACCTTCAATCTTAAACGACATAGCACCAGCCTCGATAAGCTCTGACAACTGAGCGCTAAGGTTAAGGTCTTTCAGCGAGAGCAGATGGCGCTGATGCTCCAACTCATTCCCGTCAGCATCGAGCAGATCAAACTGCATCCTACAGAACTGCGCACACTCACCACGATTGGCCGAGCGGCCAAAACAATACTCAGAGGCATAGCAGCGGCCTGAGTAGCTGACACAGAGAGCACCATGCACGAATACCTCCAACTCCATTTGTGGTACAGCCTCATGGATTGCGCGAATCTCGTCAACGGAGAGCTCGCGAGCCAGCACAGCGCGCCGAAGACCTTGTTGCCACAGCCACGCCACCTTATCGGCAGTGCGGTTGTCAGCCTGTGTGGAAGCATGAAGTGAGAGGTGAGAGGTAAGAGGTAAGAAGTGAGAGATTTCCAACAAACGCATATCCTGTATGAGGATGGCATCGACGCCGGCGTCATCAAGCTGCTGAAGCAAAAGTCGAACCTGCGACAACTCATCGTCATGCAGCAGCGTGTTCACCGTAGCGTAGACTTTAGCATTGAAAACGTGGGCATAGCGACAGAGCTCAGCGATATCGTCGACACTATTGCCTGCTGCAGCACGTGCGCCAAACTGAGGTGGGCCGATGTAGACAGCATCTGCACCGTGGTCGATGGCGGCCTTGCCACACTCCAGATTCTTTGCTGGGGCCAGCAGTTCCAACACTCTCATAACTGCTATTTTAAATAATCTCTTTACCTATACTGAACGAATTCAGCCTTAGTGGATAGAGGTGATGTCGTAGGGTGTTTCCTGATAGACGTAATAATTCACCCAGTTATTATAAAATAGGTTCGCGTGCGCGCGCCAGGAGACGAGCGGCGGCAGGTCGGGGTTGTCGTCCTTATAATAATTACGGGGCAAATCAACGTCAGAGCGTATGTCGCGGTCGCGACGGTATTCGTGGTCAAGGGTATTGGGTGCATACTCCAGATGGCCCGTAATGAAAAACTCGCGACCTCCGCGCGCCATAACGATACTGACGCCGCTGTCAGGCGATTCGGCGATAAGGCTAAGCTCAGGATGCTGGAGAATGTCGTCGCGACGTATCTCTGTGTGGCGACTATGCGGCATCATGAACACATCATCGAAGCCTCGGAAGATGGGCAGCCGCTTCTCCAGCGCATACTGCGGGAAAATGCCAAACATCTTCTTCTCCAGCGGGTATTTGGGCACACCATAATAGTGATAGAGTCCGGCCTGAGCTGCCCAGCAGATGAACAGCGTACTGGTGACGTGAGTGCGTGCCCAATCGAAAATGTCTGTTATTTCGTCCCAATAGTTCACATCCTCATACTCCATCTGCTCGACAGGAGCGCCTGTGACAATCATACCGTCGAACTTCTCGCTGCGCATGTCGGCAAAGTCGCGATAGAACATCATCATGTGCTCGATGGGCGTATTCTTCGATGTGTGGCTGCGCAACTTCATGAAATTGATATCCATCTGCAGCGGTGTGTTCGAAAGCAGACGAATAAGATCAGTCTCAGTAGTGATTTTCAGCGGCATCAGATTCAATATGACGATACGCAGCGGACGGATGTCCTGCGCATGCGCCCTCGTGCTGTCCATCACGAAGATGTTCTCATTCTTCAGTATATCGATGGCAGGCAGTTTGTCTGGAAGTCTAAGTGGCATATTTAGAGGTGAGTGATAAGAGGTGAGTGGTGAGATAATTATTTGATTGTGACGATAACTGCGGAGACATTATCGAAGCCTCCAGCCCGTTCAGCCTCCTCGCAGAGCTCATCTGCGCTTTTTCCGGCAGAAATCAATTCGGCAATCTGCGCTTCAGAAAGCATGTCAGTGAGGCCATCACTGCAAAGCAGGAAAGAATCTCCAGACAGCACGTCGGCTGAACACTGCACAATGTCAATGAAACTATGCTTACAGCCACCGCCTATACAATTAGTAATAACGTTGGAGTGTTCCGTATCACCTACGAGCGTATTGAGCGAATGGTCGGTGGACAGCTGAATAAGTCTGCCTTCGTGAAAACGGTAAATGCGACTGTCGCCACAGTTCATCCAATAGAACTCACGGCCATAATAGGCAAAGACAACAAGTGTTGTGCCCATTCGCGTGTAGCGGTCGTCGCAGACGCCCTTACTTTCTATGATATTATTGATGCTTGACAGCCATTCGTAGATGGTTTCGTTGAATTCACTAATATCAAGCCCGAGCGGCATGTCAGAGAAAAAAAACTGAAGATTGTGCAGCACATCACTGCTTGCCACCTCGCCACTGTTGTGTCCGCCCATTCCGTCGGCCAAAGCTATGAGATATCGGTCAACGGTGTCAGTATCTGCTTCGGTTCTCACTTTGCCATTACGCACACACCATTGATCCACAAGAACCATGTCTTCGTTGTTGCTTCTGACACATCCCATTCTGGAGGATGCCGTGATAGTGATTTTCATGGAAGCTGTAGTACAGTAAGGAAACGTTTAGTTAATGTTTACCTGCAAATTGACGTTGGCAATGGTAAGGATATCACCGTTTTTCAGCGACATATCTACATCGGGCACAAGCTGATGCTCATTAAGCTTAGTTCCATTTGAAGAGTGTTTGTCGGTTACGCACCATCCCGTCGCATTATTGTATTTCAGTTGAGCATGTACGCCTGAAACGAACATGTTCTGCTGGAAGAACTGTGCATAGGGGCCCTGTCGGCGTCCGATAACGGCACCGTTGACGCCCACCATACGAATGTTGAGCGAATCGTTGTGCAACAGCAGCTGGGGTATGCTCTGCACACCACGCGGCTGTCCCACGAGTCGACTGGTGCTCTCGCCACGATTGGTAGCGACAAACTCCTGAGACACAAAGCCTGCCGAGACAACACTGCTCAAATCCTGACTACCCAGGCGTTTCTCCAGTTCTTCGGGACTTAACATCATTCCTCCACAACTGGTGCAGCGGCGACCCATACCTACTCGTCCGCACTTCTCGCAATAGAGCAGCGCCTGGCCGCATTGGTCACAGTAATGAGAGTCGTCTTCTATCTCTTCTTTACAATTGGGGCAGATTATCATGTTTTTTTCGCTATTACGTTATCACGTTATTACGATTTCACTTTGTCTGGGATATCCTCCGGCTCGATGAGCTGATAGGTTTCCTTCGTAACCTGGTCAGGCGGCAGGTTCGACACACGCACCGACAGCTGCTGTACTGTCTCGTCGAGCAGATTGCGCATCTCGCGGGCATTGCCGAAGGTCTCGTCCTTCATCATGATCATCTTGCAGATGACATCGAGCGCCTTGAACTCGGCCGTAGGCGAGAGGACATAGGCATCTTTCTGAGCCATCTTCTTATAGATAGCCAGCAGCTCGTCCTCGTTGTAGTCGTCGATGTGCAGCTTGTGGGTAAAACGGCTGGCCAATCCTGCGTTCATCTGCAGGAATTCCTCCATCTTGTCCTTGTATCCAGCTGCGATGACCACGAACTTACCGCGATCATCCTCCATACGCTTCATCAGCGTGTCGATAGCCTCCTTGCCGTACTGGTCGTTTTGGTCGCTCAGCGTATAGGCCTCGTCGATGAAGAGGATACCACCCATAGCCTTGTCGCACATGGAGTTGACAATCTTCGGCGTCTCGCCCATATATTTGCCAACGAGGGTGGCGCGGCTGGCCTCGATGACACGACAGGTAGGCAGGATGTCCATCGACTGCAGTATCTCGCCCATCTTGCGGGCGATAGAGGTCTTTCCCGTACCTGGGTTGCCTGTCAGCACGAAATTCATCGCCAGCTGCTGCACCTTTCCTGCGCCCATAGCGGCACGCTGCTTCATGAACATGCTCTGCACAGCCAAGCGGCGGATGCTGTTCTTTACCGAACGCATGCCGATGAAGTCGTCCAGCTCGTTGAGCACCTCGTCCAGCGGACGTACGGCAGCACTCTGAGCAGCGGGCAGGTCATCGGTAGTGAGACGGAACATTTCGGCTTCCGTAAATCCAGGATCATTCATCAGCGAGACAAGACGCTGACTCTGACGCTCTACGGCCTCATTGAAGATGCGGCGAGCCTCGCGGGCGTTGCCGAAGTTCTTGTCGCGACGCAGGTAGAGCTGCTCGAACTCACGATGGATGGCTCCCTCTGTCTCCTTATCGATGGTGAAGTTCTTACCCTTGGCCAAATTGAGGAATATCTGCGTAAGTTCATCAGGCGTATAGTCGTCGAAATGGATGGTCTGCGTGAAACGACTCTTCAGACCTGGGTTCGTGTCGATGAAGTCGTGCATCTGATCAGTGTAGCCTGCCACGATACAGATGAACTTGCCGCGGTCGTCCTCCAAACGCTTCAGCAACGTATCGATAGCCTCGCCGCCGAAGGAGTCGTTATCGCTCGACTTCAAGGTGTAGGCCTCGTCGATGAAGAGCACGCCTCCCATAGCCGAGTCGATGAGCTGGTTGGTCTTGATGGCTGTCTGTCCTGAGAAACCTGCCACAAGCTTCGAGCGGTCGGCCTCGACCAGCTGGCCACGCGTCAGGATGCCGAGTGTCTTGAACACATCGGCCATGATGCGTGCCACAGTGGTCTTGCCCGTTCCAGGATTGCCAGTAAAGACATAATGTTTGCCCTGGAAAGTGTTGGTTTCTCCACGCTTGATCTGCAAGTTGAGAAAAGAAGCCAGGTTGCTCACCTCCTTTTTCACGCTCTCCAGACCTACCATACCCTCGAACTTCTTCAGGCATTCGGTGTAATCCACCTCCTTCGGTGCTTCGTAAGGAATGTCGGCCTCAACGATCGTCATCAGCTGCTCGTTGCTCATCTGCTGCAGCTCGCCATTTTGCAGGCGGCTGGCCTGATTCTTGCAAATCTGGTCGAACAGCGACCGCATCGTCCTACCATTGGCAAAGTCCTTGTCGCGCTGCTGATGCATCTCCTTGATCATCTTCTTAGTCAGGGTTTCTGCCTCAGGCGCAAACACATATTTCTTCGACTTTGCGAATACTTCCATAATCTGGAAGAGCTCATCAGGCGAATAGTCGTCGATATTGAGGAAATAGTTGAAACGGCTACGCATACCAGGATTGACGCGGAAAAGATTATCCATCTCCGTACGGTATCCGGCAGCGATGACCACAAACTTGCCGCGATCGTCCTCCATACGCTTCATCAGCGTTTCCAAAGCCTGCGCACCCTGATTGTCGCGTTCGCCGCTCTGGCTCAAGGGTGCCAGCGTGTAGGCCTCGTCGACGAAGAGTATACCACCCATCGCCTTGTCGCAAAGTCGGTTCACCACCTTCGGCGTCTCGCCCTGATAGGGGCTCACCATCTGCGAGCGGTCCACCTCGACCACGTGTCCTGAGTCAAGATAGCCGATAGCGGCCAAAATCTCGCCCAGCTTGCGTGCGATAGTGGTCTTGCCAGTACCTGGGTTACCCGTCAGCACAATGTGCATCGACATCTTCTCCTGCTCGCCCAATCCGCGCTCGGCACGCTGCACGCTGTTCTGCACGGAGAAAGCTATCTCCTTGACGGCCTGCTTCACCTCGTTCATGCCGATGAAGCTGTCGAGATCGCTAAGGATATCGTCAAGCGAGCGTTCTTCAGGCACGTAGCCGCGGATGTCGGCCTTCTCAATGCCGCTGGCCTGTGCCCCTCGGCTGATGAAGCTGGTGAAGATATCCTCAGCGGTCTTCATCGCCACATGGGCATTGCCGAAGGTCTCGTCCTTTGTCTTGATCTGGTATTTGAAGTAGCGCCTCAGATAATCGTCGGCCTCATCCGTAAATTCGCTGATGCCGTACTTTCTCTTCAGCTCCTGCTTGGCCATATCGCACAGTTCGTGGTAGTTCGGCGTCGGCAGGCGGAAGGTGTACTTGAAGCGGTTCTTCACAGCAGGGTTGCTCTCCAGGAAGTCGTCGAGTCCCTTCGGCAGTCCTGCAATGATGACAATGGGGTTGTCGTCCCATTTGTCCATCTCCACGAACAGCTTGTCCAGCGGATTCACCTGATTGGAATACTTATCGGGCAAGAGTTTCTGCACATTATCGAAGAAGAGTATTCCACCCTTCGCCTTCTTGATGTTGTCGTCCCACTTGTCCACGAAGCGCTGATAGTCGACAGCATCCACCATCGTGAGCTTAGGCTTCTCGATGATCTTATGCTGGTAGAAGTAGTCGCGTATGATAGCTGCCAATGCCGTCTTACCCGTACCTGTCTCGCCTATGATGATAGCATTCACCGACAGGCGCACTACAGCGATGTCTTTGCGCGAGCGCAGGTAGGTATAGGTGTCAACGATGGTCTTCAGCTGTGCCTTCACATCGGTCAGGCCAACCAACTTGTCGAGGGTATGACTGACGATAGGCTGTCCGCACCACTTGCAGAACTTGGCCACGCTTCTGTTTTCCTTATGACAAAAGTCACATGTCATATTGCTTCTCTGTATTGTTGTATATACTCATTGTTAAGCCGTCGCCCTTTTTACCTGCAGCCTTATGCCCAAGGCAGCTTGGCATCCACCAGGCTGGAGCTGAAGATGATGAACTCAAGCACGAGGAGGAGCATCATGATAGACCACAGCACATAATGCATGACAGACTCACCAGACAGCGAGCGCACGTGGTCGCTTACCTCATCGAGCATACCGAACTTGGCGCTCTTGAAGCGGTTCGACTTCGTCTTGAAGGTGTAATAGAGGGGCTCCAGCAGCGATGTCTTCACATCGTCGTCGTTCAGCAGACTATTTACAGCATTGCTATCTGCAGCCTTGTCTTCGTGGAAGGCGGTGAAATGGCATATCGCCATATAGATGGCCGTCAGCACCACGACAACGATATCAAGCATCTTCGTTCCTGGGCTTGACGATTCCACCGCCGACATGATATAGATGGGTATGAACGACGTCATTGCTCCCAGCAGGCCACACATACACGCCAGCGTCGGACCGAGGCCCTTGAAATAGGCACGGACGCCAACGATAAAGGCACTCATGCCGCCTACGGGCAAGCCGATGGACAACAGCTTGTGGTTCATCAGATCATCTCTTCCGCTGATACCAATGATGAGCACCAGCAGCACCCACACGGCACAGATGCCATAATAGACGTATTTCCACATCTTCTCTTTAGCGCGCGCGCGTTGCCACTGTTTCCTGACGTAGCCCACTCTGGTCTTGGTGTCTTCGCAGGCCTTGGTGAAGCGGCGATAATACGACTGCTGGCTGTCGAGTCGGCCCAGGGCCATGATCCATTCTTGCAGCTCGCGCTCATAGCTGTATTCCTCAGCGAACTCGCGAGTGGGGTCTTCGTGGTAGTAGACCGCCATCCATTGCGACAGCGTGCCTTGACGCAGCTCCTGACGGATGAGCGATGTATAGCTGAGATCCATGCTCCGTCCATCGTTCAGGATAGTGCCGTTGCTCAGCAGATAGCTGGGATTGGCGCCCAGGATGCGGCAGAAGCGGTAGAGGGCCGTGTGCAGATCATAGGCGCTGAGGCGTTCCTTGTTCTCCTGCGATGAGAGGTCGAAGCAGCGCGTGGCCTCCGTCATCAGGTCGTACCATCCGTGCAGCTGTGCGAAGTAATAGAAGCGTCCCTCAGGGTCGGTATAGTCTTGCATCTGCGACTCGAAATCCTCCTGTGACACATGCTCTGCCTGCATCAGGTGGTGCGCCAGCTGTTCGCCAATGCCTTGGGGCGTATGTGCGTCGCGCAGATCGAAGGCGGCCTCACGGTCGAGGTTGTAGAGCACCTTATAGGCCAGCTGGCGCGAGTATTTCTGTCCGTGTGTGAGGATACGCAGCGACTCGCAGGCCATCAGGTCCTCATGGCTGTACATCCACGACAGCAGACGTCCGTCGGTCAATGCCTTCCAATCGTCGTCGGTGGGGTTGCAGTAGCCGAAGGAGTGTGTAATCTCCTTGATGGTCGACGACGGATGGCGTGCGAGGAAAGGCATATCAGGGTCAATCTCATACACCAGACGCAGTACGGAGACGTGGCCGTCAGCATCAGGAGTGAAATAGGTGCGCAGGCGGTCGACGTCGCATCCCGTATGGCTCTCAAGCCACAGGTAGAGGGCGTCGTTGGGACGCTGGAGCAGGACGGAGTATTTATCCTGATAGCTGAGCAGCGACAGGGCGACGCTGTGCACGTCGTCGCAGGGTGTTCCCTGCACGTCGGTGTAGGGGAAGGTGGGATCCATCGTATAGAGGGCGCAGGTAAGGCCAGCCTTCTTGTCCACAGGATACTTATTGGTGACGATGTCCTTCAACAGTTCTGAGAGCTTGGTATTGCCGCTGCTCTCGAGCCAGGCCACGAGCCTGCCGTTATAGAGGTAGTTGATGGCCAGATGTTCGTTATCGGCCAGCATGGGCACCAGCTCGTGCACATTATCAGCAATGACGTTGCGGTCAGGATCAACGACGAAGCTCTTGTAGCGCAGGAAAGGCGATGAGAGGTCTACTGGCACATCCTCGCCGAGGAACCAGCGTTCCACCTGCTCATAACCCCAGCGGCTCTGCTGGTTCACAGCAGTAAGGCCTTGTACCAGCATCTTCACGCGGTCAGGCAGCTCAGCCAGACGGGGCAGACGTCCCTCGTTCTTCTGCTTCATCATAATGCGCTCGTTGCTACTCATTGGATTCTCGCCCAGCCAGATGGCGAAGAGCGTCATACCCAAGGAGTAGTAGTCGGCAGCCTCAGTGATTTCCACCACGCCGTCGATGACGTCGGTGTACATCTCAGGAGCTGCGTATATCGGCGTACGAGCCTGTGTGGTGTGAAAGGTACGGACACCGCCTTCGCGCAAAGCGGAGATGCCGAAGTCGCCCAGCACGAGCTGTGTCTTCTTATCGTCGCGGAAGAAGAAGTTAGTGGGTTTGATGTCCTTGTGCAGCACGCCGCGATGGTGGCAGTAGGCCAGGGCTGCTGCTGCCTGCAGGGCTATACGGCGGAAGCGGTTGAAGTCGCCCTCGAGTTTCATGTCACGCAGCGTACCGCCACGCAGGTATTCCATCAGCTCGTAGTAGCGATGCTTGCCGTCGACGTAGGTCTTGCCATAGTCGTAGAGCTCGACAATCATCTCAAACTGGAAGGAGCGCACCACCTGCATCAGCTTCTTGTTGATGTCGAAGTTGGGGTAATACACCTTCAGCACATAGTTTTCCTCCCCTTCCTTCTTTCGCACGAGGAACACCTGTGCCTCGCCCGAATTCTCGCTCAGGGTTTCCACCTGCTCATAGGTTTCGCCTTTGAGGACAAACGTTCTGGCGGTCTTCGCGCTGTCGCCTCCAGAGATCATCTGCCCGCTGGCGGGACGGAGCGTTGTATCCGCTACCGGTTCTGCTTTGGCAGCCTGTGGTACATCGTTGATGTGCATGGTGCGCTCGGGCTCCACGTTGTTGTTGCCGGCAGGCTTCATCGTGATGTCAGGCGCTGCTACCGAATCGGTGGCCTCGTCTGGGCGCTTAGTTTTGTATAGGTCGTTTTGCATATTCAGATTAGTTCAATTCTCAACTCTAATACACAACTCTCTGTTTTTCCGACTTATTTGTCGTCCTTGATCTCCTGTTTCGAGTTGTGACCCAGGATGACCCACTTGCCGCCCAGCTGTGGCTTGGCACAGCCGCAGGGGCTGGAGTGAAGGGCATGCTTGTAGTTGCACTCCCATCCCAGACGGACGCCAATGGGCTTCTGCGCCATCGCATAGTTGCGCACCTTGGCAGGCGAGGGCATAGGAGGCGTGGCCATCTGGTCGAGAATGCGCGACAGGATTTCGAGCTTCATCTTCTTCTTTTCCTCCAGCTGCTCTTTCGTCATGCGATGAGTACGGGGCTTGGGAATCTCAGGCTCTGCTACGCCCTCGTCCTGTGCCAACAGGGAGAGCACACGCTCGCGCAGCCGCAAGCTGGCTTCGTCGTGCATGATGTCGTTGTCGCTGCTGTAGGGCAGCTGCATCTGCAGCTCGTTGTATTCACGAGCCACCTGTACCAGCTCCATATAGTCAGGGCGCAGCTTCAGCTGCTCCATCATCTGACGGGCATCGTCGGTCAGCGGCTGACCGCATTGCTTGCAGAAGGAGAAGTCGTTCAGCGTGTGACAGTTAGGACAGACAATGCCGCCACGCGGTGAGCCGCACTCAGGACAATAGGGGTCGTTTTCGTTGAAATGTGCGCCACAGAAAGAGCACACATCAGGGCGTATATAGTGGTGGCAAGCCTCGCAGAAATCGGCATCGGGGTCAAGGGCTGTGCCGCAATTGGGACACGTGCCCATGCCAAGCAATGCGCCGCAGGAAGCGCAATAGCGTGCTTCCGGCTCGTTCACCGTGCCGCACTTGGGGCAAAGACGCCCCTCGGCGGCATTTGCAAGGGTCTGCTGCTGATAGACAGTCTGCTGCTGTTCAGAGCGCTGCATCTCGCCTCTGTTGAGCTGCTGCATTCCAGGTCGCTGAGTTATTTCGTCAGTCATAGGTCTCTTTTTAGTCTTTTTTAGAAGATGTAATGGTAAATTTACGTGCAAAGTTATACTATTTTTCTGACTGCTCCAAATATCTGACGAACAAATTGCAAAAATTTCAAAAAAAAATTGCGCATAAGCACACCATTTCCCGTTTTTCTTCGTACATTTGCAGAGACAAAAGCGCAAAAAGAGACATCATGACACAACACATAGACTTCACCAACGAGGAACGCGAGCTGGCTTTGCAGCTCTACGCACAGCTGAAGGACAGGATTGCCGCATCGCTGCAAGAGGGCGACGAGGAGCACATCCGCCAACACGTGATGACGGCCATCGAGCAGGGACAGGTAAAGCGCGACGCCTTTGGCCTGAACCCTGTGGTTTCGAGCCTGCAAACGGCACTTTTGGCTGTCGAAGAGATTGGCCTTCGGCGCGATGCCGTGCTGGCTATCATGCTGCATCCCTGCGTGGAGGGCGGACAGCTCACCATCGACGAGGCCGACAGCGAGTTCGGCACAACGGTGGGACGCATCCTGCACGGGCTGCACCGCATTGAGGAGCTGTATGCCGATGACAAAGTCGTCGACAATCCCCTGCAGGCATCGTCTACGACAGGAGCTCCCAGCCTTTCAGGCACTCAGGGCGAGAACTTCCGCAACCTGCTCATTTCGCTGGCCGAGGACATGCGCGTTATCCTCATCATGATTGCCTCGCGCGTCAACCTGATGCGACAGATTCGCGACACCGACAACACGGAAGCCCGTCGCGAGGTGAGCCAGGAGGCTGCCTACCTCTACGCGCCGCTGGCTCACAAGCTGGGCCTCTACAAGCTGAAGAGCGAGCTGGAAGACCTCTCGCTGAAGTATCTCGAGACGGAGGCCTACTATCACATCAAGGAGAAGCTGAACGCCACAAAGGCTGCACGAGACGCCTATATAGAACAGTTCATAAAGCCTATCAACGAGAAACTTACGGCAGCAGGCTTAAAGTTTCACATGAAGGGCCGCACAAAGTCCATCCACTCCATCTGGCAGAAGATGAAGAAGCAGAAATGCGCCTTCGAGGGCGTCTACGATCTCTTCGCCATCCGCATCATCATCGACTGTCCGCCGGAGGAGGAGAAGGTGCAATGCTGGAAGGTCTTCGCCATCATCACCGACATGTACACCTCGAACCCCAAGCGCATGCGCGACTGGCTCAGCGTGCCGAAATCCAACGGCTACGAGAGCCTGCACATCACCGTGCTGGGGCCTGAGAAGAAGTGGGTGGAGGTGCAGATACGCACAGAGCGGATGGACGAGGTGGCCGAGCGCGGCGTCGCTGCCCACTGGCGCTACAAGGGCGTGAAGGCCGACACAGGCGGTATGGACGAATGGCTGCGCGGCATCCGTCAGATGCTGGAGAACGCCGACGACGGCCTGCAAGCGATGGACGAGCTGCGCATGGAGCTGCAGGACGAGGAAGTGTACGTCTTTACACCTCGCGGCGACCTGATGAAGTTCCCACAGGGTGCCACCGTGCTCGATATGGCCTACTACATCCATTCGAAGGTGGGTTCGGCCTGCACAGGCGCACGCATCCGCTCGGCAGAGGGACGCTCGCAGGGCGACAACGGACGCGTGGTCACCTTCCGGCAGCAGCTGCACAGCGGCGACCAGGTGGAAATCCTCACCTCCACAACGCAGCGACCCAAGCAGGAATGGCTCAACATCGTGAAGACGTCGAGGGCCAAAGCGAAAATCCGACTGGCCCTGAAAGAGACGCAGCAGAAGGAGGCGATGCTGGTTAAAGAAATGCTTGAACGAAAGTTCCGTAACCGCAAGATAGAGTTGGAAGAATCTGTGATGATGCGCACTATGAAGAAGCTGGGCTACAAGGAGGCCAGCGACTTCTATCGCGACCTCGCCGCAGAGTCGCTCGACATCGCTGCCGTCATCGACAAATACGTCGAGCTGCAGCAGGGCGACAAGGCTCCCGCGGGCGACATCCGATCAGCTGAGGAGTTCGTGCTGGAAAACTCACACCTCTCACCTCTCGCCTCTCACCTCTCTGAGGATGTGCTCGTCATCGGCAAGGACCTGAAGGGCGTCGACTATCAGCTGGCACACT
>CAMVJU010000034.1 GCA_947167935.1 uncultured Prevotellaceae bacterium | reverse complement strand
GCAGCCATGTTGTCCTTGTTGTCCATGTTGTCTTCAAAACAAAAAAGTTATCTTCTAAACAAAAAAGTTGTCTTCAAAACAAAAAGTTATCTTCAAAACAAAAAGTTATCTTCAAAACAAAAAAACAAAGTTGTATTCTCAATTATGGAAAAGACGAACAACACCCCACGCGGCATCCGCAACGGCAACCCGCTGAATATCCGCCGCACATTGACAAAATGGAAGGGCATGCGAGAGACGCAGACCGACAAGCAGTTTTGCCAGTTCGAGTCATTGGCCTATGGCTATCGCGCCGCCTTCATCCTGCTGAAACAGTATTATAGGAAGTATAGGCTGCACACTATCCAAGGGATTATCTCGCGATGGGCTCCGCCCTCTGACGGCAATGCCACCAGCAAGTACATCTCCTTCGTGTGCCACAAGGCTGGCGTGGAGCCCGACGAGCAGCTGCCCTTCATCACCGAGGACCCGTTTCTCTGGTTTTGCATCGTCTCGGCGATGGCTCATCAGGAGAACGGCCAGACGGCAGGCACCATGAACGACGTGATCCTTGGCTACGTGATGGCCTTCGAGAATGAAGTGAAGTAGTATGATTGGTGACGTTGGTGACGGTGACGTTGGTGACGTTAAGCGAAAAAATTACTGATGTAAAATTCAAAAATAATATATTATAAATAATATATTTATTTTTGAGGTCGTTTTCCTTCCTTAACGTCACCTGTCACCACGTCACCACGTCACCAACTAAAAACATTTAATTGTCTGATTATGAAAGAAATAGTAAAATCCACCCGTGGCACGGTTCACCAGTACAATGATGACTCGTTGGACTTCAAACCCTATGGAAAGGGTGAACCCGTGTATGAACACTCCTACAAAGTAGGAGAGGCCCAAATCGGCCTGACAAAAGGCAAGGGAAAGCAGAATTTCGTTGCTCACCTGAAGTGCAGCGCCGACAAGCCCTTCGTCATCGGCCTGCTGATAGGCCACATCTTCAACCGCTGGCACAAGGACGGCGTGAGCTTCGACCTGCTGCAGGTGAGCATGAAGGAAAACACCCTCTATCTGCAGATCTGCCGCGATGCCGGACTGAACCACATGAATGTGGAATGTGTATGAAAAAGCCTCCCTCAGGGGAGGCCTTTTTATGCCTTGGTGACGTTGGTGACGGTGAGGGTTTCCGGCCGTTCAGTTTCTATATTGAGGTGATTGACGACGGCTGTTGAGCAGGGAATGATCTGTCAGAGCTGCTCAGCAGCATCGAGGGGCGAACGGAGAATACGTCCTACGGTGTAGCCTTCAGCGGCGGCAGCCTGCTCAAGCTGTGGCTTGAAGAAATAGGCCACGCTGCCTACGGCGTTGATGGGCAGATGCGGACGGCGGTAGGGTGCAAGGTTGTGGCTGATGAACAGGCGGAAGTTGTGAATGACGACGTCTTCCACGGTAGGCTCTTCAAGGTGTTCGCGGATGTAGGGACAGAGTGAGGCGAGCCATCGGTTGGCCATCGGCTGACGGTAGACACGCTCAATGACGTCAGGCAATGAGAGATTAAAATGACGTTCAAACTCTACTTTAGCGCCATCGTATAACCTGTTCTTATAGAGCGCGTTGAGGAACATGTGGCCCATTACGGCACCGCTGCCTTCATCGCCCAGGATATAGCCCAGGGGTGGTGTGTTCTGGATGATGTGCTCGCCGTCGAAGAGGCATGAGTTGGCACCCGTGCCGAGGATGCAGGCCAGCCCCTCCTGTTTGCCGCAGAGGGCCCGGGCAGCACCCAGCATGTCGCTCTTCGCCTCGATGCTCGTGGCGTTGGGGAATGCCTGTGCGAGCAGTCGCTGGATGCGCTCTTCCTGCTCAGGACGGACGCCGGCACCGTAGAAGCGGATGGCCTGGAGTTGAGAGGTGAGAGGTGTGAGTTGAGGGATGAGTTCATCGTTGAGGATGGCGAGGATGGTGTCGTCGTCCTGATGGATGGGATTGATGCCCTGTGTGCTTATGCGCTCGTTGCCTATGAGCCAGTCGGTCTTCGTGCTGCCGCTGTCAGCGATTAGTGTGTGGCTGTTCATCATATTAGATCAATCTCAATTCTCATTGTCTGACTTTGCGTGCGTATTCATTGAAACGGGCACGGATGCGGTCAACGTAGTCGGCTGTCTCGGTACCCCGCATATAGCCGTAGTGCACCAGCGTGTCCTGATAATACTGCGGGTCTTTCAGTTTCAGCACATACTCACGCACATCGGCCCAGCGCTGGGCGTTGCGGTTGTCGCGGGCTGCCAGACGCATGGCATCCTGAATGTGGAAGATGCCGCCGTTGTAGCTGGCCAGCACCATGTTCTGGCGCTCAGTACGGTCGTGTATGTAGCTGAACTCGTGGTCCAGCTCGTGCAGATAGCGGGTGGCTGCGGCGATGTTCTGCTCAGGATCGGTCATCATGTCGCGAGCCAGGCCGAGGTGGTCGGCGGTCTTGGGCATGATCTGCATCAGGCCTTTGGCACCTGCCCATGATACCGCCTCGGGGTCGAAGGTAGACTCCTGATAGCACTGGGCGGCCAGCAGTCGCCAGTCCCATCCGATGCCACGGCTGTAGCGTTTGAACAACTCGTCGTAGAGGGAGATGACACCACGCGAGAGCATCGGCGCGTGGACACGTCGTGTCACGCGGTGTTGTGTCAGCATCTGCCGCTCCGTCTCTTTGGCATCGGCCAGAAGCTGCGGCTGGTACCATTCGTGCAGGGCATTTTGCAGGTTGGGCTTGCCGTCGCCCACCATCCAGCCCAGCAACGTGGTGTCGGAGGTGAGAGGCAGGACGCCCAGGTCGGCATCTGTGCCGGCATTGAGGCGTCGCAGCAGTTCGGTGGTGTCGCGGCATACCTCTATGCGCAGACGCACGCCGAGATAGCTGGCAAACTGCTCTGCCAGCAGATAGTGTACACCAAGATGCGAGCCCTGGTAGTCGTAGTAAGTATCGGGTCCGGTCAGCGTCAGGGCAATCAGCTCGCCCGTCTGCTCAATCTGCGACAAGTCGTAAACATCGCTTGCCGGCGTCTCACTCTGCCAAGGCGGCACCACGGTTTCCTGCCGCTTCGTGCAGGCTCCTGCCGTTGCCATGATAAGCAGAGAGAGTAGAATTCTTTTCATCCTTGAATACAAAATTTCGCGGCAAAGGTACGAAGAAGCGGTTGAAAAGCAAAAGAAAAAGCACTTTTTCTTACCGATTGAAAGATATTTGGCGGAAAAGTTGTACCTTTGCAGCCACAAAGGTCGATAATAATCAATCTACATTCAATAAAATGGTAATTAGAATTGCTGTACAATCAAAGGGTCGTCTTTTCGAGGACACGATGCACCTGCTGACTGAGGCCGACATCAAGGTTGGCGGCTCGAAGCGCACCCTGCTCGTCGGCGCCCAGAACTTCCCGTTGGAGGTGCTTTACCTGCGCGACGACGACATCCCTCAGAGCGTGGCTACTGGCGTGGCCGACATTGGCGTGGTGGGTGAGAACGAATTTGTGGAGCGTGGTGCCGAGGCCGACATCGTGTCGCGTCTGGGTTTCAGCCGCTGCCGCTTGTCGCTGGCCATCCCCAAGGATATCGACTACCAGGGCCTCGAGTGGTTTGAGGGCAAGAAGATAGCCACATCCTATCCCGTCATCCTGCAGAAATTCCTTGACGACAACCATATACATGCCGAGATACACGTCATCACCGGCAGTGTGGAGATCAGCCCGGGCATTGGCTTGGCCGACGCTATCTTCGACATCGTCAGCAGCGGCTCGACACTCGTCAGCAACAACCTGCGCGAAGTGGAGGTGGTGATGCAGAGCGAGGCCCTGCTCATCGGCTATCCCAAGATGGAGAAGGAGAAACGTGATATCCTGGAGCAGATGCTCTTCCGCTTCGAGGCCGTGCGTCAGGCTGAGGATAAGAAATATGTGCGCATGAATGCCCCGAAGGCCCGCCTGCAGGAAATCATCAACGTGCTGCCCGGCCTGAAGAGTCCCACGGTGATTCCTTTGGCTGATGACGAGTGGTGCTCGGTTCATACCGTATTGGACGAGCACCGTTTCTGGGAAATCATCGGCCAGCTGAAAGAACTCGGTGCCCAGGGCATCCTCGTCACACCTATCGAGAAAATGATTCTGTAAAAAAACTCCCCAATCCCCTCCCGAGGAGGGGATGTTAATACAGATAAAGATAAAATATGAATATTTACAAATACCCCCAGCACGAACAGTGGGCAGAGATAACGGCACGTCCGCATCTTGACCATTCGCAGCTGCAACAGACGGTGAGCGGTGTGCTCAACGATGTCAGACAGCGTGGCGACGAGGCTGTGCTCGACTATGAGGAACGCTTCGACCATGTGCGCCTGCAGTCACTTGCCGTCACAGAAGCCGAGATGGACGAGGCCGAGACACTGGTCAGCCCTGAGCTGAGGGAAGCAATCCGTCTGGCCCATCAGAATATCTATAAGTTCCACGAGGCACAGCGTTTCAGCGAGGTGCGAGTGGAGACACAACCGGGTGTCGTCTGTTGGCAGAAGAGTGTGGCCATCGAGAAGGTGGGCCTCTACATCCCTGGCGGTACGGCGCCGCTCTTTAGCACCGTGCTCATGCTGGCTACTCCGGCTAAGATAGCCGGATGCCACGATATTGTCCTTTGCACACCGCCGAATCGCGAGGGCAAGGTGAACCCCGCCATCCTCGTTGCTGCACGAGTGGCAGGTGTCAGCGCCATCTACAAGGCAGGCGGCGTACAGGCCATCGGTGCAATGGCATACGGGACGGAGAGTGTGCCCAAGGTCTTTAAGATTTTTGGCCCAGGCAATCAGTATGTGATGGCTGCCAAGCAGCAGGTGAGCCTCGGCGACGTGGCCATCGACATGCCTGCTGGCCCCTCGGAGGTCTGCGTGCTGGCTGACGAAAGTGCCAATGCTGCCTTCGTGGCTGCCGACTTGCTGTCACAAGCTGAGCATGGCATCGATTCGCAGGTGCTGCTCATCACCACCAGCGAGCAGCTGCTCGTCGATGTGCAGGCTGAGGTGGAGCGTCAACTGAATCTCCTTCCTCGTAAGGACATTGCCCAGAAGGCCCTCGACAACAGCCGCAGTGTGCTAGTCAGTTCTGCCGACGAGATGATGGCCCTGAGCAATGCCTACGCTCCTGAGCATCTCATCATCCAGACACGCGACTATAACGAGTTGGCTGCTAAGGTGGTCAACGCCGGCAGCGTCTTCCTCGGTCCCTATGCCTGCGAGAGTGCTGGCGACTATGCCAGCGGCACCAACCACACGCTGCCCACGCACGGATATGCCACAGCTTATAGCGGCGTCAACCTCGACAGCTACTGCCGTAAGGTCACCTTCCAGCACCTTACTGAAGAGGGCGTGCGTCGTATAGGGCCTGCCGTAGAGCTGATGGCAGAAGCTGAACAGCTCGACGCTCACAAGAATGCGATGACAATCAGACTGAAAAGCCTATAAAAGATGAAACCATTAGAACAACTGATAAGACCCAATATCTGGCGTCTTGCTCCATATAGTTCGGCCCGCGATGAATACTCCGGCCACGAGGCCCACGTATTCCTCGATGCCAACGAGAGTCCCTACAACACGCCGATGAACCGCTATCCTGACCCCTTGCAGCGTGAACTGAAAGAGCAGCTGGCCGCGGTGAAGGGCATCCCTGCCAACTACACGTTCTTGGGTAACGGCAGCGACGAGGCCATCGACCTGCTCTACCGTTGCTTCTGCCGTCCTGGCGTCGACAACGTGGTGGCTATTGAGCCCACCTACGGTATGTATCGTGTATGTGCCGACATCAATGACGTGGAGTATAGGCCCGTGCTGTTGGATGAGCATTTCCAGATGCAGGCCGACAGGCTGTTAGCTGCCTGCGATGCCAAGACGAAGCTTATCTGGATTTGCAGCCCTAACAATCCTACAGGCAATGATATTGACCGCGAGGAGGTGTTGAAGGTTATCAACACGTTCCAGGGCATCGTCGTCGTTGACGAGGCCTACAGCGACTTCTCAAAGCAGCGTCCGCTTCGCTTCGAGCTGCCTCAGCATTCCAATCTCGTGGTGCTTAACACGATGAGCAAAGCTTGGGCCAGTGCCGCCATCCGTCTGGGTATGGCCTTTGCATCGCCTGATATCATCGGCATCTTCAACAAGGTGAAATATCCTTACAACATCAACCAGTTGACACAGCAGCAGGCCATGAAAGCCTTGGAGGCTCGCTTCGATGTGGATGCCTGGGTGCAGCTCATCCTGCAGGAACGCTCGCAGATGATGACTGCTTTCCGCCAGCTGCCCATCTGTAAAGAGGTGTTCCCGTCGGATGCCAACTTCTTCCTCGCACGAGTCACCGATGCACAGGGCATCTACAATTACTTGGTGGATCGCGGCATCATCGTTCGCAACCGCCATCGCGTGCAGCTCTGTCAGAACTGTCTGCGCATCACTGTCGGCACACGAAACGAGAATACCGAGTTGCTCAGCGCTCTGCGGCAGTATGCCTGACCCTTTCCTACCTTTAACCTTTTAACTATTATCCTTTCTATGAAACTACGCTTTTCGATACGTTACCGCACGGAGTGGGGGCAGCAGTTGACGGTGCTCATCAGCTATCATTCCCACGATGGCTCTGTGCGCCAGGATCGCTTGCCGATGCTTACTGACGACGGCGACTTCTGGGCGGCGGAGACTGTTGTGCTGGAGAGCCGTCGCAGTCCCGTGGAGGCATTCTCGTATATCTATATTGTGGAGGATGGCGAGGGAAAGGAGCTGCGTCGCGAATGGAGCGGTGTGCCTCGACTCTACGCCTTTGATTCCTCCAAGACCTTTATCCTGGCTGACATATGGAGAGACCTGCCGCTGCCCGCACATCTCTATACAAGTGCCTATCAGGTGACGGCGGCCCTCTCCAACCGCCCCCGACTGGGGGAGGCTTCCGCCGCGGAATCTGGCACTGCCACCTCCCCCAGTCGGGGGAGGCAGGAGGGGGCTCCCCTCACTTTGCCTTTCTTTCGAAAAACGGTGTTGTTCCGTGTCTCTGCGCCGCAGCTGCTGACGGGTCAGACGTTAGCCGTCATCGGCAGTCATCCCGCTTTGGGCTCTTGGAATCCGATGCGCTATATGCCGATGGTACCTGCAGGAAACGGCGACTGGATGCTGACGCTGAATGTCGACTGGCTGGGGCTGCCCTTCGAATATAAATATGTGGTGGTGGACGAAGAGAAACACGAGCTGGTGGCCTGGGAGGAGGGCGATAATCGTGTGTCGCCTGACGATCTGAACGACGGCGAGGTCTATGTCGCCTATGGTGAGCCGCTGCGACTGCCCGAGAAACCCTGGCGTGCTGCCGGCGTCTGCGTGCCTGTCTTCTCTCTGCGCTCCGAGCAGAGCTGTGGGGTGGGGGACTTCGGCGACCTCTACCGCTTCATCGACTGGGCTGCCGAGGTCGGATTGAAGGTCATCCAGCTGTTGCCCGTCAACGATACGACGGACACGCATCAGTGGGGCGACTCCTATCCCTACAACATCATGTCGGCCTTCGACCTGCATCCACATTACATCGACCTCAACCAGCTCCCGCCTTTGAAGGATAAGAAGCGCATGACAGCCTTCCGTCGTCAGCAACGTGAGCTTAACGCCCTCAATTACAGCGACTATGAGGCCGTTGATCGAGTAAAGAATGAATACCTGAAGACCCTCTATGACGAGCAGCAGTGTGCTGAAAAGTTCACCTTCTCGGAATTCATTCAGCACCATCTGCACCAGCAATTGCAGCGAGCTGCCGATCATGCCCGTTCCTTGGGTATTATCCTCATGGGTGACCTGCCTATTGGTGTGAGTCGTAACAGCAACGAGGTGAAGGAACATCCCACGTTCTTCCATCTCGACGGACAGACGGGTGCTCCACCTGATGCTTTCTCTCAGCTGGGCCAGAATTGGGGATTCCCCACCTACAACTGGCAGGCAGAAGGCATCGACGAGTGGTTTGATGAGCGTCTGAAGAATATGGAGCAGTATTTCGACGCCCTCCGCATCGACCATGTCTTGGGTTTCTTCCGTATCTGGGAGATTCCGCAGGAACAGATCTACGGCACGCTGGGACATTTCTCACCCGCTTTGCCGTTGACGGCTGGCGAGATAGAATACTTCGGCCTGCCTTTCCGTCGCGATTTCCTCACTCGTCCGTTCATCAACGACCGCGTCATCGACCGCCTCTTCGGCATCCACGCCCAGTATGTTCGTGACACTTTCCTAGTGCAGAAGGCTTACGGTCTTTACGACCTGAAGGAGGAGGTGAGCACACAGCGTCGCATCATGCAGCACTTCGAGGGACGTGGCGATGAGAACAGCCTGTGGATTCGTGACGGTCTCTGCCGACTTGTGGCCAACGTCCTCTTCCTTGAAGACCCGCGTCAGCCCGAAATGTACCATCCGCGCATACAGGCTTGGCAGGAGCCGGTCTACGAAGCCCTCTCTAATGACGAGAAGGATGCTTACATGCGCATCTACAACCATTTCTTCTATCAGCGTCACAACATGTTCTGGGGAAAGACGGGCTACGACCGTCTGAGCCGCTTGCAGCAGTCCACGCACATGCTACTCTGTGCCGAAGACCTGGGTATGCTGCCCGACTGCGTACAGCCTGTGCTTGATAGCCTGCGTATCCTCACGCTTGAGATTCAGCAGATGCCGAAGCAGGCTGGGGTAGAGTTCACCCATTTGGATGGTAACCCCATTCGCAGCGTCGCCACCATCACCACGCATGATATGGCTCCCCTTCGTCTCTGGTGGCAGGAACAGCCTGAGCGTGCCCAGCGTTTCTACACTACGATGCTGCAGAAGCAGGGACGCGCTCCTGAGCAGTTGCCTGCTCATCTGGCTGAGGAGATTATCGCCCGCCATCTCTATTCGCCCTCCATGCTCTGCATCCTCTCACTGCAAGACTGGCTAGCGATGGATCACGAGCTGCGTGCGAAGAATCCGCGTGATGAGCGCATCAACACACCCAGCGATGCCTACAACCGCTGGCAGTGGCGTATGCACCTCACCATCGAACAGCTGATGGAGACCGCCCGCTACAATAAGAAGCTGAAGACGATGATTACTCGCAGCCGCCGCTAATCCCCCATCATCCATTATCCATCATCCATTATCCATCATCCATCATCCATTATCCATTATAAATCATACATATTTGATCTCGACGGCACCCTGCTTGATACGCTTGGCGATCTTGCTGCTGCTGTGAACTATGCCCTGCGTAAGTACGGCTTATCTGAGCACAGCATCGACGATGTGCGTAGCTTTGTGGGCAATGGCGTCCGCGTGCTCATGCAGCGTGCTGTGCCGGAAGGCGAGGCCAATCCGTTGTTTGAAGAAGTGCTTGCTGCCTTCCGCAGTTATTATTTGGAGCATTCACTTGACACTACGCGTCCCTACGACGGTATTCCTGAACTCCTTGCGGAGTTGCGCCGTCGAGGCTGTCATACTGCTGTAGTGAGCAATAAGTTTGATGCTGCCACCAAAGAGCTGTGCCGTTATTTCTTTGCCGACACCATCGAGGTGGCTGTAGGTGAGCATGAGGCGGAGGGTATCCGCAAAAAGCCTGCTCCCGATACGGTGGAAGAGGCGCTGCGCCAGTTAGGCGTCACGAAAGAAGGGGCCGTCTATGTGGGTGACAGCGACGTCGACATTCTCACAGCCCATAATGCCGGCCTGCCTTGCATCAGTGTGCTTTGGGGATTCCGCAGTCGCGAATTCCTGCAAGCTCACGGCGCAACGACCTTCGTCACAAGCCCGCTCCAGCTCCTTTAGAAAACGTAAAAGAGATTACTCGGCAATCAGACCGGCATCCTTCCATTGCCCAATGAGCGCCTCGGCGTCTTGTCGGACTTTTTCATTGCTCACTTCATACTCTTCAGTAAGAAGGCTGACTAGCATGTCGGCATTGAAGTCCTTGTCCTGGATGTTTTTCCAAAGGTAGGCGGCACTCTCGTTGAGGCTGATGATACGGCTGAAGTCGATGTTGGAGAGACCTTCTGCTACGATGATGTTCTCGCCGCAGACCGTTCTCAGGTTGAATCCTTTCTTTACTTTCATTTCTTATTGCGTTTTAGAGATTGCGGAACGTGTGGGTGAAGGGCGAAGAGCAGATAGCGGCGCAGAGGCTTGAGGCGTGTCCACAGCCAAGAGTAGGTACGCCATTTGCGGCCTGTGGTCATGTCGGCCTTCTCGCGTCCTTTTCGCAAAAAACCTACGGCCTTGGCCCTGATATCCTCTTTGCTGCAATGTTCATATCCCAGGTTGCCGTCGCCCATCAGCGTGACGGTGCCGTCGCTGCTGATCGTGTCGATGCGATGCAGTACGTAGTGCCCAGGCTCTATCTCAGCCAGCACAGCGTCGCCCTTGCGGCAGTCGTCACCAGTGACAAGCTGCAGGATGGCCTTGTCGCGTCCGTCCTCGAGGAAAGGCCTCATGCTGCGTCCGCGCAGGTTGATGGTAGCCGTCTTGTCTGGATACTGTTTCAGCTCGTTGAGCACCAGCGGCAGGAACACATCGTTGGGCAGGTACATCACACTCTCTTTGTTAAGGGGTGAGAGGTGAGGGATGTGAGGTGAGAGTTTGGGTGACAACGGTTATTATTGATTGGTTAATGTTGAATAAGACAAGCGTGCTGCCTCCTCATCAGGTAGGCAGTGAAGGGTATAGATAGGTGTCGTCTCGATGATGCGTGTGATGGCATCGCACAGCAGACGATAGGTACCCTCGTCCCATTTCATGCTGGAGCAGGCGGGTAGGAGAGAGGCGAAGGCTTCGATGGGTGACAGGCGTTCGATGCTGTTCTCCGGAGCACGTTCTATGCGGGTGACAGCTCCAAGACGTGTCTTGCGGTTGCGATAACAGGGTGTTTTGCCGCTCCAGGGTGAGCCGAAAAGGTAGGGTGTGCCGTCGATGATGCGGATGATGGGGTTGTCGTCGTTGAGTAGCTGTGCACCCTTTATGTGTTTCAGCCATAGCGAGGTGTGTGTGCTCTTGCCTGTGCCGCTGGCTGCAATAAAAGGATAACCGACGTAATCGTCGCCTCCTTCACACCTCTCACCTCTTACTTCACTCCTCTCACCTCTTACTTCACTCCTCTCTTGTGAAATCATCGTGGCAGAGGCGTGGATGAGCATCGTCTGATGATAGGCGCCGGCAAAGGCAAATATCATCATCAGCGCATTGTTCAGGCCGAAGGAGCGCATGGTCCAGTCGCCGTTGAGGGCACAGCGGCAGTGGGTGAACTTGTCGTTGGCAATGAGCAGGCAGCAGTCGTTGCCCATGATGTCGCGCACAATGTATTGGTAGCCGCCGTCTGGCAGCTGGTGTACAATGGTATCGCCGTTGCCTGTATCAAATTTCCTCACCAGATTCTTCTCCTTTGCAGGACGCAGGCTGTCGTCTACGTCAAGGGTAAAGAGATAGGAAGCCTCCTCTAAACCTTTCTGGGAAGGAGATAGGGGGAGGCTGAAAGGTTTAAACGACGGCAACAGTCCCATGTTGTTCTGGCTGTCGTCGTCGTTGAAATTGATACGGATATGGTGTCCGGCAATGCAGAAGCAGTGGCTGCTACTCATCCTGCTGTTCCTCCTCCTGCTTTACTGGCTGGAACTTGAAGTCAGTATCCATGATGTATCTCACGTCGAAGTGCTCTACTCCCTTTTTGTCCTTGCCATAGAGGCGCTTCATCTTCTGGTATTTCTTCTCCAGCTTCTCACGTTTGGTCGAGTAGAAGACGATGCAGGTGCGGTTGGGGGACTGCTGCTTGTCGCGCAGGAAGGTACGTAGCTGGTTGGAATAGACATCGCGGTCTTGCAGAAAATTGTTCTTTGACTCTATCCAGACGCTGTCTACAATCTGTATGTTGGTGAAGTGCACGATAGTGTCGGTAAAGGCAGCCGCCATTCCAAACATATACATCTTCTCCACCTGTTGCTTCTTGGCGTTGGCCGTTCCTATGCCCATCATCAGGCACAATGCAACAATGATATATTTCTTCATTCTTTCAATTTTCAATTGTCAATTCTCAACCTCCTCACTTTCCCAAGTACCCTTTCAGGATGTTGTACTTGTTATTGTTGCGCAGGTTGCGCAATGCTTTCTCCTTGATCTGTCTGACGCGCTCACGAGTCAAGCCGAACTTCATGCCAATCTCGTCAAGCGTCAATTCTGGCTGGCCGATGCCGAAGAAAGCCTTCACGATGTTACGCTCGCGGTCGCTGAGTGTCTTCAATGCCTGCTCTACCTCCGTCTTCAGCGACTCGTCCACCAGCGTGCTGTCAGTTTCAGGGATGTCGTCGTTGGGCAGCAGGTCGAGCAGCGAACCGTCGTCGCTCTCGCTGAAGGGAGCGTCCATCGATACGTGACGGGTGTTGGCCGCCATCGCCTCGTCAATCTTCTCCACAGGCAGGTCGGTGTTGGCCGACAGCTCCTCGGCCGATGGCTTGCGCTCGTGCACCTGCTCAAACTTATTGGCCGCACGGCTGATCTTATTGACGGCTCCTACCTGGTTCAGGGGCAGGCGGACGATACGGCTTTGTTCGGCCAATGCCTGCAGGATGCTCTGCCTGATCCACCACACGGCATAGCTGATGAACTTGAATCCGCGTGTCTCATCGAATTTCTCAGCGGCACGCAGTAGTCCCAGGTTGCCTTCATTAATGAGGTCGGGCAGCGACAGTCCTTGATTCTGGTATTGCTTGGCTACCGATACCACAAAGCGAAGATTAGCCTTCGCCAGTCGCTCCACCGCCTTGCGGTCGCCTTGGCGGATGCGCTGTGCCAGTTCAATCTCCTCTTCTATGCCGATAAGCTCTTCTTTGCTGATTTCCTGAAGGTATTTCTCCAGGGCCTCGCTCTCACGGTTCGTTATCGATTTTGTGATTTTGAGCTGTCTCATTTTGTGTGGTATCAGGAATTTAAGCGTTTCAACCTGCAAAGATACGAAAGAGTTAAGAGTAAAAGCTAGGAGTTGGGAGTTATTTTCCGTCGTTTAAACTTTTTTAACTCCCAACTCCTTGCTTGCCTTTGCCGTTTTTGTCCGGCAAACAGCTTTATGCTCCTGATTCCTGACTCATCATTCGCCCAGCTCTACCACGAAGGTTTTCTTCTTGCCGGTCGGGTAGATGCCCTTGATGATGAGTACGGGATCTCTTGAGGTGCTCACGTCCTTGACGATGGCATCGAGTTCTTCGGTAGTGCTGACGGGCTGGTCGTTGACCTGACGGATGACGAATCCCTTCTCGATGCCGGCATCCTTCAGTTTGCCGCCCTTCACCTTGATCACCTCGAGGCCATATTGTATGTCGAGCTGTTCTTTTTGCTGCTGAGTCAATTCGCGGAAATCGGCGCCCAGGATATCCAGGTCGGCGTTCTTCACCACCTGAGTGTTGCCCTGCTCGTTCTTCAGCGTGACGGTCTTCGAGTGCTTCTTCTTGTCGCGCATGTAGACGATGCTCATCTTCTCGCCGGGACGCTTCTGGGCGATGATGCCTGTCAGGTCGCCAAACTTCGTCACCTTCTGGCCGTCCACCTCGATGATGACGTCGCCCTTCTGGAGACCAGCCTCCTCGGCAGCACTTTCCTCTACCACCTTATCCACATAGATGCCTTCCATCGTGCCGAGGTCCACCTCGTTGCCCTTCTCCTTCTCTTGGTCGACATAGTTCTTCACGTCTGTGCCCATGATTCCGAGGATAGCACGCTGCACGGTGCCGTATTCCTTTAGGTCGTCCACCACCTTGTTCATCATCGTGGTGGGGATGGCAAAGCCGTAGCCGCTGTAGCTGCCCGTCTGTGAGTAGAGCATGGCGTTGATGCCCACCAGCTGTCCGTTGGTATTCACCAGCGCACCACCCGAGTTGCCGGCGTTGATGGCTGCATCGGTCTGGATGAAGCTCTCCACGCCGTTGGCACCTAGTGTGCGTGCCTTGGCCGAGATGATGCCTGCGGTAACGGTATTATTCAGTCCTAAAGGGTTGCCGATGGCCAGCACCCATTCGCCAACCTTTACCTGATCGCTGTTGGCAATCTCGATGGCAGGCAGGTTGCGTCCGTCAATCTTGATGAGAGCCAGGTCGGTGGTCTTGTCAGTACCGATGATACGTGCCGAATATTCCTTGTTGTCTGACAAGGTGACAGTCAGCTCGTCGGCACCCTCCACCACGTGGTTGTTGGTGACGATATAGCCGTCGCTGCGGATGATCACGCCACTGCCGGCAGCCGTGCGCTTAGGTGTCTGTACCTGACGCTTGCGGGTACCGTTGTTGCCGCCCTGTCCGCGTCCGAAGAAACCGCCGAAGGGGTCGCTGAAGAAATCCTCAAACGGGTCGCTGTATTCCACCGTCTGAATCTTCGAGTTCTGTGTGTTCTTGATATGCACAACTGATGGCAGCGCCTTCTCTGCTGCGTAGGTCAGGTCGACGGGCTGAGCCACGGGAACGGCCTGCACGTCGGTGAGAGCAGGAAACGTAAGCTCCGTTACGGGTTGCGGGTGTGTGGCTGCGTTGGTGCTGCTGAAGGCAGCGATTGCAAAGACGATGGCAGCGAAACTGGTGCCAGGAACTAAATAACTGAAGAATTTTTTCATATTCGTATTGGTTTTGTTAATATCTGTTTTGCGTGCTATAAACACCAATGCAAATATAGGGTAAAATGATATAAAACCGTCAAAATGTCAGTTTCTTTTCTTTCATTTTAACATTTTCAATTCTTCCTTTAAACTCTGTTTGCGAGCCGCCGCCTTTATTTTACATTCGTTCAATCACTTAATTTAATTAAAAATTGACAATTGCCACGAACTTGCTGGAATCCTAAGGGAGTCCTTTAGCTCGCTAAAGAGGCTCCTCAGCAAAATAAAGAGGCTGTTTGTCATCATCAGAGACAGTCAACCAAATCCGTATGGGTAGACAAGTGTTAAAAAACAAGGCCTAAAAAGAGTCAACCTTATTCAGAAAAAGATAGTAATATGGAGAGAGTTTTAGACATTTAGACATTAGACGTTTAGACGTTTTGCGCCATTTTAAAATGATGAAAACTTAAAAAATAATATATTATATATATAATATATATATTTTTGGCCTCTTTTCCGAGGCAAAACGTCTAAATGTCTAATGTCTAAATGTCTAAATGTCTAAATTGCAGGTGCTACGCAACCAAGGCATTTCCCGCGCTCCAAAATCCTGACGGTCGTAAGGAACCACTTGAGGACTCAGCTATATCAGTATGCCATTTCATGGACTCCTTTGACGGCACGACCACTGGGATCGTTCATGTTGCGGAAGGCGGCATCCCATTCGAGTGCGATGGCGGTGCTACAAGCCACGCTGGCTTCAGAGGGCACACTCTTGGCAGCAGAGTCGCTGGGGAAGTGCTCGGCGAAGATGGAGCGATAGTAGTATTCCTCCTTGTTCTTCGGCGGATTGATGGGGAATCGCTCTGCGGCGTGTGCCATCTGTTCGTCGGTGACGGCCTTCGAGGTGATGTCTTTCAAGGTGTCAATCCAGCTGTAGCCCACGCCGTCGCTGAACTGCTCCTTCTGGCGCCAGGCTACCGCTTCAGGCAACAGGTCGGCAAAGGCCTCGCGTACAATCTTCTTCTCAATCGTCTGTCCAGGACACATCTTGGCCTCAGGATTGGTGCGCATAGCCACATCAAGGAATTCCTTGTCGAGGAAAGGCACACGACCCTCGACACCCCAGGCCGAGAGGCTCTTATTGGCACGGAGGCAGTCGTAGAGGTAGAGCTTTCCAAGCTTGCGGACGGTCTCTTCGTGGAAGTCTTTTGCCGTGGGAGCCTTGTGGAAGTAGAGGTAGCCGCCGAAAATCTCGTCTGCCCCCTCGCCGCTGAGTACCATCTTGATGCCCATTGACTTGATGACACGAGCCAGCAGGTACATCGGCGTAGAGGCACGGACGGTGGTGACGTCGTAGGTCTCGATGAAGTAGATGACGTCGCGGATGGCGTCGAGGCCTTCCTGAATGGTGTAGTTGATTTCGTGGTGCACGGTGCCGATATGGTCGGCCACGAGCTTGGCCTTGGCAAGGTCGGGCGCCCCCTTCAATCCTACTGCAAACGAGTGCAGACGGGGCCAGTAGGCACGTGTCTTTGAATCGTCCTCAATACGATGCTCGCTGAACTTCTCGGCAAGGGCAGAGATGACGCTGGAGTCGAGGCCACCGCTGAGCAGCACGCCATAAGGCACGTCGCTCATCAGCTGGCGCTTGACAGCAGCGGTGAGTGCATCGTGGATGGCTTCCACAGAAGCAGGGTTGTCCTTCACGGCATCATACTGCATCCAGTCGCGACGGTAGTACCACTTCATGCCTGGGTCTACACTCCAATAATAATGTCCGGGAAGGAAGGGCTCGTATCGCTCGCACTGGCCTTCGAGGGCCTTCAGCTCGCTGGCGATATAGACGGTGCCGTCGTTGTCGTAGCCAATGTAAAGAGGGATGACGCCGATGGGATCGCGGGCAATGAGAAACTCGTCGCGTTCCTCGTCGTAGAGCACGAAGGCGAAGATGCCGCTGAGGTCTTCGAGAAAGTTGATACCCTTCTCGCGATAGAGGGCGAGGATCACCTCACAGTCAGAGCCCGTCTGGAACTCGTACTGCCCAGCGTAGCGGCGGCGAATCTCCTGATGGTTGTAAATCTCGCCGTTGACAGCCAATATCTGCTTGCGGTCAGGCGAGAAGAGGGGCTGTCCGCCTGATTCAGGGTCGACGATGCTCAGTCGCTCATGGGCGAGGATGGCCGAACCGCCACAGTAGATTCCACTCCAGTCAGGGCCGCGATGACGGATTTTCTGACTCATCTTCAACGCCTTTTCGCGGAGCTCATGCGTCTGCTCCTTAACATTTAATATAGCTACGATTCCACACATAATATTCTAATTGATAATTGACGATTGATAATTATAAATACGAGAGGTACAGGTAGTTGGTTTGGGCAGGATATTCTGCGGCGAGGGTGTCAATCTGGTTGACGGTGGGCACGATGCCGAGCTCCTTGCGCCATTGGCGAACGGTAAGACCTGCCTGCTCCATCTTCATCCGGCTCTCAAGGCCTATGGCACGAGCAATCTGGAAGTCGGAAAAACCGTAGACCTTGGCTGCCTTTAGCAAGAAGAAGACTTTAGGCGATCTAAGGTATTCCAGGAATTCGCTGGGCTCCATAAACTCCGAGACTTCAGAGAGGTGGGTATAGTCTTTCAGCTGCTGGTCGATGTCGACAATATGCTTCAGCTTCTGCAGGAACCAGCGGTCAATCATCGTCAACTGATGAATCTGTTCAATGGTGTAGCCAATCTTCAACGCCTTCGAAACGACGAAGATACGCATGTCCGTCGGTTCATGCAGGGACTTGGCAATGTCCTGAATCTTGATCTCGTGATTCTCAACAAAGCCGTGCATGCCCTGACCAATCATGCGAAGGCCTTTTTGTAGGGCTTCCTCGAAGGTACGTCCGATGGCCATCACCTCGCCGACGCTCTTCATCGACGAGCCGAGTTCGCGTTTCACACCGTGGAACTTCGTCAAATCCCAGCGTGGTATCTTGACCACCACATAGTCAAGAGCGGGCTCGAAAAAGGCGCTGGTGGTCTTGGTGACTGAGTTTTTCAATTCAAAGAGACCATAGCCTAGGCCGAGCTTGGCAGCCACAAAGGCCAGTGGATAGCCTGTGGCCTTCGAAGCCAAAGCCGATGAACGACTCAGACGGGCATTGACCTCGATGACGCGATAGTCCTCGCTGTTGGGATCAAGGGCGTACTGCACATTGCACTCACCCACGATGCCGATATGTCGGATAATCTTGATGGCGAGGGCACGCAGCTTGTGATACTCACTGTTGGTGAGCGTCTGGCTTGGGGCCACGACGATGCTCTCACCCGTATGGATGCCGAGCGGGTCGAGGTTCTCCATGTTGCAGACGGTAATGCAGTTGTCGTATTTGTCGCGAACCACCTCGTACTCTATCTCCTTCCAACCCTTGAGGCTCTTCTCTACGAGCACCTGCGGCGAGAACGAGAAGGCTTCCTCGGCCTGTGCCAGCAGCTCCTCTTCATTGTCGCAGAAGCCTGAGCCAAGGCCACCAAGGGCATAGGCAGCTCTCAGTATCACCGGGAATCCTAATTCGTGGGCAGCCTTCTGCACCTCTTCGACCGTAGAGCAGGCTTCGCTCTTGATGGTCTTTACGCCAATCTCGTCGAGCCGTTTTACGAAGAGGTCGCGGTCTTCTGTGTCGATGATGGCCTGCACAGGCGTTCCCAATACTTCGACGCCGTATTTCTCCAGGATTCCCTTCTCATACAGCTCCACACCGCAGTTCAAGGCTGTCTGTCCGCCAAACGAGAGCAGGATGCCGTCAGGACGTTCTTTCTCGATGACACGCTCCACGAAGTCGGCCGTTACTGGCTGGAAATACACCGTGTCGGCCACATCCTTCGAGGTCTGTACGGTGGCGATATTCGGATTGATCAGCACTGAGTGGATGCCTTCTTCCTTCAGGGCTTTCAGTGCCTGTGCTCCGCTGTAGTCGAACTCTCCCGCCTGTCCTATCTTCAATGCGCCAGAGCCAAGGAGAAGGACCTTCCTTGGTCGTTTAGTGGTTTGGTCGTTTAGTGGTTTGGATTCATCAGTTACTTTTCCTAAACGACTAAACGACGAATCTCCCAAACAACTAATAAACTCATCAAACAAGAACTCTGTATCCACTGGACCGCTGCAGGCCTCGGGGTGGAATTGGGCCGAGAACCAAGGATGTGTCTTGTGGCGGATGCCCTCGTTGGAGCCGTCGTTCATATTCACGAACAGCGGTTCCCAATCAGCAGGCAGGGTCGAGTCGTCGACGGCATAGCCGTGATTCTGCGAAGTGATGAAACATAGCGTGGTGTCCACCTTCCTCACGGGTTGGTTGTGCGAGCGGTGGCCGTATTTCAGCTTGTATGTATTGGCTCCAGCAGCTCGTGCCAATAGCTGGTTGCCCAGACAGATGCCCATACAGGGACGTACTGTCTCATTGTTTAGGAAGGTGCGGATATGCTCTACCGTCTTGCTGCATTGCTCAGGGTCGCCAGGGCCGTTGGCTAAGAAGAGACCGTCGAATTCCAGCTGATTGAAGTCGTAGTCCCAAGGCACACGGATCACCTCTACGCCACGCTTCAACAAACAGCGGATGATGTTGGCCTTGACGCCGCAGTCGACGAGTACAATTTTTTTTAGAGGTGAGAGGTGAGTGGTGAGAGGTGAGAGATTTGTTTCAGGACGATAAGTAATGACTTCCTTGCAGCTTACCTTCTCCACCCAATTGATACTGCCATAGTCTTGAGTGTCATCACTCCCCTCGCCATTCAGAGAGGCTACGGGGGTGAGGCTTATTCTCCCCATCATTACACCATGCTCTCTTAGCACCTGCGTGAGACGACGGGTGTCGATGCCGGTGATGGCAGGCACCTTTTCACGTTTCAGCCAGTCGCTGAGGCTTTCTTTTGCGTTCCAATGGCTGTACTCCTCGCTATAGTCCGCTATGACCACCGCCTTCGGATGGATGTGGTTGCTCTCCATGAATTTCGGCAGTGGATTGCCGTCGGTGTCCGGCACGCCATAGTTGCCAATCAACGGATAGGTGAAGGTGAGTATCTGTCCTGCGTAACTGGGGTCAGTCAGACTCTCAGGATAGCCCGTCATGGCTGTGTTGAACACCACCTCGCCTGTCGCCTCAGCGTCATAGCCAAATGACCGACCACAGAATACAGTACCGTCCTCAAGTATCAGTCTTGCTTCTTTCATCGTCATTTCTTGAGAAACTTGTCAACTTTCTGAGCTGTCTGACGGCCTGAGGCCATAGCGCGAACTACGAGGCTGGCGCCATTGGCCGAGTCGCCACATACGAACACGTTCTTGGGGTACTCAGGATGCTCTGGCTTGAGGAAGCCCATAGCCAGCAGAACGAGCTCGGCCTTGATGATTTCAGGCTTGCCCTTCTCTACCATGATGGGGCGACCACCCTCTGGGTTTGGCTTCCAGTCAATCTCCTGAACTTTTACGCCTGTCAGCTTGCCATCCTTACCCAGGAACTCCAGGGTGTTGATGTTCCAACGGCGTGTGCAACCCTCCTCGTGACTCGAAGTGGTCTTGAGGGTGCGAGGCCAGTTGGGCCAAGGGTTCTGTGGGTCTTCAGGACCTTCAACGGGCTTAGGCATAATCTCAATCTGAGTCACGCTCTTGCAACCCTGACGGTGAGCAGTACCAATACAGTCACTACCAGTATCACCACCACCAATCACAAGCACATCCTTACCCTTGGCAGTTACGCGTTCATCTTTGCCGAACTCCATGCCAGCGAGGACACGATTCTGCTGAGAGAGCATCTCGAGGGCGAAGTGGACGCCCTTCAGTTCGCGTCCAGGGGCCTTGAGGTCTCTAGCCGTAGGCGTTCCTGATGCCAGGACTACAGCGTCGAAGTCGGCGGAGAGCTGCGATGAAATCGCATCTGAAGAAACGGGACTATTGTACTTGAACTCAATGCCTTCAGCTTCGAGCACCTTCAGGCGGCGATCAATAATGGCTTTATTGAGCTTGAAGTTGGGGATACCATAGCGGAGGAGGCCGCCGGCAGCCTCGTTCTTCTCGAAGACGGTTACCTTATAGCCCATCAGGTTAAGGTCGTTGGCAGCAGCGAGTCCGGCAGGTCCTGCACCGATGACAGCCACTTTCTTGCCATTACGCTCGATGTCAGTCTTGGGCGTAATAAAACCCTCCTGGAAGGCCATCTCGGTGATGGCGCACTCGTCCTCACGATTGGTAGTTGGCTCGTGGTTAAAACGGTTGAGTACACAGGCCTTCTCGCACAGGGCGGGACAGATGCGGCCAGTGAACTCTGGGAAGGGGTTAGTGCTGTTGAGCAGGCGGTAAGCCAA
>CAMVJU010000033.1 GCA_947167935.1 uncultured Prevotellaceae bacterium | reverse complement strand
GAGATATTGCGCTCCACCACGAAGTGGTCGATGGTGGGAGCAAACATATTCATCAGCAGGATGGCGAGCATCATGCCCTCAGGATAGCCGGGATTCATCACACGGATGACGATGGCCATCACACCGATGATGAAGCCGTAGATCCATTTGCCCGTTTCAGTACGAGCCGAGGTGACGGGGTCGGTGGCCATGAACACAGCGCCGAAGGCAAAGCCGCCCAGCACCAGGTGTTCATACCAGGGGATGACCGTCGAGCCGAGGCCAGCGAAGAGGGCTGCGGTGAGCGAGCCGCCCACGAATACGCTGAGCATGATCTTCCACGAGGCGATGCCCGTGATGAGCAGCAGCAATGCGCCCAAGCCAATGGCAATGACCGAGGTCTCACCGATGGAGCCGGGGATGAAGCCGCAGATCATGTCGCAGAGACTGGTGCCGTGTTCAATAGGATTGAAGCCCTGCCCTACCTCAGCCAGCGGAGTGGCCTGCGTGAAGGCATCGACATTCGGCAGGTCAGCCAAGTTGTTGCCTAGTCCTAGGATCTTCTCGTCAGACACCCACACCTTATCACCGCTCATCATCGTAGGATAGGCGAAGAAGAGGAAGGCACGGCAGATCAATGCCGGGTTGAAGATGTTCATGCCCGTGCCGCCGAAGATCTCCTTGCCGATGATGACGGCAAAGGCAACGGCGATGGCCAGTATCCACAACGGACAGTTGACAGGGATAATCAGCGGGATAAGGATGCCGCTGACGAGGAATCCCTCCTGAATCTCCTCACCCTTCCATTGTGCCCAGGCAAACTCAATGCCGAGGCCGACGATATAGCTGACCAGAATCTTGGGCAGCACGGCGAAGAAACCGTAGAAGAAAACCTCGAAGAAGCTTGCTGTGGCCAGTGTGCCGGCTGCCAGGAAGTTCTGGTAGCCCACATTATACATACCAAAAAGCATGGCAGGCATCAGGGCCAGTACCACCACACTCATGATGCGCTTTGAATCGATGGCATCGTGAATGTGTACGCCGTTCTTCGACGTGGTGTTGGGCACGTAGAGGAACGTCTCAAAGCCGTCGAATACCGAGCGGAACGCATGCAGCTTTCCGTCCTTTTCAAAGTTCGGCTTTATCTTGTTGAGATAATTTTTTAAAAAGCTCATAGTCTTATGCGTTTTCTTTTCTGAGGTTATTCAGGCCCTCGCGGACGATTCGTTGCAATTCCAGTTTCGAGCTGTCGACGAACTCAGCCAGCGCGAAATCCTCAGGGCTCACCTCATAGATGCCAAGCTGCTCCATCTTGTCGATGTCGCCAGTGATGATGGCCTTGATGAGGTACTCGCCATAGATATCCATCGGCAGCACACGGTCGTACTCGCCGCTCATGATGATATGGCGCTCGCCGCCCTTTACACGGGCATCCAGCGCATATTCCTTCTTCTTGCCGAAGAGCCACGAGAAGTAGCTGCGGTTCACAGAGAACTCCTTCAGGCGAGGCATAGCCCAGCCGAGCATCTCGTCGGCATCGTCGCCCTCGGGAATGATGGTCACCTCCGATGCGTGGGCAGCCAGATAGCCGTCCTTCGTTGTCTGACGTCCGGTCAGCACGTTGCCGTTGATGATACGCACATGATGGTCCTGGTCATAGCTGTTGGCAACGAGTGTCTGCAGCTCCTGGCCGACGAGCATCTCCACGTGGCAGGGCTTCTTCACCTCGCTACCGCAGAGAGCCACCGTGCGGCGCAGGTCCACCTTGCCCGTGTTGAACAGGCGTCCGATAAACAGCACCACCGTCGGGTCGCCAATGGCCCAAACCATCTCGCCCTTGTTCACAGGCTCCAGGTTGTTCACCTGCACGCCCACGTTGCCAGCAGGACACGGGCCGTCAAATACCACGGGCTCCACGTGTTCCAGACTGGAGATGTGAGAGAGGAGCGCCGAGTCTTTGCCTACGCCGACGTAGACCTTCGTGATTCTTGCCAGCGCCTTCAGGCCTGTCACAAAGTCCTGTTCCTGACCCTTCACTTCATACTCGAAGTCGCAGGCCAGCGGCTTGTCCCTCAGGGCCGACACGAAGATAGTCCTCGGGCGTCCAGGGATGGCGGTGATGGCGTAAGGCAGCTGGTTGATATAGCCCAGCAGGCCAGCCTCCATGATGTGCTCGAAGATCACTCTACCGTCCATCTTCTCGATGTCAGGCTTGCCATAGTCCACAAACGTCTGCTCCTTGTCGGCTTCCACCTTCACAGAGAGCACCTTCCTGCGCTCGCCACGCTCCACAGCCGTCACACGGCCGCTTACTGGCGATGCGAACTTCATCTCGGGGTACTGCTTGTTCACAAACAGCGCCTCGCCGGCCTTGACCATATCGCCTTCCTTGACCACCACCTTCGGAACGACGCCCTCGAAGTCATCAGGAACCAATGCGAATTTCCCGCTCGACTTCAGGCTCATCCTTTCCTCGGTGGCCTTTCCCTGAAGCTTTATGTCCAAGCCTTTCCTAAGCTTGATTACATTTGCCATATTGTTAATAATTACCTATTGTCGCTAAACGGCTGCAAAGATCATAGATTTAATGACCTTAGGAACCATAAAATGTTGCGGGGATGATTATTGTACGCCGTCCTCACGCAATTTCTCTTGCCAATGCCAGGCGCTCTTCAGCACCTCGTCGGTGGGCGTGTCGGCCTTCCATCCAAGCACCTTGTTGGCCTTATCGACGTTGCCCCATACCTGCTCGATGTCGCCTTCGCGACGCGGAGCATATTCCCAGTTCACCTTTACGCCAGTGGCCTTCTCAAAGCCCTTGACAACCTCAAGCGTGGAGAGACCGCGGCCCGTGCCGATGTTGAATACCTCCACGGCGTCAGTGTCGGGCTGGTCGAGCACACGCTCCATTGCCTTCACATGAGCCTTTGCCAGATCAACGACATAGATGTAGTCGCGGATGCAAGTGTGGTCGGGTGTGTTGTAGTCGTTGCCGAAAATCTTCAGCTGCTTGCGGATGCCCATAGCTGTCTGTGTGACGAAGGGAATGAGGTTCATGGGCACGCCGTTGGGCAACTCACCGATGAGTGCCGAGGGATGAGCACCGATGGGATTGAAGTAGCGCAGGATGATGCTCTTGATGGGAGCGCCGCTGTGGATGTAGTCCTGAATGATCTCCTCGTTGATCTGCTTCGTGTTTCCGTAGGGCGACATAGCCTTCTGAATGGGTGCGTTCTCAGTGACGGGCAGGTTCTCCTGCGAGGGCTGACCGTAGACGGTGCAGCTTGACGAGAAGATGATGCCCTTCACGTCATACTTCGGCATGAGTTCCAGCAGGTTGATGAGCGACATGAGGTTGTTGCGATAGTAGAGCAGCGGCTTCTCCACACTCTCGCCAACGGCCTTCGAAGCAGCAAAGTGGATGATGCCCTCAATCTTCGGATACTTCTTGAAGACGCCTTCCAAGGCCTCCATGTCGCAGCAGTCCACCTTCTCGAAGGCGGGACGAATGCCGGTAATCTTCTCGATACCGTCAACGACGTTGGCATTACTGTTCGACAGGTTGTCGATGATAACCACCTCGTAGCCTGCCTCCTGCAGCTCTACAGTGGTGTGGCTCCCGATAAAGCCGGTGCCACCCGTCACTAAAATTGTCTGTTTCATATAGAATTGAGAATTGAGATTTGAGGTATTAGGTTTAGGCATACATTTTGGCTTTCTGCTCCTTGATGGCCTCGTCGTAGATATAGTCATCATACTGCATCAGCTTGTCGATGGTGCCCTTCGGAGTGAGCTCGATGATGCGGTCGGCAACGGTCTGAATGAACTCGTGGTCGTGTGAGGCGAAAAGGATATTGCCCTTGAACTGCACGAGGTTGTTGTTGAAGGCCTGAATAGATTCGAGGTCAAGGTGATTGGTGGGTGTGTCGAGGATGAGGCAGTTAGCGTTTTTCAGCTGCATACGGGCAATCATGCATCGCATCTTCTCGCCACCGCTAAGCACGTTGACATGCTTCAGCACATCCTCCTCCTTGAAGAGCATACGACCCAAGAACGACTTCATCTGCACCTCGTTGCCCTTGCCAAACTGCGAGAGCCAGTCCACGAGGTTCATCTCACTCTTGAAGAATTCAGTATTGTCGAGCGGCAGGTAGGCTGTGGTGATGGTCACGCCCCACTTGAAGGTGCCAGCATCAGCCTGACGGTTGCCGTTGATAATCTCGAAGAGGGCGGTCATTGCCTTGGGATTGTGCGAAAGGAAAACAGTCTTCTGGCCCTTCTCGATGGTGAACGAGACGTTGTCGAAGAGTACGGTGCCATCGGCATCGACAGCCTTCAAGCCTTCCACCTCGAGAATCTGCGTGCCCGGCTCGCGCTCCATCTGGAAGATGATGCCCGGGTATTTGCGCGTGGAAGGTGTGATCTGCTCCACGTTCAGTTTCTCCAGCATCTTCTTGCGTGAGGTGGTCTGCTTCGACTTGGCCACATTGGCCGAGAAACGGCGGATGAACTCCTCCAACTGCTTGCGTTTCTCCTCAGCCTTCAGTTTCTGGTTCTGAGCCTGACGCAAAGCCAACTGCGAAGACTCGTACCAGAAGGAGTAGTTACCCGAGAAAAGCGTCACCTTGCCAAAGTCGATGTCCACAGTCTGCGTAGAAACGGCGTCAAGGAAGTGGCGGTCGTGAGAGACGACGAGCACGCACTGCTCCAACGACGAGAGGTATTCCTCAAGCCACTGCACGGTGTCGAGGTCGAGGTCGTTGGTCGGCTCGTCGAGGAGCAGATTATCAGGATGTCCAAAGAGGGCCTTGGCCAGCATCACGCGTACCTTCTCATTATTAGAGATGTCGCTCATCTGCTTGTAGTGCTGTTCCTCCTTCACTCCGAGGTCCTGCAACAGCTGTGCGGCCTCGCTCTCTGCTTCCCAACCATTCATCTCGGCAAAGGCCATCTCCAAGTCAGCAGCACGGGTGCCGTCTTCCTCAGTCATCTCAGCCTTGGCATAGAGGGCTTCGCGCTCCTTCATATTCTTCCAAAGCGGCTGGTGTCCCATCAGCACGGTGTCCATCACGGTGAAGGCATCATATTTGAAGTGGTCCTGCTCCAGCACGCTGAGGCGCTCGCCATGACCCAGCTCCACCGACCCTTTGTTGGGTTCCAGCTCGCCGCTGATGGCGCGCAGCAGGGTGGACTTACCGGCACCATTTGCACCGATGATGCCATAGATATTATCGCTGGTAAACTTCAGGTTGACGTCCTTGTAGAGCGTTTTCTTTCCAAACTGGATAGCCAGATTTGTTAGTGTTATCATCTTTTGGAATTATGAATTACTTATTACGAATTATTATTTGCGATGCAAAGGTAAGAAAAAATAATGATTCGGCGAAATAATCTGACGTTATTCTCCTAAAACGCTGCTGATTCCCTGCTCGCGATGGCACAAACGTAACTCCACTTGGGGAAATTTCCGGTGGATGTGCTCAGCCAGATGCTGGGCAGAGTAGACAGAGCGGTGCTGTCCGCCCGTACAGCCGAAGCTGAACATCAGCGACGTGAAACCGCGTTCCATATAGCGCTGCACATGGGCATCGGCTAACTGATAGACATGGTCGAGAAAACGCAGAATCTCACCGTCGTCCTCCAAGAATTTCTTTACGGCATCATCCAAACCCGTCAGATGCTTGTAGGCTTCGTAGCGTCCAGGGTTATGGGTGCCACGACAGTCGAAGACATAGCCTCCGCCATTGCCGCTTTCATCCTGTGGTATACCTTTCTTATAGCTGAAACTGAAAATGCGGACAACAAGTTTCCCGTTATTGTGCTCAGGGGTTCCCCCGCTGAGACCAGCACTAAATTGCGGCAAGGCGACAAGCCGCTGCAGTACCTCCCTCATGTAAGGATAAGCACCGACCATCCTGGCCAACTGTTCCTTCAGACTCTCAATGGCTGGCGGAATGCTCTGAATAAAATGGGGCTTGCGCTCGAAGTAGCCACGATAACCGTAAGCACCTAGTACCTGCATCAGTCGGAAGAGCACGAAGAGGTGTAAACGCTGATTAAATTCTTCCTTTGATATGAGGTTCGTATATTTTTGTGCTTCAACATAATAAACATCAATTAACTCACTTCTTAAATTGTCCGGATAACGTGCTGAAGCCTGCCAAAGGAAAGAGGCCAGATCATAGTAAACAGGGCCCCGGCGCCCCCCCTGAAAATCAATGCAATAGAGTGAATTTTCACTTATCATGATGTTCCTAGCCTGGAAGTCGCGATAGAGGAAGGTGTTGCATTTCTCTCTTATGAGATCCTTGGCCAACTGTCGGAAATCGTATTCAAGGCGTAATTCATGAAAATCGAGGCCTGAGGGCTTTAGGAAACAATACTTAAAATAGTTCAGGTCGAACATCACGTTAGTATCATCGAACTCGGGCTGCGGATAACACACGCTGAAATCCAGCCCCTCAGCGCCCTCAAACTGTACACGCGGCAAAAGACGCATCACCTGCCGCAACAGCTGGCATTCCTCTTCGTTGTATCGTCCCCCTACCTCACGTCCCTTGCGCAAAGCGTCGAAAAGAGACGTATCACCCAAATCCTGCTGCAAGTAGCATAGCTCATCGTCGCTCACGGCTAGCACCTCAGGCACGGGCAGACCTTTCGCCTTGAAATGTCTTGCCAGCGTGATGAACGCATGGTTCTCCTCACGGCTCGTGCCCACACAACCTATCACCGTATGTTTTTCAGCATCACTCAGCCTGTAGTACACACGGTTGCTGCCAGCGCCAGGCAACTTCTCCACAGCGGCAGGCACTATCCCATACCACTGCCTATATAATTCGGTTATCATCTCCATTTTATTACTGTCATCACTATTTTATTGGCAAAGGTATACAAAAAAAAGGAAACGACCAAATGTTGGCAAGGCTCCATGCCTCTTTTTGTGTATTTTCTTTGGCAGTTAGCAGGATTATCCGTAATTTTGCAAACTGAAGAAAAAATATCAACAAATATAAACATTAAAAAGATGAAAAGCATGAAGACTAAATTAGTGCTGACGATAGCGATGTCGGTTTCGTTGGCAGTGTCATCCTTTGGTGCAAATGAGAAACGTATTGACAGTCCCGACGGCACGATGAGCGTTACTGTAAGCGATGAAGGCGGACAGCCGCAGTATGCTGTTAGCCTCAATGGTCAGCAGGTCATCCAGTCCTCCCCCTTAGGGTTGAAGATGAATTTCATTGACCTTACGCAGGGGCTTACAATGACCTCCTGTGACGTACATACCGTAGAGGACGAATACACCCTGCGCACCACAAAGCAGAGTCTTGTAAAAGTGGTCGCCACTGAGGCTGTCTGTCATTTTGCCAAAGTTGATGCCAACCGTCCTTCGTCAAACCAGCCCGCCCTCGACATCATCTTCCATGTCACGGGTCGCGATGTTGCCTTCCGCTACAAGATCTACTCCAGACGCACACGTGGCGGAGAAACGATGGTGGGCGTTGTGGAGAACGAGGCCAGCGGCTTCGTCCTGCCCGACGGCACTACGACCTTCCTTTGTCCGCAGTCGAAGCCGATGGGCGGCTTTGCACGCACCTCACCTTCCTATGAGACCAGCTACACCCTAGACGATGAGGCCGGCAAGAACGGCTGGGGCGAGGGTTACACGTTCCCCTGCCTGTTCAAGGCTTCAGGTCAAGCCCAGAAAACTCAGAAATCCAAGAAGTCTCAGGAGCCACAAGAAATTTGGTTCCTTATCAGCGAGACAGGCACCGACGGCGGCTATGTAGGCTGCCGACTGCTGAACGACGGCGGAACAAAATACAAGATAGGTTTCCCGCAAGAAGGCGAGTTGAATGGTGTCGGCTCTACTACGCCTGCCGTATCGCTGCCAGCTCTGACTCCTTGGCGCACTATTACCATTGGCAACACACTAGCACCCATTGTAGAAACGACCATCGCCAACGATCTGGTGAAGCCTAAATACCAGCCTTCAAAAGAATACACCTACGGCAAGGGCTCCTGGTCGTGGATCATCGGCATGGACAGCAGCTGCAACTTTGACGAACAGAAACGCTACATCGACTTCTCAGCCGCCATGGGTTGGCGCTCGGTGCTCATCGACGCATTCTGGGACAAGCAGATTGGCTACGAGAAGATGGCCGAGCTAGCTCGCTACGGTCGTGAGAAGGGTGTAGGCATTTTCCTCTGGTACAACAGCAACGGTGCATGGAACGATGCTCCACAGACGCCTATCGGCAAGATGGACAAGAGCAGTATACGCCGCAAGGAGATGGCGTGGTTGCAACAGAACGGCATTCTCGGTATTAAGGTCGACTTCTTCGGCGGCGACAAGCAGCAGATGATGCAGCTCTATGAAGACATCCTCACAGATGCCAACGAGTTTGGTATTCAGTGTATCTTCCACGGATGCACCCTGCCACGAGGCTGGGAGCGCATGTACCCCAACTATGTAGCTAGCGAAGCCGTGCTTGCATCTGAAAACCTCCACTTCGGACAGGGAGCTTGCGATGCTGAGGCCCGCAACGCCTGCACCCATCCCTTTATCCGTAATACGGTAGGTTCGATGGACTTCGGAGGCTCCACGCTGAACAAATTCTATAATGCCGACAATCAGCACGGCACCATCCGCCGCACCAGCGATGTCTTCGCTTTAGCCACCGCTATGCTCTTCCAATCGAGTGTGCAGCACTTTGCAATGGCCCCCAACAATCTGATCGACGCTCCCGACTGGGCCGTGCAGTTTATGAAGGACGTACCTACGACTTGGGACGAGGTGAAGTTCATCGACGGCTATCCTGGCAAATATATCATAATGGCTCGCCGCTCTGGCCAGCAGTGGTACATTGCCGGCATCAACGCCGAGAAGGAATCTGTTAAGGCAAAGGTCGAGCTGAAGGACTTCTTTAAGGAAGGTACCGTCGTAACCGTCTATTCCGACGATGCTCAGCTAAATGGCAGCATCCAGACTATTACCATCGGCCGTAAAAAGACACAGCCCTGCAGCATCATCATTCCTGAGAACGGTGGCGTGGTTATTAAATAGAGGCACTAACACCATCGATACACCTGCCGAGATAATTATTTGAGGATGACAAATATTCATAAAAATCCGGCCTGCAACACATAGCTACAGGCCGGTTTCTTTTGTGATGATTGATCGGAATCCACCAACAGGTTATTCACCCTCCCAACGGAACACGTCAACAGTGGTAGTGCCGAAATACTCTTCACCTTCTCCACCTCCGACGAGCCTAATATCATTAGTACTGGGCAGAGGTCCTTCACGAGGTACGAACTGGTTGAAGTCAACCAAAGGAATGACCATACCGAAGATACCAAGGCCAACGAGTTTCTCAGTAACGCCTTTGAAGCCACAGGTCAACCTCATCGTAGATGTGAAGGTGTTGCGGTAGAAGTACTGTGGGTTCTGATTGAAGCGACGCATACGACTCTTCATGTCTTCAGTGACAGAATCGTTCCAGTGTGTGAAGGTGTGGCCGATGCAGCTGACGAAGATGTCTAGTCCGTCAGCCTCAATACTGTCACGTGACCAGATACTCTGCTTGATGTTGTCCTCCATCTCGGTTCTCATCTTCACCTCTGAGGGATTGGTGAGCCATGCGATGATGAGAAGGATGACAAAGATTACCAGGGCGATAACAATCTTACCCAGACAAGTGTGCCTAAACTGCTTGAAGGCAGATTCCTTTGTGCGAAATTCGCCGTTTTCAATCTGTTCAATCTTTTCCATCTTTTCTTATACTTAATAAATACTTAATTCTTAGTGGGAGATAAGATTCATGAATTCCTGACGGGTCTTGGCTTGGTTGAAAGCACCGCTAAACTCACTGGTAGTGGTGATGCTGTTCTGCTTCTCTACACCACGCATCTGCATACACATGTGCTTGGCTTCAACAACCACCATCACACCCAGAGGATGCAGCGTCTCGTCAATGCACTGGCGTATCTGCATAGTCATGCGCTCCTGTACCTGCAGGCGGTGGCTGTAGATATCGACCACACGGGCTATCTTGCTGAGGCCCGTGATGTAGCCATTGGGAATGTAGGCTACGTGCACCTTGCCGTAGAAAGGCAGCAGGTGATGCTCGCAGAGTGAGAAGAAGTCGATGTCCTTCACGATAACCATGTGGTTATAGTCCTCACGGAAGAGTGCATCAGTCAGCACCTTGTGGGCGTCCATCTCATAGCCGCGCGTTAGCACCTGCATAGCCTTGGCCACACGCATGGGAGTCTTCTGAAGGCCCTCACGAGTGGGGTCTTCGCCCAAGAGGCTGATGACTTTCCTGTAGTGCTCAGCCAACTGCTCCAGCCCTTCACGATATTCTGTCTCGGGATTCATTTAATACGGTACGTTAATTTGACCTCTCACCATCATGGCTCTGTCGTAACCCATCTTCACGAGTTCGTCAAGTACCTCCTTAGCCTCCGCCATTGTACGGAAATCACCCAGTCGGCAGGTCCATTTTCCACCAAGGAAGTGCACATAGACCCTGTGTCCTGGGAAGTGTGTCTGCAGGGCAGCGCCTGTCTGTTCAGCCTTTACGCGGTCGGCACGCGAATTGCCGCCTACAAAGGGTTGCACCCTATAGCCTGCCATCTTTCTAGTACGACGAGGTGCAACAGTTATGGAGTCGGTGTTCTGCACTGGCTCGGTAGTGGTAGTGGCAGGAGTATCGGTACGTCCTGAAGGCTGGTTATTGTCGTTGCGTGCAGACTGGTTGTTGTCGTTGTTCTGCTGGCGAGTTCTGTCGTTGTTCTGACGAGGGGTGGTAGTTGTAGCTGCAGGCTTGCCGTTTACCAGATCGGTGATGGCATTGTCCTGATGGAGGGTGATGCGTGCACCCGTCTGCGCGTCCTGCTGGATGCGCTGTGTGAATGGCGTCTGCGCCACTGCTTGGGTAAATGATAAATGACAAATGATAAATGATAAAGCTATCACCTGCCATTTGTTGAAATGTTTTTCAGTATGTTTCATAACAATATCCTTTTTCACTTGCCATTTATCATTTCATAGTCTTCATTTAGGCGAAGGCATCAATGATGCCCTTGAAGTCAGCTGCCTTCAGCGAAGCACCGCCGATGAGACCGCCGTCGATATCTGGCTTTGCGAAAAGCTCAGGAGCATTCGAGGCCTTGCATGAGCCACCGTAGAGGATGGTAGTATCGTCGGCCACAGCCTGACCATACTTCTCGGCGATAATGCTGCGGATGTAGGCATGAATCTCCTCGGCCTGCTCAGCGGTAGCGGTCTTGCCTGTACCGATAGCCCAGATAGGCTCATAGGCGATGACAATTTTGCGGAAGTCTTCCTCGCTGAGGTTGAAGACGCTGCCCTCAAGCTCGGCCTTCACCACTTCGTTCTGCTTGCCGCCCTCACGCTCTGCCAGGCTCTCACCGATGCAGAAGATGACCTTCAGGTCGTTCTTCTGAGCCAGCAGCACCTTCTCCTTCAGGATTTCGGGAGTCTCCTTGTAATATTCACGACGCTCGCTGTGACCCAGGATGACATACTGAGCACCCGTTGACTTCACCATCTCGGCACTCACCTCACCGGTGTAGGCACCTTTTTCCTTGTCGGCGCAGTTCTCGGCACCCAGTCCTATAACGTCCTGATCGAGGAACTGTGCAATGCTGGCCAGATGGATGAACGGCGTGCAGATGACGACACCGCAATTGGGCTTATCAGCCTTCAGTGTGTCATTCAGTTCCTTTGCCAGTGCAATACCATCCTGGAGATTCATGTTCATCTTCCAGTTTCCAGCTACGATTTTCTTTCTCATGTCTTTTGTTGTTTTTGTTTTATAATTGTTAATGTTATGACTTTTCTTTTTCTTGCGCAGCCATTTTGTCCACATCCAAGTGCGGTCAGCCAGAGTGAGTAATCCGAGCGGGAGAGCGAACCATAACAAGAGCTTGAGTATCTTGCCCGGCACCGAGTCTTCCGGCATACGGCCTATGGTGAGCTGCTCCAACGGCTTTGCAGCCTCTTCAGGTGTAATCTCCGGCAGACGATTGTGACTCCATTTGCCAATCACCGTTCCGTTCTTCAGCAGCACTAGACCGGGATTACTGCGGATGACGGTCTTCAGTGTTGTCTCATCGCTAAAACAGAAAGAATACTCTGCTCCCGTCAAATCACGCCACTGCTGCCGTCCTTCCATGTCACTGGCCGTGAGGCAGTAGAAGCGGTAACCGTGCTCGAGACTGTATTCGTAGAGCTCGTTGATGAGATCTAGCCGCGAATCATCGGCAGTCTCCAATCTCGGCGCCACTAACAGGAAGGTGTAGCTTGTGTCGCTGAGCACCTCGTCCGTAATGTCTTCTCCTTCGCTATTGGCTGCTCCTTCAGGCAGCAGGTCAATCCTTAGGTCGTGCTCTGTCAGTGCAGCGCCTGTCTTCACCTCTTTTCTGTCAACGAATGTCCACGTGCTGTCAGGCAGGTTGTTGATGTCGAACTCTCGCCTCTCGCCGTCCTTCTCATAGATGAAGACGTATTCAAACTCTGCGTTCCCATCCCGATTTTCGTTTTTGTTTTGATTTTCATCCCCATTAACGTTCCCGTTAAGCTTCGCCCCGATATGATAGGGACGGAAGTCGAACTGCGGCAAATCGTAGAGACTCCATACAGAAATGGCCAAGATAAACAGCGCAGAATAGTTAACCACTATCCACTGATTGCTACGACTCACGAAACGGAACATGTCGCATGGCCTCCAGGCTACGACGATGGCACAGAACAACAATACGATGTTCTTCCAAAGTGTCTGCCAGTTGGTGAGCACAATGGCATCGCCAAAGCATCCACAATCGCTAACAGGATTAGCTACAGCAAGCCATAGCGTCAGCGGTGTCATCAACAGCATCATAATCAGCACAATGCGCGTCGTCATCCTTCGGCGGATGGCGAAGAGCAGGAAGATACCCATGCAGAATTCCAGCGCTGCCAGTGCCACCGACATAGTCAGCGTAACCACACCAGGCAACAAGCCGCCCAAGCCCATAGCCGCGAGATAGTCTTCAATCTTGTACTGGGTGCCGAGCGGGTCAACGGCCTTGACGAATCCTGAGAAGATAAACGTCACCGTGAGCACCAGACGGCACAGCGTTTCCGCTACCCTCAGCCACAAAGGCGAGGCTTGCGTCGATGAATGGCTGTTCCCGTTGTCACTCATTATGTCAAATCACTGCGCCTCGTCCCGCCGGACAAGGTTGGTGGAGGGCGCCAGCTTGATCAGTCCGAAGACTGCATAGTTGATGATGTCCATATAGTTGGCATCGATGCCCTCGCTTACTTTGGTATGCTGACCGCGTTGCTGCAGGTCCTCCATCTCCTTGACGCGCTCCAGTTTTGTCAGGATGAGGTCGGTATAGCTGCTGACACGCATCGAGCGCCACGCCTCGTCATAGTCGTGGTTTTTGCGCTTCATCAGCTCCAAAGCCTGCGTGGCATAGTGGTCGTAAAGCTCCAACGCCTTATCATTGCTGATGTCGACGCTATCGCTGAAGCCATGCTCCAGCTGTATCAGCCCCACAATGCCGTAGTTGACCAGTCCAATGAACTCAGGCCTGATGCCCTCGCCCACCAGCGAGCAGCCCGTTTCTTCCAGTTGGCGCACGCGCCTGGCTTTGATGAGCAGCTGGTCGGTCAGCGACTGCGGCCTGAGGATACGCCAAGAGGCACGATAATCGTGCAACTTCTGCGCGAATAGCTGGCGGCACTCAGCCACAGCTGCCTCAAATTCTTGGTTGGTCTTTTCAAAACGGTCCATATCAGGGTGCAAAATTACAAAATAATATGGAAAGAGGAAAAGGAAAGAGGAAAAATTTTCATTTTTCAGTCTTATTCATATAGAACTTGACCTTCTGAGCCTGCTTCTCGAACTCCACTTGTAACGAATCACGACGTGCACGCAGACGGTTGAGCTGCAACACTTCGGGCGAGCGGTCGTTTAATTCCATAGCGTTCTCCATCACCCACTCATACTGCTCATCGTGTTCCTGACGAGCAATATTCAGCAGACTGTCGGTGACTGCAAGCTGCTGTCTGGCCTCCTCCAGATTCCTCAGCAGAGTGGAATCCAGCTGTTCACGCCGCTCCTCAATCTCGTCTCGCAGCGCTTCGTTCTCCTTTTTAAGGTTGCTGGTGCAGGCTGTCAAAGCCAGCATGCCACATATTATGCATAAAAGATGTCTCATATCGGCTGCAAAGATACATCTTTTTTGGAAATGTGCCAAGATTAAACAATTTTTCTTTGCACTTCCCTCGTATTTTCGTACCTTTGCACCCAAATAAGAAATAAAACTGGAATGAAACTCTATACTGACGAAGAGTTGGCCACTATCCTCGACAGCCAGCCGATATTCCGTCTGATTGGCCGTGTAGCCGATGAGGCCGGCGTGGAGTGCTATGTGGTGGGAGGCTATGTGCGTGATCTCTTCCTCGAGCGCCCCAACGACGACATCGATGTGGTGGTGGTGGGCAGCGGTATCGACATTGCCAAACGCCTGAAGAAACAACTTGGGCGTGATGCACACCTCAGTGTGTTCAAAAATTTCGGTACGGCACAGGTAAAATATTTTGAGGAGAGAGGAGAGAAAAGAGAGGAGAGAGAGATTGAGTTCGTCGGCGCCCGTCGCGAGAGCTACAGCCACGACTCACGCAAACCCATCGTGGAAGACGGCACGTTGGAGGACGACCAGAACCGCCGTGACTTCACCATCAACGCGATGGCTATCTGCCTGAATGAGAAACGTTTTGGCGAGCTTGTCGACCCCTTCAATGGCTTGGCCGACCTCGAGGACGGCATCATCGCTACACCTCTTGATCCTGAGATTACTTTCAGCGACGACCCCCTGCGCATGATGCGCTGCATCCGCTTCGCAACACAGCTGAACTTCCAAATAGAGGAAGTCACCTTCGAGGCTTTGGAGCACATGGCCGACCGCATCAAGATCGTCAGCAGCGAACGCATTATCACCGAGCTGAACAAAATCATCATGGCACCCCACCCTAGCAAGGGTTTTGTCGACTTGCAGCGCTGCGGCCTGCTCAACATCATCTTGCCCGAGCTCTCTGCCCTCGACATCGTGGAGCAGAAGAACGGACGGGCTCACAAGAACAACTTCTATCACACGCTGGAAGTTTTAGAGAACGTTGCGGCAGCCACCTCTCACCTCTCACCTCTCGCCTCTCACCTCTATTTAAGATGGGCCGCCCTTCTTCACGACATCGGCAAACCGAAGACGAAGCGTTGGGCCCCTGCCGTCGGCTGGACTTTCCACAATCACAACTATGTGGGTATGAAGATGGTGGCACCCTTGTTCCGCCGCCTGAAACTACCCCTGGGACCTGAGCTGCACTACGTGGAGAAAATGGTGGAGCTGCACATGCGTCCGCAGGTTATTGCCGACGACGTGGTGACGGATTCTGCCGTAAGACGACTACTGAACGATGCTGGCGACGACATCGATGACTTGATGACGCTCTGCGAGGCCGATATCACGTCAAAGAACGAGGTAAAGAAGAAAATATTCCTCGAAAACTTCCGCATGGTGCGCGAAAAGCTGACCGACCTCGTCGAAAAAGACTACAAGCGCCTGCTGCAGCCTGTCATCGACGGCAACGAGATCATGCAGCTCTTCGGCCTGAAACCCTCACGCGAGGTAGGCGTGCTCAAGCAATACCTGAAAGACGCCGTCCTTGACAACCGCGTAGAAAATGAGCGTGAACCCCTCATGCAACTGCTGATGCAGAAAGCAAAAGAGATGGGACTTGTATAGCCCCATCCCTTTTTTTATCCAGCAATTTTTTTCTGGCAATCTCTTTATCCGGCAATCTTTTTTCCGACTTTTTCCGGCAAAGATTTTATCCTGCAAAGTTGGCAGGCAGCTCCAGCCACTTCACATAGCAGAAGTCCATGCGGTGGGGCAGCTCCTTGTTCTTCGGATACATACGCACGGCAGAGCGGTATTCACCGGCCTGCTTTGGAGCCAGCTGTGCCTCAAATGTGTAGTTGTTGCCCTCGTGGCCTGTCATCTTCAGTGGCTCGATACTGTAGATGCGCTCCTGACCGTTCTTGTCGGTGAAGACGTTGACTTTCTCCAAAGCGACGGCGTCGTCGAGGCCCTGCTCGTCGATGACGTAGCGCAGCGTGTACTTCGTGCCGGTCTCCAGACCCGTAGCTGGGATGTCCCACTCGCAGGACACGACGCGGATGCCGTCCCAGCGCTCAGCCACGGCCTCCTTCCACAGGGCAATCTCGCGAGCCTTGCGGTAGCCGTCCTTGCTGATTTCCTTGAAGCGCTTGGCCTCCTTCTCGTAGAACTTCGAGTAATAATCGTCCAGCTGACGCTTCATGGTGTAGTGCGGAGCAATCTGTGCAATCGAGTTCTTGATGACCTTGATCCAACCCTTCGAGATTCCCTTCTTGTCCTTGTTGTAGTAGAGAGGCACGATCTCGTTCTCCAGGAGCGAGTAGATGGTGGCAGCGTCGAGCTGGTCCTGATAGCCCTGATTGTCGTAGGTACGCTTCTCGGTCAATGCCCAGCCGGCGCCCTCGCGATAGCCCTCGAGCCACCAGCCGTCTTTCACGCTGAGGTTGACAACGCCGTTCATCTCAGCCTTCTCGCCAGATGTGCCGGAAGCCTCGAGCGGACGTGTCGGCGTGTTCATCCAGATGTCGACGCCAGAGACGAGGCGACGAGCCAGCAGGAAGTCGTAGTCCTCGAGGAAGATGATCTTTCCCTGGAACTCCTCACGCTGCGAAATCTCGAAGATGCGCTTGATGAGACCCTGACCTGCACCGTCGGCGGGGTGAGCCTTACCTGCGAAGAGGAAAATAACGGGACGGTCGGGATTGTTGACAATCTTGCTGAGACGAGCCTCATCGGTGAACAGCAGGTGAGCGCGTTTGTAGGTGGCAAAGCGGCGGCAGAAGCCGATGACCAGCGCGTTGGGGTTGATGCGTTCCATCAGCTTCACCACACGCGAGGGGTCGCCCTGATTCTTCAGCCATGTGTCGCGGAACTGAATCTGGATATAGTCGAAGAGTTTCTTCTTCAGCACCATGCGGGTAGCCCAGATCTCCTCGTCGGGCACATTGTAGATGGCCTCCCAGATTTTCTGGTTCGACTGGTCGAACATGAAGTTCTCGTCGAAATACTTGCCATAGAGCTTGCGCCACTCAGTGGCAGCCCATGTGGGGAAGTGCACGCCGTTGGTGACGTAGCCCACGTGGTTCTCCTCGGGGAAGTAGCCGTTCCAAATGCTGGCGAACATCTTCTGGCTGACCCATCCGTGCAGCTTCGACACGCCGTTGACCTCCTGACAGGTGTTGCAGGCAAAGGTCGACATGCAGAACTTCTCGCCGTGATCGTCAGGATTGGTGCGACCCATGCCGATGAACTCGTCCCAGGTAATGCCGAGACGCTGCGGATAGGCGCCCATATACTTGCCAAACAGGCCCTCGTCGAAGTAGTCGTGACCGGCGGGCACAGGAGTGTGCACGGTATAGAGACCGCTGGCACGCACCAGTTCCATAGCCTGGTTGAACGTCAGGTGCTCCTCCTCGATGTAGTCGCACAGGCGCTGCAGGTTACAGAGAGCAGCATGACCTTCATTACAATGATAGATTTCTTTCTTGATGCCCAGCTTTTTCAGAGTCAGCACGCCGCCGATACCCAGCAGAATCTCCTGCTTCAGACGGTTCTCCCAGTCGCCACCATAGAGGCTGTGGGTGATGGGCTTGTCGAAGTCGCTGTTCATCTCGTTGTCGGTGTCGAGCAGGTAGAGCTTAATGCGACCCACATTGACACACCACACGTACGCGTGTACCATATAATTTGTATAGGGCACGTCCACCACCAGCGGCTGTCCGTTCTCATCGAGCTGACGCTCAATGGGCAGGTGGGTGAAGTTCTGAGCCTCATACTTGGCAATCTGCTGTCCGTCCATCGAGAGGCTCTGTGTGAAGTAGCCAAAACGATAGAGGAAGCCCACAGCCACCATATCAACGTTAGAGTCACTGGCCTCCTTCAGGTAGTCGCCGGCCAACATGCCGAGACCGCCGCTGTAGATCTTCAGGGCCGAGTGCATACCGTACTCCATTGAGAAGTAGGCCACGCTGGGACGATTCTTGTCGGGCTTCACGTCCATATAGGCGCGGAACATCTCGTAGACAGCCTGTATGCGCTTCATCAGCGCCTTGTCCTTGATGATTTCCTCCTTGCGGTCGAAGCTCAGGTTTTCTAAGAGCAGCACGGGGTTGTGCTTCACATCGTGATACAGCTCAGGGTCGAGGTCGCGGAACAGGTCGCGTGCCTCATAGTTCCACACCCACCACAGATTGTGGGCAATCTCGTCGAGGCACTTCAGCTCCTGCGGAAGGCTCGATTTCACGGTCAGCTCCTTCCACTGAGGAGCGTTGGCGTAGTCAGCTTTAATTTTCATCTTTTTGATTTACTATATTTGTTTGCTATTTATTCTATGTTCTGCGTTTCGCAGGGCAATGTTATAAGCCTCGTAATAGTATTTGATAAACTCTTTCCAGAGGGCTTTCTTCGACAATTCGAAAGCCTTCTTGCGACAGTCATCCACCTGCTTCTGCGTCATAGAGGAGTAGTCGGCAACGGTGTCCTTGATGTAGTCAGCCACCTCAGAGTAGTTGTAGTCAGTACGGTGGATAACCTTCACGCCATCAGTAATGTCACCCTGATGACCGAACTCCTTGTTGGCCCAGAGACCGAAGCCAGCCAGGTCGGTGGTGATGCAAGGCACCTTGAAGGCGATAGCCTCCAACGGCGTATAGCCCCACGGCTCGTAGTAGCTGGGGTAGATGCAGAGGTCGTTGCCCAGCACCACATCATAATAAGTAAGGTTGAGGATGCCGTCGTTGCCGTCAAGGTAGCAGGGCAGGAAGATGACCTTCACCTTGTCCTCGTGGCGGTTGTGCATGTCGTAGAACTTCATCATGTTCAGCACGTTGTCGTGGCCCATGTTGTGCAGCCAATGGGTGACCTGCGGCACCTCCAGGGGAGTGTCGTAGGGCAGGCCGCTCTCGATGCGCTCCTTCAGATCCTGTCGCGGCTCACCCACCCATCCAGGCACGTCGATGAAGGCTACTACGTTCTTCTTCAAATCGCGGTCGCGCAGCAGGCGGTTCATTGCCTCCACGAAGACGTCGATTCCTTTATTGCGGAACTCATAGCGTCCTGACGTTGAGACGATTATCGTGTTATCGTCCATGTTTTCCCCTAACAGCGCATTGGCCACCTGCAGCATCTTCCTGCGAGCCAGTTTGCGCTTGCGGGTGAAGGCCTGGGCCTTGGGCACGAAGCTGTCGTCGAAGCCGTTGGGCAGCACCACGTCGACTTTCTTGTCGAGCAGCTCCACACACTCGTTGGCGGTGATGTCGCTCACGGTGGTGAAGCAGTCCACGTGGTGGGCCGTCTGCTTCTCGATGGAGTGCTTCGACTGCATGTTCAGCTCGTCGGCCATCTGGTCGCCGTTGTAGGCGAAGAGGTAGTCGTAGAGCGGCTTCTGGTTGCCGGCTATCGAGCGGCCGATGCTCGTGGCGTGCGTAGTGAAGATGGTGGCAATCTCAGGCACCTTGCTGTTGATGTAGAGGGCGCCGAGGCCGCACATCCACTCGTTGGCGTGGTAGACAGCATGAAAACCTCTCATTTTCTCATTTTCTCCATTTCTCATTTTCAAGAAAGAGAAAAGGCTCTCCACCACCAGTCCTGCGGCATACGAGAACATCGAAGCCTCGTCGTAGTCGCCATAGGCGTGCAGCGAGTCGACGCCGTAGTTCTCCCACAGCCAGCCGTAGATCTCGTTCTTCTGCTCGAAATAGGGGGTGAAGTCCACCAGGATGGCAATAGGCTCGCCAGGCACCGTCCAGCGCCCTACCCTCACCTTCAGTCCAAGCTCCTTGGCTTCCCACTGCCATTCGGCCAGCAGGGATTTGTCTTCACGGAAATAGGGACTCTCCTGCTCTTTCCAGAAATCAGGGCCGATAAAGATGATGCGGTCAGGAAAAGCCTCCTGCAGCGTCTTTGCCCTCGAAGAAAGAACGGTATAGATGCCACCTACCTTATTACAAACTTCCCAGCTTGATTCGAAGATATAATCCGGAGTCAATAGTTCGTTACTCATACAAAATGTTTATAAACGGGTGCAAAGATAATTAAAAAATGCCAAAAAATTTGCAACACACCAGAATATTTTTTCCTTTTTTAGTCATTTATTGATTTACCACATTTATTTTTTTTGACATGTAAATCACAACAGGACACCTCGTTAAGCTGCACCAACCACCCGTTTCTCAGGAGGAAAGTAACGATTTTTAGTTAAACAATCTTAAAACTCCATGCCTATATAGAATGTAAGAAGGGTATGAGAAAAAAAATGAGTACCTTTGCACCCTCTTTTTGCCCCATAGTCGTGGGGAGGAGGTCGTTACAGACGCAGGCCTCCGCAATGTATAACCCTTAAAACCATAGGTCTGATGGCGTCTGTGCAGGCCTTTTGCCCCGAGAGGGGCACAGAAAAATGTCAGAATTAACAAAGAACGTTCAGCCGCTCCAGGACTTTAACTGGGACGAGTTTGAAAACGGCACCGTGGCCAACGTCAGCAAGGAAGAACTTGACAAGGCCTACGATGAGACCCTGAACAAGGTGGCCGACCATCAGGTTGTTGAGGGTAAGGTCATCAGCGTCGACAAGAAAGAAGTCGTCGTGAACATTGGCTACAAGAGCGACGGTATCATCCCCGCTACCGAGTTCCGCTACAACCCCGACCTCAAGGAGGGCGACGTCGTGGAAGTCTACGTGGAGAGCGCCGAGGACAAGAAGGGCCAGCTGCTGCTTTCGCACAAGAAGGCTCGCCTGTCGAAGGCATGGGACCGCGTCAACGAGGCACTCGACAACGAGGAAATCGTACAGGGCTTCATCAAGTGCCGCACAAAGGGCGGTATGATTGTCGACGTATTCGGCATCGAGGCATTCCTGCCCGGCTCGCAGATTGACGTTCATCCCATACGCGACTACGACCAGTTCGTGGGCAAGACGATGGAGTTCAAGATCGTGAAGATCAACCAGGAGTTCCGCAACGTCGTCGTCAGCCACAAGGCACTCATCGAGCAGGAGCTCGAGGC
>CAMVJU010000032.1 GCA_947167935.1 uncultured Prevotellaceae bacterium | reverse complement strand
AATTCATAATGCATAATTCATAATGCATAATTCATAATGCATAATTCATAATTATGGATAAGTACGAACTTCAAAAGCTCCGCGACCTCCCCATCGAGGGGGTCGCAGAGCGACTTGGATTGCAGGTTGCACGGCACAAGTGCCTCTGCCCTTTCCACGACGACCATCATGCCTCGATGTCGTTCAGCGCTAAGAGGAACACCTATCGTTGCTGGAGCTGCGGGGCCCACGGCGGACCTATCGACCTGGTGATGAACTATCTGGGGAAGGACTTCCGCGAGGCTTGCCGATGGCTGGCTGACGAAAATAACATCATTCTGACTGAATATAAGCCAAAGGAAACAATGCCGCCCAAACCCTTCGACGCTTCGCGTTATGAACCCTATTTCGCAAGGCCTTGGCTGAATTGCGAGGCCCGCCACTTCCTCTATGATGAGCGCAGGATTGACCCGAGGGTGGTGCGCTGGTGCCGCCTGACTTCGTGGAAGGACAAGCAGGGAGTGCCTTGGCTGCAGATACCTTATTATAGTCGCGAGGGCAAGCTGATAGGCATACAGAACCGCAATTTAGTAAAGGGCGGGCTGCCCCGCTTCCGCTTCCCGCAAGGCTCGGAGTGTGGCATCTACAACCTGCCCGTGCTGAACCGCCTTCACCCAGGCGATGAACTCTACATCACCGAGGGCTGCTCCGACTGCTGGGCCATGCTCTCAGCCGGCCATAAGGCTATCGCCATCCCCTCCGCCACCCTGCTCAGCAAAAAAGATATGGAACTCCTCTCATCGTTTTCGTCTTCGTTTTCGTCTTCGTTGACCTTCCACATGTTCCCCGACAACGACCAGCCCGGCGAGCGGCTCTTCCTCCAGCTGCAGCAGTTGCTGCCCGGCTTGGTGCGCCATCAACTGCCCCCAGGCTGCAAGGACTTCAGCGAGTATTATCTAAGCAAAATGAGAACTTAAAAATTTCCTATATTTTATTGAAAATAAATGCATTATTCTTTGGTTATTAAAGAAAAAATTCGTATCTTTGTAGTGTCAAAATCAATAGTATCAACCAACACAAAAACTACAATATATTCCATTTTTTATTCTTTTATTCTTTTATTCTTCAAAAGCTATGATTAGATTGAATCTCTACAAGAACAAGATCCAGGGCCACAAGAACTTCGGAAAGATCTATGGCCGCGCCGAGTCGAACAAGATGATCGGCATTCCTGAGCTGGCCGCTCACATCGCTGAGCACGGCACGCTCTACACCAAGGACGTGATACAGGGCGTTCTGTCGAAGATTGCCGCCTGCATCAAGGAGCTCACCCAGGGCGGCACGCCTGTGAAGATCGACGACCTGTGCATCTTCCGCGCCTCCGTCACCGCCAAGCCTGCCAACGACGTGGAGCACTTCGAGGTGGGCGAGAACATCAAGTCGGTGCGCCTGCAGTGCACTCCCACCGGAGCCTGCGCCAAGGCCAACTACACCGCCTCTGCCAGCCTCGGCTACAGCTCGCTGGCACAGCGCGTGAAGAGCGGCGAGATTGAGCTCTCCTCGGTCAAGGGCGAGTACATTGCCGGCAGTGGCAGCAACTCTGGTGGCAGCGGATGGGGCGACGAGCCGGTGGTGAATCCGTAAGAAACCTAACACCCACCCCCAACCCCTCCCGTGCGGGAGGGGCTTTTTTATGCCGCGAAAAAAAGATACTCAGCGTTACCTCAGCGTACTCAGCGGCTCTGCGCGAGAATTTATGACAGCACTCAGCAGCGGGAGTAACGGTACTCAGCTGCGGGAGTAACGGTGTTCAGCTGCGGGAGTAACGGTGTTCCCGAACGGGAGTAACGGCACTCAGCAGCGGGAGTAACGGTACTCAGCAGCGGGAGTGACGTGAAAATCTCATTGACTTTTGCCAAAAACTGGGCGGGTTTGCGGAAAAAGAAGGCCACTTTTTTGGCTGTTCCGCTTTTTCTTCGTATCTTTGCAGTCTCATTCTATCACCAAAAACAAAGAACAATCCAAAATGAAAAGAGACAACGCCATCTTCGAGATGATTGAACGCGAACATCAGCGCCAGCTGAAGGGTATCGAATTGATCGCCAGCGAGAACTTCGTCAGCGACCAGGTCATGCAGGCCATGGGCTCGTGCCTGACCAACAAGTATGCCGAGGGCTACCCGGGCAAGCGCTATTACGGCGGCTGCCAAGTGGTGGACGAGGTGGAGCGCCTGGCCATCGAGAGGGTGTGCAAGCTCTTCGATGCTGAATATGCCAACGTGCAGCCCCACTCTGGTGCTCAGGCCAACGCTGCCGTGCTGCTGGCCGTGCTGCAGCCGGGTGACACGTTCATGGGCCTGAACCTGGCTCACGGCGGTCACCTCAGTCACGGCTCGCTCGTGAACACCAGCGGCATCCTCTACAAGCCCGTGGGCTACAACCTTAATAAAGAGACGGGCCGTGTGGACTATGACGAGATGGAGGCGCTGGCCCTGGAGCACAAGCCGAAGCTGATCATCGGCGGCGGCTCGGCCTACAGCCGTGAGTGGGACTACAAGCGCATGCGTGAGATTGCCGACAAGGTGGGCGCCCTGCTGATGATTGACATGGCCCATCCCGCCGGCCTCATCGCTGCCGGTCTGCTCGACAACCCCGTGAAATATGCCCATATCGTCACCTCCACCACCCACAAGACCCTGCGCGGCCCGCGTGGCGGCATCATCCTGATGGGTAAGGACTTCGAGAATCCCTGGGGCCTGAAGACGCCGAAGGGTGAGGTGAAGATGATGTCGGCCTTGCTGAACAGCGCCGTCTTCCCCGGACAGCAGGGCGGTCCGCTGGAGCATGTCATCGCTGCCAAGGCTGTGGCCTTCGGCGAGGCTTTGCAGCCCGAGTTCAAGGAGTGGGCCAAGCAGGTGCAGAAGAATGCCAAGGTGCTGGCCGAAGAGCTGGTGAAGCGCGGCTTCGGCATCGTCAGCGGCGGCACCGACAACCACTCGATGCTGGTCGACCTGCGCTCGAAATATCCTGACCTGACGGGTAAGGTGGCTGAGAACGCATTGGTGGCTGCCGACATCACCGTGAACAAGAACATGGTGCCCTTCGACTCCCGCTCGGCCTTCCAAACCTCCGGCATCCGCCTGGGCACGCCCGCCATCACCACTCGCGGCGCCAAGGAAGACCTGATGGTGCAGATTGCCGCCTGGATTGAGGAAGTGCTGAACGATCCCGAGAATCCCGAGGTCATCGCCAGCGTTCGCGCCCGCGTAAACGAGAAGATGAAGGAATATCCCCTCTTCGCATACTAATTTTACTACATAGACTGTGCCTGGACATGATTGCCTGGGCACAGTCTTTCTAAAAAACGACTACATGAAAAAACTTTACCTACTTATCCTAACCTTTTCACTTTCAATAGTCGCTTCACTTGCCTTCCCCAAGTTTGAGGCAGGCAAGCGCTATCATATCATCTGCCAATGGTCGCCAAACGGATGCGTGGTCGACGGTGCCTCTGTGGGACAGAACACCCCACTCTACTACCTGCGCACAGCAACCCAGAGCGACGAGGCGGCGTGGTATATTGAGACCGCTGAGTATGGCGGCTTCAATATCATCAACGTCAAGACTGGCCAGTACGTCACCTACGACGGCGTCAGGCAGGACTCGCCTGAGCTACGCCGCTATGTCAGCATGACCGACAAGCCCGACGGCGACAACTCTGCCTGGTACTTCTCTTTGTTGGATGACGGCGACTACGAAATCTGCAATATGGCACACGACGAGCAGATATGGGACTTGAGGGAAAGCAGCTACTGCGTGGGCACCTACAACAACCCCAACTACCCCAACAGGAACCAGATTTTCTACTTCACCGACGAGGATGGGAACCGCGTGCCTGAACGACAGCCCAACGACATGGGCTGGGGATTCAACGTTTCTTCCTGGTTAGACGCCACAGAGGAATCGGCCGACGGATGGACCTTCACCGGCGACAGCTGGCGCGACCCAAATTGGGGCGACTACTACAACGACGGCGCCTACGTAAGCTCGCCGTTCCTCGAGCGCTGGCACGAGAGCTGGTACGGTCCTCTCGACGACGGAACGATGTCGCAGATGCTGACGAACCTGCCAGCTGGCAAATACGAAGTGTGTGCTCACGTCATCGCCGTATATCAGGGAGGAGGCAACGGTACGCCGGCAAACGGTGTCTATTTCTTCGCCAACGACCAACAGACAGCCTGCAGCACCTACAACGAGCGGCCGGAAAGCTATGCTGTGGAAGCAACTGTAGGCGAGGATGGCATCCTGACGCTGGGCATGAAGATTGAGAATACCAACGCCAACTGGGTGGCCTTCGACAACCTCTCGCTCATCTTCATGGGTACTGAGGAGGAGATGATTGAAGGCGAGAAAGAGAAGATTCGCAAAGAGCTGGCCGACTACTTCTCTGCCAGCGAGATAGAAGCCCGCATCAATCAGGCGGGCGACAACTTCGACGATTTGGAGAAGCTGCGCCAAAGCATCAGCACGCTGGCAGGAATCGACCCGATTGCCAAAGCCCTGAAGAACCTGACCATCGACGGAAGAAAGCCCGTCTGGGTGAAATCGCTCGACCTCTACCTCTGCCCGGTGCCTCTGGAGCAATTTGACGGAAACTACAAGGCCCATATCAACTACGAACAGCGCGAGGGCTACGGAGTGCTGGGCATTGGCGGGAAGTATGTATCGCCAGATACCGACTACACCTTCGCCGACATCAGCTCAGGAAACGAGTTCGCGTTGCGTGTGGCAGCCGACGACGGCACCGTCATCCAGAAGAGGCTCACCTTCACATCGCTGCCCGTGGTGAAGATATACGGCACGTTCAGCAACGACTACACGGATGGCATGATTGCCGTGAACGAGACGGACAAAGATGCTCCTGAAATGCTGAACATGAAGGCCAAATGGCGTGGCGGCATCACCAACGGCGGCGGCAAGCACAAGCGCAACTACCACGTGAAGCTGCTCGACGAGAACGGCGAGAAGCTGGAGGAGAAGTTCTTCGGCCTTCGCAACGACAACAGCTGGATTCTGGAAAGCTGCCAGGTGGACATGCTTCGCATTCGCAACCGTGTGTTGACCGACCTGTGGAACGACTACTGCAGCAAGCCCTACTACATCAAGCAGGAGAAAAAAGCCATGTCTGGCACTCGCGGCCGCTTCGTAGAGCTCACCCTTAACGACGAATATCGCGGTATCTACTGTATGACCGAGAACCTCGACCGCAAGCAGATGAAGCTGAAGAAGATAGACGAGGATACAGAGACCGTGCACGGCCAGCTGTGGAAATCGAAGGACTGGAGCTACGCCACCATGATGGGCTACAGGCCCAGTGGCGGCTATCAGCCCAATGACCACCTGTCTAATCCCAACCCGTACAGCGACATGTGGGACAGCTACGAGGTGAAATATCCTGATTTCGATGACTATGGCTACCAAACCGACTGGTCGACGCTCTACGATGCAGTAGACTTCGTGTGTCACAGCAGCAACGCAGACTTCAAGGAACACTTCACCGAATACTTCGACCTGCCCGTCGTCATCGACTACTACATCCTCATGGAGACCATCCTCTCTACCGACAATCATGGCAAGAACATGTTCTTTGCCGTCTACGACAAGCAGGAGGACAAGAGAATCACCCTCGGCGTGTGGGATATGGACGCTACCTGCGGACAGCGCTGGAGCGACGACTACTATCATCAGGCATTCCTCGGCCCTGAGCAGGACTACGCGCAGTTCATTATACGCTACGAACACGGCGACTACAACCTCTTTAAACGCCTGCGCGATACCGATACCGAAGACTTCAACATGCAGGTGCGCCTGCGTTATCGTGACCTGCGTCAGAACCAGCTGGCCACAGAGAGCATCCTCAACCGCTTCCGCACACAGGTTGAGGAATTCAAGACCTGCGGTGCTGCCCAGCGCGAATACGACAAGTGGAGCTACGACAGCGACGTGGCAGGCCGCGAGCTGAATTTCGACGTGGAGATGAATTATCTCGAGGACTGGTTCACACGCCGCATGGACTACCTCGACAAGGTCCGCTTCAAGATTGACGAGCTGCCAAGCGACATCAGCGACATCAGCCTGATGAATGACGCAAAAAAACATGACGGCATCTACGACCTCAAGGGACAGAAAGTGGGCTCAACAGACATTTACGACCGCTTGCCAGCAGGTATTTACATCATCAACGGGAAGAAAAGTGTTAAAAAATGACAAGGAGAAATAACTTTTTTCTGTGTTTTCCTTTGTCAATAGCTTCTTTTTGCTATCTTTGCAACACTAAACACTAAAAAATAACTCTAAACAATATTCACTAAAAGACAAAAAACACTATGAGAAAAGTATTATTTAGCCTCGGCACCATCCTGATGTGCGTACTGATGGCATCCTGCGGGAAACCCCTCGACAAGCTGCAGAGCATGGTTGACGACATGGCCGAGAACGGCAAGGATTGGGACGCTGACCAGTGGGAAAGCTTTATTCGCGACGTCACAGACCAGGAACTCGCTTTCTGGGAGTCTGAGCCTACAAAGGAAGATATCAAGGCGTATGACAAGCTTGGTAAGAGTTTCACCAAAGCCTTGAGCAAGGCTACTAAAAACAAGAAAGCCGAGAAAGCTTTTGAGAAAGCAGTCAAAGCCCTTGACAAGGATGATGACTTTGAGGAACTCAATAAGAAAATGAATAAGGCTGAGAAGAAGGCCCGTAAGGCTGCCAGCAAGAAAGACAAAGACGACGACGAAGACGAGGATGACGAGGATGACGAGGACGATGATTATTAAAAACCAAATTATCACGCAACATGAAAAAGATTATTTATAGCCTGATGGCTGCAACGCTCTGCCTGATGATGACTTCATGCGGTAATCCCGCAAACAGAATAAAGAGCCTGGCAGAAGACATTTCAAACAACGGCAACGAATGGACCGATGCAGACCAATGGGAAAGCGTTATGCAAGATTTAGCCACTGCGATGTGCGACTTCTTGGAATCAGACTTTACTGAAGACGATATAGAAGAGTTTGCAGATGCTGCTTCAGAGTTGTCGGATGCATTAAGAGATATTGATGATGACAAGGTGTTCAAGGCCATCAATAAGGCCAGCAAAAAGTTTGAAAAGGACAAGGACTTGAAGAAGCGCATGAAGGCTGCCGAGAAGAAGGCTAAGAAACGCCTCAAAGAGTTAGACATTGATGAGGATGACCTGAGAGATGCCTTCAGAGGAATCAGTCTCTTCTAATGAATGAATAAAAAACTACTTTGCCTATTACTGGCATTGACACCCTTGACGGCGCTGGGACATCACAAAATCCTGGCGCCGGACTTTAAGTCGCTGCAGGTCATTGTCAACGACGACTGGCTGGCTCCGTTGCCCATCATGGAGCTGGGCTCGGATGATGTGGTCAACATTGGCTTCGACCAGCTGTCGCACGACTACCACCGTCTTGTCTATCATCTGGAGCCCTGTAATCCCGACTGGACGCCTACTGAAGGGCTTTTCGAAAGCGACTGGCTGGAGGGTTTCAACGACAGGCCCATCGACGACTACGAGAACTCGCTGAACACCAACGTGCTCTACACCCACTACCGCATGACGCTACCCAACGATGATACACGCCTGAAGATGAGTGGCAACTACCGCCTGCACATCATCGACGAAGACAACAACGACGAGGAAGTCATCGTGGTGGAGCTGCGTGTTCTGGAGCCTCGCACCAAGGTGGGACTCACCGTCACCACCAACACCGACATCGAGCTAAACGGTCGCTATCAACAGGTGAACATGACCTTAGGCTTCGGCTCGTTGAGAGTTACCGACCCCAACAGCCAGCTGCAGACCTTCATCCTCCAGAATGGACGCGAGGACAATATGAAGGAGAATGTCCGGCCCAACTACGTTACACCGCAGCAGCTCACATGGGAACACAACCGCCAGCTTATCTTTGATGCAGGCAACGAGTATCACAAATTCGAACTGTTAGATCCCAGCGTCCCTACCCTTGGCCTGGCTCATGTGGCCTGGGATGAGCAGGAGCGCCGTTTCCACGCCATCCCCTTCTATGTGGAACAGCGCCGCAACTATGTCTACGACGAGGATGCCGACGGAGCGTTTATTATCAGGAATAGCGACAACATAGAGATAGACAACACCTCGGAATATATCTATGTGCACTACAAAGTAAAGACGATTCGGCAATACGATAATGCACGAGTCATCATCGATGGTCGCTGGGCAACGGAATCGGCTGATACTTACGAGATGGAATATGATGCTGATGATGGCTCATACAATGGCATCATCCTGCAAAAGCTGGGCTATTACAACTATCGCCTCATACTGAAAGACCTCGACGGCACTACACACACGCTGCCCGAGGAGGGTTCTTTCTATCAGACGGAAAACAAATACGAAGCGCTCGTCTACTACAAAGGTACCGGCGAGCGCTCGTGGCGCCTGGTAGGCTTCCACGAAATCAAGTTCAAAGCTATTTAAACCCACCCCCAACCCCTCCCGTGCGGGAGGGGAGATTAAAACCGCAAGTAAGGTATCTGAACGCTCCTCCCGCACGGGAGGGGATGAGGGTGGGTTGAGTCCCCTACTCCATCGGGAACAATCCGTAGAGCTTGGCGTCAATCATATCGGTAACCTGCTTCAGGTCGTCAGGATTGTCGCCAAACTTACAATGGTCGCCGTCAACGATGATGAGCTGTCCCTTGTATTCAGCAATCCAGTCCTCATAGCGCTTTTCCAGACCTTGCAGATAGTCGAGGCGCATGGTCTGCTCATACTCGCGTCCGCGCTTCTGAATCTGTGCCACTAAGGTGGGAATGCTGCTGCGGATGTAGATCATCAGGTCGGGCAGTTTTACCAACGACATCATCAAATCAAAAAGATCCTTGTAGTTGGCGAAGTCGCGGTCGCTCATCAGGCCCTGACCATGCAGGTTGGGTGCGAAGATGCAGGCATCCTCGAAGATGGTTCGGTCCTGAATGATAGTATCCTTCGATTTCGAGATTTCTACTACCTCTTGAAATCGTTTGTTGAGGAAGTAGATTTGTAGGTTGAAGGACCAGCGCTTCATGTCGGCGTAGAAGTCAGCTAGATAGGGATTGTTGTCAACAGGTTCGAAACGTGGTGTCCATCCGTAACGATGGGCTAAAAGTTTGGTCAGGGTCGTCTTGCCACTACCAATGTTTCCGGCTATTGCGATGTGCATATTCTTGGTGTTTGTTTAAGGTTCAATAGATGGGAAAAGTCCGAAGAGAGTGCGGTCGATGCGGTCGATAATCTGTGCAAAGTCTTTCGGATTATGCTGAAAGTCGAGATTGTCCTTCTCAATAGTGATGACACGCCCAGGGTATTTGTTCTTGATGAAGTCGTCATAGCGGCGATTCAGGTTTTCGAGATATTCCAGCTGGATCTGCTGCTCATAGTTGCGTCCGCGTTTCTGGATATTACCTACAAGATGGGCCACCGATGCACGCAGATAAATCATCAAGTCGGGCACATGCACCACCGTCATCATCTGTTCAAAGAGTTCCATGAACGTTTCGTAGTCGCGGTCTGAGAGGTTACCCATCGCCTTGTTGTTGGCCATGAAGACGTAGACACCCTCAAAAATGCTTCGATCCTGAATGATGGTATGGTCAGCGTGCGCAATATCGATAAGATCGCGAAAGCGCTCCTTCAGGAAGAACACCTCCATATTGAACGACCAACGGTGCAGATCACGGTAGTAGTCCTCCAGATAGGGATTCTCTGCCACGGTCTCATAGCGTGGTTCCCATCCGTAGTGCTTGGCCAGCATCTGCGTAAGGGTGGACTTCCCGCTGCCAATATTTCCTGCTATGACGATGTGCATTATTATGGTTTATGTTTAACGGTTATTGGTTAACGGTTATTGTTGATGAATGTAGCGATATCGTCGGCCACTTGCTCACTGACGCAACCCTTCTTCATATATTCCTGCGGATTAGCAGGGCCTTCCCCATAGATGAAAAGGTGGTTCAGCGAAGGATAGGAGATAAGGGTGACGTGCTTCTTCTTGCCCAGCTTTTTCTGCCAGATGCTGAAGTCCTTCATCGTCACCTGATAGTCGCGCTCGCCCTGCAAAATCAGCATCGGCGTCTTCAGGCGGCAAGCCGTCTGCACCTGATGTTGCGGCACGAAATAATAGGGTACCTGACGATGCATATCCTCCACAGCCTGACGTTTCTGTTCCTCCGTAGCGTCAGATGCAGAGAGGGTTTCCACCTGGTCGACTAACACCTCCTCCATATCGCGTGCGGGCGCAGCCATCATCACAATACCCTTCAACGGGGTCTTCGTGGCAATAATGGGAGCCAGCATAGCACCGAGGCTGTGTCCCAACAGGTATACATTATTATTATATGTATGCGCGAGAGCAACAGCTGCCAATGCGTCGTCGATTGTTTCCTCTTCTACAGAGGCCACAGGCTCTTGGCTAACAAAGGTGCGTTTGTCATAGCGCAGCGTGCTGATGCCCCTTAAGGCCAGAAGATGTGCCAAGTCGCGGAAAGGCTTATTCGCCAGCACAGTCTCATCCCTGTCTACTGCTCCTGATCCATGAACCAGCACTACGATAGGCGGATTATCCGAGAGACCGCTAAGGGTAATGACGCAGGGCAATGCCAGCCCATCGGCAGCACGTACTGTATCAGTCAACTCCACCACGCCTTCAGGCAAAGGATCATCCTTCGTCTCATCATATTTCGGTACCAGTTGAAGACCATGCAGCTTCCACATTTCATCAAAAACCATCACCACGCTCAGCTTTCCGTTCTCAAAGAAGCATGTCGACGAACAGATTGTCAGGCTATCCTGACGGTTTACGGTCCACTCTCCATGTTCCCGATAACTACCGGCCAGCTGCTCGGCCTGTGTCATTCCACCATGAAGCTGTTCTTTTGTCACCATATGGCGCATATCATCAGCCAGGGTGTCGTAGAGGCTATCGACCTGATCTTGAAGCATGAAAGTGAAAACCTGTTCAGCATGGCGCATGGCTTCATCGTCGCTACCCTGAGCCAAAGTGGCCAAAGGCATCAACGTAAAGAAGAGAAGCAACAGCTTACGCATGATAATTCCTATCATTGTTTTCAACAATTTTGTGGCAAAGATACAACATTTCCTCGAAAAAATGCGACTTTCCCTCCAAAAATTTATTATCTTTGCCGTCAAATTAAAAAACGATGAAAATTAGACCCTTTGTTTCATTCCTCCTACTATTGATTGTAACACATTCAATAGCCCAAAAAGAATTAATGAACATGCCTTGTGGCCCTGTGCCTACTGAGAACCAGTTGCGTTGGCAGGAGATGGAGATGTATGCCTTCATCCACTACTCGCTGAACACCTATACCGACCAGGAGTGGGGCTTCGGCAATGAAGACCTACAACTCTTCAATCCCAGCGACCTCGACTGTCGGCAATGGGCTCGCGTCTGCAAACAGGCAGGCATGAAGGGTATCATCTTCACAGCCAAACACCATTGTGGCTTCTGCATGTGGCCTTCGGAATATACAGAATATTCGGTAAAGAACACACCGTGGAAAAATGGCAAGGGCGATGTGGTAAAAAAGCTGGCGGATGCCTGTCATGAGGAAGGTTTGGAGTTCGCCGTCTATCTCTCGCCCTGGGACAGAAACCACAAGGACTATGGCCGTCCTGAGTATGTCACCTATTTCCGTAACCAGTTGCGCGAACTACTGACCAACTACGGCGACATCTTCGAGGTGTGGTTCGACGGAGCCAACGGCGGCGACGGCTGGTATGGCGGAGCCAACGAGACGCGCAAGATTGACCGCACCACCTACTACGAGTGGCCCGAGACCTACCGTATGATTCGCGAGCTGCAGCCCCATTGCCTCATCTGGAACGACGGCAGCGACCGCGGCGACCTGCGCTGGGTGGGCACGGAGGCCGGTAATGTGGGGGAGACGAACTGGAGCCTGCTGAATCACGACGGTGAGGTCAGCTGGCCCATGCTGCACTATGGCTTGGAGGACGGCGACTCATGGGTGCCTGGAGAGACTAACACGAGTATACGCCCTGGCTGGTTCTATCACGAGGCGGAGAATGAGCACGTCAAGAGCCTCTCAAAACTGATGGACACCTATTATAAATCGGTGGGTCGTAACTCGTGCCTGCTACTCAACTTCCCTATCGCTCCCAACGGTCGCATCCATCCCACAGACTCCTTGCGAGGCATCGCCTTCAAGAAAATGATTGACGAGGTGTTCAAGGAAGACCTGCCCCCCCTACTGTCCCCCGAGGGGGACTCAAATACCCAACAAACAGTTCTCTCCCCCTCGGGGGAGAAGGAGGGGGGTCTCATTCTTCAATGGGACAAACCTACCACCTTCAACCGCTTTGTGGTGGAGGAGGATATTCGCTATGGGCAACGCGTAAAAAAGTTTTCGTTAGAGGCTGAGGTGGATGGCCAGTGGATGCCTTTGAAGGATGAACTCGTGGAGAATGGCGACGGTCTCACTACCATCGGTCATCGCCGTATCATCTGCTTCCCCAATGTGACGGCTACCCGCCTGCGCTTCATCGTCACCGATTCCAAGTGTGAGCCCATCATCAAGAAAACTGCTGTCTATCTTGCTCCTGAGCTGACCGTCGACATCCCTGACAGCGGAGAGAAACGCAGCAGCAATCTCCATTATTTCTTCAGCAACCCCAAGCAAATGATGATTGACTGGGACACAGAGCAGACCATCACCTCATTCCGCTACCTACCGCCGCAAACAACATTAGAGGGTACCATCACCCACTATAGCCTCTGGGCCTCCAACGACTGGTCGAACTGGAAGAAGCTGGCCTCAGGCGAGTTCTCGAACATTGTCAACAACCCCATTTGGCAAACCATCAAGTTTGCACCTGTCAAGGCCAAAATCCTCCGCCTCGATGCCGACCGATTGGCCGAGGGCGACCGCATGACTTTTGGCGATTTTGAAGTAGTAATAGACAAATGACAATTATATTATGAAACGACTATTAGTTATTTCAATGGTCCTGTGTGCATGGATATGCATGATGGCACAGACAAAAACGCTCTTCGACAGTGGATGGGAGTTTACCCGCAACGGGAAAACCATCAATGTTGACCTTCCCCATGACTGGGATATCTACGAGGCTCCCGACCCTGCCACAGGTGCCACGAAAGAAGGCGGCGGCTGGTATCCTGGCGGCAAGGGCGAGTATCGGAAAAAGTTCAAGACTCCCAATGCTGAGATTGTCAGGCTGCAATTCGAGGGCGTCTATCAGAAGGCCGAGGTCTTTATCAACGGACAGAAGGCTGGACAACATGCCTACGGCTACACGCCCTTCACCGTGACCATCACCCCTTATCTTTACAAGGACAAGAAGAAAGACAACGAAGTGGTGGTGAAGGTCGACAACTCTGAGCAACCCAACTGCCGCTGGTATTCTGGCTCTGGCATCTATCGACATGTGTGGTTGCTGACCACCGATGAGCTTTACATCGCAGAGAACGGCATCTATGTGACCACGAGTGAGGTGTCAGAGAAATCAGCGAAGGTGGATGTGGCTGTGGCTGTCGTCAATGAGTCTGACCGTGATCGTCATTTCTCGCTGGTCATTGATGGTAAGAAAATTCCCATGACCCTCGCACCTGGAGAAGCTACAGAATATGGTGCCTTTTTCATGGTTGAGAATCCGAGGCTCTGGTCTCCAGACACGCCTTTCCTTTATCAAGCCAATATCGCGATAGAGGAGAACAAACAGGTCATCGATGAGCAAATCATTAACTATGGCATTCGTTCCTTCTCATTCGATGCTTGGAAAGGCTTTGTGCTGAACGGAAAGCCTTTGCTCATCAATGGCGCCTGTGTCCACCACGACGATGGCGTGCTGGGAGCGATGGCCTTCGATGCTGCTGAAATCCGCAAGGTCAGGCTGATGAAGAAGGCTGGTTTCAACCTCATCCGTACCAGTCATAATCCCACCAGTCGCGCCTTCCTCGATGCCTGCGACTCCATCGGTATGCTTGTCATCGACGAGGCCTTTGACGGCTGGCGCACGGCAAAGAATCCCTACGACTATTCCACACTGATTGACTCTTGCTACAAGGAGGATATCCGTGCGATGGTGCAGCGCGACCGCAACCATCCCAGTATCATCTGCTGGAGCATCGGCAATGAGGTGATAGAGCGAAAGGACATCCGCGTCATCACTACCGCCAGAAATCTTAAGAAGGCCATTTTAGAGTGGGACAACACACGCCCTGTGACTGAGGCACTCTGTTCATGGGACAGCGATTGGGAGATCTACGACCCTCATGCCGAGGTGCTCGATGTGGTGGGCTACAACTACATGATTCATAAACATGCCTCCGACCACCAGCGCGACCCCAACCGCGTGATGTGGCAGACGGAGAGTTATCCGCGTGATGCTTTCAAGAACTGGCAGCTGGTGCAGCAATATCCCTATATCGTCGGCGACATCGTCTGGACAGGCCTCGACTATCTTGGTGAATCAGGTATAGGCCGTAACTACTACGAAGGCGAGCGGCCAGGTGAGCACTATGTTGATGGCGGTCAGCCCGACTGGCATGGTGCCTACTGCGGCGACGTAGACATCACAGGCTGGCGCAAGCCTATCAGCATTTACCGCGAGATGCTGTGGAAAGAAGCGTATGATGGAGAATTTCCTTCTGTACTATCCATCGCTGTGAAAGAACCGGATGGCTATCATGGTAAGATTCACCAGACAGCATGGAGTGTATGGCCCACTTGGAGGTCGTGGAACTGGTCAGGATGGGAAGGCAAGCCTATCGACGTGGAGGTCTATACGAAGGCACCAGAGGTTAAACTCTTTTTGAATGATAAAGTTATCGGCACAAAAGCTGTCAGCCGAGATACAGAATACAAAGCAGTCTTTACGGTGCCCTACGAGCCTGGAGAACTGAGGGCCGAGGCAAGTGGGTTGGGTGTGCTTCTTTGCACTGCAGGCGAACCTTCAGCTCTGCGCCTCACCCCCGACCGCCGCGTCATCACTGCCGATGGTCAGGACCTGTCATTTATTACAGTTGAGGTCGTTGATAATAAAGGATGGCTATGCCCCGATGCCGCCATCCCTTGCGAGGCTATCGTGAAAGGCGAGGGACAGTTCTTAGCCTTTGCCTCTGCCGACCTGAAAGATCGTGAGTCCTACACCTCGCCACGAGTCACCACCTGGAAGGGTCGCGCCCTGCTCGTTGTGCGCAGCACAGAGAAGAAAGGCCGCACCCAGATCAGCATCAAGAGCAGCCTGCCTACCGCCACCCTTACCCTCCAATCCAAATAACTGTCACTCATGAAGAAAATCCTCACCTTGCTTATACCAGTGTTGTCAATAGCAGCACATGCACAAACACACGACTGGGAGAATCCACATGTGCTGGGCATCAACAAACTGCCGTATCACGCCACGCTCCAGCTGCCTTCAAAATGGAAGGAGTGCAAAGAGATTGTTTCACTCGACGGAGAATGGCAGTTCCATTGGTCGAAAGACCCAGAGTCGCGCCCTGCCGGATTTGAGCGCGAGGACTTTGATTTGAGCGGGTGGGATCAGATCACTGTGCCTGGCTGTTGGCAGCTACAGGGATTCGGTAGGCCTATCTATGTGAACATGCAGTATCCCTTCCGTCGCAACCGTCCCAGCGTGACAGACGAGCCAGATAGGAATTGGTACTCCTACGACCATCGCAACCCTGTGGGAAGCTATGTGACATTCTTCGACGCTACGAAGGAGATGCTCTCAAAGAATCTCATCCTGCACTTCGGTGGCGTCCACTCAGCCTTCTATGTGTGGGTGAATGGCCAGAAGGTGGGCTATAGTCAGAACTCGATGTCGCCGGCTGAGTTTGATATAACTAATTATGTTCGTAAGGGTCGAAACAAACTGGCTGTTGAAGTGTATCGCTGGAGCGACGGTAGCTATCTGGAATGTCAGGACATGTGGCGCCTGAGCGGAATCTTCCGCGAGGTGCAGCTGTGGGCGCGCCCGCTGGTGCATATCGCCGACTATAAGGTGGAGGCCGTTCCCAATGAGGACTTCTCACAGGCAACAGTAACAGCCAATATTGCTATCTGCAATACTGGCAAGAAGAAAGCCAAGAACCTGAGTGTGGCTTTGAATCTTGATGGAAAAAAGCTTAAAGGCCAGCTGAAAAACCTTGCTGCCAGTGATACAGCGCATATCCAACTCACGTATCTATTAGACAAACCTTTACTCTGGTCGGCAGAGAAGCCCAACCTCTATCCGTTCAGCATTGAGTTGGGCGATGAGCACTTCGACAACCACTTCGGCGTGAAGCGCGTGGAGTGCGTCGGCGAGGTGTTCAAGATCAACGGCAAGAACGTCAAGCTGCGTGGTGTGAACCGTCACGATCATCATCCCGTGACAGGCCGCTACGTAGATGATGCCACCTACGAAAAGGACGTCGCGCTGATGAAGCAGGCTAACATCAACTTTCTGCGCACCTCGCATTATCCTGATCGTGAATATCTCTACGAACTGTGCGACCGCTGGGGCATCTATGTGATGGACGAGGCCAACCAGGAGAGTCACGGCTATGGCTATGCCAATAAGGTGATGGGCGAAGACCCTGACTGGAAGGATGCCCACGTGGACCGTGCCGTCTCTTTGGTGCAGCGCGACAAGAACCATCCCTGCGTCATCTTATGGAGCCTTGGAAACGAGGGCGGCGTGGGGCCTAACATGAAGGCGATGCGTGAGGCCGTCGTTGCCCTCGACACCATAGCCCTGCCTTTCTGTGATACTGACCGCCGGTATTCGGATATCTACGACGATGCCTATCTGTCGCCCGACCGTCTGCGCGAGAGTGCCAAGAAGGTCACCGACCGTCCTTTCATCATGCGTGAGTATGCCCATGCAATGGGTAACTCCGTAGGCAACTTCCAGGAGTACTGGGATGTCATCTATGCCGACAGCAGCATCTGTGGTGCTGCCATCTGGGATTGGGTAGACCAAGGACTGCTCAAAAAAGACGGTGACAAGGAATATTGGGCTTATGGTGGTGACTTTGGCGACAAACCTAACGACGGGCCATTCTGTATCAACGGCCTCATAGCCCCTGACCGCACGCCCAATCCACATTACTATGAGGTGCAGCACGTGTATCAGCCACTGACGTTTGTCAGGGAGGCAGACGGCCACATCCGCATCATCAACCGAGACAGCTTTACTGACCCCAGCGAATACGACATCACCTACGACACCATCACCATTGACGGTGAACGCTTGCTGAACGTCTCTGCCCGTCTGAAGGAGGACAAGCCCTGGGCAAAGAAAGGTTTTACTATTGCCAGCGAGCAGTTCGTACTCCAGCCCTATACCTTCCCGGAAGTCGCCCTACTCCGTAGAAAAATTCTGCCGAGCAATATCACCATCGACGGCAACAACCTTACATCGTGGATTATCGATGGGCAGGAGATGCTACAGGCACCGCTCGAGCCCTACTTCTGGAAGCCCGAGAACGACAACCAGCATGCGGCTCAGTTTGCCCAGCGCACCGCTGTCTGGAAGGAAGCTGCTGATGTCAAAGTGAGCTACACAGCCATCGACGAACGCACTATCCAGGTTGAGGTGGACTACCAGCCGTCAGGAGAGAACAAACCCGTCATGCCCAAGTTCGGCATGCGTATGCGAATTCCTGCCAACTTCACCAATATCGAATACTATGGTCGCGGTCCTTGGGAGAACTACCCCGACCGCAAGCGCAGTGCCTTCTTGGGGCAATACAAGATGCCACTCTCTGAGTACGAGACTGAATACATCCATCCGCAAGACAACGGCTGTCGCACGGATGTACGTTGGTTCAACATCTCTAACGGCCAGCGCACCCTCCACATCAAGGGCTGTCAGCCTCTCTGCATCCGTGCCTGGGACTATGGCGAAGAAGACCTGAAATCAGCCAAGCATCCAAACGAGATTCAACGTGGCCGTTTTGTCAATCTGAACATCGACCTGAACATCCACGGTGTCGGCGGCATCGATACCTGGGGCCAGCGCACCCTGCCGCAATATACTATTGATGGTAACCAACCGCATCACTATTCTTTCATCCTCAATTTATAATTTATTTTAGAAGTAGCCTATCCCATATTGCATATCTCACTGTCTTCGTATCATTATTTTGTGGATGTATGTTAAATAAGTATAACGGCTAAAGATAATTCTCAATTCTCAACCCGCAAATCATGAATCATTTTGTATCTTTGCATGCTAATTGAATGAATATACACATTATTCTTATATAATCAATACACTATGTCAAACAACAAAGAAAAACTCTTTACCGAGTTCCAGGCGCCTACCAAACAGGAATGGCTGGACAAGATTGAGGTCGACCTGAAAGGGGCTGACTTCCAGAAAAGGCTCGTGTGGAGAACGAATGAAGGTTTTAACGTACAGCCTTTCTACCGCCTCGAGGACTTGAAGGACCTGAAGACACCCGACGCATTGCCTGGCGAATTCCCCTTCGTGCGTGGCAACAAGAAAGACAACAATGAGTGGTATGTTCGTCAGAACATCGTGGTGACCGACCCCGCCGAGGCCAACAAGAAGGCCCTCGACATTCTGATGAAGGGTGTGGACAGCATCGGCTTCAAGCTTGGTCATGCAGAGCTGAGCGCCGAGTTCATCGAGACGCTGCTGAAGGACATCCGTCTGGACTGCGTGGAGGTGAGCTATCGCGCCTGTATGCGCCACGCCCTGCAGCTGGCTGACCTGCTGGTGGCCTACATCGACAAGATGGGCTACGACAAGGAGAAGATCGTGGGCGGCCTAGGCTTCGACCCCATTGAGCGCATGCTGATGAAGGGCAAGGACAGCACGATGATGCTGCCCGACATGCCGAAGCTGGTGGAGAAGCTGAAGGACTATCCCCAGCTGCGCTGCGTGATGGTGCACAGTGACCTGCTGAACAACAGCGGTGCCTACATCGTGCAGGAGATGGGCTATGCCCTCGCATGGGGCAACGAGTACCTGCAGCAGTTGGTGGATGCCGGCATCGACGCCGACCTGGCTGCCAGCAAGATTAAGTTCTACATGGGTATCTCGGAGAACTACTTCATGGAGATAGCCAAGTTCCGTGCTGCCCGTATGCTGTGGGCTCAGATTGTGAAGCAGTATGAGCCGAAGAACGACGACAGCTGCAAGATGATTATCAACGCCTCGACATCTACCTATAACCAGACGGTATTTGACTCATACGTCAACCTGCTGCGCTCACAGACCGAGGCCATGAGTGCTGCTCTGGCTGGTGTACACTCGATGGTGGTCACCCCGTTTGATGCTCCCTATGAGAAGCCGACTGACTTCAGTGAGCGTATTGCCCGCAACCAGCAGCTCATCATCAAGGAGGAGAGCCATTTCGACCGCATCGTCGACCCAGGTGCAGGCTCCTATTACATCGAGCATCTCACCGACGCCCTGGCTCAGGAGGCTTGGAAGCTGTTCCTGAAGGTGGAGGACGAGGGTGGTTTCCTTGCTGCCGTCAAGGCCGGAACCATTCAGGAGGACATCAATGCCACCAACGTAAAGCGTCACGGCGATGCTGCCAAGCGTAAGGAGTTCCTGCTGGGCACCAACCAGTTCCCCAACTTCACGGAGAAGAGTGAGGGCAAGGAGCCGATGGTATGTGACTGCAAGGCCACACATGCTGACGACGCCGACGTGCCTGCCCTGAAGACCAGCCGTATGGCTTCTGACTTCGAGGCTCTGCGTCTGGCTACGGAGAAGGCTGAGAAGGTGCCTGTTGCCTTCATGCTCACCATTGGCAATCTGGCCATGCGTCAGGCCCGTGCACAGTTCTCGTGCAACTTCCTGGCTTGCGCAGGCTACAAGGTGATTGACAACCTCGGCTTCAAGACTGTTGAGGAAGGTGTTGACGCTGCCCTCGAGGCTGGTGCCGACATCGTGGTCATCTGCTCCAGCGACGATGAGTATGCTGAGTATGCCATCCCCGCCTTCAAGTATCTGAATGGCCGTGCTATGTTCGTCGTGGCCGGTGCTCCTGCCTGCATGGAAGACCTCAAGGCCGCCGGCATTGAGAACTACATCCACGTGAAGTGCAATGTGCTTGAGACTCTCAAGGAATACAATCAGAAACTTGGTATCTAAAATAAGGAGGACTTGAATTATGCGTAAAAACTTTAAAAACATAGATATTTATGCAGGCATCAAGGCTCAGGATGGTGCCAAATGGATTAAAGACAATGGTATCGTAGAGAACTGGAAGACCCCGGAGCATATCGAGGTGCGTCCCGTCTATACGAAGGAAGACCTTGAGGGTATGGAGCACCTCGACTTCACAGCCGGTATTCCCCCCTACCTGAGAGGCCCGTACTCAATGATGTATCCCTTCAAGCCATGGACCATCCGCCAGTATGCAGGATTCTCCACCGCTGAGGAGTCAAACGCCTTCTATCGCCGTAACCTGGCATCTGGTCAGAAAGGTCTTTCCGTGGCCTTTGACCTGCCCACACACCGCGGCTACGACCCTGACAACGCCCGTGTAGTAGGCGATGTGGGTAAGGCTGGTGTAAGCATCTGCAACGAGGAGAACATGAAGGTGCTGTTCTCGGGCATCCCCTTGAACAAGATGTCTGTCTCAATGACCATGAACGGCGCCGTGCTGCCCATCCTGGCCTTCTACATCGTGGCAGGTCTGGAGCAGGGTGCTCAGTTAGAGGAGATGGCAGGCACGATTCAGAATGATATCCTGAAGGAGTTCATGGTGCGCAACACCTATATCTATCCGCCCGCATTCTCGATGAAGATCATCGCTGATATCTTCGAGTACACCTCACAGAAGATGCCGAAGTTCAACTCTATTTCTATTTCGGGTTATCACATGCAGGAGGCTGGTGCTACGGCCGACATCGAGCTGGCCTACACCTTGGCCGACGGTATGGACTATCTGCGTACGGGTGTCAACGCTGGTATCGATGTGGATGCCTTTGCTCCGCGCTTGAGCTTCTTCTGGGCCATCGGCATGAATCACTTCATGGAGATTGCCAAGATGCGTGCAGGTCGTCTGCTGTGGGCTAAGATTGTGAAGAGTTTCGGTGCTAAGAACCCGAAGTCACTGGCCCTGCGTACCCACTCACAGACCTCTGGCTGGAGTCTTACCGAGCAGGACCCCTTTAACAACGTAGGCCGCACCTGTATCGAGGCTATGGCTGCCGTGCTGGGTCACACTCAGTCGCTGC
>CAMVJU010000031.1 GCA_947167935.1 uncultured Prevotellaceae bacterium | reverse complement strand
CCCAGCGTGCGGATAGGCGGCACAAACATGCCGTCCTGCTCGTCATAGCGTGCATCCACATGGTGAGCCATAAAGCCACCCAGATCAGGCACGATGACGCAGTCGTTGCTCAGCAGCAGTATTTCTATATGTCGGTCTAATTCAATCACGGGTGCAAAGGTACACGTTTTTTCCGACATGGGCAAATAAAAAAAGAGAAAAAAGTTACTCAAATTACGAATAAAATGCTTACTTTTGCACGCTGAAATTCTTAAGTATCTTGTTGAATGGAATATCAAAAGACTGATATTGAGGGTGTTTACCTGTTGAAGCCTAAAGTATTTGGCGATGCCCGCGGCTATTTTGTGGAAACGTGGAAGCAATCCGACTTCGACGAGCACGTGGGAAAGGTCACATTTATCCAGGACAATGAGTCGAAATCGTCGCGTGGCGTGCTGCGTGGCCTGCACTATCAGAAAGGCGAGTGGAGCCAGGCCAAGCTGGTGCGTGTGATCAAGGGCCGCGTGCTGGACGTAGCGGTAGACATCCGCAAAGACTCGCCCACCTTCGGCAAGCATGTGATGGCTGAGCTGAGCGACGAAAACAAGTACCAGCTCTTCATTCCTCGCTGCTTCGCCCACGGTTTTCTGGTACTGAGCGACGAGGCCATCTTCACGTATAAAGTAGATAATGTGTATGCCCCACAGGCCGAGGCCGGCATCCGCTGGAACGATCCAGAGCTGGGCATCGAATGGCCCATCGACCCTGCCGAGGTGCTGACCAGCGAGAAAGACCTGAAGCAGCCGCTGCTCAAGGACGCCTGGCTTTTTTAGCCCCTCGTCATAACGTCATAACGGAATAACGTTATAACGCCCTAGGAATAACGAAATAACACTATAACGAAATAAAAATGAACATCGCAATTGTAGGAACAGGATACGTAGGACTGGTGTCAGGCACATGTTTTGCCGACACGGGTGTGAACGTGACATGCGTCGATGTGGACGCCGAGAAGATTGAACGCTTGCAGAAGGGCGAGATTCCCATCTACGAGCCCGGCCTTGACGAGCTGGTGAAGAAGAACGTGGCCGCAGGCCGCCTGAAGTTCACCACCGACCTGGCCTCTGTGCTGAACGACCAGGAGATTATCTTCTCCGCCGTGGGCACCCCACCCGATGAAGACGGCTCAGCCGACCTGAAGTATGTGCTGCAGGTGGCTCGCACCATCGGTCAGAACATGAACAAATACCTCGTCGTGGTGACCAAGTCGACCGTTCCCGTTGGCACAGCGAAGAAGGTGCGCCAGGCCATCGAGGAAGAGCTGCAGAAGCGTGGCGTGGACGTGCCCTTCGACGTGGCCTCCAATCCTGAGTTCCTCAAGGAGGGCAACGCCATCAAGGACTTCATGAGTCCTGACCGCGTCGTTGTCGGCGTGGAGAGCGAGAAGGCCAAGAAGGCCCTCACACGCCTCTACAAGCCTTTCCTCATCAACAATTTCCGCGTTATCTTCATGGACATCCCCTCTGCCGAGATGACAAAATACGCTGCCAACTCGATGCTGGCCACCCGTATCTCGTTTATGAACGACATCGCCAACCTGTGCGAGCGCGTGGGCGCGGATGTAAATATGGTACGCGCAGGTATCGGCTCCGACACCCGCATCGGCCGTAAGTTCCTCTATGCAGGCTGCGGCTACGGCGGCTCGTGTTTCCCCAAGGACGTAAAGGCCCTCATCAAGACGGCCGACCAGAACGGCTACTCGATGGAGGTACTGAAAGCTGTGGAGCGCGTGAACGAGAAGCAAAAGGGCGTGCTTTACGAGAAGCTGGTACGTGCCTTCGACGGCGAGAGCTTAGAGGGCAAAACCATCGCCATGTGGGGTCTGTCGTTCAAGCCCGAGACCGATGACATGCGCGAGTCCACAGCCCTCGTGATGATCAGCAAGCTGTTGGAGGCCGGCTGCAAGATACGCGCCTACGACCCCATCGCCATGAACGAATGCAAGCGCCGCGTGGGCGACAAGATCACCTACTGCCGCGACATGTACGATGCCGTGCTCGATGCTGACGCTCTGCTGTTGCTCACCGAGTGGAAGGAGTTCCGCCTGCCCACCTGGGGAGTCATCAAGAAGGCCATGCGCCGTCCGCTGGTCATCGACGGACGCAACATCTTCGACATCGAGGAACTGGAAGAGAATAACTTCGAATATCACTGCATTGGTAAGTAAAAAGCACATTAAACCCCTCCTTTTTCTGTTCTTTCTGTTCCTTCTTTCCTGTGGACAGAAAGAGCAGAAAAGCGACACGTCTGTAAAGGACAAGCCGCAGGAGAACCGTGAGGCCAAGGCCCTGTTGCAGGGCGTGTGGCTCGACAGCGAGACCGACGAGCCTTTCTTCAAGGCTGAGGGCGACACCATCTATTTTGCCGACGCCACCAGCCAGCCCGCCTATTTCCGCATCGTTGGCGACTCCATTGAGCTGGGTTCCAGCACCTATTGCATCACGATGCAGACGGCGCACAACTTCCAGTTCCGCAATCCTGGCGGCGACGAGGTGCAGCTGGTGAAGCGTGACGAGAGCGACGAGGAACAGCCGGAGTTTGTAGAGCAGGCGCCACAGATTATCAGCACCACTGAGGTTGTCAACCTCGACTCCGTAGTGATGTACGGCGGACAGCGCTACCATTGGTACGTCACCATCAACCCCACCCGCTATCGCGTCATGCGTACCACCTACACACCCGATGGCGTGGCTGTGGAGAAGGTGTACTACGACAACATCATCCACGTCAGCCTTTTCCATAACAACCGGCGCCTCTTCACACGCGACTTCAACAAGCAGGCCTACGCCGCCGATGTGCCCGACGACTTCCTGCAGCAGTCCATCCTCGGCAATATCGCCTTCGACAAGGTCGACGCCCAGGGCTTCCACTTCGATGCCACCGTCTGCATCCCTGACGGCGAGAGCTGCTACATGATCGAGACGCTGATCTCCTTCGAAGGCCAGCTCACCATGAAGCTGCTGGAGTAACTCCAATAAGATAATTCCAATAAGAGGTCGGATTTTCGGCCTCTTATTGTTTTATCAGCGTGCGCAACTGCTGTATGCCCTGATGGTTGTTGTCGAGAGCTTCCACCTCTTCCAAATATTTCATTGCGTGGGCCTTGTCGCCCATGCCGTAGTAGCCGAGGGCAAGCATGTACTTGCAATGGATTTCGTTTTTCACGTCAAGGCTGTCGTCCCAGATGAGCAGGTCGGGCAGCGAGACGGCGAAGTAATCCATCGTGACGTGGTCGAACAGGTGCTGCTTGCCGTAGCTGAGGAGCTTGTTGAAGAGGCTGCGCGCCTTGTTTTCCTGCCCTAAGGCACGATAGCAGAGGCCGGCATAGAAAATCTTGTCGGGCTTCGCATCGTTGTAATACATGGCGGCGGCAGGCTCGGTGGGGCCTACGGTACCCTTCTCGTAGCACTTATGGGCTTTCTCTTTTTCACCAAAGGTCTCATAAGCCATACCGAGCAGATAATAAAAGTCGTTCTCTTGAGCACCAAAGAGCTTGCCCTCGCCAAGATGGGGCGGATAGACGAGGCACTCCTCCAAGAGACGCTTGGCCTCAGCCGACTGCGGATCATCCTTCAGCAACTTCTTTGCTATTTCCACGCGACAAATCTGATATTGTGACGAGACCTTGCCTTCGCCACCCTCCCACGGATGGAACTTGTGGGCATCGAGTTTCTTCATTGCTTCCTCATAGCGGCCCAGCTGGTTGAGGAGAGTGATCTCTTCAAGGACGAGATCGTCACGCTGGGCAATGAGCTTCGGATACCGCTGCAGGAAGTCTAGACGCTGCTGATGCGGCTTGTGCAGGCGCTTATAGAGCTGGTCGAGCTCCATGAGCATACGGGAATCAGTCTCGTCGAGATAGAAGGCGCGCTCCATGTATTCAACGGCCTCCTTTTGGTCGTTTAGTCGTTTAGTCGTTTGGTCGTTTGGGGAAGTAACCATGCTATCATTTGTTCCTAAACGACTAAACGACGAATCCCCCAAACAACCAGACTTGTTGAACCGCGCTAAAGCTAAGTTGCGCCAAACAGTGGGGAAGCCTGGGTCGAGCTTCGCCGACAGCTCCCAGTTCTCAACGGCGAGGTCGTACTGGCGCTTGTCGTAGTAGAGGCAGCCGAGATAGTAGGGAGCCTTGGCGCCCTTGGGATTGGCCGTCTTGGCAGCATTCAGCGCCACCACATCCTCCAGTCGGTTGGGGAAGCAGCAATAGCTGTCGGCCTGCTCAGCCTCGTCGTAGCGTCCCAGATAATAATAGGTCATAGGCGAGACAGCACCCTCACCGATGGCGATGTCCCAGATGACTTTTGCATCTTCGATGAGGCCGGCGGCTACATAGTCGAGAGCCAGCTCATCGTAGTTGTTTGACGATTTGTGCATCATCCGCTTCATCTCCTTCAGCACATCCTTGTCCTTCGTCAGCAGATACTGCTCATAGAGGATGCCGTAGTTGAAGCGGTCTAACTGCAGCGACTCCTTGATCAGCGCCAGCCGCTCGTTTAGCTCCTTCGAGCTGCCCATCTGCAGACCACCTTTCTGCTTGCTACTCTGAAGCAATCGCAACACTGCAGCCTTCAATGCACGGGCCTTGTGGTTGCAACTGTTGAAGACGAGGCAGCGGTTCAGCTCGTCCAGGGCATCGTCATAGCGACCTTGCGACGTACTGATGCAGGCAGCCTCGAAATAGCCGGCATCGGCCCACGCCTTGCTCCACGTAGACTTCCAGAAAAGATGATAGGCCTCTATCTGGTCGTTTAGTTGTTTGGTTGTTTGGTTGTTTGGGGAAGTTACATTTGTTCCTAAACGACTAAACGACGAATCTCCCAATCCACCAGATTTGTATTTCAGCGTCAATGCCAGGTTGAAGATGGCCTCGCTATCGTAGGGGTTGGGATTGCGTTTCTGCCATATTTTTACTGCCTTTCTCAAATAAACTTCAGCCTTGTCGAAGCATCCACGGCGCAGATACCACAGGCCCATCTGGTTGAGGCAGCGCACATCGTTGGGATCACGACGCAGCGCCTCCTCGTAGTAGTCGAGGGCACTCCATGTGGCGTGGCGATACTGCTCCAGGTGCAGGCCAGTGAGGTAGAGCTGGTCGTTGGTCTTCGTGTCCTGTGGCGAGAGGGCAGCCTCAGCAGCATCGGGAATAGGACGAATGTCGTCGGGTTCGGCTTGCCAAGTCAAGAGAGGTGAGAGGTGTGATGTGTGAGGTGAGAGGATGGTGAAGAGCAGGTCGTCCAGCGTGGCGTCTTTCACGTCAACGGTATCTTCGAGGACGACCTCTGGAGAGAGCGTCACCACATTATGATAATATTCTTCGCCCTGCTTGTTGCGCAGGATGATGCGCACCTCCTGTCTCGACGTAGCCAGCACCTTGAAGGTTACTTGGTCGTTTGGACGTTTGGTCGTTTGGTCGTTTGGTGATGTTACATTTGTTCCTAAACGACTAAACGACGAATCTACTAAACGACTAGATTCAATGTTCATAATGAAATCCTTCGTCGCCTGTTTCACCACGCCCAGCTCTCGATATGGCATGAAATACTGCGTGAACTGCTTCTCCTCATAGGGCATCAGCCAGGTGAAGTCAGGCTGGTTTTCAGTATAGACGCCTGCCATCAGCTCGATGTAAGGACGGAAGCCGGTGCGGATGGAGCCGACAGGTAAACCGTCGGACGCACTTGCATCATCCGTCAGGTTGCGATCCCACGCCCGTCCGAAGTCGCCGTTGCCCCATGTCCACTGTTTCTTGCCAGGTGAGAAATGATGGCTGGCCACATGCAGCATACCTCCTTGCGTGTCGTTCTCATAGCCGCCCTCGAAGTCATATTTCGAATTGACGGCCATATAACTCGTTGGCACAGGGATATTGCGATAGTTGGAGATGTCGACACCCGCCGAGTAGTCCATCTTGTAATAAGTTCCCGTGGCGATGGGGAAACTGGAGACTGCTCGCTTGCCATGGTCGAAGACCGCGTTGACATCTGGCGGGAACACGCTCTGATAGGCATCGTTCACCTCCACAGCGGGATTGGCCCACCAAAGGAACGTCTGCGGCAAGGGTGTACGATTGCTGACACGCCCCTGTATCTCCAAATAGGCACAGCCAGGACGTAGCGTGAAGCCAGCAGCACCCTTCTGATGGAACATCCGCTCCATCTCGTTTACCCAAACGGTGACTGAGCCGTCCTCGTTCTCCACGATAGTAGAGTCAACTGGCATGTAGGTGGACGGACGGTGATGTTGCGGCCAGTTGAACTCGATGCCGCCGCTAATCCACGGCCCGCACAACCCAACGAGTGCCGGCTTGATGACGTGGTTGTAGTAGACGAAGTGGCGCTGCTTAATCTTGTCATACGCCATCTGAATGCGGCCACCCAGCTCGGGCATCACCATCACCTTAATGTATTCGTTTTCCAAGAACACCACGTTCCACTCCTTCGGCACCGGCTCGTCAGCAATCGACTCAATGACGGGATAAGGATACACCACACCGCTCGAGCCTTGATATACGCGTTTCTCAAGGAACATCGGCGCTTTCTCGGCCTTCCCCACCTCGTAGGTCGGGATGGTCACTATCTCTCTCCAAGCTTTTAACATAGTTGTAGCTTTCTATTTCGTGATTCAAAGTTTCTTCAAGATTTCCAGTAAGTCCTCTGGTAGAGAACCATTAGCCTGTCTATCGGCTAGCATTACCCGTACAATGTCTATGTCACCAAGGTTAACGTTTCCGTTATCATTCCCGTTCCAGGAGTTTCCTTCCTGGATGACGGTTGTCTCAGGCGCTGTTGCCAGGTGTTCTCCGCTGACAGGCTCTACGCTGATGCAGTAGCGTATGTCGAGTGTACAGGGATATGGATTGCCAAAGCCGTAGTTGATACCATTACGATAGGACAAGCAGTGGCTGACGGTCATCCGTCCGGCATTGTTGTTTTGGTCGAATCCTTTACTGCGGTGCCCCACGGCGAGGCAGTGCGACGCCTCCGTGTCGTGGCGCGTATAGATGCCGCTTTCCTTGTTGTCCTTTCCCTGTCCGCCGAACTTGAATCCATTGGGATTGCCCCTGTTAGGAAAATGGTTCAAGTCCTTACCTTCCATGCACGGCAGCTCGCGGTCAATGCCAGTTGCCCTGGGATGTGATGAAAGGTCGAACTCAGCAGGGCCATTGTTGTAGGTGACACAATACATATAAACCGTCGGTGTATCCTTCGTCTGACGCTGGAAGGAATCCCAGCCATCATCAGAATTATTCCAAGCTCGACAAGCGATGTAGGTATTCCCTGGGAAAGCAGCTCCGCCCTGCTTATCGGCAAAGCCATCGGCGTTGCTGCCCTTGTCCTGATAATCGAAGTTGTCGTGTGAGTCACAGTTGACGACGACGTTATATCCCCCTTTACGCAACTGTATACCTGAGTCACAGCATCCGTAGGCATCAAGCCGCTCGAGGATGCAGTGGGAGGCGTTCTCCAGCCAGATGCCTTTCTTGCCGGCATAGCGGATGGTTAGGTCTTTGATGTGGATATATTCTCCCGTGACTTTTATGCCATTGGTCCCATTGGGCTGTTGGCGGAAATCAATAATGGGCTTGGCACCTTGGGCAGCACAAATTGTAATCCACTTGTCAGCTGTAGCACGTTTATTGATGACCAGCGTTAATGTCTGGTCATACTGCCCATCCATCAGATAGAGCGTGTCGCCTGGTTCAAGCCTTTCAACCATAGTCCTTAGTGATCCTGGCATGTTGACAGACAGCCCCTCTGGATCTGTGCCTGATGGCGAGGCATAGCGTTCCGTGGCAGATGTCGTCTTGACAACGGTCAATAACAGTAAAAGGATAATTGTTGAAATCCGCATCGTTGATTTGTTGGCACCGTTATTGTTTACAAGCTCCTGTTCCAGCTGCTCCAGACTCTTGCCCTTCGTCTCGGGACAACGACGGAAAAGGAAGATAAAGGCACAGAGGCAGATGGCGCTGTAGATCCAAAACGTGCCGCTACTGCCAAGCGCTGCATTCATAGAAGGGAATGAGAACGTGAGCGTACAACAGCCCACCCACAGGGCAAAAGTGCACGTGGCCATAGCGATGCCACGGATGCGGTTGGGGAAAATCTCGGCTAAGAGCGTCCAGGTGACGGGGCCGAGGGTCATGGCGTAAACAGAGATGGCCGTCACAACGAGCACTACCATCAGCACGCCCTTTACCTCAAGGAAATAGCAGGTGCCCAACGTCAGGTAAATAATACCCAACCCTCCGGCACCAAGCAAAATGAGCGTCCTGCGGCCCCATTTCTCAATGGTGTAGAGTGCCACGATGGTGAAGATGACGTTGGCAATGCCCGTGATAACAATGTTGATGAACATACCGTCAACATCGAAGCCTGCGCCCACGAAAATCTCCTGAGCATAGTTGAAGATGACGTTAGTGCCGCACCACTGCTGGAACACGGCGATAACAAGCCCCAAGAGCAGTACCTTCCCGTACTTCGATTGCATCAATTCCTTCAGTCCAGCCTTTTGTTCAGTATGCTGCGTCTTTGTCACAGCCCTCATTTTCATATAAACCGGGCTTTCGGGGATAAAGAAGCTCAACACCAAGAACAGCGCGGCAGGCAACGTCTCAGCCCAGAACATCCAGCGCCAACCCCATGCCACATTCCACGTCTGGTTCTCAGCCACACCTGTATCGCGTGCCAATAGCATATTGACAATCTGCGCCGCCAGAATACCCAGTACAATGGTCATCTGATTCAGCGAGACCATTCTGCCGCGAATATGCGCAGGACTCACCTCAGCGATGTACATCGGCGACAGCGCCGACGCCACTCCGATGCCCACACCGCCTATGAAACGCGCAATGTTGAATAATGTAAAGTCGTTGAACAATCCCGTGGCGACCGCCGACACGGTGAACAGTACTGCCGCCGTCGTGAGCAGCGGTTTGCGTCCATATCTGTCGGCAGCGGTGCCAGCTACCATTGCTCCCACCAGACAACCCAGCAAGGCCGTCGACATGGCCAGTCCTTGCAGGAAGGGGCTGTCGCTGATGCTGAAGAACAACTCGTAGAATGGCTTTGCGCCACCTATCACCACCCAGTCGTAGCCGAAGAGCAGGCCACCCATTGCCGACACGGCACAGATAAAATAGAGGAATCCTCTTTGACGATCTTGCATTGTTTTTAGAATGACATGTTTTTAGTTGGGCGCAAAGTTACGAAAAGTCGAGAGCAAAACAAAGAAATTTGTTTCTTTTTTTGCCGAGACGGAGTAACTTCGCGCTCGTATGAGCGCAAAGTTACGAAAAATCGAGAGCAGAACAAAAGAAACTTGTTTCATTTTTTTAAAAACGCGTTAATTATTGAAGAAAACGTTTGTAGGTTAAGGAAAAAGCCGTACCTTTGCAGCCATGGAACTGACGACGAAGAGACATATTGCTTCCTGGATGCTGTTGGCAGTGTTTGTGCCAATGCTGCTCATGTCGTCGCTCCATATTCATGAGTCATCGCCGGCAGAAGAAACGACATGTGCCGAGTGTGTGCAGCACCAGTGTCACGGACACCTGACACAGCTCTCAGACGGAATACACCAATGCCTGCTCTGCCAATGCCTTACCCTGACGTTTGTGGCGGCTGTTATCTGTGCCGTCGTATTATTCAATCATGTAAGTAAAACGCTCATCGCCCAGCGTCAGAGTGACATTCACTTCAACGTCTGTGGCATCCCGACCCTCCGTGCTCCCCCGACTGTTTGAATCATTGCCCTAAAGAGAGGTAACAATCTCTATTTTTAAGTCATTCAAACAGACACAACAGTATGATAAACATGTTACTGGCTGCGATGCTTTGTGCATCAGCACCAGCCGACACCACTATCACGCTTGATAACGTCACCGTGACAGGTCAGCGACAGCGCGACTACCAGATGCGCACGTCACAGTCGGCCATGCAGGTGAGCCGTGAGTATCTTCAGCAGAATCTTGCGGGCTCGCTGATGCAGACCTTGGAGGGCCTGCCTGGTGTGAAGGCGATGGCCATCGGATCGGGCCAGTCGAAGCCTACCATACGCGGCCTCGGCTTCAACCGTCTGGCCGTGACTGAAGACGGCGTGAAGCATGAGGGGCAGCAATGGGGTGATGATCACGGGCTGGAGATAGACCAGTTTGCCATCGACCGTGCCGAGGTCATCAAGGGACCTGCTGCGCTGCTCTATGGCTCGGATGCCATTGGCGGCGTGCTCAACCTCTTCACCAACCACATCCCGACGGAGCCTTTTTCAGGTGCTGTCCAGTTGTTCGGACGTTCTAACAACGAGCAGCTGGGGCTTTCGGCCAAGGTGGGTGGAAGGCAGGGCAACTGGTTCTATCGTGCCAATGCTACGCTGATAGACTATGCCGACTACCGTGTGCCTACGGACAGCATCCAGTATTACAGCTACTGGGTTCGCCTGAAGGACCAGCGACTGCGTAATACCGCCGGATGTGAACGCGACGGCAGTGTGATGGTGGGTTATGCCGGCTACAATTTCCATACCGACGTACGCATCAGCGATGCCTATTCCAAGAGCGGATTCTTTGCCAACGCCCACGGGCTGGAGGTGCGTCTCTCAGGCATCGACTACGACCACTCTCGGCGCGACATCGACCTGCCCTATCAGTGGGTCAACCACCTGAAAGTGCTCAGCCACACCACCTGGCGAGGCAACGATGCCGACGTGGAGCTGAATCTGGCCTATCAGAACAACCGGCGGGAAGAGCTGTCAGAGCCCGTCAGCCACGGCTATATGCCCACCCCTGATGGTTCTTTGGAGCGTCGTTTTGACAAGCACACATCGACGGCCCTGCTGGCCCTGCGCCGCACGATGGGCAACCATGAGCTGCGCACCGGGCTGAGTGCCGAGTACCAGCACAACCGTCGCAGCGGATGGGGCTTTATCATTCCCGACTTCGAAACGGCCACGGCAGGTGTCTATCTGATGGACCGCTACACCCTTCGTCCCAACCTGATTGTGAATGCAGGACTGCGCTACGACTATGCGAAGACACACATCCACAGCTATCAGGACTGGTTCAAGACACCTGTAGGAACGGATTCCGTCTACATGGAGCGGTCGGCCGACATGCGTCGCCACTTTCACAGCCTCACTTGGTCGGCAGGCATCAACTATGCCACAGGACGTTGGACGCTGAAAGCCAACGTGGGTAAGAGTTTCCGAGTGCCCATTCCCAAGGAGCTGGGTGCCGACGGCATCAACTACCACATCTTCCGCTATGAGCGGGGCAACCAACAGCTTGACCCTGAGGAATCGTACCAGGCAGACGCCACCATCAGCTGGGCTGACGAGGCATGGGAGATAGAGGCAGAGCCTTACCTCAACTACTTCCCCAACTACATCTATTTGAATCCCACGTCGCAATATATCGAGGGCCTGCAGCTCTATCACTACACACAGGCCAAGGTGCTGCGCTACGGGCTAGAGGCACAGCTGAGATGGCATTTTGCCGACCATTGGCAGGCACATGCCCAGGGCGAATACCTGTATGCCCGTCAACAGTCAGGAGAGAAGAAGGGCTACACCCTACCCTTCTCCACCCCGTGGTCGGTCGATTTTGGCGTGAAATTCTCACCTCACACCTCTCACGACACACCTCACACCTCCCACCTCTCACCTCTGTTCATCTCCCTCAGCACCCATATTGTCGGAGCACAGAATGAGATTGTTCCTCCTGAAAAGCCCACCGACGGCTACTGGACGCTGAACCTTGCGGCAGGCAAGCAATGGCATGTGGGCAATACGACACTCAACGTGACGGTTCGTGCCGACAACCTGCTGGACCGCCGCTACTACGACCACACCAGCTACTACCGCCTCATCGATGTGCCTGAGCCAGGGCGCAACTTCTCGGCGATGGTGGCATGGGAGTTTTGAACAAGCTAAAAAAAAAAAAAGAATACCACCATGAAGAATTTGAAATATATGAGCCTGATAATGGCTCTCGCAAGCACATTCACCCTTGGCTTCATCTCCTGTGGCGACGATGACGACACAAAGGACATGACCTATCCCGTCATCTCGGCTGAGGGCATCACCGCCAACCCCGTCGACTGTCAGGTCTATCAGCGGGGCAGCGTCATTCCCTTCCACTATGTCTTTACCGACGACACCGAGCTGGGAGCCTACAACATCGAGATACACACCAATGCCGACCACCACACCCATAGCACCTCGTCGGTGGAGTGTGAGGAAGAGGAACACGAGCATGAACACCACCAAGCAGTGAAGCCCTGGGTATACAACCAGGACTTCCAGATTCCTGCCGGGCAGCGCACCTTCGAAGCCCGCCACGACATTGTCATTCCCGCCGACATCGACGAAGGCGACTATCACTTCATGCTCCGCCTTACCGACCGTGCCGGTTGGCAGCAGCTGCGGGCCGTGGCCATCAAAATTACGGATTAGGAATCAGAATTTGTATTCCACGAAAGCCTCCATAGCCTCATAGCAGGCCAGCCCCAGCTCGTCGTAGCGCATCGCCGTCTCGCGGTTGCGGTCTTCGGCACGTTGCCAGAACAGCCGCTCATCATTGCCAAGGAACGGTGCACTCTCCATCTGACTTTGATGGCGCAGGATGGCGTTGCGCTTCTCACGCAGCTCCTCGGGCGACATAGGCACACACATCTCGATGTCGGCCACCTCCCATTCGGCCCATGCTCCACGGTACATCCACACCCTGCAGTCGCTGAGCCACTCCGCCCCCGCCTTCTTCTCCTCGTCGATGGCGGCCAGCACGGCATCGGTGCACTTGCGGTGAGTGCCGTGAGGGTCGGCCAGGTCGGCGGCAACGTAAATCTGGTGCGGTCGTATCTCGTCCAGCAGCTCTTGGATGGGTATGACATCGCGCTCCGTCATCGGCAGCTTCTCAATCCTCCCGCTCTCATAAAATGGCAGGTCGAGGAAATGGATATGCTGGCTGTCGATGCCGTTGTATTCGCAGGCCAGCCGTGCCTCGCCCCTGCGGATGAGGCCTTTCAGCTGCAGAATCTGCTCATTGTCGAGGTCGCCGGGCTTCTTGTTCCTGATGAAGTTCTTCACCACCTGATAGCTATGCTTGATCACCTCGTCGGAGCCATTGGCGAAGATAGTGTTGAAGCCGTTGATGAAATGCATGAAGCGGCGCACCTCCTCGTCGCCCACGGCAATGTCGCCCGACGTCTCGTAGGCCACGTGCACATCGTGCTGCTGCTGCATCAGTCGTCGGATGGTGCCGCCCATTGATATCACGTCGTCGTCGGGATGTGGCGAGAACACCACCACACGCTTGGGATAGGGCTTGGCTCGCTCAGGGCGTGTCGTATCGTCTACGTCGGGTTTGCCACCCGGCCATCCAGTGATGGTGTGCTGCAGTTCGTTGAACACCTCGATATTGACAAGGCCTGCTTGCCCGTCGAACTGCTTTACGAGATGCCCGAGGCCATTGTCTTCATAGTCTTTCGTTGAGAGTTTCAACAGGGGTTTGCCCACCTTCTTGCACAGGGCGATCACCTGCCGCCGCAGCACGTGCTCGGGCATCTGGATAGTGGATGTAAGATTCAGGTTCATAGCATTAGAATTGTTTTGGCGCGAAGAAACGGAGCATGTTCGCGAATTTATTCGCAAAATTACAAAAAGATTTGGAATAGCATGCCATTCATCGCAGTTTTTTTGAAAAATGTTGTATTTTTGCAAACGATTTTTCACGTCAAGGGGTGATGAAAACTCATGCTGACCTGTATATAAGGTAAAAGCGAAGCGGAAAATATGCAAGACAAAGCACAACAGTTCAAAGAGCTCTTCCTTACGGAGTACGGCAGGATGTACCGGGCAGCCTACATCATGCTATGCGACGAAGACGAGGCGAAGGACGTCGTTCAGGACGTCTTCGCACGGCTGTGGGAAGGCGCCAGCCCACTGCGCAAGGAGACCACCCGGACCTACCTGCTGACCTGCATCCGCAATCGCTGCCTCAACATCATTGCACAACGCCGCACCCGACAGGATGCCCTGAAGCACCTGACGGCTGAAGATGCCGACAGCGGCCTCCACGACGAGGAAATTGTCGAGGCCATAGGCCGCTACGTAGACGAGAAGCTGACCCCTCAGACCAGTCGCATCATACACATGCACTACGACGAGGAGCAGTCCTACACGCAGATTTCCAGTTCGCTGGGCATCAGTCTCTCGGCCGTCAACAAGCACATCGTGCAAGGGTTGAGGAAACTACGTTCCACCTTTAACAACAGAGAAGCATGAAAAAAGACGAGCAAATCAGAATGTTGCTGCATCCTGAGAAATACACAAACGAGCAGATAGACCAGATGCTGGACGAGGCCGACATCGCCGTGCCCGATGCCAAGCAGGAATGGGAGCGGTTTGCCAGAAAGCCTCAGGCTCATATTTCCTTGTTCTCGAAATATCGGAAGATAGCCGCCATGCTCGTTGGCGTGCTGATGCTCTCAGGCATCGGCTATGCTGCCATCCGCCTCATACAGGGTAGCAGCAGCGAGACAAAGGAGCAGCCGGTAGCAACGATAGAGAACACCCGGCCCACAACGGCCCACACCCAGATTGCAGAGGCCGACAGCACCCAGCTAAAGCCCGTGGTCTTCGAGAACGCCGAACTCAGCACGATACTCGGCGAGGTGGCCGCCTTCTACCGCTGCGAAACCGTCTACAAGAACGAGACGGCGAAGCACGTGCGGCTTTACTTCACATGGGACAAGCAGTCGGCCATCGACGATGTCGTTGACATGTTCAACAAGTTTGAACGCTTCCATATCACTCGAGAGAACCAGAAACTGATCGTAGAATAACAAACGCATCCAGACAGGAATTATCGTCATAATTTCTGACCCCAAACAAATGAAGCTCATGAAAAAACTCTATATCCTGCTATTATTGTGCGTTGCCGTTTGCAATGCCCAGGCCCAGAAAGTGAGTCGCGACTATCAGGACCAGTCGCTGTCGAAGGTGCTCGAAGACCTTAACGTCGCCACCGCCGACCATACCATCTATTTCATCTACGACGAGCTGGAGGACTTCACCGTCACCACCAGCTTCAACAACCTCCCGCTGGAAGAGGCCGTGCGCCAGGTAGTGGGCTTCTATCCCATGAAGGTGACCAGCGACGGCAGCCGCATCTTTGTGGAGTGCATGCAGAAGGAGAGCACGAAGGTGATAGGCCGCGTGATTGACGAGCAGGGCAAGCCCGTTGAGTTTGCCAACATCTCGCTGCTCTGCGATTCCGTCTTCACGGCGGGCGGCGTGAGCAACGAGAACGGCGACTTCGTCATTCCCTGCAATGCCCAGCGTGTGACGCTCAAGGTGACCTGCATCGGTTTCAAGACCGCCTCGCAGAATGTCAGCGTGGGCGAGGTTGGCAACATCACCCTGCAGACCGAGACCTACACCATCGGCGGCGTCGTGGTGAAGGGCGAGATTCCGCAGTACAAGGCGACGCACGGCGGCATGTCGGTCGACATCCAGCACTCCATCCTCCACGACATCGGCTCGGCCGACGACCTGCTGTCGATGCTGCCGATGGTGCAGGGTCGCGACGGCAAGTTCGAGGTGCTGTCGAAGGGTGAGCCCGAGATCTACATCAACAACAAGAAGGTGCGCAATGCCAACGAGCTGAAGCAGCTGAAGTCCACCGACATCAAGAGCGTCGACATCATCACGGCTCCCGGCGCACAGTACAATGCGGAGGTGAATGCCGTCATCCGCATCAGGACCATCAAGCCGCAGGGCGACGGCTTCAGCCTGATGGCCACCACCCAGACGTGGCGCAACAACCAGTGGAACAACTACGAAGACCTGACGCTGAAATACCGCACAGGCGGACTGGAGGCCTTTGCCAACGTAGCCTTCGACTGGGCACACTACAGCAATGACCAGAATCTGGATCAGGAGCTGCACATCAGCAAGGATAAGTTTGACATTCATGCGGAGGTACCCGTCAGAATCCGATGGGCAGAGATTCATTATACGGCAGGACTGAGTTACGACTTCAGCGCTGACCATTCGGTCGGACTCAGCTTCTCGTCTGAAAAGCGCCTGTTTCAGCATGCCACCTACGACATGATGCAGCACTATCTGAAAAACGGTGCCTTCTACGGCGACATCCTTCTGAAAACGCAGGCCGAAGAGACCATCAAGCCGACATGGGAACTGAACACCTATTATACGGGAAAGGTAGGAAAAATAGGTATTGACCTGAATGCCACCTTGCTTCGTCACGAATCGGAGGACCAACTCCATCAGCAGGAGTATAGTCAGGAATTGAACGATCGTATCATCACCACTACAAACCATGAGAAAAGAACGATGGCAGCTGGTAAACTGGTATTGACATATCCCATCTGGAAAGGTTCGTTGAGCGCCGGATCGGAGGTTACCTCCACACAGAGCCACGGTAACAACTACAACGTAGAGAACATCATACCTGAGGCTGACAACGAAATGAAGGAGAAGAATATCGCCGGCTTTGCAGAATACGGACTGCTACTGGAACAATGGCACCTGAATGCCGGTCTGCGATATGAGCATGTAAAGACGGATTACACGTCGTTTGACATCTGGCAGTCAGAGCCCAGTCGCACCTATAACGACTGGTTTCCCAACCTGTCGGCAGCCTGGCAGAAAGGCAAGTGGAGCGCACAGCTGAGTTATAGCAAACGCATCACTCGTCCACCCTATAGTATACTGAGTTCTCAGATAGTATACGATAGCCGAATGTTCTACGAGGGCGGCAACCCGCTGCTGCGCCCTTCCGTACGTCAGAGCATTGACCTGAACGTGACCTATTCGTGGCTGACATTCGTATCAGGATTTACTCGCGAAAACGACCTCTTCAGCCACATCGGACAAATATATGATGAGGAACAGGAAATCGCCATCTTCCGGATGATGAACTTCGACCATCAGGACCGCGTCTATGCTACCCTTGTCGCCTCGCCCAAACTGGGTTTCTGGCAACCCTCAGCCACCCTGCATTACTATCAGCAGATGTTTGATGCTGAAGCCTATGGTGGTGCACCGAAGAAACTGAATAAGCCCGAATTCAGCTTCGACCTGAAGAGTTGGTTCGTCATCAATCCAACCACCAAAGCACTGCTGCAAGCCAGCTATACAGGCAGCAACCACTGGGCATTCATGTACCGCAACAGCAACTTCATCATGAATGCCCGTATACAAAAGTCCTTCTTGGAGGGAAGACTGAACGCTACGCTCTTTGCCAACGATATCTTCCGTACGAATAGGACGAAACTAACCACCTACTATGCGATAGGTTCAACTACTCAGGATGACTACGGCTATACGCAGCAAGTCGGTCTCACGCTGAGCTACAACTTCAACGCCACAAATTCGAAGTATAAAGGCACTGGTGCAGGCAACGAAGAGAAGAGCCGACTGTAAAAACAATTGCCCTCCGAACAGGAGGAGAACCGACTGTAAAAACAAATTGCCCTCCGAAGAATTCCGGAGGGCAATCTATTTCATAGATGCAGGCGACTATCTTCCCATATTGATGATTCTGGAACTGCCGTCGGCACTGCGCTCAACGCAGAGTCCGCTAGGATTCTCCTTGCGGCGTCCCTGCAGGTCGTAGTAGGTCTTCGGGCCGTCTACTGTCATGGTCTGCTCCTCGATGGCAGCGCTGCCGTCGTCGATCATGAAGATATAGGTATTGAGGCTGCGGGCAGGCATGCTGACGACCACCTGGTCGGTAGGCTCCTCGATAGTGATCTCACTCGACTGGCAGAGGTTGGCAAGCTCATTGCCCGTCGACAGCACGTGCGTGCCGCTCTTCACTTTGTAGGGGAGCTTCAGCTTGATGTCATACTCGGTGCCGATGGTGTCGATGGCCATGACGATGATCGAGTCGCCCTTGATGTAGGCCGAATACTCCTTATCAGCGCCTTCGCCGGATGTCTTGTCAAGCGAGGTCTTCAGGCGGGTGGAGCCAGTAACGTTCTTGGAGAAGTGTGAATAGACATAGGCGCGGGGCAGCAGCTGGTTCTTCTTGTTGGCCGTGCCGTACTGCGACTCGCCCGTGCCTACAAAGGCCCAGTGTGCGCGCATGTACCAATAGATATATCCTGTGCAGCCGCCCAGCATGCATTCATTGAGTTCCTCGGCAAAGATGAGCTGCTCGTGCCAGTTGGGCAGGCGGTCGCCGATGTTGTCGGTCACCGAGTGCTCGGTCATCCACACCTCCTTGCCGTACTTGGTGGCGAGGATGGCCGACTTGTTCATGTAGACGAGGGGCGCATGGCCGTAGAGGTGGCCTGCCACGATATCAATCTGATCGCGGCACGTAGCGTCGTTCATCAGCGGGTCGGTATAGTTCTGGGTAAAGCCCAGGCTCTCGCCACTGATCAGCTTCACGCCGTTGTAGGTCTCGCGGTCGAGCATGTAGGCATAGTTCTTCACCAGCTTCACCAGGTCCTGCGGATCGTAGAGACAGCCGGAATAGCTCACCCACCAGTCGGGCTCGTTCTGGATGGACACAGCATCCATCACCACGCCGTGGTCCTTCATCCACTTCATGAAGGTGTTCAGCCAGGGGAAGAACTTGTCATAGCAGTCCTCGCGCAGCTTGCCGCGCTGGTTGCCCTGCGATTCGCTGTTACCGCCCTGGGCCGTGCCGTTGGTCTTGTATTCACCGGGAGGCGACCAGGGAGTGCCGAAGACGATGCCACCGCGATTCTTCACGATCTTGGCCGAGGGCAGCGAGCCGTTCCAGTCGTAGTCGCCCCAGTTGTCGCCCTCGAAGCTCGGCGAGATTTCCATTCGCATGATGTTCAGCCCCACCTTCGAGTGCTTGCCGTAGAGCAGCTCCACGGGGCGCGTGTCAGTGCCGAAAGGCTTCATGGCACCATCGCAGCAGGCGGCGCCGAAGCCGGTCACTTTCTGGTATCGGGTGTTGTACACCGTCAGCCTGACAGTAGCTGCCTGCACGCCAATGGCGGCAGCCAGCACAATGATTGTAGTAAGGATTCTTTTCATATCGTTATGGTTTGCTTTTTTATCTTCGGGTCGTTACATCAATGACCTTGCGCGGCTGCAAAAGTACACAATAATTTGGAAATTTCAGCAACATTCTGTAATTTTGTGGCCGATATGTGTAGTTTTTCGCAACCATGCCGCGTCTAAGGGGTAAAAAGTTCTAAAAAATTGAAGAATTCAAGAATTGAAAAATTGAAAAATCCAACTTTCGCATGTATGAAAACGACCACAGATTACACAGATAGCACAGATTATTTTACTGGGATATTGTCGCAAAGCGACGGATTTCACAGATTCCAACGCACAGCCCAAAGATGACAGTCAAATCTGTGCAATCACAATAAATCAGTGTAATGCCAATGTCAACGCGCAGCTATAAAAATCTGAGAAATCTGTGTAATCTGTGGTCAAAATCAACTTAAGAAACCTGTATTGAAAAATTGAAAAGACGAGACTATGACGAATTTAGAAAGACAGTTTGCGCAAACCGTAGCGGAACATAAGAGCACCATCTACACCGTGTGCTACATGTTCTCGCAGGATGCCGACGAGGTGAACGACCTGTTCCAGGAGGTACTAGTCAATCTTTGGAAAGGCTTCGAGAGCTTCGAGCATCGCTCCGACATCAGGACGTGGATCTACCGCGTCGCCCTGAACACCTGTATCTCTATTGACAGGAAAAAGAAACGACGCCAATCCGAAGTCCGGCTGACAATGGACATCAACCTCTTTGAAGACCGCGACGAGGACACGCGCCAGGTGGACATGCTCCACAAGCGAATCTCCCGCCTGCAACCCTTCGACAGGGCCATCGTCCTGCTCTGGCTCGAGAACCTCAGCTACGAGGAAATCGGACAGATTGTCGGCATCACGGCCAAGAACGTCAGCGTCCGCCTGTTCAGAATCCGCGAACAATTAAAACAAATGTCAAACGATTAAAACCCCTACACATCATGGATACACAATTAGAAGAAATGCGCGAGCAGATGATCACGCTCAAGCAGAAGCTCAACCAGCAGGAAATCGTCAACGACCGCCTTGTGCGCCGTTCCATGCGCAACGAGGTAGGCACCATCACCCGCCGCTACTACATCATCATGGCCCTCGCAGTGCTGATGGTGCCCTACGGATACTGGGTCTTCGTCAAGCTGAGTCACTTCTCCGTAGCCTTCTGGATCGCCTCCAGCATCTTCATGCTCGTATGCGGAGCCGCCACCTTCTACAACAGCCGCAAGATCAGCGACCCCGGACTGATGAGCCACAGCCTCGTAGAGGCCCGCAAGAAGGTGGCCAGCGCCAAGAAGTTCGACGCCGACTGGCTGCTCATCGGCATCCCCGCCACCATTCTGTGGCTCGGCTGGTTCTTCTACGAGGTCTATCAGCAAGACAACGACATGTTCGTCAACGGCCTCTTCTGGGGCGGCTGCATCGGAGGTGCCATCGGTGGCGTCATCGGTTTCATGATCCACCTCAAGACCCAGCGCCAATACCAGGCCATCATCGACCAGATAGAAGACCTGACGTCAGGAGAAGAATAATCAGGAAGCTGCTCCCCTACCCTCTCTCTGCAAGGGGAGAAGGCAGGGGCTGCTTCTTCTCAAACCAGACTGAACAGAAACTGCTGGTCGGCATATTCCCATTGGGCCACACGGAAACGGATAAGGCGGGCCAGAAGGGCGACGGCCTTATGACGGGGAATGGCGGAACGACGGACAAGCTGGTTGAGGGTGAGGCGCTGGCCCTGCATCGCGTCGATGAGCTTGCGGACGCTGTCGGTATAGGTCATCATCGTGCCCTGCGGATTCTGCGACTCGCGCCAGATGGCCAGATGAACAGGCGAGGCAACGATGTTCTCGTCGGCTATGCGGATGTAGGCTCGCAGCTGGCCGTCGTCGCTGACGGTGCAGACGGGACGATGGTCGGAAGGTGGAACGGTGGCCACGACGATAGTACGGCCCTCCACGTGGTAAGTGTCGAATTTGATGCTGGCCTCAGGACGGCAATAGCGGTAAGCTGCCTGGTGCATCATGTAGATCTCCTCCTCGTCGCGCACACCCGACATGTGCCCGTCGTCACGAACACCAATCAACAGCCTGCCGCCGTCAGTATTGGCAAAGGCCGACACCGACTTGGCCAGCTTCTGAGCATCAGACACCCTGTACTTGAAGTCCTGCTGCTGATGCTCCCCCTCGCTGATGAGGCTCTGAAGAAAACGCCTACTGTCCATAGCTTGTACAATAGTAATGGTTTAATAAAGAAAGGGAACCGATGGGGTTCCCTTTTTACGATACTTGGCGGAAGGTGAGGGATAATCCCATTCCAACCATATCTAACTGATTTTCAACCGTTTTTATTATTGCTCTGTACAAGGATTACCATGTTGGTAAAACAATGGTAAAACGCTTTTTCAGGTCTTAAAATTCAATGTCA
>CAMVJU010000030.1 GCA_947167935.1 uncultured Prevotellaceae bacterium | reverse complement strand
TCCTGCCTCCGCAACTGCGACTGGGTAACAAGCTTTTTACAGGCAAGTTACCCAGTTCATCGTTTCCAAGTGGGACGAAATCAAGACATTCTGAGTCAACCGTAACATTGGGTGCTTCGGCAAACAATGTAAAAAAATGTGCTCTGAAGCCAAAAAACACCTCTCATCAAACAATAAAGTAGTATATCCCTGGACGTACCCCACGCTGCACAAGGCAAAGCAGTGGTACGTGGACTTCTATATCCTCGATCCTGCCACCGACCAGATGCGGCGCAAGAAGTACATGCTTGCCCGGTATAAGTCGGCGAAGGCACGCAATGAGATGGCCAAGCAGAAAATTGCCTGGATCGTCGACGAGGTGAAGAACGGCTGGAATCCCTTCGTAAAGGCACGCACGACGAGGGAGTTTACGAAATGGGACGTTGCTTTTGAACGCTACAAAGATTATCTTCTGGTCGCTGGCCGCAAAGGACTGCTGAAAACGAAAACGGTGTACGACTACCAGAGCCGTGTGAAGAACTTCGAGCAGTTCCTGGAAGAGACGGACACCCACATTACTTATATATATGAGTTCGACCGCTCCCTGTGCGTCGAGTTCCTGGACTACCTCTATTTCGACAAGGACGTGTCAGCGGTCACGCGCAACGGCTACCGTACATGGCTCTCGACGTTCTCCTCCTGGCTGATAGACAAAGAGTACATCGCAAAGGATAACAACCCTGTGGCCGATATCAAGCAGATGCGCGAAGAAGAGAAAAAGCGTGAACCGCTGACAAAGGCCGACCTAAGGGCAATGAGGGACTATCTCACGTCCCGGAATCCGCATTTCCTACTTGCCTGCTATATCGAATACTACGTCAATATCCGTCCGGACGAGATGCGCTACCTGAAAATCGGGTACATCGACATCCAGAACTGCATCGTGACGCTGCCTGGTAAGTTCGCCAAAAACCGCAAGCGTCAGGAGGTGACGGTACCGAAGAAGGTGCTGAAGCTCATGATTGACCTGGGAACCTTCAAGTCACCCTCGCAATATTACGTCTTCGGCCCTGATCTCAGGCCATCAACGGAGCAGGTAGCCGTCAACCGTTTCCGGCAGGAGTGGGCGAAGATGCGCAAGGAACTCAGCTGGCCGGACTGCTATCAGTTCTATTCGCTGAAAGACACCGGAATCAGCGAGAACATTGAAAAATACGGACTGCTGACAGCCCGTGATCAGGCCCGCCATGCCGATGCCACCACCACAAACCGATATGCCAAGGTAAGGCATACGGCGCATGTAGAGCTGCGCAACTGGGACGGCGACTTATAGCATCTCATAGAAGTAGCCTGTCATCAATTTGTCGAAGCCTTCAGCATTGACGCTGGCCTCTATCTTCTCGCTGGCAAACTGCTTGCCGCGGATAATGAAGATGTCCCTCGGGTCAGGCATGTGGTCGGCAATGAAGCGGAAGACGTACTTTGCCTTCATGTTGAAGTGATAATCGTTCTGGTGCAGCTGGCCGAGGTAATATGTAGCATCGGTGGGATTCAGCGATAACGACCACATGCTCTGTCCCCTATGATAGTTGTTCCTGAACGTCCAGTCTGTAAAGCCAAGCGATCTGAGTCGCGTGGGCGTCACGTAAGAATACTCACCGTCATCGAACATCACCTGCATGATATCATCTTTCTCATCTTTCTCAGCATCCCTTTCTCCCGTTATCAGCTCCTGTGCCGTCGGTGTCCTGAGCGTATCATTGTCTTCATCCCACCAGTAGTGCGGTGCTTCGTCTCCAGTAGGATTCTCCATCGTTGGTATACCGTGGTATGTCTGGGCGGCGTACTGCTCGCCCCTTGCCATGGCCACAGGCACAATCTTCAACTCCTTCCTCTCTTCCGTCCCCCTTTCGAGTGGGCGGAGCATATCGACGTATTCCTTGCTCTCGTATTCCGTGCCCTGGTAATCGTACACCCAGCTTATCATCCTCCGTTCCGGAGATACGAACAACTTTGTCCTTCTCAGTTCAGGCTGCATACCTTCCCATCCGCTTTCCATAGCAGCCTTTGTATGGTACTCCTGCACCGGTAGCGCCTTCCTGACATTTTCATCGAAACAGTCGGTGTCATGTGACTGTGATGACGGAAGAGCAAAGGCTATGGTGCTACCCATCAGCGAAGACACGTCCTCTTTCTCATTGACGCCTGCCTGGTATTCATCAAGCGGTGTCAGGACAGTCTTGTGCCCTTCCCTGTTTAAGAACTCAGTACAGGGAACGAACTCCACCGTCCTTTCTGCCTGATCGATGAGCGGTGTGACGCAGAAGAAGTTACAGAACTCCGTGAAGAAATCCCTCATAGTCCAGTGCGGCAGCTTGTGGGCGATATCGAGCGTATGCATGGCCGATGCAATGTATATCCTTCTCCACGGATCTTCATCGAGGAACCCCGTCACCATGCTGAAACCATAATATGCCAGTGCCAGCCGCATGACGCCTACAAGCTGCGGATGGCAGGCTTCCAGTTCGTCTAAGGTATTGCCACTGGTCTCGTTGATGATCGCGCTATGACTATAGGGCAAACCCGTAGAAATATCCGTATAAAAGTCCAGGCTTGTAGGACTGTTAACCACTGAGCGTGTCCCCAGCGGTAGCTCATCGATATATTCCTCGTTCTCGGTGCAGAGAAAGTTCACCTCACTCCTTCCGCCCAGCAGCTGCACCTTCACCTGCTGCTGTGTAACCTGCGTTACCTTAGCCGACCCGTATAGCACAGGCGAATTGTCTACTATCAGCCGGCATTTCATCAGCGGCGGGCGTTTGGTGCGATCCATGCGCTGCAGGTTGGCAAAGAACTGGCGGTTGGTGAGGATATCCATCGGCAGCGTGATGTCGAAGGTGTAGCTCTCCGACTTCGTGAAGTATGGATTTTCACGGGTGAGTTTGATGCCGCCGCTGCTGGTATCGAAGTAGACGCGCTGCCACTGGCCGCCGTCTTTCTGCAGGAATAGTTCTGTCATAAATCAGATGTTATTTGTTCTTCATCATAGCATTAAGCTGCTCCTGTTGAGCATTCAGTCCATCGGGGCCGGTGAGTACCACCCGGGCATCGATGGGATCTTTCAGCCGAAGGAGCAGAAGTTCAGTAGCCTCTCGATGGGCATCCACGGCCTCCCGAAGCTCCTCGTTGTCGGTCTGCAGGTTGACGATAGGAGTTACAATCTGGCTGGAACCACCTGCGCCCAAGGAGCGAGATACATCCTGCATGGTGAGTGATCCGACGGTGTTGTTGCGCTGTGCCTGGTCGAGGAAGTTCAGGAATGGCAGGATGGCTGGATTGTTCACGGCCTGGTGATTGGCCACGAACTCCCCCTCATGCACCACACCGGCCTCCTTACGATACTGACGCCCATGCGTGAAGCCGCCCTCGTAATAGCCCACCTCCTGTGCCTGCTGTTGTTTCTTAATCGTAGCTATCTGCAGCATACCGGCAGCGATGGCAGCTGCTGCTGCGATAGGAGCCAGGACAAAGCCGGTGACGGGTATGGCAGCTGCCGACGAATAGGCATTGATGGCGCTGATAGCCGTCTGTGCCACTGCCTGAGCCATCTGTATGGTAGCAGCCCTTTTGGCGTACTTCGACTTGATGGCCGCTTCCTCTTTCTGCTGCTGTTCCTGTAGCTTTTTCACCTTTTTCTGGTTGCTGCCGGCAGCAGATATCTCCTTCTCGTATTTCTTCTGCACCTGGGCAGTCTCGTACTCCTGCTGTGCTGAGAAATAGCTGGAGGCGGCAGACATCACCTGGTTAACAGTGTTGTAGGCGGACTGCATCTGTGCAGCCAGCGACTCGCAGAACTGCGCCGTTGCCTGCTGCTTGGCTGCGAGGTAGGCTGCATGGTTCTTCTCATCGTTGCCGTATAGCTCCTTGAGTTTCTCCATGGTAGTCTGGTACTGTATGATGGTACCGACAAATGGCAAGTCTGAGTTTTTCTTTCCGTCAACATCTTTCTTGGCGGCATCACTTGCCACGCTCAGCATCTCTGAGCCTTTCTTCTGGTCGCGCTCCGATGTGGACTGATAGCCGGCATACTTGGCACGGATGGCAAGGATGGCCTCCTGCCGCTCCGCCTCCTTGGCCACGCCCTTTTTTATCATCTCATCATACACCTTGTTGATGTTGTCCAGTTCAAGCTGCATCAGCCGATCGCTACCCATTCCCAGCAGCTGCTCGCGTACCTGCTGCAGCTGCTGTTGGTAATACTGCTCTTGCTGCAGGCGATGCTGCTGCTGTCGATGCTCGATGTCATTCTCCAGGTTGATGCGCTCCAGCGTTCCCTTACGGTAGAGAATGCGCTGCTCATCCATGAAACGCATATCCTCCTGGAAGATCATTTCATTCTTCTCCTGCTCGCTCTTGTTTTCACGCCATGCCTTCTCCTCGATTGCGGCCAGCCGCTGCTGATGGTCTGCCTTCATCTGAGCCATCGTCAGTTTCTGAGACTCCTGCGATCCGTTCAGGAGGAGTTCCTCGCGCTGACGGTTCAGCTTCTGGTATTCCAGACTCTCCGTGCTGTAGATGAGCATCCGACGCTCGATGCCCTCGAGCTGTATACGCTCCTGCTCATCGACGTAATCACAGTAAAGCACCTTTCCCATAGCATAGCGATGCGTCAGCTCCGCCAGCTGCTGCTCCGTCTCAGCCTTGGCAGCGTCGTCGGCCTTACGCAGCTGCTCTCTGCGTTCCCGTTCTCTGTCTCTCAGCTCCTTCTTAATCTGCTTGGTGGGCGTGAAGAGCTCCATCTTCGATTCAGCCTCTTTCACGGCCTTGGCTGCTTCCTCCACATCCTTGGCCGTCGACGCGGCGTCGGCCCTCAATGCGTCCAGTTTCGCTTTCCGCTCGTCCAGCTGCTGTTGCCAGTATTCCTTCGTATCAAGAGAAGGCCCTGTAGGCTCCTCCGTCTCTTTCTTAGGGACGAGTGACAGGAGAAAATCGGCAAAGGTCTTACGCAGGCCCCGTATTTTCTCTGCAGCAGTCTCGGCTGCGCTGCCGATTTTACGGTAGATGACAGCCATCAGATCTGTGGACTCAGCCCAGTACTGAGCCGCCTTCGCCTGTGCCTCCATCTCTTTATTTGTGGCAGTCATAGCCTCGCCCAGCTGCTGGTTGTCGTAGCGCAGTTTCTCTACCCTGGCCGTCAGCATGGCTACCTTGTCAGCAAGGTTTTCTGCCACATATCCTTCCTGCAGGTATTTCTCCTTGTTGACTTCGGCCATCATGGAAATCTGCTCCTGAGTATTAAGGAATGAATACGATGTTTCCTGCTGTTTCTTCAGCTCCCTCGTAGCATTCTCCAGCTGGCGCTCCAGCACATGCAGGTTGGCCTCGTTATCCTTGATGGTCTCATCGAGCGACATGGCCTTCTTCTCGAGGGCCATCTGCTCACAGTATTCCTTTGATCCTTTCACCAGCGCATCATAGGCTTCCACAGCCGTCATCTGTTCCCTGACGAGCTGCGGATATTTCTCAGCCAACTCCTTCACCGTCTCCGTAGCATCCTCGTTGGCATCAATGAGCGTACGCAGCTTCTTCTCATCCTCCTCAATCGAGCGGCGCGACTCCTTCAGGCTCTCGCTGAAGGTATTCTCGGCATCGTTCAGCCCCTGCACAGTCTTCGCCAGACTGTTCGTCTCATCCCTGAAGAGCACCAGCTTTGCCAGCAGTCCCGCTAATATGCCAACGACGCCGGCAATTGCGATGCGAAGGAAGGAAAGCTTGGAAACGAAGTTCGTCACCGCCACGCCCATAGCTTGTGTGGCCTCTTTGAAGTTCTTCATCGACTTGAACGCGGTGATGAAGCTGGAATTGACGATGGCCGTCCAGTGTGCCTGTATCTTTGCCACCACATTGTAAGCCGCTATGGCAGCAGCCAGTGCTATCAGCTCATTCTTATACTTGAACACAAAGCTGGCGATGGCCTCCAATGCGCGCACCATCATGCTTGTGGTGCCGATGGCTGCGCTGGCCACTGGCAGCAGTTTTTCTCCTAACTCTATGCGCAGGTCTTGGAAACGCTTGCGTGCCTTCTCGAGCTTGGCCTGATAGGTATCGTTCTGTATGGCCGCTTCCTGCTCCACGCTGGTATGTTTCTCGTATGCCTCCGTGGCCAGCAGCTGGTGACGGCGCACATCATCGATCTTTGCGGCCAGCGTAGAGAGGACACCGATGGCGCGCGTGCCGTCCAAGCCCATCTGATCGAACAGCGGTGCCAGCTCAGCAAAGCCGCCTTTTTTGTTCATGGCCTCGAAGAACTGCATCAGGGCAGCGTTCATGTCCGTGCGCACCAAGTTAGCGAATTCCTCGACATTCTTTCCGGCTATACGGGCAAAGGTCTCCGAGTCGGTAGTCATCTTCGTGATGATCTGCGACAGTGCTGTGGCCGCCATCTCATCGCGCTGCATGTTCTCATCCATGGCAGCACCGAGGCCCAATATCTGTGCCTGCGTCATTCCTGCCTGCACGCCCACGCCAGAGAGACGTGCGGCGAAGTCCACCAGGTACCCTGCGTTAGCCGCAGAGTGCTGTGACAGCTCATTGACAGCAGAACCCGTAGAGAGCATGGCGTCGCGCAGTCCCATGCGGTCATCCTCGCCGAAGGCCATCGTCAGCTTGCCTATCTTGTCCACGGCGCCCTGTCCCAGGTCATCGCCCAGCGCGAGGTTGATCTGGTCGGCAGCATAGACGAAGTCCATGATACCCTCCTTGCCCTCGATGCCCAAGCGTCCGGCGCTGCCTGCCAGCTGGTTCAGCTGCTCACGTGGCGTGCGTGTGTCCATCCGCTTGAACTCCTCGTTCATCTCCTTCACCTCCTCGATGGTCTGCCCCGTGTACTTGCGCACACTGTTCATCTCCTGATCCATCTGTGCGAAGGCTTCCACACTACCTTTCACCACGTCGCGCAGACCGGAGTACATTCCGATGATCTGCGTGATGGCTCCCCAGTTGGTATTGAGGAAGCGGATGCCACGGGAAAAGAGACCACCTTTTTCGTCCGGGCGCTGCATGTCCTGCACCTTCTTCAGCTCAGCGTTGAGTTTCTTCAGTTTCTCTGTCAGCTCCTCTACATTGCCTCCTGTGCGTTCGGTGTCGCGCAACTGTTCGTTGAGAATCTTGATGGAATACTCGATGTCGCGGACACTTGCAGAACTGAGTTTTTTTAGTGTCTGGTCAACAAGCTCCGTTTCCCGCTGAGTCACCTCTATTGACTTATTTGCATCTTTTATCTCTTTGTCGTAGCGGTCAATAAGGCTTACCACCTTGCGTTCTTCATCTTGAATAGACGTTAGCCTGGTCTGCACTTTTTCCAGCCCTGAATGTGCCTTGTTCCACTCGTCAGAGCCTTCCCGACTCGTTTTCTTAATGTTCTGAGCCGTGCGTTCAGCAAGCTCCAGCTGTCTTACCGATGCTGTCGCTGCGTTGTCTGCGGTCTGCTTGATGAATTCCAGCTCTGCCTGCAGCTGCTCAGCCGACTTGTTGGCCCCAGTAGCCTCGCGCTGCATCTGCTCAAATGCCTTAGTGGCCTTGATATTCTCCAGCTTCTGCGTCACCTCTTCCAGCATGACGTTCAGTTTGTCATAGTTCTCATCATCTATAGGAACATTCTTCGACATTTTGCGCAGTTGTCGCTGGGCGTTCTCAATCTGCTTCACCGATGCCGTTCCGAGGTTTGTCAGCGTATCGATGGTGCGCATCACCTCGTTATCATACTTCCGCAGCTCCTTTTCTTTCTCCTTCAGCTGTTTCGTAAGCTCCTTTACTTCGGCATCGCCGTAAGGTTTCTTTCTTGCCGCCGCCTTCTTTTTCTCCAGTTCATCGATATCTTTCTTAAGCAAGTCTATCTCGCGCTTGGCCTGCTCCGAATTGAGCTCAATGACGGTTGTATATCTCTCTGTTGTAGCCATAATAAAACAGGTGCTAACTTTGTTTTTCAGCAAAGTTAGCACCTCCTATGGCAAAGTAAAAATACGCTATTCCGGCTGATGGCTGATGAGCCACTTCTGGTATCTGATTTCTTCAAGACGCTCCTCATTCCTCTTTCGGTTCTGCTCGCAGAGCTTCATATACCAGTCCTTAAATTCTTCGCCATTCCTCATCTTGGTTGGCGAGGTCTCTTTCTTCCTGCCACCACCCTTGAAGGCGAAGTAGACGAACACGCCTACCACGACGATGAGATAGAGTATGGGGCTTCCTGGCAGTATCATCACTCAGTTCCTTTCTTCTTTTGGCAAAGATACGAAAAAATCCCGAAACTGCCATGCATTTCCGGGACTTTCTGCGTTATTTAGACTGATTCTAATCCATTTCATTCAATCATATAGCAGTTAGTACCGATGTTAACTACAGCCCATTCGCACAGCGTAGCATCCTCGGTGTCCGGCACAGCTATCAGCTCTACGGCACCGTTCACGAAGAACAGGCTGGTCACGGCGTCAAACGACCACAGGGGAACGGCAGCTCCTGACGGCAAGACATGATTTGAAGGCACACTGGTATTGCCATTATACTTTGCTTCTTTACCCACGCCTCGCAGATAGCGTGTTGTTGTAAGGCCGTTTTCGTATTCATACGTCTTTACCCTCGGTCCTTTGCACGTGCCGCCTGCCGTATTCACATTGCCGTTGAACAGTAGCACACGCTGGCTGATAAATGCGCTGTCGGAAGGAAGTATAAACACCGTATTCCCTACAACGAAATTATAGATGCCAGATATATCGAACTTCACGTAGCTGTTTCCAACCTTCTCGTACACATCTTCTCCCAAGACATATTCTCCCGGGGAACCTGTGCCGCCGTCCAGTGCTTCATACGTGCTTCCGTCTTTCCTGTATTTGTCCGTCAGATCTGCAAAAGTCGTTTCCATGCTTTTTGCCCTGACAACACCATTCACACGCACATCACCATTTCCGCTGAGCGCAAAGTTGCCGCCTGCACCCCACTCCTCTCCCGTGAGTGCGTTGACCACCTTCATAGGACGGAACACAATCATGCTGAATCCAGTGACATAGCTGTTTCCAGATTCCGTGAAGGTGAAAACAGCATTATCGTTGTTACTGTCGGTGTTGGCATCTTTCAGATAGGCAATCTCGAAGAAGTGTGTACCTGCACCGACACTCACCGTAGCTGTCTGCGGCGTTGTTCCGCTCGCCTTGACGAGTGTGGCCGTGGTACCGTTCTTCACCGATGCCACCGTCACCCCGTCGGCTGACAACGCCGTGGAGTCCAGCAATCCAACTGCGCCCCAATCATAGTTTGCCTCACTGCTCGGGCTTACGGTAATGCTCACCGTCGTGTCTGCCGAAGCCGTAAACCAGACGCGCCTGACCATTACGAGGCCTGCAATGCCGTTGCCCTCCAGCGTGAATGCCGGGCCGTTCTGCACGTCTTCGGCCATAGGGTCTGAGGCGGCGAAAAAGGTGTAGCAGGGTTTGTCCTCGCTACTATTGTTTCCAGCGGCGTAATATGGGACACTCTTCCCGTCTACAGTCTTCATATACACCTTGCCGACGGTACGGCTTCCAGTCACGCCGATAGCGCCACCGAATCCAAAGAGCGTGCCATACTGTGAGAGGAAGAAGTCCTGACTGACAACGAATGACCCCAGCTGTGCAAAGTCTGCAAACAGATATTTAGCGCGTATCAGGTTGTACTCGTTCAGTCCCTTCGACCATACGCTCTGGTTGCTGTCGGTGGGAGCTATGTGCACGCCGTTCACCACGTTGGTTGCCGCCGTCAGATACCACAGCTCCGTCTTGTGCGTCGTTGTGTTTTCCACCTCCACAGCCACCGTCTGCAGACTGTTGCTTTTGTACTCCACGTTAGGATCATAAGCGCCGACTATGGGGCACATCTTGCCTGTTGAGCCTTGTTGCCCTTGTGCAGCCTCTTTTATCATCAAGACATGGTAGGCACACACCACGGCACCTCCCACGATGATGGCGGCAAATACCGTTTTCGACCCCTTGTTGTAGCCCTGAGGACCGAATTCATCGCCGTCGAACCATTCACTCTCGCTAAAGTATCCGTTGTTGTTGGTTGTCGTGGTGGAGTATGTATCGCTGTCATCAATGATATAGCCATACCTTATCGTGACTCCTGTCAGCAGTGTGCGTGTGCTGCCCTTCACTATGTATGCGTAGCCTCTCAATCTGGCCGTGATCTCGTCGGACGTCGAGACCTTGGCCCATGCCTCGGTAAACACTATCTCGTAGGTCTCAGCATCCCTGGCCCAGCGGTCATGCAATGTCATTTGTCCATCGTAGTCTTCCCATACACGAGCGCCCGTCGTTGCATTGGGAGCGCCTTTCTTTCGTTTCGCCTCCCACTCGTAGGGCCATGTCTCACTGACGCCTTTCGGAGCAGCAGTACACTCACCGTATTCAGTCATCTCACCCATGACACTGCCCCATTCACTCTCTCCAAAGGCATTACTCTCCACCTCCCCATTCAATAGTCCAGCCGATGGCAAGTAACCGTCATCGCTGGAAACTTTGCCGTAGGAGTCTATGCATGCCACAGGGTTTTCGCCGTCGGCAATATATGGTGCCACTGCCCCCTTGGTGCGGATGTACACGTTTTCCTCACCCTGGCCGTCCGTGCCGTTCCTGGCTTTCGCCTCCAGGGCGAAGCTACAGCTCTGTCTTTTCCCTGACATCTCTACTCCTCTTCAATGAATTCCATTTGGTTGGTGCTTCCCTCGTAGATAAAGCCACATTCGTTGACGATGCGCCCCTCCTCGATGGGCAGGAAGTCGATACCGCTCTGCTCCAGCTCGCGCAACCAGCGGATGATGCCCTGGTAGTTACCATGGTACTCATAGGCGCGTATGCGTCCTGTAGGCTTGCCGGACTCCTGATCCAGCTCGGGTATGCCGATAAGTGCCTTCATCCAGTTGTCGCCATCCTTGCTCCTTCGGATCTCGTACTTGTACACATTGTGCACCTTCCCTTCCAGATCCTTCATCTCGATGTGTTTCGCATCCATTGAGCGGTCGATGCGCACACGTTTTGTCAGTTCGGTCAGTTTCATTCTTTGCTCTGTCTTTTGCATGATGCCGTAGCAGTCGGCGGCCTTCATCAGTCCGAAGTAGCTGGCCCACGATTTATCATCCCTGCAGCGCACGGCACGGTGCAGTGTGGCGGGTCTCATCAGCGTGAGGCCCTTGTCATGGCTTGTGGCCGTTTTGTGTGGGAACCGCCTCACGACATAGCCGCACAAGTCTGCACCCTCTTCGCCGATGGCCATCACCCCGGCAGTATGACGCTTTGCACGCAGCCCGTAGACGTACCACCAGTACTGGCGTATGCGCCACAGTGCCTGGTTGGCTTCCTCCCTGGTCTCTACGGCCACCCATGCGTTATCCGCATAGCGGACGGCCCACGGGAACTGTTCTTTGAGCCACAGGTCGAAGGGCAGCATGGCGATGTGGTGTACCAACGGACTTGTGGGTGTACCGATGGGCAGGCGTCCGTCCACGAAGGAGACCGCTTCGCCGAAATCGATGAGCCACTTCCAGTAGGCCATTGTATCAGGCGTGCGTTCCTCCCCAGATTTTGCGAGCACCATGTCGCGCAGCACCTTCATCCCCTTGCGGTATGTACGTGGAGTGATGCGCTGGTAACACTGCCGCTGGTCGGCACAGGTCAGAAAATTCAGATCACGGCGGTCATAGAACAGCCGCTTAGCCTCCTTCAGGACGCTACCCTTCCTGTCCTCGGCAGTCACGCCACGTCCGGGCAAACAGTTACGTGCCACCCCAGGCTCTACGCTCATGTAATAAGGCATCACCACTTCCATCCACAGGTGCTGTATGACCAGCGTGTCAAGCGAAGGAGCATCTATCTGCCTTACTTTCCCGTTGACATTCGTCTTCACCAGCTGGCGATACTCCGTACTGATTGAAAGCGACAACGCTTCGGCAAGGATACGGCGGCGATTGTCCTCCTTGTCAGAAAGCCAATTCTTCCCCGCCTTACTATTTGCACGTCCTTTCAGTGCAGCCAGTTCCCCGGCTTCCACATCCTTCATCGTGCAGTACGACCCTTGCTTCGGCATCATTGTGTTAATGTTTTGAGTTACTAATAATCTCCGGCTCAGGCTGAGCCTTGGGGCGCTTACCCGTCACACTCCGTAGAGTGCCGCCACCCCTTCAGGTCTTATATGTTCGCCGCTTCTGGGCAGGTGCGTGTCATGGTCTCTTTATTTGCTTGCCTTTGCAGAGCCCCCAATGTTGCTATTCGTATTGGACGCAGCGTTGTTCGCATTCCAATTGCGGGGCGAACAGTTCGTATTGTTCGCATTGCCACGAAAAAGGAGGGCCTTTGACACGTCACCCTATTGCCTTTGCAGACTCAACCACGTCTTCGCGTTTCAGGGCCTCAGTCCCAATGCAGAGGTTGACGCGACACCCGTGGATTTTCTGACGGCAAAGATAGTCATTAAAAATGACATAACAATTGCCAAACCTTGTTTTTTCAAAAAATTTTCTTTTAGAGACGGCCTTACGGCCGTCATTGCCAGCCGCTTGCAGCGGCTTTGTTGCGCTTGCAGCGCTGCTGCGCCTTACGTGCCAATTAAAGCCTGAGCAGAGCCCCCAAAGTAGCTATGCGAAGAGGACGCAGCAAAGTACGCATTCCAAGTGCGGGGCGAACAGGTCGTAGTGCTCGCATTGCCACGAAAAAGGAGGGCCAACCTCACACGCTGACCAACGCTTCCCCAATAATTTTCTGTATAGCCGTAGCAACACTCGTTACTGGCAAGGCTACCGGCATTGGCAACCTTGATAGGTGAATAGCCTATGCGCTGTTTATAGTATCCACTGCCGAGGTTAGTTCCCTCACCTGTTTGGATGGCATCATTGCTGTCCTCAATCAGGAACTTTGCTGGTGTATTCTTGGTAATGGCAGTATCGTTGAGCCATTTCGTTTGGTCGGGTATTAGGTATGAGGCAATGGCATTACCTGTTCTGCTGGTTTCTGGAGCTATCGTGCATTCACCGATTACTTCGGCACCACCCTGCGTATATGCAAAGATGTCACCGGAGAGGTTCATGCCGCCCATCAAACTCATGCGCAGGATGGCCGCGAACTCACACGTGGTCTGTGTTCCACCTGAGTTGTAGCCTGTCAGCGTATCGCTCAGTTCCCTGTACACGCGCACGTTCATATACCCGTCTGTCAGCGATTCCACACCATCCGGCTCCATCCAGTAATACTTTCCGCCATACATCGTGAAGTAGTTGGGCGATGCCGTGTTCGTGGTCTTAGCGATGCCGAACTCCACGGCGAAGGAAGCTGCCAGCTGGCTCTCCATGCATTGCTCTTTGCTGTGGTAGCTGTTTAAGTCCAGGCTAGCGTTATTCGTGCTGTTAGTGGCGCTCTTTACGGGCAGACTAGCACTCCAGGCACCATAGCCGTATGACGATGCACCGCTCACCTTGTGGCGGAAGCCTCCGTTAGCCCGCCATGTGGCCTCACTGTTACAGGCGTCGTTGCTGCTGATGCCGCTGCCGAACATTGTAGCCATAAACGGGTTGCGACGCGAGTAAAGTAACTCCTGCGACATGATGAGTGTGTTCAGCGTATGGAAACCTCCCTCCGCAAAGGGGTAGCTGCGCCCTGCCACGCTGTTGTTAGCCCTTGCACGGCTAGCATTCGTCGTGGCACTTACATCATCAACCTTCGGGTAGGCGCGTCCGCTCTCGTTGAACATCGTGCTTCCGAGGATGCCAGCAGCCGACACGCCACCGATGCCGCCCTGTGGGTGAGCCAGGTAAAAGAAGTTACGGAATACCGTCTTTCCATTCTCCGTGATCTGCGTCGACGGTCCTGGTGAGAAGGCTGTCGGTGGCAGGTAGAATTGTGAGAAGTCAATGCCGTCCCATTCGGTGACGTCGGTGAAGATGCCGTTCCACTCCCAGTCGCCGTCCTCGCGTTTCTGATGATCGAGCAGGTACACCCCGAAGCCGAATCCTACGCCCGTGGTGTATTTCGTCTCGGTCGTCTCCCAAGGAAGCAAAGCATGGGCTTCCACGTAGTTAGATCCGTCCTTCTTGTACAGGCGCGGCCATCCGCCGTCACTCTCGCTGTACCAGCCGCTGAGCGTACCACCAAAATACGGACGCAACACATTCTCCACAAAAGCTTCTGGGTTATATGCTCCGGCATCGCAGTATTTCACGTATGAGCCACTGCCGTTCTTGCGCCACAGCTCCAGCTCCGCATCGGCAGCCATCTCTGCACTGATGCGCACGGCAGGCGCCCAGCCACCACCGGCAAAACGAAGGATGTTGTTGCGCTGCAGCTTCATGCCGTGCGTCGTGGTACCCGTATTGTCAGTGGTGTCAAGCAGCCAGAAGTCTATCTGCTTCAGGAATCCTTTGTTTCCCTGCTGTTGGCTCGGTGTTACGGCGCTTGCACCCCTCACATATCCTTCTACATAGTTGTTACCTGTCAGCTTTGGGTAGCGAGGATCTGCGCTGACCGACATCACAGGCATCGCGTCGGCATTGAGGGCTGCGCCATAGAGCGTTGCCAGCTGCGCAGGCGTTATTTGCAGCCACTCACCGGTACCGATGCTCACCTCGTCGCCGTTGGCCTTAGTGACAAACCACTCTATGGCATAGAGTTTCTCCACCCACGACTGCGTATTGCTGCTGTGCGGTGTCGTCTCTGTAAGGTCGTTCAGCGTCGTGCCTCCGGCGGTCACCAGTGCCCTTTTCTTGACAGTGATGGTGCTGCTGGCCAGCTGAGTCCTTTCTAGTCGGCAATGGGCGATGTCGGCCACGACGATTCGCTCCACATCGGGCAGTTCCACGCCCACGTCGAAGCTCTGCTCTCTGAAGCCCAGCATCAGCTTTTCCGGACGAACAAGCCCGTCCTCGTCCAGATAGTCCTCCAGCTGTCCGTAAGGGATGTATCCTGCCCGGCATACCAGGCGCACCTGCTTCACTTTCGTCAGGTCTACAGTGACCTCCTTCGATGCCGTCCCGCTAGCCAGCCATGCAGCATCCAGCCACTCCGTATCCTCGGTGCACTGTATCAGGCGGTTGTCGGGCGTGCGATAGAACCAGAAGTAGAAGGCCGATCCCTGTGGAGTGTCAGCATAGTCATCCTCATCCATAGAATCGCCTCCATTGTCAAGCGGAAAGGCATCGGGCAGCGGTATGGTGCCGTCACACAGCTGAACGGCGCACTTTTTCTTCCAGTTATTGCTGTTGTTTAGCTTTGCTACTGTGTCAAGAGTCAGCGGGTTCAGCCGGAAGAACTCGCCAACATAGCCAGCCGTGCCAAGCTTGTCGCGCAGCAGCACAAGGTTAGTGGCTGTCGATGCACGGAGTTCCAGCGGTATCTCTGCCGTTGCCGTTTGTGAACGGCCCAAGCTGTTGTAAAACGTGCCGGTGGCCCTAACTATGACATTGCCGTCAGCCACTGTCTGATTTTTCCTCACCAGGAGTTGGCTACCGCTGAGTGTAAAGTCGCCTACCGACTGCGCCGTGATGGCTGTGGTCACACCGTTTATTATAACCTCCCATGACACGGTATTCAGTCCTCCCCATACGACCTCACTCTGCTCCGTGACAGCGTTGGGATCTTCGAGTAGTATATGCAGCCCCAGCAGCGTGGGATAATTCTGACGGTTGGGGTAGTAGTCTCCAGTCAGTGAGTCGAAGCTCTGCGTAACTGTGCCGTACTGGTTTGTGTGCTGCTCATTGTACGGGTTCTCCACACGGATGGCACGTGCCAGTGATATCGGGCGTGTCGCCGCTCCTACGTATGTCCTTTTCTTCATGGTTCTCTACGTTTAAGTAGTTAACGGATCAAAGCCTATCCATCCCTGCAGCCTGCCTCCGCATTCCGAAATCAGCTTGTCGTGAGGAACAGCCAACGTTCCCTTCCAAGCCTCTCCTTTGTAAGAGATGTTTGACACAGCTGTACTGGTGTTGGCGAGTGCATCTGCCGTGCCAGAATATGTCGCTGGTGTAATAGTGGTACCATCATTGCCTTTTAATACCAAGCTAGGTACGAGTATCAGCGGCCCCCATGAGCTCAGGTTATTGCCATCCTTATCAACGACACGTATCTTCACCCTTGCAGTACCGCCTTCCTCTACTTCCGTTCCTTTCACATCACCGACAATTTCGTAGGATGCGTAGATATTGTCCGTCTCATCACGGAGAGGTGAATAGCCACGGTAGTATTCATTACCCACCTTGAAGCGTGCACAGAAGTTGTCATAGCCGTTCACCTCTGATGCGGGAACAGTCAGGCGGTTGCCACTGATGGTGTAGCCACCAGCTGCCGTACACTCCGTCTCGGCGCCTGTTCCATCAACATTGAACCACTTCTCGGGCGTGGCATTCTGCACCACCGTCATCGTTGCCACATCGTAGAGGAACGCATCCATATAGCCCGTTCCTCCCTGTGTGGTGATGTTGTGCACGTTGTTGATGAGCACCACGTATGGAGTGCCACCAGTAGAGTAACGTACCAGCGTCACAGGCTGATCGGGTGTAACAAAGTCTTGGAAGTTGCCGCCTGCGATTTCTATCTTCCCTTCGATTCGGAAGATGTCGCTGTCGGCATTACTCGACTGATCGAAGAAATTCTTCATAATCTGGTAGATGTACGTGCCGTCGGTGTCCGTCGTGCGCTTAAAAGTACCTGCAGGGAATGCAGTGCCCACGGCATTGCTCAACCCAGTACCGGCAAACGTCACTAACTGATCGTTCCAGTACAGCTTCTCGTAGTCCGTTCCGCTACCGTTGTTCGGCAGCGACTTACGCACCGTGCCGTTGGTGTCTTTCACGGCAGCCTTCCACTTCGGTCCGGCATTCGTCCAGTCTGGTGCGAGATTACCTGCGGCGTCCATGCTTTGGTAGAGTACTCCTTCTACCATCTGAATGCCTGTAATGAGTACCTTTCCTGCAATTTGTGCGTTCAGGGCAAAATCGTTGCTGAGAATCTTTTCCATGGTCTATTCCTCCCCATTCTCTATTTGTTCATTACCTGGTTCCGACTGTCCGGATGACATGATGGCCTGCAGGTCGTCACCGTTCACTATCTCCACTGGCCCATAGCTGAACCGTGTCAGGTTCAGGTCTCTCATGGTCAGTACCACGCGCCCGTCGGGAGTCCGCTGATTTCGCGAAAAGACCCTGCGACGCTCACACAGTTCTTGGGGTACGATTACATAATACATATCTTCGTTTCTTTTATGGTGAAAAAAATCTATCCTAAACCCAGCTCACCGCCGGCATGCTGCCCCGAAGACAGCCAGGCAGTGCAGCGAAACAACACACGAAACCGGCTCTCCCACAAGGGGCCACAATCCTGACGACGCTGCGGGTCTCTCAGGCAGTGGTCAATGAGCAAGACATTAGGATGTCCTGTCTCCGTCGTAGGATGCCATAGCTCGTCGGCAGCTGTCTGTGTGCCGTCTGCGTTGCCTATGCGTTCCCATGTCCAGGTGATATCCAGTTCTCCGTTCTCTACCTTGCTCAGCAACCCATCAGTAGCATCATCCGTACCTATCAGGATGCGTGCCTCTGCCCGTAGTGTGACGTCATCAATCCATACCAAGGTAGCATGGTCGAAGTAGAATTCAATGCGGAAGCCCTGCCCGCTGATCCTCGTCCAGTGTGCAGACAGCCCCGGCTCCTCCGTAGTGCCATCCACGCGGCACTCCCACAGGCAACCGTAACGCCAGACACGGCTCACCTCGAGATCTACTTTCCACTCCACCAGCATTTTCTCACGCAGCTCAGCATCGGTGAGGTTCGCCCATGCGGCTGCATTCCTGTAGGTCAGCCATGTGGATTGCGTGAAGGTCCTGTAATGGTAGGGGTCACTCACCTGCTGCCCGTTATACTCAGCCGTGGGTGTGTTCGTCCACTCACCGCGGTCTTGCTTGACAATGGTGGCCGGAAACCTGATGTGGTGACTGTTCTCGTAGAATACGGTGTTGACATAGAGCGACGGCATCTCCGGATTGCGCGTCGGGGGCAGGATGCCGGCATCATCAAGTATCGTGGGCAAGATACCCAGAGAGAGGGCGATGTTGTCGGCACTCAATATGGGCTGATCCACACGCCAGTAATGGGTGATGTTGTGGTCGGTGGTGCTGATCTCCCAGAAGCTCTGCCGCTCAGCATTGCGGGTGTTGCCCCTCTTGGCCACGGTCATCATCGCCTTGGGCGGGAAGTTCCGGGCACCGGGTACAGTATTGTCATCCCACAGCTCCACGCGCACCGTGTCGGGCGTAAGGCCCTCGTATAGTGTCACGCCGTTCTCGCAGACTCGCATCCACGACGTATAGTACACGCCTCCCTGCTGCAGCTCGTCAACTTTGCCATAGAGGATGTCGAAGTCGGCAAACGTGACGTGGCGGTCTTCCTTCTCCTTGTGGAAATGCAGGGTGTAGGTGCCATCGCCGTTGTCCACCACGCGCTCAATGTCGCCGCCGCCTGAAAGCAGCATGTCCTGCTCCTGCAGCTCGATCATATTGTAGACCAGCTTCTCGAAGCGTGCCCACCCGTTCACCTCCAGTGCCTCCGTCGTCACCTTCTCCGTGAAGATGGCGCTGCGCAGGCGTGCCAGACCGTCGGCACTAATACCGTAGCTACCGTCGCCAATGAGCAGGCCGCGCAGGAAGGTGATGACGCCCTGCGCCGTGTCATCGCCCGTGCGGCTCAGGTACTCGCCAGCCAGCACCTCCAGATCGTCCAACAGCAGCAGGAACGCCGTGCCTATGCGCGTCGCTGTGTTCCTGTGCAGGCCCCGCTCATCGCGGATGCCCTCGAAGAACTGCCTGTTATATGTGCTGTTGCGTGCCATTGTTGATGTTTAATCTCCTGTCTTTCAAATGAAGAAAGCGGCTCCTTTATATCCGTCGCAGACTGAAGCCGCCTTTATATTATAATGAAAAAAAGATCATTGCAAAGATATGATATGCCGCTGCGAAATAAAACTACAGCACCCGCACTCGCTGAAAGAGTTCATCGAAGGCCTGCGTCATCATTCCCTGATATTCCCTGCCGTAGGCTGCTGCCTCCATCTCGTTGAGCACCATACGAGAGGCATAGTATTTACGGAAGAACCAGTCGCGCTTCTCGCGAGGATGGCCACCGGCCACACGGCCACCCCATGCCGGACCAACCTTCTTTGGTTTGTCTAGGCCATGTTTCTCGCGGTAGGCTTCACCACCCGGGAGGAGGAACGGCAACTGTCCGGCGTTCCATGTCCCCTCGCCACCTCGGCTGCTGCTATATGTTCGCCCCATCGAGTCAGTATAGCCCTTGCCGAATTCACGTCCTACACCGTCGCTGATGTATTTGCCATATACCAGGAAAGAGTGTTCTATCGTCGTGATGGGACCACTATGCAGCATACCTATGATACTGGAGCGCAATTGGCCACTGTCATTGATGCGCAGCCTATCGATGCGTTCCTGCCAGTAGCGAACCATGTTCTGTGTCCACTGTTTGCGGAATAGTTCAAGTTCGCTCATGGCCTGCACACGGCCACGTCGGTATGACTGTCGGCGGTTCTCCGCCATGCGCTTCATGTACCCCATCGCTTACTCCTCCCACTCATCAGCATCAAACACCAGGTCAGTAGGCTCATCGTTCTGTATCTGGAAGAACAGCCCCGTACAGCCGTTGAATGAATATCGGCCATACTCATTAGAGTACACATTGCCGGTATTCAGGTACATCAGTTTGTCGCCATACTTGTAGCTCTCCTTATCCTTGATGACTTTCGATAGAAACTGCCGGAATATTTTCCGACACAGCTTCAGCGCACGGTTATAGCTCTCGGCATCGCCATAGTCATAGCCAGCCAGGATATGCACACAGTAGACGTTGCGGTCAAACCAACCCACCTTGTTATTAAAGGTGTTGCCGCTGGTCGTATCGTCCACGAAGATGAAGTTCTGGGCGTCGCGGTACTCTGCCATCATCGGCTCCAGGGCACCTGGGCCGCTGCAGTAGTCCACCTTGAAGTTGTTCCTCTTGGCAAGCTTGTTCTTGTTTCCCAGCTCTGCAAAGTAGGCCAGGGCGTCAAATTGATTCTGTTCCATGCCATTGTCTTATGAATTCGGGTATTTCCTTCTGAAATCCTCGGCCTCTTTGGCCTTGGCATCCAGCTCTGTCAGGGCACGCCAACAGTCCTGAGCGAAGACAGCCTGCTCCTTGGTGATATCGCCGTCGGTGAGTGCCCGGATCTGAGCGTTCATCTGTTCCAGCCAGTTCACACCCGACTGTGAAGCGCCGGGCATATTGGCCACGGGCTTAAAGAAGTGGGAAAAGAACTTCGAGAACTGTTTCTTTACATACGAGTACCACATCACACAGCCAGTCAGCTCTGCGTCATCGATGGCAGTCACGCCTCCCGGATACAGCAGCTGAGCCAGTCCGAGAGCATACTTCTCTTCCTTCGTGGCGAGATAGCCCTGGTAGTATTTCTCCATGTTCAGGTAGTCAGAGAAGATGACGTGGTGCAGCAGGGCGTCGACAGCCTTGAAACCCTGAATGCTCTCCAACCGCACATCCATCGTCTCGTAACTGTCGACATACTCCAGCTGCCGTATCATATCCTGCACCTGCCATGACTGAAGAAAGAAGAAATGGCGTTTCCTTTTCCCCTCCGGCGACACGACGGACACGGCACAGGCCCAGCCGCCTATCGATTTCTTCAGCACCTCGATGCCGGTGAAGCGCAGCAGCATCAGCGTGCGGCCCTCCACCGAGGAGTACATGCCACAGCCGATGACGTGCAGCGCATAGCGCAGCTGCTGCTGCGTCATCTCTTTCCAGGAGCGGGGACAATGCAGCTGCAGCACACCCTCCTTGGTGAGCTGGCCGTACTTATCCGACAAAGTGGAAGGCGCTGTCTTCGGCATGGTTCTCGTAAGGTTTGAAGTGGTTCAGCCGATAGCCTTCACCATCGGCGTATGTGGGATAATGCGACAGGTCGGTCTCCAGGCGGTTGATCATCCGCATATAGGTCTCTTCCTTCAGGCGGTTGTTCTGTGCTATACAGGCACCGATGTACTGCTGGCACAAAAGCACAATATGGATATTCTGCGAAGAAAGCGAATGTCCCGTCAGCTGGTCAATCAGCTCATCCATATAGGCATTGCCAAGGTGCTTGCGAAGATAGGCATCGGCAGCCATCACAGTCGGGTAGTTCATATCCCAGTCCTCAGGCTTCGGATGGTTGATGCCTGCCCATTGCTCCAGCTGCTGCAGACAGAAGAAGAGCGTCTGCACCTGCCACTGACGTTGTGGCTGCTGGTTCCATCCGCTGACACGGAAAAGACGGTCGAGCAACGTGCCCAGCAACAGTCGCTCCTGACGGCGCAGCTGACCGTCGAGCGCATCGACGCGCATCTTCGAAGCCGGTGCCGTGTCCTGTGTGCTGACCACACCAAAGCCGGTGGCCGTCAGTACCAGGTCAAGGCCTCGCATCTCATTCAGGAAAGCACGGACACAAGCCAGGCGCTTCACCGCCTGCACCAGCGCAGTGTCAGTACCGGCTTCCACGGCCTGTGCACCTACATCACCCAGCACCTGACTCTCTATCTTGACTACCTCGTAGCTGATGGCATCCTCCATCACGTCGAAGATCTTCCCCTTGGGCTCACGGGCGGCAGGTACCGCCTTCTCAAAATCCTGCTTAGTTATTGTCAGATTCATTGTTGTCA
>CAMVJU010000029.1 GCA_947167935.1 uncultured Prevotellaceae bacterium | reverse complement strand
CGTCACAGGCACCTCGGCGGTGGGGATGAGGGAGAAATCGTCCACCTCGCAATGGTACATCTGTCCCTCCTTATCAGGCAGCTGGCCGGTGCCGTATCCCGAGGCGGCGTTGACAACGGTGGGCGGCATGATCTCGGTGTAGCCGCTGGCACGGGCCTCGTCAAGGAAGAAGTTGATGAGGGCACGCTGCAGCTGGGCACCCTTGCCGATGTAGACGGGGAATCCGGTGCCGGTGATTTTTACGCCCAAGTCGAAGTCGATGAGGTTGTATTTCTTGGCGAGCTCCCAGTGGGGCAGGGGATTCTCGATGCCGAGGGTGGGATTGACGTCCCAGTTGCCCACGGTGTCGGTCTCCGTGCACTCCTTCAGATTGCTCTTCACCACGCGGTTGTCGGCAGCCTCGCGGCCTTCGGGCACCTCGTTGTAGGGGATGTTGGGAATCTGGCAGAGCAGGCGGTTCATCTCCTCCTGTGCCTTGTTCATCTGATCCTCCAGCTGCTTCGAGCTCTCCTTCAGGGCGCTCACGGTCTGCTTGGCCTGCTCGGCCTCTTCGCGCTTGCCTTCCTTCATCAATCGGCCTATCTGTCCTGACTGCTGCTTCTGCTCGTTCAGGTTCTTGTCTAACTGTTGCTGGGCGTCGCGGCGCTGGCGGTCGATGGCCAACACCTCGTTGATAGCCTCACGTGCACCCTGGAAGTGCTTCTTCTCCAAACCGGCAATCACACGCTCGGTCTGTTCGGTAATAAGTTTGAGTGTTAACATCTCTGTATTTACAATTTACAATTTATTTTCTTTTTTGGAAGGTGAGGGTAGTGGGCAGTTTCTTCCAACTCTTCTTGTCCGGCACCTTTAGTGGGGAGCCTTCATTCTGCCGCAGGGTATAGGTGGAGTCGTTCACACAGGTGAGGGTGGCGGTAAGGTCCTCGCTGCCGTAGTCGTTGCTGATTTCCAGCTCGGCCTTGTTGCCGTCGATCTTGGCATCGGTGATGATCCAGCAGAAGGCGCTGCTCTCTTTGGCCAAATAGCCCGGCAACGGCCCGAACATCTCCTGCCAGCTGATGATGATGTCCTGGTCGTAGAGGTTGATGCGCATGTAGACGTGGTACTCATTATTAAATAGGTACGCGCGAAAAGGCCCGTCGGCCTGCTGCTGCGCCTTTGCACCCAGCACGCCCATGAGTATGAAAACGGCTAAAAATACAATCTTTTTCATTTTTTAGGCTGCAAAGGTACAAATAAGCGAGAATAAAACCAAATAATATTTGAGTTTTCTCGAGCGGAAGTATTTTCGGTCATCGTTCAAAGATAGAGATATGTCATTTTTTTTATCCAATCGCTTACTTTTTTCATCACCCATACAGATTTTTCTGTTTTTTTTTATACCTTTGCGGCCAAAATAGTGACAAATCATCTTTTACACATCACAATGACACAAAAGAAGCTAAAGAAGGTGCTCGTCTTAGGCTCGGGCGCATTGAAGATCGGCCAGGCCGGCGAGTTTGACTATTCTGGTTCGCAAGCCCTGAAGGCGCTGCGTGAAGAAGGTATCAAGAGTGTGTTGGTGAATCCCAACATCGCCACTATCCAAACCAGCGAGGGCATTGCCGACACGGTGTATTTCCAGCCCGTCACCACCCATTTTGTTACAGAAATCATCAAGAAGGAGCGCCCCGACGGCATCCTTCTTGCTTTTGGTGGGCAGACGGCCTTGAACTGCGGCACGGAGCTCTATCAGAAAGGCATCCTCAAGGAGTATGGCGTGGAGGTGCTTGGCACCAGCGTCGAGGCCATCATGAACACTGAGGACCGCGACCTCTTCGTGAAGAAGCTGGCAGAGATTGACCTGAAGGTGCCCGTCTCACACGCTGTGGAGAATATGGAAGACGCCCTGAAGGCTGCTCACGAGATTGGCTTCCCCATCATGATTCGCTCGGCCTACGCCCTTGGCGGACTGGGCTCTGGCATCTGTCCCGACGAGAAGGCTTTTGTGGAACTGGCTGAGAGCGCCTTTACCTTTGCTCCTCAGATTCTGGTGGAAGAGAGCCTGAAGGGCTGGAAGGAGATTGAGTTTGAGACCATCCGCGATGCCAACGACCATTGCTTCACCGTGGCTTCGATGGAGAACTTCGACCCGCTCGGCATCCACACCGGCGAGAGTATTGTGGTGGCTCCTACCTGCTCGCTCAAGGAGGAACAGGTGAAGATGCTGCAGGACATCACCATCCGCTGCGTGCGCCATCTGGGCATCGTGGGCGAGTGCAACATCCAGTTCGCCTTCAATGCCGAGACCAACGACTACCGCATCATCGAGATCAATGCCCGTCTGAGCCGCTCGTCGGCCCTCGCCTCGAAGGCTACCGGTTATCCCCTCGCCTTCGTCGCCGCCAAGATTGCCTTGGGCTACACCCTCGACCAGATTGGCGAGATGGGCACTACGAGCTCTGCCTACGTCGCTCCGAGCCTCGACTATATGATTTGTAAGATTCCTCGCTGGGACCTGACGAAGTTTGTGGGTGTGAGCCGCCAGATTGGCTCCAGCATGAAGTCCGTTGGCGAGATCATGAGCATTGGCCGCAGCTTCGAGGAGATGATTCAGAAGGGTCTGCGCATGATTGGTCAGGGGATGCATGGCTTCGTTGGCAACGACCACACGAGGTTCGACAACCTCGACGATGCCCTGCAGAACCCCACCGACCTGCGTATCTTCGCCATCGCTCAGGCTTTGGAAGAAGGCTACAGCGTGGAGCGTATTGAGGAGCTGACCAAGATTGACGTATGGTTCTTGGAGCGTCTGAAGCATATCGTCGACCTGAAACATCAGCTGCAGGAATACAATAAGCTGGAGGAGATTCCCGACGAGTTCCTGCTCGAGGTGAAGCGTTGCGGCTTCAGCGATTTCCAGATTGCCCGCTTCGTATTGAAGCCCCAGGGCAGCAATATGGAGAAGGAGAACCTGTCCGTGCGCCAGTATCGCAAGGAACGCGGCATCCAGCCCTCGGTGAAGCGCATTCCCACCGTGGCCTCTGAGCACCCCGAGCTAACCAACTACCTCTACTTCACCTATACCCACGTGCCCGCCTTCGGCAATGCTCAGGGCGAGCAGTACAAGCCGAAGCACGACATCAACTATTATAATAATGAGAAGTCGGTGGTCGTCCTTGGCTCCGGTGCCTACCGCATCGGCTCCAGCGTGGAGTTCGACTGGTGCTCCGTGAATGCCATCAACACAGCTCGCAAGCTGGGCTACAAGAGCATCATGATCAACTACAACCCCGAGACCGTGTCGACCGACTATGATATGTGCGACCGCCTCTACTTCGATGAGCTCTCATTGGAGCGTGTCCTCGACGTCATCGACCTCGAGACGCCGCGTGGTGTCATCGTCAGCGTGGGTGGACAGATTCCCAACAACCTGGCCATGAAGTTGCACCGTCAGGGTGTGCCCGTGCTGGGTACCAGCCCGGTGAACATCGACCGTGCCGAAAACCGCGACAAGTTCTCAGCCATGCTCGACAAGCTCGGCATCGACCAGCCTGCTTGGCGTGCGCTGACCAGCTTCGACGACGTGAAGCAGTTTGTCGAGGAGGTGGGCTATCCCGTCCTCGTCCGTCCGTCGTATGTCCTCTCGGGTGCTGCCATGAACGTCTGCTATGATGACGAGGAGCTGCACCGCTTCCTGAACATGGCTACCGAGGTGAGCAAGGAGTTCCCCGTGGTCATCTCGAAGTTTATGACCGAGACCAAGGAGATTGAGTTTGACGCCGTAGCCGACAAGGGTGAGGTGGTTGAGTACGCTATCTCCGAGCATGTGGAATATGCCGGTGTGCACTCAGGCGACGCCACCATGCTCTTCCCCGCTCAGCACATCTACTACAGCACGATCCGCCAGATCAAGCATATCAGCCGCGCCATTGCGAAGGAGCTGAACATCAGTGGTCCCTTCAACATCCAGTTCCTTGCCAAGAACCGCGAGGTGAAGGTCATCGAGTGCAACCTGCGCGCCAGCCGCTCGTTCCCCTTCGTGTCGAAGATCCTGAAGCGCAACTTCATCGAGACTGCCACACGCATCATGCTCGACGCTCCCTACGAGAAGCCCGACCGCTCCGAGTTCGACATCGACCGCATCGGCGTGAAGGCCAGCCAGTTCTCCTTCGCGCGTCTGCAGAATGCCGACCCCGTGCTAGGTGTCGACATGAGTTCTACCGGTGAGGTGGGCTGTCTGGGCGACGACCTGAACGAGGCCCTGCTCAACGCCATGATTGCCACTGGCTACCGTCTGCCGAAGAAGAGCGTGCTCATCTCTTCGGGTGGTGCCAAGGGTAAGGTCAGCCTGCTTGAGCCCGCTCAACAGCTGGTGAAGAAGGGCTACGAGGTGTATGCCACCGGTGGCACGGCCAAGTTCTTCAACGACAACGGTGTACCCGCTATCGCCGTCGCTTGGCCCGATGAGGAGGGTGAGAACAAGGTGATGGATTTGATTGCTGCCCACCAGTTCGACCTCATCGTCAATGTGCCGAAGAACCACACCAAGCGTGAACTGACCAACGGCTACCGCATCCGTCGTGGTGCCATCGACCACAATATTCCGCTCATCACCAACGTGCGTCTGGCCAAGGCTTTCATCGAGGCCTTCACCGCCATGAGCGAGAACGACATCAAGATCAAGAGCTGGCAGGAGTACAACAACTGATTCTGCTTGCGTAGCGATAAAAAATAAAAGCCCTCGGTTTCGGGGGCTTTTATTTTATTCAAGTGTTCTAACTCCGTTGGCATTCCCCTCCCTTCAAGGGGAGAGGCTGGGGTGGGGCCTGTAGCAATTTAAATCACCTCTATGCCCTGCTCCTCACAGAGCTTGAGGCTCATCTCCTTCAGCTTGAACTTCTGGATTTTGCCGGAGCCTGTGAGCGGGAACTGGTCGATGAAGAACACATACTTCGGAATCTTGTAGCGGGCAATCTTGCCGCGGCAGAATTCACGCACATCCTCGGTCGTCATCTTCGCACCCTCCTCAAGGATGATGAAGGCGCCGACTTCCTCGCCATATTTTTTCGAGGGAACGGCAGCTACCTGCACATCGCGGATGCCGGGCATGTGGTAGAGGAATTCTTCTATCTCACGCGGATAGATATTCTCACCGCCACGGATGATCATGTCCTTGATACGGCCCGTGATCTTGTAGAAGCCCTGCTCGTCCTTGATGCCCAGGTCGCCAGAGTGCAAATAGCCATTCTTGTCGATGACCTCAGCCGTAGCCTCAGGATTCTTATAATAGCCCTTCATCACGTTGAAGCCCTTGCAGCACATCTCGCCCTGAACGCCCACGGGACACTCCTCGCCGGTTTCTGGGTCGAGCACCTTCACATCGACAAAGGGGAAATCGCGACCTACGGTGGTGCAACGCTGCTCGAAGGTGTCGTTGAGGCAGGTCTGCGTCATACCCGGCGACGACTCAGTAAGGCCGTAGACCGAGGTGATGGTCATATACATCTTCTCGCTTACCTGCTTCATAAGCTCAACAGGACAGAGGCTTCCCGCCATGATGCCCGTGCGAAGACAGGTAAGGTCAAACATTGAGAACATCGGGTGGTTCAACTCGGCAATGAACATCGTCGGTACGCCGTAGACAGCCGTACACCTCTCTTTATGGATGGATGCGAGTACCACAAGCGGGTCGAACTTCTCGACCATCACCTCCGTGCAACCGTGGGTCAGGCAGTTCATCGTGGCCAGCACCACACCGAAGCAGTGGAACAGGGGCACACAGACGCATAGTTTGTCATCAGCCGTGAAGCCCATGTTCTCGCCGGTGAAGAAACCGTCGTTGGCAATGCCGTAGTGAGTGAGCATCACACCCTTGGGGAAACCTGTGGTACCGCTGGTGTACTGCATGTTACAGACATCATAGCAGTTGACGTTTTTCTTCATCTCGTTGAGCGTCTCGTCCTCGATGTTCTGTCCCAGCAGCAGCAGCTCGGCGGTATTGTACATACCACGATACTTCTCCATGCCGATGAACACCACATTCTTCATATAGGGGAAGCGCTCGCTGTGCAGATGACCGCGTTCGCAGGTCTTCAGCTCGGGCAACATGGTGTAGGTCATATCGACATAGTTACAATCCCACGTGCCATCGGTGATGCAAAGCACCTCCATATCAGAGTCCTTGCACAGATATTCCAGCTCGTTTTGCTTGTAATTGGTGTTCACCGTCACTAGCACGGCGCCAATCTTTGCAGTAGCATAAAGGAATGTGAGCCAGTCGGGCACGTTGGTAGCCCAGATACCGACGTTCGAGCCTTTCTTCACGCCAATAGCGATGAGGCCCTTGGTCAAATTGTCGACACGCTCGTTGAACTTGCTCCAGGTGAATCTTAAGTCGCGGTCCGAATAGACGATATACTCCTTGTCGGGCGTCGTCTCAGCCCAGTGCTCGAGCCACTGGCCCAAGGTGCGCTCGTGGAGGGTATAGCCGGCGCTACCTGTCTCAGCAGGATATGTTCTGTCAGGCAACGGACGACCTGCCATATCTAATCTTACATTACTCATTCTTTTCAAAATTTTAAAGTTGAAGAATTGAAGAATTGAAGTTCTTCTGTGCCCCAACTTCAATTTTTAAATCTTTCAATTCTTCCATTTTAGAATGGGATATACACCACAGCCAATATCTTGGCGCTTTTGCCAGGGGCACCATGAACGTGGTGCTTGACGATAGAGTCGTAGAAGATGCTGTCGCCCTCTTTCAGGTTATAGGTCTCCTTGCCATAAACAATCTCTATCTCACCCTCCATCACATAGATAAATTCCTCACCCTCATGTTCTGAGAGCTGGAATTCAGGGCTGTCCTCAGGATTGATGTCGATGACGAAAGGCTCCATGTGGCGACCGGCCTTCTGCTGTGCCAAGGGGTGATACTCCATGTGCTTGCGGGCATCGGTGGCACCATTCGAGAAACTGATGCTGCTGTCGCGCTCACGGTCTTCGGCTCTGCATACAACGGGACCCAGGGCGTCATTGTCGTCCATAAACGTGCCCAAGCGGACGCCCAGCGCACGGGCAATCTTGATGAGCGGGCCCAGAGAGGGCAGGTTTACGTCGTTTTCAATGGAAATAATCTGTTCTGCCGTCAGGCCGCTGCGCTCGGAAATCTCTTCGATGGAGAGGTTCTTCGTCTCTCTGATTCCCTTGATTTTCGCGCCAACAATGGAATGTGTGTCAGACATAAAATTCTTTTATTGAGTGTTAAGTTTACAATTGGCCGCAAAGATACGAATTTGCTTTCAATTGCCAAAGAAAAAAAACATTTTTCTTTCACATTATCACAAACGCTTGATTTTTTTCAAGTTTTAGATAACACCAGTTTTCTGAAATAACAAAACCTTGGCTTGAGAAAGCTAGGACTCTGTTTATACCTGTTTATATTGCTTTTACTCGAGAAAACTCAAATAATATTTGGTATTCTTCTCGTTTATTTGTACCTTTGCAGCGTCAAAACGAAAAGTATGAATCAGATACATCCTTTAGCCGTCGTCTCGCCTGAGGCTCAGCTGGGCGACAACAACGTGATTGGCCCGTTCTGCGTGGTCGATGCTAATGTGGTGATGGGCGACAACAATCACCTGCTGAACAGTGTCACCATCCACACAGGAGCACGCATTGGCAACGGCAATGAGTTTTTTCCTGGCGCCAGCATCTCGACGAAGCCGCAAGACTTGAAATTCAAGGGCGAGGAGTCGCTCTGCATCATTTGCGACAACAATAGCATCCGTGAGAATGTGACCATCAGCCGAGGAACGGCTTCACGCGGCAAGACTGTGGTGGGCAGCGGTAACCTGCTGATGGAGAATATGCACATCGCCCATGATTGTATCATCGGCAACGGTTGCATCATCGGTAACTCGACGAAGTTTGCCGGCGAGGTGGAGGTGGACGACAACGCCGTTATATCGGCCGAGGTGCTCTTGCATCAGTTCATCCGCATTGGCAGCTACGTGATGATACAGGGTGGTAGCCGTACCAGTCAGGACATCCCGCCGTATATCATTGCAGGCAAGGAGCCTATCCGCTATGCCGGTGTGAACCTCATTGGCTTGCGTCGTCGCGGTTTCTCGAATGAAACTATCGAGATGATCCACGACACCTACCGCACCATCTATTCGAAGGGCATCATCAAGGACGGCATTACCGAGGCTCGTGAGAAGTATCCCGACTCGAAGGAAGTGGAGTATATATGCTCGTTTATTGAGAGCTCGAAGAGGGGAATCATCCGATAGATGAAGACGTTGATAGTGATTACCGGCCCTACGGCCGTGGGCAAGACTGCATTATGCCTTAACTTGGCTTGCCACTTCAACATCCCTATCATTAATGCCGACTCGCGACAGATTTTCCGCGAACTGAAGATTGGCACTGCCGCACCTACCGAGGAACAACTCAGGCAGGTGCGGCATTACTTTGTAGGTACGCTGGGATTGGAGGACTACTACAGCGCCTCGATGTATGAGCAACAGGTGATGACCTTGCTCGATGAGCTGTTCCAACAGTCGGACTATGCCCTGCTCTCAGGTGGTTCGATGATGTATATAGATGCGGTGTGCAACGGCATCGATGATATCCCTACCGTCGACGATGAGACACGTGTTACGATGAAACGCCGCTTGCAGGAAGAAGGCTTGGATGCGCTTTGCGAGGAGCTGCGACGCCTCGACCCTGAGCATTGGGCCATCGTAGACCGCAAGAACCCGCGCCGCGTGGTGCACGCACTCGAAATCTGCCACATGACGGGGCGCACGTATACCTCGTTTAGGAAAAGTGAAAGACTCACCCCCAGCCCCTCCCTTACAGGGAGGGGAGCAAATACCTCACATGCCATGAGGGTAATTCCACCCCTCCCTGTAAGGGAGGGGCTAGCGGAGGGTCTTTCTTTCCGCATTGTGAAGATAGCGCTGACACGGCCACGTGAGGAACTCTATCATCGCATCAATGCCCGTGTGGACTTGATGATGCAACAAGGCCTGCTCGACGAGGCGCGCCGACTGTTGCCCTATCGTCATCTGAACGCGTTGAACACGGTGGGCTATAAAGAGATGTTCGCGTACATAGATAATATATGGACGCTGGACGAGGCTGTGGAGCGCGTGAAAGGCAACACGCGGCGCTATGCCCGCAAACAGCTGACGTGGTTTAAAAAGGACAACGAAGTGATGTGGTTCTCACCTGACGATGAACAGCAAATCATTGAGCATATTCTGACCACGAATCATACGAATTGATGAAGGACAATATCTTGATAAAAGGACTGAAAGCCGTGTGGAAGGGCTTGAAACGCGTTCTCTCATGGTATATGTACCTGTTCAAGGGACGTCCATGGTATATCAAGGTATTGTCTGGCGTTGTGTCGTTTGTCCTCTTTATTGTTTTCTATCTCGGAGCTGTCGACATCAATCTGTTCGGACTCTTCGGCATGTCGCCCAGCATCGACGACATCAAGCACACACGCCCTGCTCAGGCTAGCGAGATATACAGCGCTGACGGTGTGATGATAGGTAAGATGTTCAGCGAAAACCGCACCCCAGTGAGCTATGAGGAGGTGAACCCTGTGTTCTGGCAGGCCCTCATTGATACCGAGGACGAGCGCTTCTATCATCACAACGGCGTTGACGTGCCTGCCTTCTTCGCTGCCCTGAAAGACTATGTACTGCATGGTGGAGCGCGTGGTGCATCCACGCTTACGCAGCAGTTGGCAAAGAACCTCTTCCGCGTGCGTACTCAATATTCTACTGGCTTATTGGGGCACATTCCTGGGCTGCGTATTGTCGTGATGAAGAGCAAGGAATGGGTGACGGCGCTAAAACTGGAGTGGAACTTCACGAAGGAGGAAATCCTGACGATGTATGCCAACACCGTTGACTTCGGCTCCAACGCCTTTGGCATCAAGACAGCCTGTGCCACCTTCTTTGGCACCACACCTGCCGAGCTGAAAACCGAACAGGCTGCGCTCCTTGTAGGAATGTTAAAGGCCACTACTACCTACAATCCTCACCTGAATCCTGATAATAGTCTGCACCGTCGCAATATTGTCCTGGGCAACATGTTGCGCAACGGTCACCTTACGAGGCAGGAGTATGATTCGTTAACTGCTTTGCCGCTCATGCTCGACTATAATGTGGAGACGGTTAATGACGGGCAGGCTGCTTATTTTCGCGCTGCCCTGCAGGAACGTGTGGAGCAGTGGTGCAAGGCGCACTCCATTGACCCTTATGCTGAAGGGCTAAAGATCTACACCACGCTCGATACCCGCATGCAGCACTATGCTGAAGAGGCTGCGCTAGAGCAGATGAAGATCATTCAGCACAACTTCGACCAGCATTGGGCAGGTGTGAATCCCTGGCAAGATAAATACCATCGTGAGATACCTGGCTTTATTGAGAACATTGCACATCGTTTGCCAGTCTATAAACAGTTGGAGCAGCAGTTCCCCGACGAGCCAGACTCCATATGGAAGAAACTGAACGAGCCTCATGAGGTGAAGCTGTTCAGTTACGATGGCACAAAAACCGCCACGATGAGTACGTTGGACTCTTTGCGCTACATCACCCGATTCATGCATTGCGGTTTTGTGGCAATGGAGCCTCATACGGGCTATGTGAAGGCTTGGGTGGGCGACATCGATTTCGATACGTGGAATTATGACAAGGTAACAGCACAGCGACAGCCGGGCTCCACCTTCAAGCTCTTCGTCTATACCGAGGCAATGAATGCTGGCCTGACACCCTGTAAGCCCTATGTGGATGCTAACTACCGCATCGGTGGCACATGGACACCTCACAATGCCGGTGGCGAGGCATCAGGCGCTACGATGACTCTGCGTACGGCCTTTGCCCGTAGCGTCAACACTATTGCAGCACGTCTGGGTGAGGAGGTTGGCATTAGTAATGTGGCGCGTACCGCCCATAGAATGGGTATCAAGAGCCATCTGGAGGAACTGCCTTCACTGGCTTTGGGAGCAAGCGACGTGAATCTGCTGGAACTGGTTGATGCCTATTGTACTGTAGTAAACGACGGGCGTGTGCATGAGCCTGTCTTCATCACTCGTATTCTTGACCGCGATGGCAATGAGATATATCGCGTGAGGGACGAGCAGCACGAGGCCATCCCTTACCGCAGCGCTTTTTTTATGCAACAGATGTTGATGGGAGGCCTTAGCGGCACCAGCTGGAGTTTACGGCAGTATGTAGGTGAGTTCCGCGACACCGATTTTGGCGGTAAGACGGGCACATCGAACAACCACAGCGATGCCTGGTTCATAGGTGTTACTCCTCAGCTGGTATGTGGTGCTTGGGTTGGCGGCGAATATCGTGCTATCCATTTCCGCACAGGACAACTGGGGCAGGGCAGCCGTACGGCACTGCCTATCTGCGGACGATTTCTGCAGGCTGTGCTTAGCGATGAGCACTTCAGCCACTATCATGCAAAGTTTGAACCTTGCAAAGACCCTGCCATACTGAGAAGCCAGTATGAGTGTGGTCTCATCGTCAATCCTTTGGACAGTCTCTTGCGCTTCCCCGTCAGCAGCTATGACGACACCTTCGATGATATTCCAGAGGAGATCACGCTACCCTCATCTACTTCCGAACAACCTGAAGTGCTTGCTGAGCCTGTTGTAGAGTAAAAAAGTGCAAAAACAATCGTTTGCAAGCCCCTTAAACACTTTTTTAGCATACATCAAGAAATTGTGTTCCCACACAACAATTTTTTTTAAAAATTTTTTAAGAAAAGTTTGCAACATTCAAAAACTTTGCTTACCTTTGCAACGTTATCCTGAAAACAATCTTTTTACCTTAAAAGAACTAATACCTATTGAAGATAGAAGCGATCGGCTGTGAAGTCCGTCGCTTTTGTTTTTATAAATAGTATATGAACTAATTGCTTAACTGAAACGATGAATGAATTTATAACCCAATTGAATGATGTTTTATGGAGCTATGTGCTCATAGTGGCCTTGGTGGGCTGCGGCATATGGTTTACGTGCAGAACGCGCTTTGTGCAATTCCGCATGGTAGGCGAGATGTTGCGGTTGCTGACCGAGTCGGCTGTTGATACCGTGAAAGGCACGAAGCACATTTCTTCGTTTCAGGCTTTCGCGGTTAGTGTGGCTACGCGTGTAGGCACTGGCAATCTGGCTGGTGTGGCAACAGCTATCGCTATTGGCGGTCCTGGAGCTGTGTTCTGGATGTGGCTGATAGCGCTCATTGGCTCTGCTACCGCTTTCGTGGAGTCTACGCTGGCCCAACTATTCAAGAAGAGACACAAGGATTCGTTCATTGGCGGTCCTGCCTACTATATTCAGCAGGGCTTGCACAAGCGTTGGATGGCTGTGCTCTTTGCCGTGCTCATCACGTTACAATTCGGTCTGTCGAACAATTCCATCCAGGCGAACACTATTTGTGGGGCCATGCAGGAGGCATTTGGTTTTTCGCCTGTTTGGATGGGTGTCGCGTTGGCAGCAATGGCGCTGTTCATCGTCTTTGGTGGCATCCAGCGAATTGCCCGCGTCAGTTCGGTGCTGGTGCCTATCATGGCTGTGGGCTATGTGGTGCTGGCAATTGTTGTCATTGCGACGAATATCGAGCATATTCCGCATGTGTTGAAGGTCATTGTGCAGGATGCTTTCGGCTTTGGGCAGATAGCGGGTGGCGGCATCGGAGCCGCTATGATGAATGGCATCAAGCGCGGACTCTTCAGCAACGAAGCTGGTGAGGGCAGTGCTCCTAATGTGGCTGCTACGGCTACGACGACACATCCTGTGAAGCAAGGACTGATTCAGGCACTTGGCGTCTTCACCGATACGTTGCTGGTCTGTTCCTGCACAGCATTTATCATCCTCATCAGCGGTCTCTATCAGCATCCTGAGCTGAACGGCATTGCCCTGACGCAGTCGGCCCTGCAGTCGGAAGTGGGCGCGGCAGGCCCAGTGTTTGTGGCAGTAGCTATCTTTCTCTTCGCATTCTCCAGCATTATCGGCAACTATTATTATGGCGAGGCGAATATTCGTTTCATCACGCACAGTCAGAAGGTGATGACCGTCTATCGCATCTGCTCGGCAGGTGTGATGGTGATGTTTGGCGCCTTAGCCAGTTTCGAGTTAGCGTGGAACATCGTTGATTTCTTCATGGCCTTCCTTACTGCCTGCAACCTCGTGGCTATCGTGCTGTTGGGTCGCTATGCCTTCCGCTTGCTTGACGATTACAGGAAGCAGAAGAAACAAGGGATTAAAGAACCCGTCTTCCATCGCAGCCAATTGCCTGAGCTGGAAGACGAGATAGAGTGTTGGGAGTGAGCATTTTCACCATGGACCCGCTACAGGCACAGGGCTTCTATAGGCAAAACGGTACCCGATCTGACGGTGATGTCGTTGTGAGGAATCTTGTCCCAAGAGAAGACCTTTAGCAGCTGGCAGGGCATGATGGGTTGAGGATCTGGCAGCAATCCTGCATAGAAGGCTAATTGTCCGATTATTTCCGGAGCGGTGTGTTGCTGTCGCAGAACGCCCATGTCAAGGCTCTTGTCACGTTTCGACAGCCGCTGTCCTGCCTCGTTGATAAGCAATGGCAGGTGTATGAACTGTGGTGGCGTGAAACCTAGAATACGTGATAAGGAAATTTGTTGTGGAGAAGACAGCAGCAGGTCGCGTCCACGCACCACCTCGTTGATTCCCATCAGCCCGTCGTCGACAACTACAGCCAGCTGGTAGGCCCATGCCCCGTCCTTGCGGCGGATAATGTAGTCGCCAACCTGTTGCGCCATATTAACGCTTTGGATGCCATAGTGTCCGTCGGCGAAGGAAATGTTTTCGTCTGCAACGATCAGGCGTGTGGCGGCAGGTCCCTTTTCTTCCACACTCCACCTTTCACCTTCCACCTTCTTTGGTCTGCACGTCCCAGGATACACCACGCGGCCATCACTCTCATGTGGAGCCTGTGTGGCCAGCAGATCGGCGCGTGTACAGTAACAAGGATAGGTAAGGCCATGCTGCTGCAATAGCTGATAATAATGTTCGTAGATATCGGAGCGCTGACTCTGGAATACCGGTTCACCGTCCCAAGTCAGACCCAGCCATTGCAAGTCGTCCATCAGCAGCTTGGCATATTCCATGTGTGAGCGCTGCGGATCGATATCCTCAATGCGTAGCAGCCAACGACCTTCCTTGCTCTTAGCTGAGAGCCACGATAGTAGCGCGCTGAACACATTGCCCAGATGCATGCGGCCTGTCGGCGACGGAGCAAAGCGTCCTGTTATCATTTTGTTGTTTTCGTTTTTTTGTTTTCGTAGTCGCAAAGATACACATAATCTTTGATTTTTGATTCAACTTACTTGATTTTTTGATGAATTGTCAGACTTTTTTTGTGAAGAGTGTGTTTTTTGAGAATCTTTTATTATCTTTGCGGATGATATTAACAAACTAATCCTAATAACAACCACACGTATGAAAGACTTACAGATGTACATTAACGGTCAGTTCTGCGCAAGCTCGAACGGCCAGTGGATTAATGTGTTGAACCCGTCGACTGAGGAGGTCATCTCGCGCCAGCCGGAAGGCACCATTGAGGATGTGAACCGTGCTCTGGATGCTGCCCGTGCTGCTCAGAAGGCTTGGGCCAAGACGCCTGCCATCGAGCGTGCCGGCTACTTGCTGAAGATTGCAGCAGGCATCAAGGCACGTGAGAATGAGTTTACCGAGATTATTATGCGTGAGCAGGGTAAGACCCGCACATGGGCTGCCATCGAGGTGGGTGCCACCATTGCCTATTTCGAGTATATGGCAACCTTCGCTCGCCATATCGAGGGCGAGATTATCCCCAGCGATCGTCCCAATGAGACTATCCTGCTGACGAAGAAACCTATCGGTGTCGTTGCAGGCATCCTCCCTTGGAACTTCCCGTTCTTCCTCATCGCCCGCAAGGCCGGTGCTGCGCTGATTGCCGGATGTACCATCGTCATCAAGCCGAGCCAGCTCACTCCTGAGAACTGTACAGAGTTTGCAAAGGTCGTCGCTGAGACCGGCCTGCCCGCAGGCGTCATCAATATCGTGACGGGTAAGGGCAGCGTCATCGGCAATGAGATGGCAGGAAGCCCGAAGATTGACATCGTTTCTGTGACAGGCTCTGTGGCTGCAGGCGAGAGTATCATGGCTGCCGCCTCGAAGAACATTACCAAGGTCAGCCTCGAATTGGGAGGCAAGGCTCCTGCTATCGTGATGAAGGACGCCGACCTGGAGCGTGCTGCTCAGTGGATTGTTGATTCGCGTATTGGCAACAATGGCCAGATCTGCAACAATGCTGAGCGTGTCTATGTGCAGAAGGAGGTGAAGGAAGCCTTCACGAAGATTCTCGTAGAGAAGATGAAAGCCGTGAAGGTGGGCGATCCCTGCAAGGACGAGAGCGTCGACATGGGTCCGCTGGTAGAGCAGCGTGCTTTGGAGAGCGTCACGGAAAAGGTGGAGCGTGCCATCATACAGGGTGCCAAGCTGCTGTGTGGCGGACATAGGGTAGGGGATAAAGGCTATTTCTACGCCGCTACCGTGCTTGACGACTGCCGTCAGGATATGGACATCATCCATGAGGAGACCTTCGGCCCCGTCATCCCGCTTATCGAGTTCAACACCATAGATGATGCCATCGCTATGGCCAACGACTGCGAATATGGCCTGGCTTCGAGCATCTTCACCAAGGATTTGAACATCGCTGTGAAGGCCTGCCGCGAGCTGGAGTTTGGCGAGACCTACATCAACCGCGAGCACTTCGAGGCCATACAGGGCTTCCACGCCGGCATGAAGAAGTCGGGCATCGGTGGTGCCGACGGTAAGCATGGCGTTGACGAATATCTCGTTACACACGTCACATATCTTGATACTTACGAAGACATGTAGTCTATGAAAATAGGACTATTTATTCCCTGCTATGTCGATGCGCTCTACCCTGAGGTGGGCGTATCGACATTGCGCTTATTGCGCTCATTGGGACTGGATGTTGACTATCCCGAGAAGCAGACTTGTTGCGGACAGCCGATGGGCAACGCTGGCTTTGAGCGGATGGCTGTGCCCCTGGCCAAGAAGTTTGACGATCTGTTCAGAGGCTACGACTATGTGGTGGCGCCCAGCGCCAGTTGTGCCGCATACGTGAAGCTTTTTCACCCGAGGCTCCTATCCAATGATGCCGATAGGACCAATAAGCCCCATGAGTGTGAGGCTGCTGGAAAGACGATGGACTTGGTCGAGTTTCTGCACGATGTTGTCAAGGTGGAGAGCCTGCCCGCCAAGTTCCCTCACAAGGTGAGCGTACACAACTCTTGTCACGGTGTGCGCGAGCTGGGCCTCTCGTCGCCTTCAGAGCGCAATATCCCCCGGTTCAACAAGATTATCGACTTGCTGAAACTGGTGGAGGGCATTGAGATTGTGGAGCCCGAGCGCCCTGATGAGTGTTGTGGCTTCGGCGGTATGTTTGCCGTCGAGGAGCAGGCCGTCTCTGCCCGCATGGGTATGGAAAAGGTGAAACGACATATCGCCACGGGTGCCGAATACATTACCGGCCCTGATTCCTCCTGCCTCATGCATATGCAAGGTGTGGCTCAGAAGCAAGGCTTAGACATCAAGTTCATACATGTTGCACAAATTCTATCCGCAGGACTATGAGCACGAAACATTCAAAAGCAGCTGAAGCCTATCTGAAGGATGATGCCGTAGTGACACGCCACGATCAGACCTTCTTTGGGGTGCGGCAGAAACGCGACCGCATGGCACAGGCTTTGCCAGAGTGGGAAGACCTGCGCGAGGCGGCCAGCCAGATCAAGAAACATACGGAGACGCACTTGGCCGACTATTTGGAGCAGTTTGAAAAGAACGCTCTCCAGAATGGCGTCCATGTGCATTGGGCTCAGGATGCCGACGAATACAATCGCATCGTCTTCGACATCCTCTCGCAGCACAACGTGAAGAAGGTGGTGAAGAGCAAGAGTATGCTGACCGAGGAGTGCCATCTGAACGAGAATCTGGATGCAAAGGGCATCGAGGTCGTAGAGACCGACTTGGGCGAGCGCATCCTGCAGATGATGAAGCTGGCGCCGAGTCATATCGTGATGCCCGCCCTGCATGTGCATCGTGAGGAGATTGGCGACACCTTCCGCCGCCTCATCCCCGACTTCAACGAGATTGCCGCCACTTACAGCGCTGTCGGCGGTTCACCCGCCGACAAAAACGACCCGACCTTTCTCACCTACGTGGCCCGTATGCATTTGCGCCAGCAGTTTGCCGAGGCCGACTGCGGTATGACGGGGGCCAACTTCGGCATTGCCGCGACGGGTGACGTGGTGGTGTGCACCAACGAGGGCAACGCCGACATGTCGACGTCGATTCCCAAGTTGCATATTGTGTCGATGGGCATTGAGAAACTTATCCCCGACTACAAGGCAATGGGCGTGTTCCAGCGCCTGCTTGCCCGCTGTGGAACAGGACAGGAGACGACTGTCTACACCAGTCATTTCCGTGGCCCGCGCCCTGGTGGCGAGATGCACATCGTGCTGGTAGACAATGGGCGTAGTGAGATCATCGGCAATCCTGAACACTGGCAGACGTTGAAGTGTATGCGCTGTGGTGCCTGCATGAACACGTGTCCCGTCTATCGCCGTTCGGCTGGCTACAGCTACACCTATTTCATTCCCGGTCCCGTCGGCGTTAATCTCGGCATGTTGCGCGACCCGCACAAGTATTACGACAATGTGTCGGCCTGTTCGCTCTGCTGCTCATGTGATAATGTCTGTCCCGTGAAGGTCGACCTCTCGACGCAGATTTATCGTTGGCGACAGCAGCTTGAGTCGCTGGGGCATGCCAACAAAATGAAGAAGATGATGTCGAAAGGCATGAGCTGTATGTTCAACCATCCAAAGGTCTATAAGGGCGCGTTGTGGATGTCGCCCGCAGCCAACTGGGTGCCAGGCCCGCTGATGAACCTGAAGATGAATCCCTGGGCCTACGGGCATAAGATGATGAAGTTCCCCAAGAAGTCGTTCCACCAACTTTGGAAAAAAGAAAAGCTATGAGCTCAAGAGAAGAAATATTGCAGAGGCTTCGCACAAACACCCGCGAGACCTACGATAAGCCCGACATGTCACAGCTGAAGCCAATCACCTATGCCGATCCTGTGGCTGAGTTCATTTCGAAGACCACAACGACGGCAGGTGCGAGACTGATAGAGATAAAGGCTGATGACAACCTGAACGACATCGTGCATCAGGCATATCCTGATGCCAAGGTGGTGGCTAGCAATATGCCAGGCGTCGAGGCCGCTATCAATCCCGATACTGCAAGTGCTCAGGAGTTAATGAAGGTTGATGTAGGCGTCATTGAGGGATGTATTGGTGTGGCCGAGAACGCCTGTATCTGGATTCCGCAGCAGATGAAGGAGAAGGCCATTTGCTTTGCCTCGCAGCAGCTCGTCATCGTGCTCAGACGCGATGCTATCGTCAATAACATGCACGAAGCCTACGAGCGCATCGCTGCCTCAAAAGAGTATTTTCAGGAGTACAAGTTCGGCACGTTCATCAGCGGTCCCAGCAAGACGGCCGACATTGAGTCTGCGCTTGTCTACGGGGCACAAGCGGCACGTGGCGTTACTGTGGTGCTTGGATAATTAAGCTGAGAGGGCAAGCTCTATCTGATAGTCCTTGGCCATGCGTCGCATGTTGATGAGTGCGTAACGCATGCGTCCAAGGGCTGTATTGATGCTGACGTTGGTCAGCTCGGCTATTTCCTTGAACGACAGTTGCTGATAGAAACGCATATAGACCACCTCACGTTGCGGTGCTGGCAGGGCTTCCATCATCTTCTTCACGTCGCGCAACACCTGCTCATTCACCAGCTCCGACTCACGAAAGGTGTCAAGTACTGAGGCCATGCTCAGGTTCTGAAGGTTGTTATCAGCGTTTGGCTCCATAATATGACGGCTCTGCTGCTGTCGATACCAGTCCATGATGGCGTTGTGTGCGATGCGTGTCAACCAGAATACAAACTTGCCTGAATCGGTGTACTCGCCCTTCTGCAACTTGGTGATGGCCTTTACAAATGTTTCCTGGAAGATGTCGTCAGCCAGGTCATGATCGTGCACGACGAACATGATGTAAGTGAACAACTTGCTTTGTGTGCGGGATAAAAGCTCGTCAAAAGCACTGTTATTGCCTTTTACATAAAGCATGGCCAACTGCTCGTCGGTCAGCTCGTTGAAATTCTTCATATTCTTTAAATTTTGTTATGAAGTAAATTTCTTTCTATAGGCAATAAAAGTTTGTTTTGTGAGTTATTAAAATGGTTATCGTGTGCAAAAGTAGATGTTTTTTTTCTAACAGCAAAATTTATTTGACACTTTTTTTGATTTCAGCTAAAAAAATGCTAACTTTGCACTGCTTATTTTGTAATAATGTATTGAAAGAGATATGAAAAGAATCATTTTGCTTACAGCTGCCTGCCTGACAATGACGGTGGCTGCACAGAAGAGTGGAGGCATCAGTAACAAGATGCTCAACGAGATTCAGAAAGAGCAACAGCCGACGACTGCCGACCGTGCGCTGATGAATGCCATAGCAGGTAATGCCATCGATAACTTGGCGAAGAATCACGACAACGATGCTGCCATCGACACGCATTTCAGTATAGAGACACGTTCACAGTCGATCACCGACCAGAAATCGAGTGGACGCTGCTGGATGTTCAGCGGCATGAATGTGCTTCGTGGCGATTTCAACCTTCGCACCGACTCGCTGCAGGTCAGTTTCTCGCAGGCCTACCTCTTCTTCTGGGACCAATTGGAGAAGGCCAATCTGATGCTGCAGGGCTGCATCGACACAGGCGACAAGCCCATCGACGATGTGCGCGTGCAGTTCTTCTTCCGCTCACCCATTGGCGATGGCGGCACGTTCTGCGGTGTAGCCGACCTGGCTGATAAATACGGATTGGTGCCTGCAGAGGTCATGCCCGAGTCTTTCTCTACTGACAACACCTCGAAGGCCCGCGCTCTCATCGCCTCGAAGCTGCGTGAATATGGCCTCCAGCTGCGTGAGATGGTGCAGAAGGGCAAGAAGCCTGCCGCTATGGAGAAGGCCAAGACTCGCATGCTGAGTCAAATCTATCACATGCTGCAATACACCATCGGCTGCCCGCCTGAGAAGTTCACCTATGCCTTCAAGAACACCAAGGGCAAGACGGTTGGCGAGCCGCGTGAATACACCCCGCTGTCGTTCTATCAGGAAATGGTGGGCAAGCCACTCAACGGCTCCTTTATCATGGTGATGAACGACCCGCGCCGTCCCTACTATCAGACCTTTGAGGTGGAATACGACCGCCACACCTACGACGGCCACAACTGGAAGTATGTCAACCTGCCTATGGACGACATCGAGCAGATGGCCATTGATGCCCTGCGTGCAGGTCACAAGCTTTATAGCAGCTACGATGTTGGCAAGATGCTCGACCGCAAGCGTGGCTATGCCGACACCGAGAACTTCGACTACGGCTCGCTCTTCGGCACCAATTTCCCCATGACAAAGGCCGAGCGCATCAGCACCTTCGACAGCGGCTCTACCCACGCCATGACCCTCTGTGCCGTCGACCTCGACAAGAAGGGCAAGGCCGTGAAGTGGAAGGTGGAGAACTCATGGGGTGCCGACTGGGGACAGAAGGGCTGCCTCATCATGACCGACCGCTGGCTGCGAGAATACATGTTCCGTCTGGTGGTACCCAACGAGTTTGTGCCTGAGAAGGTGATGAACGCCTATCAGCAGGCACCCACGATGGTGATGCCTGAAGACCCGCTTTTCCTGCCCGACGAGGATTGACCTGTTGAGTGATGAAGAGTAGTGTATTGCTGATATACACAGGCGGTACAATCGGTATGCACCGCAATCCGCTGACAAGTGCTTTGGAGCCATTCGACTTCGAGCACTTGCGTAGCTGTGTTCCCGAATTGGATCAGTTGCAGACGCATATCGACACCTACCAGTTCAATCCACCTATCGATAGTAGCGACATGACGCCAGCCCTTTGGACAGACCTCGTACATATTATCAGTGAGCGTTACGACGATTTCGATGGTTTTGTCATCCTGCATGGCACCGATACAATGGCCTACACTGCCTCGGCATTGTCGTTCATGTTGCAGAACCTTACCAAGCCAGTCATCCTCACCGGAAGCCAGCTGCCCATCGGACAGCTGCGTACCGATGGCAAGGAGAATCTCATCACCAGTATTGAGATTGCTGCTGCCCGCCATCCCGATGGTACTGCCATTGTGCCCGAGGTATGTATCTACTTCAGCGGACACTTGATGCGAGGCAACCGCACTACAAAGCAGAGCGCTGAGGAGTTCAACGCTTTCGAGTCGTTCAATTATCCTCATTTGGCCGATGCCGGTGTTCACATTACCTATCACGAGGAACGCATCCACCGTCCTGACTTCAGTAAGCCGATGACGCCGCACTTTCGCCTCGACACCAACGTCATTATTTTCTCCCTCTTCCCAGGTGTGAGGGAAGATCTTATCCGCCACATTATTGCCACGCCCAACCTGCGCAGTATCGTTATGCGCACCTTCGGCAGCGGCAATGCTCCACAGAGTCCTTGGCTCATCAATGCCCTCAAGCAGGGCACCTCTAAGGGCAAGGTCATCGTTAATGTCAGCCAATGTATGCAGGGTGCCGTCGAGATGTCACGCTACGACACAGGCCATCAACTCATCGAGACTGGAGTGGTCAGTGGTCGCAATACCACCGTCGAGGCTGCCGTCACCAAGCTTATGTATCTGCAGGGCAAGTACGATGACAACGACACCGTCCGCCACCTGATGACGCAGAGCCTCTGCGGAGAAATCACTATGTAGTTCGGTTTTCGGAGTTTGCTTTTTCAATATTGACTCGTTGAAAACCCGCCTCTAAAAAATCCTGCGGAGCCTCCGGAATATAAAAAACTATTACTGTCCGCTAAACCTTGATATTTTCGCGCACGTATGCGCATGATGAAAT
>CAMVJU010000028.1 GCA_947167935.1 uncultured Prevotellaceae bacterium | reverse complement strand
GGATGCGCCCATCAGGAGGGCTGCTGCTCCCATCATTAAATACTTTTTCATGGTTGTTTTGTTTAAATAAAAAATATGTTAGAATCTTTATGACAAAAGTTGTTAGTTTGAAATAACGCTGCAAAGATAAGTCGTTTTATAGGGATAAAGTGTTTAATTTTTAATAATGATGTGTATTTTGAAGCAATATGGTGTTAGAATTTCGTGAATATACACATTTTTTTTGTGCTTTTTCATGTAAAGTGGCTCAGCGCGACATAAAAATTATTATTTGAATTTTCCTTGCAGAATGTTTGGCGGATGAAAAATAAATGTGTATTTTTGCAGTTATATAGCCAAAAGACGATGGCTGATTTGCACGAAGGATTGAAATATCTTGACACCATAGCACAGTTTATTGAGCGGCACGACCTGCTGAAGCACGACGAGCTGAATCTGGTGGCGCTGAGCGGAGGCGCCGACAGCGTCTGCCTATTGCTGTGCCTGAAGGAGCTGGGTTATAGGATAGAGGCCGTGCATTGCAACTTCCACCTGCGTGGCGACGAGAGCGACCGCGACGAAAAATTCGTTATCGAGCTATGTAAAAAGAATGAAGTAGCAATCCATTTAACACATTTCGATACAAAGACTTACGCATCGCTGCATCAAGTGAGCATTGAAATGGCTGCACGCCAGCTGCGCTACCATTATTTTGACCAACTACGGAACGACATCGGTGCCCAGAACATCTGTGTGGCGCACCATCTGGATGACAGTGTGGAGACCATGCTGCTGAACCTGGTGCGTGGCACGGGCATTGAGGGACTGACGGGCATCAAATGGCGCAACGGCCACATCGTGCGGCCTCTGCTCTGCGTCAGGAGAAACGACATCGAGCAATGGCTGAAGGACCGCCATCAGGACTATGTCACCGACAGCACCAACCTCGTGGCCGACGTGCAGCGCAACCAACTGCGCCTCGACATCATCCCCCGCCTGGAACAGATGAATCCTGGCGTTGTCAACAACATGGTGCGCACGGCAGGATGGATGAGCGAGGTCAACCTTGTCTATCAGGAGGCCATGCGGCAGACGCTTGCGAGAATCGTCAAGAACGACGCCATTGACCTGGCTGATCTCTTCATGCAGCCGTCGGCTGAGTGCGTGCTCTTCGAGTGGCTCACACCCTTTGGCTTTACGCCGGCCACCATCGCCGCCATCTACGCAAAGCTGATGGAGCAGGGCAGCGAACTGGAGAATGGGCTGCTATGGCTGTCGCCTACGCATCAATTGGTGACGCACGAACAGCTGCTCATCGTGGCACCTCGCCCGGAAGAGCGCCCTACACTGCCCCTTCCCGAGCCAGGCAACTACCATTATGATTCACTTTCATCCTTTAGTGTTAAGATTCTCAATGCCAACATGATATCATGTGTGGCTGATGTCGCCACGCTCGATGCCGACAAGGTTGTTTTTCCCCTCATCATCCGGCCTGTGCAGCAGGGCGACCGCTTCCAGCCCTTCGGCATGAAAGGCACGAAACTGGTGAGCGACTACCTTACCGACATCAAGCTCTCGCCCATTGACAAGCAGCGCCAGCTGGTGATGACCGATGCCGACGGCCAAATCATCTGGCTCGTAGGACGCAGGACCGACAACCGCTTCCGCATCACTCCTAACACCAAGAACACACTCCTCATCACTCATCAAGAGTCACTCAACACTCAACAATAAACTCTCAACAAAATTGAACGACGCAAAAATCATCAACGACCCCGTCTTCGGGTTCATCCGCATACCACGCGGCCTGCTCTACGACATCGTGAAGCACCCGCTTTTCCAGCGCCTCACACGCATCAGTCAGCTGGGACTGGCCTCAGTGGTCTATCCCGGGGCTCGCCACACCCGCTTCCAGCACTCCTTAGGTGCCTATCACCTCATGGGCGAGGCGTTGCTCACCCTGCAGCAGAAAGGACAGTTTATCTTCGACAGCGAGGCGGAGGCCGTACAGGCCGCCATCCTCATGCACGACATCGGCCACGGCCCATTCTCCCACGTGCTGGAACACACGCTCATCAGCGGCATCTCGCACGAAGACATCTCGCTGATGATGATGGAACAGATCAACCGCGACCTGCACGAGCAGCTGTCGCTGGCCATCTCTATCTTCCGCGACACCTATCCCAAGCGCTTCCTCCACCAGCTCATCTCCTCGCAGCTCGACATGGACCGCCTCGACTACCTGCGGCGCGATGCCTTCTTCACAGGCGTAGCCGAGGGCACCATCGGCTCGGCCCGTATCATCAAGATGCTCAACGTAGTGGACGACCGTCTGGTGGTGGAGCAGAAAGGCATCTACTCACTTGAGAACTACCTCACCTCGCGCCGTCTGATGTACTGGCAGGTGTATCTGCACAAGACCACCGTAGCCTACGAGAAGATGCTGGTCAGCACCCTGCGTCGTGCCAAATACCTGGCTCAATGCCAGCCCTCACTTCTGACCTCCCACCTCTCTCTCTCCCTTGCCTATTTCCTCTATAACGACGTGGATACCCAGTGTTTCCACGGCGACCCGGAAGCCCTGCGCATGTACGGCGAGCTGGACGACAGCGATATCTGGAGCGTGATGAAGGCCTGGCGCCACAGCAGTGACAAGATCCTTGCCCGTCTGGCTGGCGACCTGCTCGACCGCCGTCTCTGGCGCTGTGAGATGACCTCCGAGCCTCCCACCCCAGAACGTATCGAAGCCCTGCGCCAACACCTCGCCGAGACGCTGGACGTCAGCATCGACGACACCGACTACCTGATGCAGGTGGTCAGCGCCGAGAAAGACATGTATTCACCCACCGAGGACAGCATCGACATCCTGATGCGTGACGGCACCATCGCCGACATCACGCAGGCCTCAGAGCTCCTCACCAGCCTCTCTCCCCAATCCATCGGCAAGGTGCGACGCTATTATCTTTGCTATTCAAAATCCACCTAAGTTGTCACTCTGCAGGCCTCTTTCCGTGTATTCATGAGTCCCTTTTGCTTAAAAAGTGTAGGAAACAGCATTAAAAAATGATAAACGCTTTGTGTATTGGGCGAAAATGAGTAATTTTGCAAGCCAAAATAGTATGTAATGAAGAAAATGCTATTCACGCTCTCGCTCGCCGCCCTGCTGCTGACAGGATGCGCAGGCGAGTTTAATAAGGTGTACAAGTCGACAGACCTGAACTACCGCTATGAGTATGCGAAGCAGAGCTTTGCCGAGGGCAAGTTTACACGTGCCGCCACGCTGCTGATGGAACTCATCACGCAGAAGAAAGGTCATGACGACGCTGAGGAGGCGCTCTATATGCTGGGCATGTCAGAGTATAAGAGCCATGACTTCGAGTCGGCATCTTCCACGTTCAAGAAGTATTTCCAGACTTATCCGAAGGGCATCTATGCTGAGGAGGCCTCGTTCTACGTAGGCCAGTCGCTCTATGAGAGTGCTCCTGAGCCACGTCTTGACCAGACGCCCACCATCGGTGCCATCAATGCCTATCAGCAGTTCCTCGACTTCTTCCCCAACTCTGAACTCAGGCCAAAGGCGCAGGAGCGTCTCTTCGAGCTGCAGGACAAGCTGATTATGAAGGAGCTGTTGTCGGCACAGCTGTACTACAATCTAGGCGGATATTTCGGCAACATCAACTCGAACAATGAGAGCAACTATATCTCCAGCATCATCACGGCTGAGAATGCCCTGAAGCTCTATCCCTTCACGAAATGGCGCGAGGACTTTTCTCTCATTATTATGAAGAGCAAGTTCGAGCTGGCAGAGAATTCGTCGGAAGACAAGCGCATAGAGCGCTATCGGGATGCCGAGGACGAGAGCTATGGTTTCCTCAACGAATTTCCCGAGTCGAAGAATACTCCGCTGGCCAAGAAATTCATTGCCAAGTGCAAGAAGGTGGTGGGAGACTGATGAAGAATAAAAGAATAATAAAAGATTAAAAAAGCGACAAAATCGTAAATATAAAGATGGATTACAAGAAATCAAAGGCTCCGGTGAATACCGTGACGCGCAATGTGATGGATTTGTGTGATGAGACGGGCAACATCTACGAGACCGTTGCCATCATCGCCAAGCGTGCTAATCAGATAGCCATTCAGATCAAGGAAGACCTGTCGAAGAAGCTGGCTGAGTTTGCCAGCTACAACGATTCGCTGGAAGAGGTCTTCGAGAATCGCGAGCAGATTGAGATCTCTCGCTACTACGAGAAACTGCCGAAGCCCACGCTGCTGGCTACCCAGGAGTTTGTCGAGGGCAAGGTATACTGGCGCGATCCGCAGAAGGACGCAATGGCTGTAGTGGAATAATTCCGTTGTAACGTAGACGTTATAATGTAATTTCGAAAAACTAGGAGAAAATGTTAAGACCACAGACTTGGTATCTGCTGCTGGCCGTTGTATGCTGTGTGGTGTGCTGCATCGCAGGAGCAGGCATGACGTTGCAGCTCGTCGTGCTTATCGTGGCTGCTGTGCTGAGTGCTGCCATCGTGCCGCTGCATAAGAACCGCAAGCTGCAGGCCGCTTTATGCCTGTTGCCGATGTTGGCCATGCTGGCGTGGTATGTGCTGCTGGCCCTCTATGCCGTGCCCGAAATCATGCATTGGCAGTATGTGCTGCCCGCCGTTGGCATCCTTGCCGTCTTTATGGCTCGCAAGGGCATCGTGCATGATGAGAAGGTGGTGCGTGCTTTGGATCGTATCAGGTAAGAGTTGAGAGTTTAGGGTTGAGAGTGGAGTGATGGAGATTAAGAACTCTGAGTTTGTCATTTCGGCGCCGATGGTGTCGATGTGCCCGAAGGACACTAAGCCGGAGTATGCTTTCATCGGAAGAAGCAATGTAGGCAAGTCCAGCCTCATCAACATGCTCTGCCGTCACAAGGGACTGGCCAAGACATCGGCTACTCCTGGCAAGACACTCCTCATCAATCACTTCATTATCAATAAGGAATGGTATTTGGTCGACCTGCCCGGCTACGGCTTTGCCAAGCGCTCGAAGAAAGAGGTGGCTAAGCTCGACCAGATGATTCGCGGCTATATCCTCGGACGAGAGCAATTGGTGAATACCTTTGTGTTGGTCGACGTCCGGCTGGAGCCGCAAGCCATCGATCTGGAGTTTATGAACTGGCTGGGCATGTCGGGTGTACCTTTCTCCATCCTCTTCACCAAGGCCGACAAGCTCTCTGCCACAAAGGTGAGACTCAACGTCGACGCCTACCAGAAAAAGATGCTGGAGGCGTGGGAAGAGATGCCGCCGTTCTTTATTACCTCTGCCGAGAAAGGAACGGGTAGGGAAGAGGTGCTCGACTATATAGAAAAGATTAACAAGTCTTTGTAGCTAAGGATGGCGAAAGACACACCATACCTTGACGTACAGAACCTGACGAAATCGTTTGGCGCGCTGATGCTCTTCGAGAACATCAGCTTTTCTATTGCTGAAGGGCAGAAGGTGGGACTGATCGCCAAGAATGGTACGGGCAAGTCGACGTTGCTCTCCATCCTCACCGGCAAGGAGAACTACGACGAGGGCTCTATCATCTACCGGCGCGACCTGAAGCTGGGCTACTTGGAGCAGACCCCTCACTTCGACCCCAATGACAGCGTGCTGGATGCGTGTTTTAATCATCAGGGCGACGAGGAGAAGGTGCTGAAGGCGAAGCAGATTCTGACACAGCTGAAGATACGTGACCTCAACCAGCCCGTTGGACAGCTCAGCGGCGGACAGCAGAAACGTGTCGCGCTGGCCAATATCCTGATCCTGGAGCCTGACTTCCTCATCCTTGACGAGCCTACCAACCACCTCGACTTAGAGATGATTGAATGGCTGGAGGGATTCCTTGGCCGAGGCAACAAGACACTGCTCATGGTCACTCATGACCGTTATTTCCTTGACCGTGTGTGCTCGCTGATTCTCGAACTTGACGACCACACCATCTACACCTATCGCGGCAACTATTCCTATTACCTGGAGAAACGCCAGGAACGCATCGACAACCGCCGCGCTGAGATAGCCCGTGCCAACAACCTCTACCGCACCGAGTTGGAATGGATGCGACGTATGCCGCAGGCCAGAGGTCATAAGGCCCGTGCCCGAGAGGATGCTTTCTACGAGTTGGAGAAGACCGCCAAGGCTCGCATCGAGGAGCGTGCCATCCGCCTCAAGGCCAGCAATGTCTACATCGGCAGCAAGATTTTCGAGTGCCAGTATATCTCTAAGGAGTTTAGTCCCTCAACGGTAATTCTGAAGGACTTCTACTACAACTTCTCGCGCTTTGAGAAGATGGGCATTGTGGGCAGCAACGGCACGGGAAAGACCACCTTCCTGAAGATGATCTTAGGAGAGTTGGAGCCGGATTCAGGCCGCATCATCATCGGCGACACCGTCCGTTTCGGCTATTTCTCACAGGAAGGCCTACAATTCGACGAGCAGCAGAAGGTCATCGATGTGGTGCGTGACATTGCCGAGTATATCGACCTCGGACAAGGCCGGCATTTCTCTGCCTCGCAGCTCCTGCAGCATTTCCTCTTCACCAACGACCAACAATACAATTACGTCTATAAGCTCAGCGGCGGTGAGCGGCGCAAGCTCTACCTCTGTACTGTGCTGATGCGTAATCCCAACTTCCTGGTATTGGACGAGCCGACCAACGACCTCGACATCGTGACCCTGCAGATCCTGGAGGAATACCTGCAGGATTTCCCCGGCTGCGTCATCGTGGTGAGCCACGACCGATACTTTACCGACAAGGTGGTTGACCATCTGCTGGTCTTCAAGGGCAACGGAGTCGTCAAGGATTTCCCCGGAAACTATACGCAGTATAGGGAGTTCTCAAAAGAAAATAATGATGAGGTGAGAGGTGAGAAAATGCCAGCAAAGGCTATGAAGACCTCCACCAAATCAGACTCAGACAATTCTCTCACCTCTCATACCTCACCTCTCACCACGAAAAGACGGATGTCTTTCAAGGAGAAACGTGAGTTTGAGCAGTTGGAGAAAGAGATCGCCGCTTTGGAGGCTGAGAAGAAACAGATAGAGGATGCCCTTAGCTCGGGCATTATCAGCGTGGATGAGATCACAGCGATGAGTAAGCGTCTACCGCTGCTCAATGATGAGCTGGACGAAAAATCCATGCGTTGGCTTGAGCTCTCGGAGATAGAAAATTAAATATTTGGCATTGAGCATTAAGCATTGAACCAGCAATATCCATCACAACTGTTAGAACGTGCCGTACAGGAGTTCGCCACCCTGCCGGGCATAGGCCGCAAGACCGCCTTGCGACTGGTGCTGCACATGCTGCGCCAGCCCGTTGACAGCGTGGAGCAGTTTGCCGACGCCATCGCCACGATGCGGCGCGAGGTGAAATTCTGCAGCGTCTGCCACAACATCAGCGACACCGACATCTGTCCCATCTGTGCTGATACACGCCGCGACAGCTCTACCATTTGTGTGGTGGAGAACATTCAGGATGTGATGGCCATTGAGAACACCCAGCAGTATCATGGCCTCTATCATGTATTGGGCGGGCTCATCTCGCCAATGGACGGCATTGGCCCTGCCGACTTGGAGATTGACTCGCTGGTGAAGAGGGTAGGGGACGGCGACGTCAAAGAGGTCATCCTGGCGCTCAGCTCAACGATGGAGGGCGACACCACCAACTTCTACATCTTCCGTCGGCTGACATCTACAGGCGTCGCCGTCAGTATGATAGCACGCGGCATCGCTGTAGGCAACGAACTGGAGTATACTGATGAGGTGACGCTGGGGCGCTCCATCCTTAATCGAACACCCTTCGAAGGTTGATGGTTATTGGTTATTGTTTAAAGGTTATTGGAAATGAAGAAAACACGCAACCTGTTAATGACGATTTTCAGCGGTGCCTTGCTGCTGGCCACATTATTATATATATTAGGCGAGTTCCTCAATGTGGACATGGGCATCTTTGCCGAGACCACACGAGAGCAGCGCTTCATCTGTTCAACGGTGATGATCCTGCTCACCATTGCATTGTTACCGCTGTCGCTGCGCCTGTTTAAGTTCAAGCGCATCAGCAACGACTTGCAAGAACGCAAGGCTCCGGCACTGGCTAAATGGGGCACCTTGCGTCTGTGTGTGATGGGTGCGCTGTTGGTGGTGAACACTTTCCTCTACTATGCTTTTGAGATGGAGCCATCCTACGGCTATCTCGCCGTGGTGACATTGCTCTGTATGCCCTTCGTCATTCCCACCATGAGCCGCTGTGAAGAAGAGGTGAAGACTCCGGAAATTCAGGAAATATCAGATGCCCCAGATAACACAGAAGACTCAGAATCCATAGAAGAACAAGAATCTTCAGAAGAAGAACCCGCATGAAGCTTACCGTTGTCATCGTCAGCTATAATGTGCGCTATTATCTTGAGCAGTGCATCGTTAGCGTGCAGCGTGCCGCCAAGGATATTGACCACGAAATCTACGTGGTCGATAACGATTCGTCTGATGACACCGTGACCTACCTGCAAAAGCGTTTTGGCGATAGTATCAACATCATCGAGAGCACGCAGAATCTAGGCTTTGCCCGTGCCAACAACCTTGCTATCCGTCAGACACAGAGCGACTATGTGTTGCTGCTCAATCCTGACACGTTCATCGGTGAGGACAGCCTGCAAAAAGTGCTCGACTTCATGGATGCACATCCCCAGACTGGCGGCGTGGGTGTGAAAATGCACAACTCGGACGGCACGCTGGCACCTGAGTCGCGTCGTGCGCTGCCCACGCCTTGGGTCTCGCTGCTGAAGATGCTTGGCTTCTCCAAACGCTACTATATGAAACATCTACCCTGGGATGAACCTGGGCGTATCGACGTCATCAGCGGTGCCTTCTGTATGTTGCGGCGTGAAGCCATTGACAAGGTGGGCGCTTTGGACGAGGACTTCTTTATGTATGGCGAGGACATCGACCTCAGTTACCGATTGCTGAAGGGCGGCTATGAAAACTGGTACGTGCCTGCCTCCATCGTGCATTACAAGGGGGAATCGACGGTGAAGTCCAGCTACCGTTATGTGCATGTCTTCTATCAAGCTATGCTTATCTTCTTCCGCAAACACTATGGACATTTGTCGTTCTTCGTCACTCTGCCCATCAAGATTGCCATCTATTTCCGTGCTTTCATCGCATTGCTGCAGATGCTCTATGAGCGTATGCGCAGCAGTCTCGGCTTTACTGACAAGCCACGTGCCGACGTTAGCTATTGTTTTGTCGGAACGCAAGAGATGCTTGACAAGGGGCGCGAGTTGGCCAAGCGAAAGGGACTCAGTGCTACGTTCTGTCCTATGGACGAGCTGCCGTTGTTGGAACAACGTCTCCCATCAGATGCTTGTGTGGTTTATGAAACCGACACTTTCTCATTCGCACAGATGATAATGCAAACATCCTCGATGGCGGCCAAGCGTCCTACCATCGGTACCTACAGCGTGCACCATCAAGTGCTTCTAACCCCAACAGATATTTATGTGTAAAAACGGCAAAACATCTTCCTGTCATGTTACGTTGCGGGCTATGGAGCCAGAGGATCTCGACTTGCTCTATCGCATCGAGAACGACGCAGAGCTATGGGCCGTGGGTGAAACCAATGTGCCTTATTCGCGCTACACCTTGCACGACTATATCGCCACTTCAGCCGATGATATCTTTGCAGACCGCCAGCTACGTCTCATCATTGAAAAGGATGATGTCTCACCTCTTGCCTCTAACCTCTCACCTCTCACAGTCGGCATTGCCGATCTTATCAACTTCGACCCGCGACATCGTCGTGCCGAGGTAGGCATCGTTATCGAGCAGCCCCATCGAAACAAAGGCTATGCTAAGGCTGCCCTTGAAGCCCTTCATGACTATGCCCGCCGCGTCATCCATCTGCATCAGCTTTATGCCATCGTTGCTGTCGACAATGCCCCTGCCCGTCAGCTCTTCCTGTCAATGGGTTATTGTAACACTGCCACCCTCACCGACTGGATGCTGCGCAGCGACAATACCTATTCCGATGCAGTATTGATGCAACTCTTTCTTTGAACCCTATCAGTCCCGTTGCTGGGGCATTTTATCTTGGAGTTGCTTTTATAAAATAAAAATACTGCTGAGCTTTCGCCCAACAGTATTTGTAACAGTTTTGTTCGCAAGAATTACTTCTGCTCCTCAGCTTTCTTCTCCTCAGCGGGAGCGTTCAGGGCAGTTTCGAAAGCCTTCACAGCCTCAGCAACCTCAGCCTTGAAAGCCTCAGTGGTGCTGTCAACGGTAACAGCGGCAATAGCCTTGTTGTACTCAGCAACAGCAGAATCATAAGCAGCCTGAGCCTCAGCGTAAGCAGCCTTGCCAGCCTCGTCAAGCTCTTCAGCGGGAGCCCCGGGAGCAACGGGAGCCTGGATAGCAGCCTTAGCAGCCTCAACCTTCTGCTCGTAGAGGGCATTCTTAATAGAATCCTTCTGAACGTCGGTAGCGGTCTTGGCACCATTACCACAAGCAACCATCATGGCTGCAACTGCGAACATCATTACAATCTTTTTCATTTCTTTGCTTTTTTAAATCTGTAAAACAATCATTTGTTTATTAAAACGGTGCAAAGGTAAGACTTTTTTTAATACGACGTATCATTTTTTTTGAAAATTTTTCCATCTCTTTTGTAACTTTTTTGCAAATCACTGTAAATCAGCTACTTTTGAAATGTTAAATATTGCAACATTTCTATGCAATTGATATTTGTTCAGAAAAATGAGTTTATTTCTTTTGCATTTCGCTCGTTTATTCGTACCTTTGTATGCGCAAATATCACGTATACATTATTAGATCATGATAGATACATCAGCCCTTCAAGGCAAGACGGCGGCCTACTTTACACTGGGCTGTAAGTTGAACTTCTCAGAGACGTCCACCTTCGGACGCCTGTTGCAGCAGATGGGTGTAAGGACGGCGACACGTGGTGAGCAGGCTGATATCTGCCTCATCAACACGTGCACGGTGACGGAGGTGGCTTCGCGCAAATGTCGGCAGGCTATCCACCGTTTGGTGCGCCAGCATCCTGGCGCTTTCATCGTCGTCACGGGCTGCTATGCACAGATGGAGGCGCCGGCCGTGAGCTGCATCGAGGGTGTCGACCTCGTGTTGGGCTCCAACGAGAAAGACCGTCTTGTGTCATTTCTCGTTGATGGTTTTTTGCGGCGCGATATGGCAACTAAGGTTATCCGTACGGAAAAGACAAAGGACATTACCACTTTTGCACCCAGCTGTTCGCGTGGCAATCGCACGCGTTTCTTCTTGAAGGTACAGGATGGCTGTGATTATTTCTGCACTTATTGCACCATTCCCTTTGCACGTGGATTCAGCCGCAATCCCTCAATAGCCTCGCTGGTGGAGCAGGCGAAGGAGGCTGTAGCTGAAGGCGGCAAGGAGATTGTTTTGACAGGAGTGAACATCGGTGACTTCGGCAAGACTACAGGCGAGCGTTTCATCGACTTAGTGAAGGCGCTGGACGAGGTGGAAGGCATCCAGCGTTACCGCATCAGCTCTTTAGAGCCCGACCTGCTGACTGACGAGCTCATCGCTTGGTGTGCTAACGAAAGTCGCGCCTTTATGCCCCATTTCCATATTCCCTTGCAGAGTGGCAGCGACGAAGTGCTGAAGCTGATGCACCGTCATTACAACAGCCAGCTCTTTGCCGACAAGATTTTGCGTATCAAAGAGCTGATGCCTGACGCATTTATTGGTGTTGACGTGATGGTGGGCTGTCGCGGTGAGACGCCTGAGTGTTTCGAGCAAACTTATGCGCTGCTTGATAGACTTCCCGTTACGCAGCTGCATGTCTTCCCGTATTCCGAGCGGCCAGGAACGGCAGCGCTGAAGATTCCCTATGTAGTGAGTGAGGCGGAGAAGAAACTTCGCAGTAAACGTCTGTTGGATCTTTCGGAAGAGAAAACCGCAGCTTTTTATGCTGCCCACATCGGTCAGGAGGCTGAGGTCTTATTTGAGAAGGCTACACGAGGCCGTGCCATGCATGGTTTTACGAGAAACTATATCCGTGTGGAGCTTTCGCCGCAGGATGCCCGTCCTGAGCTTGATAATCAGCTGGTGCAAGTTCGTCTTGGCGACTTCAATCATGACCACACCGCATTGAAAGTTGAAATCTTAAATCAGAAATAGCATGAAGCTTGCCATCGTCATCCTGAACTGGAACGGCGCGAAGATGCTGCGCCAATATCTGCCCAGCGTCTTGCAGTATTCTCGCGAAGAGGCTACTGTCATTGTTGCCGACAACGCCTCTAACGATGACTCTATAGAGTTGCTGCGTGCACACTACCCCGAAGTGCAGCTCATCCTCTTTGAAAAAAACTGGGGCTTTGCCGATGGCTACAACAAGGCCTTAGCGCAGATTGATGCCGAATACTATCTGCTGCTGAACAGCGACATTGAGGTGACGCACCACTGGCTGACGCCGCTCATCGAATTTATGGATGCCCATCCCGACGTAGCGGCGTGCCAGCCGAAGCTGCTCAGCATCGCCGACCGTGATGCTTTTGAATACGCAGGTGCTTCTGGCGGTTTTCTCGATCGCTACGGCTATCCGTTCTGCCGCGGCCGCATTTTCGAGACTGTGGAAAGAGACGAGGGGCAGTACGACACACCAGCCGAGGTGCTATGGGCTACTGGTGCTGCCCTCCTCGTGCGCGCGCGTGTATATAATAATGTGGGAGGATTGGACGGGCGCTTCTTTGCTCATAACGAGGAGATAGATTTGTGCTGGCGTATGCGTCTGCAGGGGTACAAGATTTATTGCTTGCCTGAGAGCGTTGTCTTCCACGTAGGCGGTGGCACATTGCCGAAGTCGAACCCGATGAAGACATTCCTGAATTTTCGCAACAATTTGACGATGCTATACAAATGCCTGTCGGACAAGGAGTTGAAGCCTGTGATGCGTCGCCGCTGGTGGCTTGACTATCTGGCGGCGTGGGAGATGCTGCTGCTGAAGCGCAACTTGGGCGACTTCAAGGCTGTGTACAAAGCCCGCCGTGCCTTTAAAAAATGGAAGAAAGATTTCGAGGCCGATCGCCGAAACATTCAGGAAACTCGCGTGGCAAAAGAAATACCAGAGCGGCGCCGGTTCTCACTGCTCTGGCAATACTATGTAAAAGGCCGTAAACGCTTCAGCGACTTACCGGAAATCTAAGGTAATGCTGACGGCGGGCTTGCTGATTTCCCTACTCCATTCTTTCACCCAGTCAAACCATTCCTTGGCAGAGTGGTAGCCGAAACTCTCGTTGGCTGAGCAGTAGGCTACTTTGTAATGTATGTGTTTTTTTTCGGAGCGTACTGCAAAACCGTAATTATCGTTGTCTGCAGGAAATTCATTGACAAGGTGTTGTTGGGGAATGTAGATGGCCAGTCCTACGGTTTCCGGCTTCCATTTCTCGTGATCTGTAGAGGGATAATCCGTGCCCCAGCAAGCTCGCGTACCCTTTTGGTCGGAGAATTCCGTGGAGCCTTTCACATTGATGATACCTGTAGAGAACGTGTTGACGACGTTGTCGTGGCTGAAGAACACATCGATGTCGGTGTCGCGATGACCGGCATATTGCGTGTAGCGGATGATCATGTCCACAGGTTCAGACAGCGAATCTTTCTGCCAGCCTTTATCGATGACCTCCACAATGGTGCGCAGCGGCCCATAGCTGATGATTCGCTGTGTGCGGCTCTTCACCGGCTCAATCATCGTGGGTTTCAAAGTCTTGGCGTCGAAGCCGCGCAGGGCGCCGAGTCCGAAAGTATTCCCTACCCACAGCACATCGTCGCCATAGCCCGCTGCCTTTTGCTCGTCGCTAGTGTAGAATTGCGTCTCCTGCAGCTCCAATCCCTTCTTAAACTTTCCATAGAGGTCGAGCGTCTGCCGTTTGTCGAAGTAGATGCGGATGCCATTCAGCTCGCTCTCAAAGCACACGCCGTGATGGTGCAGCAGGTTGTAGCTGTTGGCGCAGTCGCCGCGTGCGGTGATGCTCTCCACATAATTATTCTGCTTGTTTTTCTCTTTCACTTTGTCATTGCGCATCACCATCTCGGCATAGACGCGGGCAGGGTAGGAGGGAATGGGACCACGGAAAGATTTATCTACATCGAAGATTTTCTCCTCTTTAGGCCCTAGATCAACGAGGAAGCACAGCTCGTCGAAATGTCCATCCTGATCGAGGTCGTCTAATTGAAAGGGGATTTCCTGATTGTTGCAGGTGATTCGACACGATGGAATATCTACGCAGGACGTTAGTTTGATCACAACAGGATAGTCGGTCTTAGGCGTGTCTGAAAGGTTGGTAACTACCACACGATAGGCACTCGCCTGCATTCCTGACAATGCAAGCATGAGGATGGTCAGTATTCTTTTCATGGCTTTCCTTTTTCCCACAAAATTACTCAATATCAAGTTAAATGTGCAGTTTGTTAAAAATAATTAGGTTAAAATTTGGTTAAATCAAGAATTTTTAGTAATTTTGCACCACGTTTTAACAAAAGAAAACTTTCTCGTGAGAAAATTCTATCTCTTCATGTTCCTGTTAATGATGGCTTTGATAGGCTGTCAGCTACAGATGCGGCCCTCTGATGAGCAGCAGAAACAGGAAGGTGTCGTGCTCGACCGCTACGACCGTGTGGAGAGTATGTACCTCACGTTGGCCGACTTTGCTGCCTTGCATCAGATGCGTACTGAGTATCCGCTGCAGACTCGCACACTCATTGAGCATGTGCTGCAGCTTGGTCCCGTTGATGATCCAGATATCAACAACCGTCTGTTGATTTTCTTTCAGGACAGCACGTTGCAAGACATTATTAATGATGTGGCTCGCCAGTATGAGAATACTGATTTGCTGGAGAAACAGCTTTCTCAAGCCTTTAGTCGGCTGGCCACAATGTTGCCTGGAATGAAGATTCCCCACCTCTATACGCAGATCAGCTCGCTGGACCAAAGCATCGTGGTCAGCGATACGCTGGTGGGCATCTCGCTTGACAAGTATTTGGGTGAGGATTATCCGGCCTATCTCCGTTATGGCTACACCCCGCAACAGCGCAGCATGATGACGCGAGAATACATTGTTCCCGATTGCCTGGGATTCTATCTCGTCAGCCTCTATCCATTGCCTGAAGAGGAAGACACGCTGCTTACAGCTCGCCGTTGGCACATGACGAAGATTCAGACTGTGGTCAATCAGGTCATGAATCGTCGCGTCTTTACTAATGACAGCATTCTGCAATTGGAGAAGTTCCTTGCCGCTCATCCTGACTTCCCCACAGAGCAGTTCCTGTTGCTCGACTCTCTGCCGCAATGATTTTTTTTTGCGAATGAGCTCCAAAATTATTTTTGCGAGCTCCATAATTTTCTGAGGAGGCTGTTTAGCTTTAAATTCTCTCGAGAATTCAACCCTAAACGGCTCGTTTTTTTTCGTAACTCGTTGACTTTTTTTCTTGAGAAGGCTGAAAAAAACAAAATAATGGTCAAATATAAGAGTGTACGCACTTTTTTTCGTACCTTTGCACTATCAAACACCAATGACCATGAAGAAAATACTCTTGTTTAGTGCCGCGCTGTTCGTGGCCGTCTCGCAGCTGATGGCGGGACAACAACTCTCGTTGAAGGACATCACTACTACGGGCATGTTCAGCCCAAAGGGCATTGCTGCCGTTGAGCCGCTGGCCGACGGGCAGAGCTATGCACAGATATCTGCCGACGGCAAACAGATAGTGACCTGCTCGTTCCGTACAGGCAAGCAGACGGGTGTGCTGTTCGATGCAGCTACGGCCCGGGGAGCAAGCATCAGCCGTGTGGAGGACTACATTATGAGTCCCGATCAGAAGCGCATCCTTATCCAGACGCAGACACGTGGCATCTACCGCCATTCCTTCACAGCCGTCTACTACATCTTTAATATAGCCAACAACAAGCTGGAGCCGCTGAGCGACGGCGGTCCGCAGCAGACACCCGTCTGGAGTCCCGACGGCCTGCAGGTGGCCTTCGTGCGTGACAATAATATCTTCCTCGTGAAGCTGCTTTACAACAACGCTGAGAGCCAGGTGACGAAGGATGGCAAGAAGAACGAAATCATCAACGGCCTGCCTGACTGGGTGAACGAGGAGGAATTCTCCTTTAATTCGGCGATGGTTTTCAGTGCTGACTCGAAGCAGATCGTTTGGGTTCGCTACGACGAGAGCCAGGTGCCTGAGGTCTACCTGCCCCTTGCTCCTGAAGACTGGTCAGCCGGCGCACCCAAGGCATCGCCCAGTTCGATGCGGCCAGAGGGAACGTACTCCTATAAGTATCCGAAGGCTGGCGAGCAGAACGCTACTGTGAAGCTGATGAGCTTCGACATCAAGAGCCATCAGACGCGTACTTTGCAGTTGCCCCTCGATGCCGACGGCTACATCCCCCGCATCATGCCTACCAGCGACCCGACAAAAGTCTGTGTGTTTACGCTCAACCGCCATCAGGACTGTCTCCGCATCTTCATGGCTAATCCGCTAACCACCGTCTGTCAGCAGGTCATCGAGGACAAGGTCGACAAATACGTCAACGAGAATGTCTTTGCCCAGACGAAGATTACGCAGAGCCACATCATCCTCACCAGCGAGCGCGACGGTTTCAACCACATCTATGTCTATAGTCTCAACGGTCAGCTGCAGCGCAGCGTTACTGCCTCGCTCTCACCTCTCACCTCTCAACCCTCACCTCTGATTGTCACCGATGTCTACGGTTACGATGAGCCTACGGGCGACATTTATTTTGCTGCTCTTGCCGACGGTCCTCTCAATCAAAAGGTCTATGTCAACCACAAGAACAACAAGACCGACTGCCTCACGCCGAAGGATGGCTGGAGCAATGCCATCTTCTCCAAGGACTTCAAGAACTTCATCTGCACCTGGAGCGACCTGAATACGCCGACACAGATATCCATTTGCGGTGTGTCGGGTGGTTCTTCTGCCCGAACCGTCACCGTTTTGGAAGACAACAAGGCTTTGGCCGACACCTATGCCTCTTTCGACATGGGTAGCAAGGAGCTCTTCTCCTTTACCACTTCAGAGGGTGTCGTACTCAATGGCTGGATGATCAAACCGGCAGGTTTTGATTCCGCGAAGAAATACCCTGTGGTGATGTATCAGTACGGAGGTCCTGGCAACCAGCAGGTGAAGAACGCGTGGGGCATCGGCATAAACGGACGCGGTGCCATCCTTGAGCAGTATCAGGCTCAGCAGGGTTATATCGCCGTCTGCGTCGACAACCGCGGTACGGGTGGACGTGGCGCCGAATTCGAGAAATGCACCTACCTGCACTTGGGCGAGCTGGAGGCCAAGGATCAGGTCGAAACAGCACTCTGGCTGAGTCAGCAGAGCTACGTCGATAAAGAACGCATTGCCATTTGGGGCTGGAGCTACGGTGGCTGGAATACGTTGATGTCGATGAGTGAAGGGCGGCCTGTATTCTGCTGCGGCATTGCCATTGCCCCGCCTACATGCTGGCGATTCTACGACACCATCTATACTGAGCGCTTTATGCGCACACCCAACGAGAATGCCGATGGCTACGACAGAGTCTGTCCGCTGGCCCGTGCCGATCAGCTGCATGGTGCCCTGCTGCTTTGTCATGGATTGGCCGACGACAATGTGCACTATCAGAACACCGCCGAGTACGTCACCGCTCTCATCAATGCCGACAAGGACTTCCGCCAGCTCGTCTATACCAACCGCAATCACAGCATCTACGGCGGCAACACCCGCTATCATCTTTTCCGCCAATGTATGGACTTTTTTGCATCGAATTTGCTGAGATAGAAGTCGTTTTCGTCCAAATTAAGCTTTTTTATGAATTAAAACTGCTTATGTAAAGATTTATGTCGTATATTTGCAAAAATTTATTGTTTAACTTAATTTTTTTTGAAACATGAGAAAGAAGATTATCGCATTAGTTGCTCTGCTGGCTTGCTTCACTATGGGTGCCAGCGCTCAGGTTTACGTAGGTGGATCGCTGGGCTTCACATCATCGAAGCTCTCTAGTAACGGACACGATCAGGACGGTTCTTCCTTCAAGCTTTTGCCTGAAATCGGCTATCAGCTCGATCAGGATATCTCTATCGGTGTACAGATTGGTTACTCACACGGCTATGCAGCATTTGGCTCGCTGACCGTTACCGACTTCAAGGCTGCCATGAATACTGCTGTCAGCACCTCTATGGATATCTATGAGGACGACTACAAGCTCAACAGCTTTACCTTTGCACCCTATGTTCGCTATACCTTCGCCCGCTTTGGAAAGGCGAACCTCTTCTTCGAGGGCAGCGTGGGCTACACCAGCGTAAAGGCTGACGATACCCCCAAGGTACAGAATGCCGGTGGCGGTGAGCAGAAGATGGATGTCGTTGAGATCGCTTTGCGTCCGGGCATTTCCTTCCAGCTGAGCGACAACATCAGCCTGTTGGCAAAGCTGGGTTCTCTGGGCTGGATGCAGGCCAAGGAGAAGGAGAGCGACATGAAGATCAACCGCTTCGGTCTTGATATGGACACCTACAACCTCCTGTTCGGTCTGAACTTCCACTTCTAAACCGAATACATCTTTTAAAATACAAGGCTGTGCGTCACCAAAGTGACGCACAGCTTTTTTTTCGGCAAAAAAAAAAGACGCTGTCATTCTTGGCGGCACGCGAGAAATTTCGTACCTTTGCACGCAAATTAAAAAACAAGATGAACGAAACACTTTCCTTTGAGTATACAGAAGCAAGGATTTTCAGTTTTCAGCAGGGCAGCGTCAACGAGTATCATGTGATGGTTCGCGTCAACAATCCGTTGCTCTCTTTCCAAGAGCAGCTTGATGCCGTGCTTGACGCTTACCAGCATCTTATTGGCGACAAACTGCAGGGAGCAGTAGCCGTGTTCAAGCGCTATTTCTTAAGCGATGCCGCTAATCAGGCTGACAGGGTTTTAGCAGCCGATACCAGCGACTGTGCCAAGAGTCTTATCCAGCAGGGTCCCCTCGACGGCACTAAGATTGCGCTGTGGGCCTATCTGATGACAGGTGTCACCACGCGACTCACCGACGGCGGACTCTATGAGGTAAAGAAGGCTACGGCTGAAACTCCGGCCTACCGCCATCTTTGGAACGCATCGGCCCATAACCTCGCTGCCAACTCTGAGTATCAGACGCGCCTGCTCTTCAACGAGTATGTGATGCAGCTGATGCAGGAGGGGTGCACCTTGGCTGCCAACTGCATCCGCACATGGCTCTTCGTCAACGATATCGATCTGAATTATGGTGGCGTTGTCCGCGCCCGCAACCAGGTCTTTTTCACTCAGGGCCTTACTCATGACACGCATTTCATCGCCTCAACGGGCATCGGCGGTAGGGCACAAGATCCCTGCGTGCTGACGCAGATGGACAACTACGCCATTGCCGGCATCGCTCCTGAGCAGATACACTACCTCTACGCCTCCACGCATCTCAACCGTACGAGTGACTACGGCGTGTCCTTCGAGCGTGGCACCTATGTGGACTATGGCGATCGCCGTCATATTATCATCTCTGGCACGGCCAGCATCGACAACAAAGGTCAGATTGTTCATGTGGGCAATGTTGTCAACCAGACCTTCCGTATGTGGGAGAACGTGGAAGCCCTGCTGCATGAGGCTGGCTGCACCTACGATGATGTGGCACACATGATTGTCTATCTGCGCGATCCTGCCGACTATGCTGTGGTGAGCCGTCTTTATGAAGAGCGTTTCCCCAATCGTCCTGTGGTCATCGTCCATGCTCCCGTCTGTCGCTCCGGCTGGCTCGTAGAGATGGAGTGTATGGCAGTAAAGGCTCAAAACGACGAGCGCTTCTCTGCTTTCTGAAAAGAGCTTGGGAAAAACAATAAACGATTGACTTAGAAAAATCCCAGGCTTTGGGATTTTTTTATCTAAGCTCCAAAAAAAAGTCCCAGGGCTTGGGACTTTTTTTATGACGCTACTTATCGTGTTGTGTTACTTCTTGTAATATTTCAGGGCCTCGGGCATCCAGTTGGTGATGTTGTTGATGCGTGTGGCATCAGAGGGGTGATCGCTGAGGAACTCAGCCGTCTGATTGGTTGATGAGGCGGCCATGCGCTGCCAGAAGGGTAGGGCGACCTGCGGGTCGTAGCCGGCCATAGCGGTGATGATCAGACCGATGTGGTCTGCCTCGTTCTCGTGGTTGCGCGAGTATTTCAGGTTGGCGAAGTTGAAACCCTGTGCGGCGATAGCCTGCACGATGCTCTGCGTGTTCTGTCCCATACCGAGTGCGCCGAGGATTGTCGTGCCAATCTGTGCGCCATACTGCTGCTTGATCTGGTTGCTCATCTGCTCTGCGGAGTGTTTTGCCACAGCGTGAGCTATCTCATGACCCAGCACGACAGCCAACGAAGCCTCGTCCTGAGTGACAGGCAGCAGGCCTTCGTAGACCACAATCTTACCGCCAGGCATACACCAGGCGTTGACCTGCTTGTCGGCAACAAGGTTGAACTCCCATTGGAAGTTCTGCACCTCACTCGACATGCCATTAGCGTTCAGATACTGCGTCACGGCATTGGCCAGTCTTTGCCCCACGCGCTGTACCATAGCGGTATTAGCGGCATTGGTCGACTTCTTGGCCGAGCTCATAAACTCCTTGTACTGCTGGGTGGCCAACGACAGCACTTCGCCATCGCTTACCATCAGTGTCTGCTTGCGCCCTGTGATGGGCACTGTCGACGTGGTGCCGCATCCAACGAGGACGGCAGCCACGAGTGACATCAGGATGAATCTTACTTTTCTCATATTACAATTAGGTTTAGAGGATTAGTTGTCTACAATACAAAATGCGGTTAGGTTTAAAGGGTTAATTGTCTTCAAAGCTCAGTTTGGCCAGCTTCTGCCGCAATTGCTCCGCCAGGCTTTGGCGGATGGCGAGGGTGATGCGGCAGGTATTATCGTAGCTTTGGCTGACGATGCGCGGCTGCATCTCTTTCACCACACGCATCACGCTGTTCATCATAGGGTAGGGGAAGTCATAGTTGACGAGCTCCTCCACCTGACGTGTCTCTTTTGTGGCATCGGCGATGGCCAGCGCTGCCGCCTCGCGATAGGCTACGATAAGACCGCTGGTGCCGAGGTTGACGCCGCCGTAGTAGCGTACCACTACAACGAGCACATCGGTGAGTTCAGCGGCGTTGATCTGCCCGAGGATGGGCTTGCCGGCTGTCGACGAAGGCTCGCCATCATCGTTGGCCCTGTATTCCTGACGCTCAGGCCCCAGCATATAGGCATAGCACACATGGCGGGCGTCGTAGTAGCGCTTGCGGTAGTCGGCTATGAGAGCCTTCACCTCGTCGGCGCTTTCCACGTGATGCGCCCAAGCCAGGAACTTACTGCGTTTCTCAGTATAGTATCCCTCGCCGGTGCTGCTGATGGTCAGAAACTCGTCTTTCATCTTTCCTTAAGAAAGCTTATGCACGACCAGCCCCGAGCGGAGCTTCGGCTCAAACCAAGTAGCCTTGGGAGGCATGATTTTGCCGCTGTCGGCAATGTCGATGATCTGTTGCATGGAGACGGGATAAAGCGCGAGTGCTGCACGCATCTCACCGCTGTCCACACGGCGCTTCAGCTCGCCCAAGCCGCGCAGACCTCCCACGAAGTCGATGCGTTTCGAAGAGCGCAGGTCGCTGATGTTGAGAATCTCGTCGAGGATAAGGCGGCTGCTGATATCCACGTCGAGCACGCCGATGGGGTCGCTGTTGTCGTAGGTGCCCTCCTTCGCCTTCAGGCTGTACCAGTGCTCGTCCAAATAGAGCGAGAACTCATGCAGCTGCTGCGGCTTGTAGATGTCGGTGCCCTTGTCCTCAACGGTGAAGTTCTTGGCCAGCGCCTCGAGGAACTGCTCGCTGCTGAGACCGTTGAGGTCTTTCACCACGCGGTTGTAGTCGAGGATGGTGAGCTGCGAGGCCTGGAAGCACACCGCCATGAAGTAGTTGTATTCCTCATTGCCTGTGTGGTTGGGATTGAGGCGCTGCTTCTCGGCTCCCACGAGTGCGGCTGCTGCTGAACGGTGATGACCGTCGGCAATGTAGAGCGAAGGCATCTTGGCGAACTCGTCGGTGATGGTCTGCATGTCCTCGTCGCTGTCAATCACCCAGAACTGGTGGCGGAAGCCGTCGATGGGTGCGATGAAGTCGTACTCAGGCTCTGTTTGGGCATAGCGCATGATGAGTGCGTCGAGCACGGCATTGTCAGGATAGGCGAAGAATACCGGCTCCATGTTGGCATCGTTCACGCGGACGTGCTTCATGCGGTCTTCCTCCTTGTCGCGACGTGTCAGCTCGTGCTTCTTGATGCGGCCTTCCATATAGTCGTTCACCCAGGCGCCAACGACGAGTCCATACTGTGTCTTGCCGTTCATCGTCTGCGCATAAATATAATAATGTTCGCGCGCGTCCTGCACCAGCCAGCCTTTGTCCTGGAACTTCTGAAAGTTCTTGGCTGCCTGCTCATAGACGCGCGGGTCATATTCGCTGGTCCCCACAGGGAAGTCAATCTCGGGCTTGATGATGTGATAGAGGCTCATCTCATTGTCGCCAGCTTCCTGACGTGCCTCTTCGCTGTCGAGCACGTCGTAGGGGCGGCTCTCCACTTTCTCTACTAATTCACGCGGTGGCCTGAGGCCACGGAAAGGTTTTACGGTTGCCATGTTCAGTATTTTAGAGTTATAATTTGTGCAAAGGTACGAATAAGCGAGCGAAAAGCAAAAGAAAAACGCGTTTTTCTTTTCTTTTCCGAGCGAAAG
>CAMVJU010000027.1 GCA_947167935.1 uncultured Prevotellaceae bacterium | reverse complement strand
TTACCGACATTAAAGCGAAAAATCTGCTAAATCCGTAAAATGGGTTGATATATCACGGAGGGACAAAAACAGTGTTGACACTTTTTAACAACCCAATTTTGAGATAGAAAATGCTCCGATTTTTCGTAAGATTACAAAGATATACAAAGAACTACAAAGATAAATGTACATAAAGGGACTGAAATTGGAAGTCACACTTCACTCGCTTCACAGCGATTGCAAGAATGTGCAAAAATCCGTGTTAACGAATGTGAATATACAAAGAACTGGAAAAACGTCTTTGCAGATGTTTGTATATTTTATTTTTGACGGCAGCTTCATTTGCAGATTTTTGTATATTTTCCGTCCCTCCTCCGTCCCTCGGCATAGTATCTGTCCCCCGTAATTGGAGGAATATGTGCTGATTATCAGCTACTTATATTTGCAGATTTTACATTCTGCGTCGGAAAGTAGATTTTGCGTGGGTAAGTAATGCTTTATATTATTCTGAGAGCATCTGCAGGAACTCGTCCTCAGAAACGATGCGGATGCCGAGCTTCTGGGCCTTCTCCAGTTTGGAGGGACCCATATTGTCGCCGGCAAGAATGAAGGAGGTCTTGCCGCTGATGCTGCCCACGTTTTTGCCGCCGTTTTGCTCAATGAGCAGCTTGTACTCGTCGCGTGAGTGGTGCTGGAAGACGCCGCTGATGACGATGCTCTGCCCGTTGAGGTGGTCGCTCTGCTGCGCCGCCTGCTCTGCGGAGAGGGCGAACTGCAGGCCATAGTCGCGCAGACGCTCCACAATTTCGCGGTTCTGCTCGTTGTGGAAATAGCTGACAATGCTCTTTGCCATCACCTCGCCGATGCCGTCCACCTCCTGCAGCTCTTCCAGCCCTGCGGCCATCAGCGCGTCCATCGTCTTGAAATGACGGGCCAGCAGGCGTGCGCTGGTCTCACCCACGAAGCGGATGCCGAGGGCGAAGACGACGCGGTCGAAGGGCACCTCGCACGACTTCTTGATGCCGTTGACAATCTTTTGTGCCGACTTGGTGCGCGAGCCGTCGCCGTTGATTTGTTGCACGTCGATGTTGTAGAGGTCGGCTACGTTGTGGATCAGTCCGCGACGGAAATACTCGTCGACGGTTTCCGGCCCCAGCGAGTCGATGTTCATGGCCTTGCGCGAGATGAAATGCTCGATGCGGCCTTTGATCTGAGGCGGACAGCCAGCATCGTTGGGACAATACCAGGCGGCCTCGCCCTCGTATCGTACCAGCGGCGTGCCGCACTCCGGGCAGCGCTTGATGAACTGCACGGGCTGGGCGATGATGGGGCGTTCGTCAATGTTCACGCCGACAATCTTGGGAATAATCTCGCCACCTTTCTCCACGTAGACCATATCGCCGATGTGGAGGTCGAAGCTGCGGATGAAATCCTCGTTGTTCAGTGTGGCTCGACGCACAGTGGTACCTGCCAGCTGCACGGGTTCCATATTGGCTACGGGGGTGACTGCGCCTGTGCGTCCTACCTGATAGGTCACTTCGAGAAGGCGTGTCTGCTCGCGCTCTGCCTTGAATTTATATGCGATGGCCCAGCGCGGGCTCTTCGCCGTGAATCCGAGGGCGCGCTGCTGGCGCAGGCTGTTCACCTTCAGCACGATGCCGTCGGTGGCCACGGGCAGGTTTTTGCGTTCAGTGTCCCAATAGTTGATGTATTTCAAGATATCCTCCACCGTCTTGGCCTTCTTCATGCCCTGCGATATCTTGAATCCCCACGAGCGGGCAGTCTCCAAGTTCTCAAAGTGTCCGTCGGCAGGCAGTTCTTCACCTAAGAGATAATACAGGTAGGCATCAAGCTGGCGGCTGGCCACCACCCTCGAATCGAGGTTTTTCAGCGTGCCGCTGGCGGCGTTGCGAGGATTGGCGAAGAGGGGCTCCTCGGCAGCCTCCCGCTCGCGGTTGAGACGTTCGAACGAGGCCCAAGGCATGAGAATTTCACCGCGAATCTCGAACTCTTTCGGGTAGCCTGAATTTCCTGACAGCACCAATGGGATGGAGGGGATAGTCCTCACATTTGTCGTCACATCATCACCCTGCACACCATCGCCGCGTGTGACAGCCTGTGTCAGCTGGCCGTCGACGTAGGTCAGCGAGATGCTCAACCCGTCATATTTCAACTCGCAGCACACCTCGAAGTTTTCGCCAGCCAGGCCCTTCTTCACGCTGTCGTACCACTGGCGCACATCCTCCTCGCTGTAGGTGTTGGCCAGCGAGAGCATGGGATAGCGATGCTTCACCTGACGGAACTCTGTCGAGATGTCGCTGCCGACGCGCTGAGTGGGCGAGTTGGCATCGTAGAGTTCAGGATGGCGTGCTTCCAGGTCCTGCAGCTCATGCATCAGGAAGTCGAACTCCTGGTCGCCGATGACGGGCTGGTTCAACACATAGTAGCGGTAGTTGTGTTCGTGCAGCTCCTTCCTGAGTTGCTCAATGCGCTCTTTCTCGTCCATGATGAAGGATTGAAGAATGGAATCTTTTTTTATTCTTTTATTCTTTCAATGATTTTCACGATGACCTGCATGGCCTTCTCCATCGACTGGATGGGCACAAACTCGAAGGGACCGTGGAAGTTGATGCCGCCGGCGAAGATGTTGGGGCAGGGCAGACCCTTGAACGACAGCTGAGCGCCATCGGTGCCGCCGCGGATGGGTCTTACCTTCGGCGTGACGCCCACTTCCTCCATAGCCTTCAGCACGAGGTCAACGACGTGCATGTTGCCGTCCTCAATCTTTTCGCGCATGTTGTAGTATTGGTCGTTGATGTCGGCTGTGACAGTACCCTCGCCGTATTTCTCGTTCATCCTGTCGGCGCAGGTCTTGACGAAGCGTTTGCGCTGTTCGAAGCGCTTGCGGTCGTGGTCGCGGATGATGTAGCTCAGCCTAGCCTGCTCGGTGTTGGCCTGTATGCCGATGAGGTGGTAGAAACCCTCGTAGCCTTCCGTCGTCTCGGGCGTCTCGTCCTTCGGCAGCAGGGCGGCAAACTCGGCGGCCAGCGCGTTGGCGTTCACCATCTTACCCTTGGCGTAGCCAGGATGCACGCTGATGCCCTTAATGCTGATCTTGGCCGAGGCGGCGTTGAAGTTCTCGTACTCCAGCTCGCCCACTTCGCCGCCATCCATCGTGTAGGCCCATTGGCAGCCGAACTTCTTCACGTCGAAGTGGTGGGCACCCATGCCTATCTCCTCGTCGGGGTTGAAGGCCACGCGAATCTTGCCGTGTTTCACCTCAGGATGTTCCTGCAGATAGACCATCGCCTGCACAATCTCGGCGATGCCTGCCTTGTCGTCGGCACCCAGCAGCGTGTGGCCGTCGGTGACGATGAGGTCTTCACCCTCATGGGCCAGCAACTCGGGGAACTTCCTCGGCGACAGCGTGATGCCCTCACTCAGCACGATTTCGTGTCCGTCGTAATTCTCCACGATACGCGGCTTGATGTCGGCACCCGAGCAGTCGGGGCTGGTGTCATAATGTGAGATAAAGCCGATGACAGGCATGTCGGCATCGGTGTTGGCGGGCAGCGTGGCGTAGATATAGCCCTTGTCGTCCATCTCCACGTCCTGCAGGCCCTCGCGCTCCAGCTCCTCCTTCAGGTAGTTGGCGAAGACGAGCTGTTTCGGCGTGCTGGGCACGGTCTGGCTGTCCTCTGCCGACTGCGTGTCGAACTGCGTATACTTCAAGAATCGTTCAGTGATGTTCATATACATTTCTTTATTAAGTGATTTTCCAAGGCTGCGTCGCTGCCTGCCGTTTTACTGGTTTTCTTCGATGTACTTGGTCATCTCCTCCGCCTTGCTGCCCTTCTGTCCGCCCATTGTCAGCACGTCGTCGACGCGCCACTGGCCGTCTTCCTTGACAAGAGCCAGCTCGTAGAGTTCACGCATGCCGCTATTGCTGACCCAATACTTCGCCTTGGCGGTATCGCCGTCTACGTCGACCTCGATATCCTCAACTCCGCCTTGGTCAAAGCAGTTGAGCATCCAGTTCCAGTCGGCGATGAAGTGCTCCGTCTCGTCCTTGTTGGCATCAATCATGCGCACCTGCTCCACCAGGTCGCAGAGTCTTATCGAGCCGAAATCCATGATGAGGTCTATATTGGCTTCCATATAGCCCTGATCGTTTGTGGTGTACTCGATGTCCGAGTCGTCGAAGATGTCGTTGATCATGGCCACGATCTCATCTTCGGCCCTGGCATCGGCCTCTTCGCCGTTCTCCTCATTCTCACTGGCTTCCTCTGTCACCTCGCTGGTTTCCTCTGCCACCTGCTCGGCATCAGCCTTCTCCTTGCTGCCGTCCTTCGAACCGCAAGCCACCATCACACACACCGACACAGCGGCAAATGCAATCATAAACAGTTTTCTTTTCATAGCTTAATAATGTTTGTGTACGAAATCCTCTGCAAAGTTACAATTTTTTTTCTAACGTACAAAAAAAAATGCAGGTTCCAGTATTTTTTCTGTAGCCTGCAAATTGAAAAACAAATTGTCATTCTTGATTGCAAGTGCAGAAGACAACGATGGAAATGATTTTGTAAGAAAAGAACACCTGCCGCTGGGCAGGTGTTCTTGTCTAAGGAGTCTTTCTCCTTTACTCTTTTTTGTCTAAGGAGTCTAGGAGTCTAGGAGCTATTTCTCTCCTTTACTCCCTGCCTCCTTAGAATAATTACTTAATCAAAACTTTACGACCTCCTTGGATATACAGGCCTTTTGTGGGCTGAGCCACACGACGGCCCTGCAGGTCGTAATACTGGTTTTGGTTTTCGTTTTGGTTCACGCCAGTGATGCCCGTCACCACATCGGCGAACTGGTCGTTGAAGGACTGCAGCAACTCCAGCAGATTCTGGGCATCGTCGAGGCTGACATCCTGTCCGCTGTCATATTTCTTCAGCAGGCTGTTGGCTTGACCGATGGCCTTGAACATCTCCTTCAGCAGTTCCTCGTCCTTCGTGTCGCCGAAGCTCCTAAAGAGCATCATTGCCAGCTCTGTTTCCTGACGCAGCAGCTCAATCACGTCGTCGGTGTCGATGTAGTTGACGCTCACCTCGACGTTGTTTGCCGGCATCGTGAAGGTCCACTGGTTGCGGAGGGCAGTCTTTGTGGCATTGATGGGCTGTATGATCTCGATGTCCTGAGCCGCACCGCGTGCTGCAGCCACTTCCCATGAGGAGTAGGGCCTTGCGATGACGCTGGAGGATATCCATCCCTCCTCAGGTGTCACCACTACGGTGACCTCCTGTCCGGGTTTAGCCTGTACAGGCTCTCCCTCCACTTCTTCGCCGTCAACGAGGAAGGTCAGGGTGCCGTGCTCGCTCGTGCCTGCCACGATGTCGTAAGATTCAACATAAGCATTAGGAAGGGCATATACACCGATGAGGTTGGGATCCTGCTGGACATTGGCGAAGAAGTACGCCTGATTATTTACGATGCCGATGTGGCAACCGCCAGACGATCCACCATTGTAACCGGGAATGGAATTTAAACTAAAGATAGGAGTCGTGTTGAGGGTATTGGTAGTAATGTTGTAGTCATAAACATCATTGTTACCGTTATTGCACTGTAAAATGTGCTCCTCACCGTCTGTATCCAAATAATAGGCAATGTCAGAAACGCTTCCTGAGTAGATACCTGTCTTGACCTGCACACCGCTACGGTTGTAGAGAGCCAGAGGTTCAGCCCAGTTACCGACAACCCAGAAACCATCGCTGGTGTAGTCGTAGGCAATACCACGGGCAACCACATCAATAGTGATGGTACTAACCAGCGTCTTGTTGGTGAAGTCCATCTGATAGATGGTGTTGCCGTTTGCTACACCATAGACATAGGTGCCATCGAAGGTAATACCACGACAAGTTCCGACACCACTGATTCCGAAACCTTCGATAAAGTTGCCCTCGAGGTCATATTTACAGAATTGATACTCTGCTTCAGAATATCCCCAGTTAGAGGTATAGAAGTATGTTCCATCCGTAACAATACCGTATTGTCCAGCTTCATAAGCGTTGAAAGACAGAACCAGGTCACCGATGCTCGCAGCAGCTCTCCGTTGCATTTGCGGAATGTGAGAAGACTGAGTCGTAGCCGCATATGGACTGACCTCGGCACAATTTTGTGCCCACACACCCGTCGTCGCAATAAGGGCGACGAGAAACATAAATATCTTCTTTTTCATATTCTTTTCTGTTTAACGTTTAATGATGTTGTTTTTTGTTGCCTGCGGCGTTACTTCACCATGACCTTTTTACCGTTGCTGATGTAGAGACCCTTGACGGGCTGCATGACGCGGCGGCCTTGCAGGTCGTAGTAGTTGCCGTTCAGGTTAACGTTAGCGTTAACGTTGCTGATTCCTGTTGTCTCGGCAGCACCAATCACGATGGCGCGTGCGGTCAGCGGCTCATCGTTGGTCAGCTCCAGCCAGCACTTGTTGGCGGCGATGGTGCCTTCGCTGCGCACCCAGATGAAGTTCTCGCCGTCGCAGATGAAGTGCTCGGCGGCATTCATCTCAGCAGCTGTGAAGGTCTTCTCTTCGAGTGTGCCCTTGAACTCAGGAGCAACCTCAATCTCGTCGGGCTCATAGACATTTGCGTAAGGAGTGTCCTCGGTGGGAACAATCCACAGTTCCTTCTTCACATCGCTGCTGTTGTAGATGAGCAGCGGTGTCTCGGCGGCAGCCACTTCGAGCGGAGTTGCGGTGACGGTGGTTTCGTCGACAGCGGTAACGGTCAGCAGCTCGCAGTCCTCGTCATAGATAACGATGTCCTTATCCGTATAATAAGTAATGTACTTACCGGCAGCCACCTCAACCGGTGTGCCTAAGCGCACCAGCTCGTAGTTGACGTTGACCTTAGCATTTGGCATTGTGAAGAAAGCAAAGCCGCCATTCTCGTCTTGGGTTACCTCGATGTCAATGGGGTCGCCACCGCCATATACGAACGTGGTCTTCGGGAGGAAGTTGCGCTGGGTGGCACTAATAGCGTCGAGGCTTGAATAGCTGTAACCCTGTACGCTGGCACCATTTACTTGCTCTCCAAGCCATGTGCTGGTGACATAACTGCCAGTTGCAGTCTCATAGAAACCGATGAGCAGGTTGCCGCCATTGTATTGGTAAGGAGTTGTAAACTCGATGTTCATTTCTCCATCAACGATGCCCAGAGCACCTTCATATACGACGGTGCCAGGACCGTTGAATGCAGAGATGGTCTCATCAGCAACTTCCGTCAGGAATACCTGGAATTGGGCATTACCCCAATTCACTGAGCTCTGTTGAGCATAAAACGTCATGCCATTGATTGGCTGGCCAGCCATGTCTGCCAGTTCGGAGGCTGGCATCACGAACTCACTCTTCAGGTAGGCGTCGGCATAGTATCCATAGACAGGAACGTAACTATTGGTTGTAGTTCCGTCGAATACGGTCAGTTCGCCAGAAGCGCCGCCAACAGGCTGCTCTTTATATGAAGCAGTGACATTGGCGAGCTTGAAGCCGTTGATGGGCGTCAAGATGACGTTGAGGTTCTCGTCGATGGAAGCAAGTTTGCCTTTGGCGTCAACTCTCTCGGTTGCATCCTCGTAGATGGCGTTGCCATTGACGTCTTGTCCTATGATGAATACTTTGGCCTGGCCGTCCTGGATGGTGCCATCGCTTTCCTCTGTCGGTGTGAAGACGATGTCGTGCTGGTTCTCGTAAGGCTTGATGGTGTACCAGAAGATTTCTGTCTCATTCTCCTCGTCGCCACCGTAGTAGACGCTCTGGATACCAACTTTGTTCCAGTTGCTGCAGTCTTCCTGCCACAGGTAGAAATGATCATTGCTGATTAAATCCCAACTGTAATCGACGAGGTTGTAGGGAATCTCATCCATGTCCTCTCCAATATTAAGTAGCGCCCTATAATTCGCTGCTGACAGTATCAGCGGGCTGACTTCGCGCTCCACGTCGTAGTAATACTTGTAATAGAGCTTGCCGCGGAGAATTGGGTTGCCGTCCACGTCCTCAATGGGGATGTTCACCTTAATGATGGGGTCGCTTCCCTTCACCGTGGCACTGGTAATCTCAGGCTGTGCAGGCGTGGCGGCCTCATCGGGCACAGGCACGAATGACACATCTTCTAAAAGCAGGTTGGGGTCAAACGTGATCCAATAAGCATTGATGAGCATCAGGTAGGGACTGGTCATCGTGAAGAGGCCAGTCTCTTGGTCGAAGCTCATAGTCACGTCGGCCATCTCATACTCTTCAACGTCATAGCCCGTGAAGAAATCCTTAATGGTGCCATACCCGGACATATAATACTCGTCGAATTTCTGACCTTTGGCAAATGTAACGCTGCCGTCGGCAAACGTGCCCTTGATCCATGCTTCGGGGAAGTCCTGGCAGAGTCCCTGCACCCATACATCGTTGTTGTCCCATCCAATATAGAGAGGAAGACTGTATTCGCCCATGTCATTACCAGAAGCGTCATAAGCATAGGCGTTCAGGCGATACTCAGCAGTCTCAAGGCCTGCGGGAGGCGTTACAGGATCAGGTTCGGTGGCTGGGATGATGGAAAGATCAGACCAGTAACCCCAGTAATACAATTGATCCTCTCTTCCATTGTCAACAATTATAACGTCGTCAGGGAATGTAATGCCGTTTTCACCGTATTCTGCGGTCACACTCTCTGCCATAGAACCAGTGTTAAGGTCGTAGGCAAAAAAATAGATATTACTACCATAATAATCTCCCAAAAGCTGGGGCGAAGCAAAGGTGATGGTGCTGCCGTCCATCGTACCCGTAATACTGCCGCCTACTAAGGGGCTGAAATTGTTAATGGTGACCTGGTCGTCGATAAACTCGACTTGGACGGGGTACTCATAAATGGTTTCAGACCAACCGTCATAGTAAGAACCGGCCAACGTCCAGTCTGCAATCATCGCAGCTTTGTTAGGTGCCTTGGCCACGCCGCTTTTTGCAGGAAGGTTGAAGTTCAACTGTGGCGTGGGTGCCTTTTGACTGTTAGGCAGAACCGAGGTTGCAGTCCTCTTCTGCAATAGCTGCGGAATAGAGGGCTTTTGCGCAAACGCAACGACTGACATCAGTAGCAATGCCAGCGTCAAGAGAGTAAATTTTTTCATTCTCATAGTCGCAATGATTTTAGTTAATAATAATGTTAATAGATAATTAATTTGTCGATTCGGTAGTTTTATTTTGCAAAAATAGGCATTTTTTAATAAACTGCCAAATTTTTCTTTCTTTTTTTTAAACATTTTTTTCGCAGCCATTCATCGAATGGCCACGTGAGCCGTTTTTTTTGAAACGAATGGGGGCTAATTATTACCCTGTTGATGCGGATTTGAAACCACGTTGATGCGGATTTGAAATCCGCATCTCATGAGTCGGGGATTTCAAATCCCCTCCAACGCGGGTGGCTGTATGATAGTGAAGTTACTCACTTACTCACTTACTCACTTTTGACATTTACATTTCTGAGATACCTGAGAAGAGAAATGTTATTATAATATATTATAATAAATTATATATACTTATAATCTATTACATTTCAATCGATGATTACTTACACTTTTTAAGTCCGCTAATGGTGGAAAAACTAAATGTCAAAAGTGAGTAAGTGAGTAAGTGAGTAACTTGTGTAAGCGAATGCTGGCGAAAAAAAACATTTTGGAGCCTCCGCATTTTCCTGCGGGGGCTCCAAAAAATCCTATGGAGGCTCTAATAATTACTGTGGAGCCTCTTTTTTAGGCCCAAAAGGTTTGGCTGTCAGGGAAATTTTACTCTACGCTAATTTCGACGTGGAGGACGCAGGGCCTCGACGATGCGGGCTAGCTGGTTGGGGATGCGTATCTGCTGCGGACACTTCGACAGGCACTCCTCGCAATCCTGGCATTTCTTTGCCCAGGTGGCCTCGTCGGGCAGGGCCTTCTGGAAACCGTCGACGAACTGCTGCTTGCGCTCCTGATAATTCTCGGCCGTAGGGTCGGGTAGGGGAAGGATGTGCTCGTTGACGGCCTCGTTGTAGTAAGCGAAGTTGGCAGGGATATTCACACCGTAAGGACAGGGCATGCAATACTCGCAAGTGGTGCAGGGAATGGTGGGGAAGCCCGACATCTGGTCGGCGATGGAGGCCAGCAGCTGGTTCTCCTGCTCGGTGCAGGGCTGCAGCGGCGAGAAGGTCTTGACGTTCTCCTCCAGATGCTCCATGCGGTTCATGCCGCTCAGCGTGGTGAGAATGTTGGGATAGGAGCCTACCCAGCGGAAGGCCCATCGTGCCGTGCTGTCGTCGGGATGCATGGCGAGCAGCTGGTCGGTCAGTTCCTGTGCCATACGTCCAAAGGCACCACCACGCAAGGGCTCCATCACCACGCATTGCACGCCGGATTTCTCGCATTTGTTGTAGAGATATTCGGCATCGGCATCGGTGCGACGCCCTCCTCGCATAGAGGCGTGACGCCAGTCGAGGAAGTTCATCTGAATCTGGCAGAAGTCCCACTGATACTCCAGCTGGCGGTCGAGGAGCCAGTCGAAGTCGCGCACATCGCCGTGATAGCTGAAGCCCAAGTGTCGGATGCGTCCTGCCTCGCGCTCACGGAGCAGGAACTCGAGGATGCCGTTGTCGAGGAAGCGCCCCTTTAGCGAGTCCATGCCGCCACCGATGCTGTGCAGTAGGTAATAATCAATATGGTCTACGCGCAGGCGCTCGAAGGATGTCTCGTACATGCGCTTCGATTCGTCGAAAGACCACAGGCGGCGGTTCTGGTTTGACATCTTCGTGGCGATGAAGAATTTTTCACGCGGGTGGCGTGCCAAGGCATTGCCCGTGAGCACCTCCGACTGTCCGCCCATATACATTGGCGCTGTGTCGAAATAGTTGACGCCGTGCTCGATGGCGTAGTCCACCAACGCGTTCACCTCGTCCTGGTCATTGGGCAATCGCATCATACCGAAGCCGAGAAGCGAGATCTGCTCGCCAGAGCCGCGCTGGGTGCGGTAGGTCATTTCTCCTGAAAGGTGAGGAGTGTGAACTGAGAGGTAAGCATCTTTTTTAGCGAAAGCACCAAATGGCTCTAAAGCCATAGCGGCTACGGCTGAGCCGGCGCCAATGCCTAACTGCCGCAGGAAATGGCGGCGGTCCATCTGTTGTCCATTCTTTTTCATGTTGGTTAAGGTTTTATTGATTATGGTTTTTTGGTTTTGGTTTTCGTTTTCGTCATCAATACTTGCTCTCTTTCTTCTGCACCCACACATGGATGACAAACCCTAAGAGAATGAGGGCGAGAGGTATGAGGAGCAGGCGGTTGGAGAACGTGAGGCCGTAGATGTGGAGCAGCACTAGTATCACCACGCCGAGACACATATATGTAAGCCCGATGTATCGTTTGGCCTTGCATGCCCACATCACAAGAGCGATGCAGGCCAGAAGGCCAACAACTACGAAAGGCAGGTATTCAATCAGGAATTCTAACATTCTAACTGTGTTGACGCTGCAAATTTAGTGAAAAAATAGGAGTGAGGAGTGAGGAGAGAGAAGTTTTTTAGTCAGAAAAAGATAAAAAACGTTAAACACAGGGAAATAACTCTTAACTCTCAACTCTTAACTCTTAACTTTTTTGTACCTTTGCAGCCGCATTTTTGCATAACAACATTTTTAACATTTAAAAGAACGTATGAATCAGTACGAAACCGTTTTCATTTTAACTCCCGTTTTGTCTGACGATCAGACAAAGGAAACGGTCGCAAAGTTCAAGAAACTTCTCACCGACAATGGTGCAGAAATCGTGAGCGAAGAGGCCTGGGGACTGAAGAAACTGGCTTACCAGATTGAGAAGAAGACCTCTGGGTTCTACTTCCTCATGGAATTCAAGGCCGAGCCGGAAGTGATTAAGACATTGGAGACCGCCTATCGTCGTGACGAGAAGGTGATTCGTTTCCAGACAGTGAAGCTTGACAAGTATGCCATTGAGTATGCTGAGAAGCGTCGCAAGAAGTATGCAACTAAAGTAGAGGAGGCTTAAATCATGGCAGAACAGTCAGAAATCCGTTATCTCACCGCTCCTTCCATCGACACTAAAAGGAAGAAGTATTGCCGTTTCAAGAAGCTCGGCATCAAGTACATCGACTACAAGGACCCCGAGTTCCTGAAGAAGTTCCTCAACGAGCAGGGCAAGATCCTGCCCCGTCGCATCACCGGTACTTCGCTGAAGTTCCAGCGCCGCGTGGCTCAGGCCGTGAAGCGTGCACGCCAGATTGCACTGCTGCCTTACGTAACCGACATGATGAAATAATAATGAAGGAGGACGCAAGACTATGGAATTGATATTGAAAGAAGATATTATCGGTCTGGGATACAAGAACGATATCGTGAATGTAAAGTCGGGCTATGGCCGCAACTACCTGATTCCTCAGGGCAAGGCCGTTATCGCCTCTGAGAGTGCCAAGAAAGTTCTAGCCGAGAACCTGAAGCAGCAGGCTCACAAGCTGGCTGCACAGAAGGCTGCCGCTGAGGAGCGTGGCAACGCCCTGCAGGGTGTGGCTCTGACCATCGCTGCCAAGGTGAGCACCACGGGTCAGCTCTATGGCTCGGTGAACGCCGCTATGGTGGCTGAGGAGCTGAAGAAACTGGGGCACGACATCGACCGCAAGATCATCACCATGCGCGACATCAAGAAGATTGGTGAGTATGTGGCTCTGGTGCACTTCCACAAGGAGGTTGTCGTCGAGATTCCCGTCACCGTCATTGCTGAGAACGCTGATGAGTTGAAGGCTGCCAAGGCTGCCGAGAAGGCTGCTCCCGCTGTGGAGGAGGCTCCCGTTGAGGAAGAGGCTGCTCCCGCTGAGGAGGAGGCTCCCGCTGCTGAGTAACAACGCTGTAAAGCAAAATCATTGATATTACAACGCTCGTCCCGGCCGTCTGCACGCAGGCGGCCGGGATTCTTTTGTTCTATCTCACGCAGAGTGCTCGGAGATTCTGCATGTGTGTTTTTCGCACAGAGTCGCAGAGTATGCAGGGTAGAGTCTTATAGCTCTGATTCTTTCATGCGCTCGGCATTCTCGGCCACGGTGAGGGCGTCGATCATGGGCTGGATGTCGCCACCGAGGAATCCCTGCAAATCATGGGTGGTATAGCCGATGCGGTGATCGGTGACGCGGCCCTGCGGGAAGTTGTAGGTGCGTATCTTTGCGCTTCGGTCGCCGGTAGAGACAAGCGTCTTGCGGCGCGAAGCAATATCGTCGACGTATTTCTGGTGCTCCTTGTCATATATAAAAGTGTACAGGCGCGAGAGGGCACGCTCCTTGTTCTTCGGTTGGTCGCGCGTCTCAGTACATTCGATGAGAATCTCCTCCGTCTCGCCTGTGTTGGGGTTCTTCCACATATAGCGCAGGCGCACGCCTGACTCCACCTTGTTCACATTCTGTCCGCCGGCACCAGAGGAACGGAAAGTGTCCCACTTGATCTCACCCTCGTTGATGTGCACCTCAAACTTGTCAGCCTCAGGCAGCACAGCCACGGTGGCGGCGCTGGTATGCATGCGGCCCTGCGTCTCGGTGGCAGGCACGCGCTGCACACGGTGGACACCACTCTCATACTTTAGCGTGCCGTAGACATCGGCGCCAGAGACAGCGAAGTCAATCTCCTTGTAGCCGCCCACGGCACCTTCAGAGACATCGGTGACCGAGAGCTGCCAGCCCTTCGAGTCGCAGAAGCTCTTGTACATCTTGAATAGGTCGCCGGCAAAGAGGCAGGCCTCGTCACCGCCCGTTCCTGCACGAATCTCCATCTGAACGTTCTTCGCGTCCTCAGGGTCCTTGGGGATGAGGGCAATCTTGATTTCCTCCTCCAGCTTGGGCTGCAGCTCCTCGTTGGCAGCCAGCTCCTCGCGGGCCATCTCCTTCATTTCGGGATCGTCCTCGTTGGCCAGGATGTCCTTCGCCTCCTTGATGCCGTTGATGCATGCGATGTAGCGGCGGCGGGCGTCCATGATGTCACTCAGGTCCTTATATTCCTTTGTCAGCTTGACAAAACGCTGCTGGTCTCCAATGACATCGGGGTCGGTGATAAGCGTTGAAACCTCCTCGAAACGGGCCTCCAGACCGTCGAGCTTCTCCAAGATGCTGTTAGTTGTATCTGCCATAAATGCTTTTCTTTTTGTTTTCTGCTGCAAATTTATACAAAAAATCCGAATTATCAGACATTTCCATGAAAAAATAAAGAAAATGCCCTGAAAAGTAGGGCTACTTCAACCGACGTTTTGGCAGAACGTGACAATGCGGCACGTTTTTTGCTGGCGTGTTGGTAGAAAAATAAAAACTTGCAATCATGAAAGAAGAAGATATTCACATTGAAGACGAGGAGCAGAAGGATGATCCCGTCGAGGAAGAAAAGACAGTAGCCACCGAGGAGGCTCAGGAAGATGCGGAGAAAGACGCAGAGGCTGAACCTGCAGAAGAACGTGATCCGTTGGATGTTGCGCTGGAGGAGATAGAATCTCTGAAGGACAAATACCTGCGTCAGGTGGCAGAGTTTGACAACTATCGCAAACGCACCCTGAAGGAGCGTGCAGAGCTCATCCTCAACGGCGGCGAGAAAGCTATCAAGGCTATCTTGCCCGTAGTGGACGATATGGAGCGTGCGATGAAGAACGGCGCCAATACCGACGACCCGCAAGTATTGCGCGACGGTATGGAACTCATCTATAACAAGATGATGAAAACGCTGGAGAGTCTGGGCGTGACCAAGATTGAGACTGAGAATGCAGACTTCGATACCGACCTGCACGATGCTGAGGCATTGGTGCCTGGTATGGGAGATGACAAGAAAGGCAAGGTAATAGACTGTATTGCAACAGGATATAAGCTGAACGATAAAGTAATTCGCCACGCTAAGGTGGCTGTAGGACAATAACCGTAAACCAAGACAAAAACGTGGCTCAAAAGCGTGACTATTATGAGGTGCTTGGCGTTGCCAAGACAGCCTCTGAGGAGGAAATAAAGAAGGCATATCGACAGATAGCCATCAAGTATCATCCTGACCGTAATCCTGGTGACAAACAGGCTGAGGAGAAGTTCAAGGAGGCTGCCGAGGCCTATAACGTGTTGCACGACCCGCAGAAGCGTCAGCAGTATGACCAGTTCGGATTTGCCGGTCCGATGGGCGGTGGTGGTTTCGACGGCTTTGGCGGTGCATCGATGAACATGGACGACATCTTCTCGATGTTCGGCGACATCTTTGGCGGACACGGCTTCAGCGGCTTTAGCCGAAGGGGTGGCAGACAGCAGCATCGTGGCAGTGACCTGCGTTTGAAGGTGCGCCTGACGCTGGAGGAAATCAACCAAGGCGTTACCAAGAAGTTCAAGGTGCGCAAGGACATCACTTGCAGCCATTGTCACGGTACAGGTGCCGAGAATGGCAGCGCTCATGAGACGTGTCCGACGTGTCACGGCTCAGGCGTCATCACACACACCACGCAAAGCATCTTCGGTATGATGCAGACGCAGGGTGTGTGTCCTACGTGTCAGGGTGAGGGCCAGATTATCAAGGACAAGTGTAAGCATTGTCAGGGTACTGGCGTTGTCAAAGGCGAGGAAGTGGTGGAAATCAATATCCCCGCTGGTGTTGCCGAAGGAATGGTTGTCAACGTGCCTGGCAAAGGCAATGCCGGACAACACGGTGGTATTGCAGGCGACATCCAAGTCTTCATCGAAGAAGAGGATAACAATACCTTTGTTCGCGATGGCAACGATCTGATCTACAACCTGCTGCTCGACTTCCCCACAGCGGCACTTGGAGGCGAGGTGGATATTCCCACCATCGAAGGCAAGACGCTGAAAGTGAAGATAGACAGCGGTACGCAGCCAGGCAAGACGATGCGCCTGCGTAGCAAAGGACTGCCTGCCGTGCAAGGCTACGGTTCGGGACGCGGCGATCTGGTGGTGAACATCAGCGTCTATGTGCCGAAGACCCTCTCACGTGATGAGCGCAAGGCCATCGAGGAATTCAAGGACAGCGACAACTTCAAGGGCGACCGCCAGACGAAGGATTCTATCTTCAGCCGTTTCAAGAACTATTTCTCGTAACTCTCACTTCTTACCTCTCACTTCATACTTCTTACTTCAAATGACATACCAGGAGGCAACACAATATCTGTTTAACCAGACAGCGAACTTCGAAAAGCAGGGTCCGTCGGGCTACAAAGAGGGGCTTCGCTCGATGCAGGAGCTTGACAAGCACTTCGGCCATCCGCATAAGAAGTACCGCACGATTCATGTGGCAGGCACCAACGGAAAGGGTTCGCTGTCGCACATGCTGGCAGCACAGCTGCAGGTATGCGGCTATCGCGTGGGGCTGTACACCTCGCCACACCTCGTTGATTTCCGCGAGCGTATACGCGTGAATGGAAAGCCTGTCAGTGAAGAGTATGTCACGAAGTTCGTTGAGAATGAGCGGCCGTTTTTCGAGCCGCTGAAGGCCACTTTCTTTGAGGTCACCACAGCGATGGCCTTCAAATACTTCAGCGAGCAGGATGTGGACATCGCCGTGATAGAAGTGGGACTTGGCGGCCGCATGGATTCCACGAATATCATCACTCCTATCTGCAGCATCATCACCAATATTTCGCTTGACCACACGCAGTTGCTGGGTTCCACTTTGGAGGAGATTGCACTCGAGAAGGCCGGCATCATCAAGGAAGGCGTGCCCTGTGTCATCGGTGAGGTGACGCCCGAGACGCGTCCTGTCTTTGAGGCTGTTGCCAAAGAGAAACACGCGAAAATCAAATTCGCTGAGGATATGCCCATCACCTTTGCCATACCTTCCAAGCCAGGCGAATCAGGCCAGCGATATAAGAATGTGTATGGTATGGAATTTTCCTGTGAGCTGATGGGAGATTTCCAGGTGAAGAATATGAACACCTTTTCCAATACCATCATCGTGCTGATGGAGGCAGGCTATTTGTGCAGCTGTGAAGATCCGAGGAACACAAAGAATATCATCTCAGAGCTGAATGCCGCCCTGATGAACGTGTCAAAACTGACAGGTCTCATGGGGCGTTGGCAGACCGTGCAGGAAAAACCGAAGGTGGTTTGCGACACAGGTCACAATGCAGGTGCTTGGAAATATCTGAGCAAACAGCTGGAGGAAGAAGAAAAGAAATGTCGCGAACTGCGCATCGTCTATGGTATCCTGGAAGACAAGGACATCTATGCCGTTATGTCACAGCTGCCCAAGAACGCCCGCTACTACTGGACGAAAGGTTCCACGAAACGGGCCTTCCCGGAGAACTCCTTGAAGGTTTTCGGCGAGCAGTTCGGCCTCAAGGGAGATGCCTATCCCAATGTGCAACAGGCCTTTGACGCAGCGATGGAAGATGCACAGACCGATGACTTTATCTTCATTGGAGGCAGCAATTATGTCGTTGCCGATTTCCTCAAAACACGCATTTAGTTATCTTTAACACCAATTTTTTGCCGATATGCTTGCGCGTATCGGCTTTTTGTTGTATTTTTGCAACTAGATTGTAGCTAAAAACATCTAATCATTAGTGACTATGACAGAAAATGTTAATCTCTGTGGTCTGAAGCGCGAAGACTTTCAGACCACTATCAACGGACGTAAGACCGATCTTTACATTTTGCGTAACCGCAAAGGCTACGAAGTAGCAATCTCCAACTATGGTGGTGCCGTCTGTGCCATTATGGTGCCCGACAAGGACGGCAACGTGGGTAATGTGATTCAGGGATACGCCAACATCCAGCAGTTGCTCAATGCTCCTGAGCCTTTCCTCTCCACCCTCATCGGACGCTGGGGCAACCGCATCTGCAAGGGACAGTTCACCCTGAACGGCAAGGAGTATCAGTTGGCTATCAACAATGGAGTCAACCACCTGCACGGCGGTCCTACAGGTTTCCATGCCCGTGTATGGGATGCCAAGCAGATGGGACCACGTTCTTTGGCCTTGCACCGTGTCTCTTCATACGGCGAGGAGGGCTTCACTGGCGAAGTTGATATCACCGTTGAGTTCACTTGGAGTGATGACAACGAACTTATTTTGGAATACTTGGCATCAACCAACAAGAAGACCATCATCAACCTGACACACCACGCCTTCTTCTCATTGGCAGGAACTGCCGATCCTACACCGACCATTGACAATCAGATTATGGAAATCAATGCCGACTTCTACATCCCGACCGACGAGACTGCCATCCCAACAGGCGAGATTCTCAAGGTGGCCGGCACACCGTTTGACTTCCGCACTCCGAAGCCCATTGGACAGGACATTGATGCCGATGACGAGCAGATAAAGTTTGGTAACGGCTACGACCACAACTATGTACTTAACAAGAAAGAAGAGGGCGAGCTGAGCTTCGCAGCAAGAATCACAGAGCCGGTGAGCGGCAGAACGCTGGAGTGTTATACAACGGAACCAGGAGTTCAGCTTTACACGGGCAACTATCTTACTGGCGACTATAAGGGCGTGAACGGAGCTACCTTCCCCCGCCGCTCGGCTGTCTGCCTCGAGTGCCAGCACTTCCCCGACAGTCCTAACCGTCCTTACTTCCCCAGCGTCGTGCTGAATCCGCACCATCGCTACAAGCAGAAGACAATTTATAAGTTTGGACTTGTAAAGTAATGAATCGTAAATCGTTAATCTGTAAATAAAATGACACAACAGAAAAATACACAGTTGGTGGCTATTATCACCATGTGCTTCATCTTTGCGATGATCAGCTTCGTCACCAACATGGGTGCGCCCTTTGGCAATATCTGGGGCGAGCATTTCCCCTTCGCCAAGGCATGGGGTAACCTGATGAACTTCGCTGCTTACCTGTTTATGGGTATTCCTGCAGGTAAGATGCTGATTAAGTTCGGCTATAAGAAGACCGCCCTCATCGCCCTCATCGTTGGTATTGTCGGTCTCTTCATCCAATATCTCTCCAGTCTGGTGGGTTCCGATGTTGAGGTGTTTACCTGGTCGGGCTATGAGACGACGAAGTGGGTTGATGGCGTGAAGCAGACCTTTACACAGGACATTCGTGTCACGCTGAACCTCTTCATTTATCTGCTTGGTGCTTTCATCTGCGGCTTCTGCGTTTGTATGTTGAATACCGTGGTGAACCCCATGCTGAACCTGCTGGGTGGCGGTGGCAACAAAGGCAATCAGCTTATCCAGATTGGCGGCACGATGAACTCGCTGACCGCTACGCTGACCCCGTTACTTTCAGGTCTGCTTGTTGGTGAGGTAACAAAGGACACAAGTATGAGCAAGGTGGCTCCGTTGCTGTTCATCGGCATCGCCGTGTTCGCCATCTCCTATTTCATCATCAGCCGCGTGCAGATTCCCGAGCCTACGCTGGGTAAGGAGCAGCCGAAGTATGAGCGCAGCCCGTTGGCTTTCCGTCACTGTCTGCTCGGCGTCATCGCCATCTTCTTCTATGTGGGTATCGAGATTGGTATTCCTATGGAGTTGAACTTCTACGTCACTGACTTCACCAAGGGTTCTGCTGCCGTCGGTGGTACACTGGCTGCCAGCTATTGGCTGATGATGTTGGTGGGACGTGCCTCGTCGAGTGCTATTTCTGGCAAGGTATCCACCAAGGTGCAGCTCACCGTTGTTTCCGCAGTGGCTATCCTGCTGTTGCTGATCGCTATCTTCATGCCTGAGAGCTCTACATTCACGGTCAGTGGCAAGGAGATTCCCGTGAAGTGTATCTTCATCGCTGCTTGCGGACTCTGTACCTCTATTATGTGGGGTGGTATCTTCAACCTCAGTGTTGAGGGATTAGGCAAGTACACCGAGGCCGCTTCTGGTATCTTCATGACGCTCGTCGTTGGCGGAGGCATCATGCCGCTTATCCAGGAGGCAATGGCCAACTCCAGCATTGGTATCATCAACAGCTATTGGCTCGTCATTGCCATGTTGGCCTACATCCTGTTCTATGCTGTGATTGGCAGTAAGAACGTGAACAAGGACATCAAAGTAGACTAAAGTTCAAACAAATAGTAAATTGTTAATTTGTAAATCGTAAATCATTATGATGGACATTGAATTTGTAAGAAGTCGCTTCATCAAGCACTTTGACGGAAAGACGGGTAACGTGTATGCATCGCCCGGACGTATTAACCTGATTGGTGAGCACACCGACTATAACGGAGGCTTCGTGTTCCCCGGTGCAGTGGACAAGGGCATCATGGCTGAGATGCGTGCCAATGGTACGGAAGATACCGTGATGGCTTATGCCATTGACTTGAAGGATCGCGTAGACTTCCACCTCAACGACCCCGCCGGTCCCCGTGCCTCTTGGGCTCGCTACATCTATGGTATCTCGAAGGAGATGCAGAAGTTGGGCGTACCTGTGAAGGGCTTTAATATCGCCTTTGCCGGCGATGTGCCCCTTGGCGCAGGAATGTCGTCGAGTGCTGCTATGGAGAGCTGCTTCGCTTGTGGCCTGAATGATATTTTTGGCGAGAACAAGGTAAGCCAGTGGGATATGGTGCTGGCCGGACAGGCTACTGAGCATAACTACTGTGGTGTGAAGTGTGGCATCATGGACCAGTTCGCCTCCGTCTTCGGCAAGGCTGGCTGCCTGATGCGCCTCGACTGCCGTAGCCGTGAGTTCGAATACTTCCCCTTCAAGCCCGATGGCTACCGTGTGGTGCTGCTCGACTCAGTGGTGAAGCACGAGCTGGCCGGCTCGCCCTACAACGACCGCCGCAACAGCTGCGAGAATGTGGTGAAGCACATTGCTGCCAAGCATCCCGAGGGCAAGTTCGAGACCCTGCGCGACTGCACATGGGAGCAGCTCGAAGAGGTTCGTGCCGAGGTAGGCGAAGAGGATTACAAGCGTGCCCACTTCGTTTTAGGCGAGAAAGACCGCGTGCTGGCTGTCTGCGACGCCCTGATTGCAGGCGACTACGAGACCGTCGGCCAAAAGATGTACGAGACCCACGAGGGCCTGTCGAAGGAGTATGAGGTGAGCTGCGAAGAGCTTGACTACCTCAACGACATCGCCAAGGAGAATGGCGTCACTGGCAGCCGCATCATGGGTGGTGGCTTCGGTGGCTGCACCATCAACCTGGTGCGTGCTGACCTTTACAACAAGTTCGTTGCCGATGCCAAGCAGAAGTTTGCTGCCAAGTATGGCCACGAGCCCAAGGTCTATGACGTTGTCATTGGTGACGGCTCACGCAAGCTCTGCTAAGTCTTGTTCCGAAAAAATCCATTTCTCTTACCAAAGATAATTTGGATTTTGTATAAAGAAAAGCGGCGCATCCACATCGGGTGCGCCGCTTGTTATTAATAGTTTCAGGGATTTGGAAATCGGGGTTGAAATAACACAGGTGCCAGGAATTACAAAACGTAGAACTCGTGTACCAGGCTTCGGTAACCGAGTTTCTTAAGCAAGTCATACCGTATGCGGTAGTTAGCTTTGTTGTGTTTGCCTGTAGCCACATAGCGTAGGTTAGACTGCAGGTAGCGGTCTATTTCCTTCAGACCTTCAGTCTGGTTGATAATGGGGAAGAACCACCTCGCCCAGGTCAGTGCCGAGGGATCGTCGCTCTCGAAGAACTTTTTGTTGAAGTAATGGATGAGTGCTTTCATAGCCTTCTCGTCGTCCACATCATTCTTGCTGCGCCATCGCTGCAGCGCACGGGCCTTGCGTCTGATTTTGTCTTTCATTTTCTGCTGCGTGGCATCGGCAATGTCGATGTGATGCCCCTTGCACTTGAACCCAAGGAAATCGAAGGCCTCGTCAGGTCTGTAGATCCTCATTTTGTCGGGGTTTACCTCAAGTCGGTATTTCTCAAGAAAGGCGTTCAGCTCGTCGATGTGTCGGTCGAGTGTCTGCCTGTCAGGAGCAAAGAGAATGATGTCGTCAGAATAGCGGGCGTAGAGCACCCCAGCATCGGCAAAATGGCGATCCACCTCGCGCAGATAGATGTTGGCAAGAAATGGTGAGGTGGGCGTACCTGCCATCACTCCGCGCGCTTCGCGAATGATTTCGCCGTCCGATAATGCACGGTCGTCGGTGAGCATTCGTTCAAAGAAAGCATATAACGGTGGGTCATCGGCCAACACCTCGCTGAGAATGGGCAACAGCTGTGTGATGGAAATAGAGTTGAAATAATTGTGGATGTCGAGCTTGTAAGCCCACATTGGGCGGTTGTCGATGAAATGAACCAAATGGTGTATGGCATCGTGTGCAGTCAGTCCGCGGCGGAACGAGTAGCAGTTGGCCGCGAGCTGTGCATCGTAGCGGTAGAGTAGGAAGGCCATCGCCTTCATGACAATCATCTCTTCAGGAGGAAAACTATAGACCACCCGTTTCTTCCCGCTGCCCATCTTGTTGACCAGATGGCGGGTAGGCACCGACAATGGCTCGCCGCGCTGCAGCCTTGTTACCACATCGCGGTATTGTTTCTCAGAGACATAGGTGTCGGCCTCATCGAACTCATACCAGTTGAAACGGCGTTTCAGCAGACGATAGGTCAGAAACTCCTCCCACGTCTGCTGTTCGGAAAGAAGGTCCAGGATATGCTCCATATATGGGGGAAAGAAAAAGGGAAAGGGGAATTAGTTTGAATCGAAAACGTTTTCGATCACGAGACGGTACGGAGCCTGGCCGCCTGCAAGACCGTCATTCTATGGGCACCGCTTCGTCCTTCGCAGGCGCAAGTAGATGCATCCCCTTTCCCCTAAGAAGTCAAAGTTTCATAAACTCTCTGATGCGCTTGATGACGTATGCCCTTTCATTCGGGTACTGCGTGTAGAAATTGATGTAGGGCAGGCCCATCTTCTTGGCATACATCCTTGAAATCAGGTATTTCACGTTCTTACTGTGGCTACTGCCGTCGCCCAGCATTACTATACCCACTGGCGCTCCGCCCTGATAGAGTACGAAACTGTAGGGGGTACCCCATTCTGCCTTGTACGACTGTAGCGGGCGCGACTCATAGAGCTTGAACTCGTCGGTGGCATAACCGGCAAGTTCGGTCACGGGCACATTACGCTTAGTGCTGTACTGCGGGAACTCCGTGCTCAGAATCTCTGCAAAATAGGCTGGGAAATCGGTGATGATCTCACTTACAGGTTCGGGTTTAGGTGTTGGGGCAGCCGGTCTGACAGGTTGCTCCTCCCGCTGGTTGATGTTCTCAACAGCATTCTTGAACACCGCGTTCAAAATAGATTTTAGGATACTCATAGTTACTTGTTTTTTGGTGGTGTTGCAAATATATAAATAATATCTGTACCACAGCGAGTTTCCCAGCAAAAACCTTTCATCGTTAACGACATTTAACAGAAAACGCTAAGGGGGTCGTGAGCCATGAAATGCCACGCATCCATTTACCAATTTCAGCTTCACTCTTGTCCAATTTGAGGGCAAGTCCCTTCTTCTTTAGGCCCTTCTCTTCCAGAATGTCATGTATCCTGTCAACAATAAGGAAAGACAAAGCTACTGACTCACGGGTCTCAGTCGCGACATAATTCAGCAAAAAGCTAATTTTTTATGCAACTTTTTATCCTTACCTCTTATATCAGCCCTTATACATCTATTATTCTTTCCCCTCAACCGCTCGACTTTAGTCGCTTGCCAGAGCAAGAATCCTGAGTCATTCTTCCCTCATTCCTACTTCCGATTGATGTCGATGACCTGTCCCTTCTATGTCAGCACCCTGAATGGCTCATCACCAATTCTCTGGAATGCCAGCACGTCGCGACTCTGACAGCACGCCATCAGCATTGAGGTGACGAACGTCTTTCCCGACTTCGCCTTACCCGTTATCGCCACCAGTTCACGCCTCGGAAAACAGGGCTTGCCGAACAAATGGAATAAGAATTCCATCGGCTTCAACTGCTTCTCCGGCGTAATCCTCCTGACTTCGGCGATGCGTCACCCTGCTCGCACGTGCGACAATTAGCCAATTCTGGTAATTTCGGATATGCTCGTCAGTAGAAATATCAATTTTTCTTTTTCTATTTGATGGATTTTTTATACTTTTGTGGCGGATTTCACATACTCTACCCAAGGTATACCCAAGGTATACCCAAGGTGTACCCAAGGTGTAGCCAAGGTCAAAAGACTAGC
>CAMVJU010000026.1 GCA_947167935.1 uncultured Prevotellaceae bacterium | reverse complement strand
CTGCAGAGCAGGTCTTCGACCGCCAGAACAACGACTTTGGATGGGCACACCTGCCGAAGTCATTCATGAACCAGAACACCGTGTTCCTGCTTATCACCGCCATGGCTGCAAACTTCTACCGATACATCGTGGCATTGCCGCTCATGGCTGTTCTCTTTGGAATCAAGGCCACGGACAGGGTCAAGAGCTTCCTTTTCAGATTCATCGCCGTACCTGCCAAGTGGGTCAGAACGGCAAGGCAGTACAAACTCAACATCTACTCCAACAAGCCATACAAACTTATTTGGGAACACGGATAAAACAACATCCTTCGCTGATGCTTTGGTCTAAGCCTCTTGACCTTACGGGGTAAGGGGAAACTGGCTCATGGTCGGTCGGATTACACGCTTGTATGGCTAAAAACAGACAGACATGTCTCAAATGGCGGCAAAATTAGACCTTTGAAAATTATCTGCGGATTTTAGGTATGGCTATTTCTCCATCTGGCATCCAGAGGCCGACCTTTGGCTATTGGACCTGAATACTGGCGAGACACGGGCCTTGGACGAGGTGAACAGCGATTGTGCTGAAAGCCTGCATAACTGGAGCAACAACAGCCGGTGGTTCCTCTTTACCAGCCGTCGCGACGATGGACTCTATAGCCGTATCTATTTCTCAATGATGGACAAAGACGGACGAGCCACCAAACCCTTTATGCTGCCCCAACGCGACCCCAAGCAGTTTTATCGTCGGCTGCTCTACTCCTACAACACTCCTGACTTTACCTCGCGTCCTATCAAAAACGATGCCCGCCGGATGGGACGAAACATCGAAAACGACCAGCGCACACCCACAAACCTTCGTTAGCCTTTTACAGTGTTTAATTTTTGTTAATTCTACGAAAAAGTCCACATTATTTAAAAAAAATAACTAATTTTGCAAAATAAAGCAAAACAAAAGATGTCTCTTTATCAGTCATGAAAAGACAATCTATATATGTGTTGCTCGTTGTGGCAGCAGTAATTATCGTCAGTGTGGGAGCATCGTTCTGGGCTTTCTCACACGTGATGAAAGCTGAGACCAACGTACGCTATGTTGGGCTGCAGAACATGATTTCCGAGAAAATAGCCAAGACCATCAAGGGAATGGAGATGAATGCAAAGAATGTGTTCGACGAGGTGGGTAAACACATGGATTCTCCTGAGGCCGTGATAGCCGCCCTGCATAGTAAGACCAGCCTGGCCCCTGACGTAAGAGGCTATTTTGCCGCCTTTGAGCCTAACTACTTCGAGGAGGAGGGAATATGGTTCGAGCCCTATGTGCATCATTCCGACACCAGCGAGTTTGAATTGAGTATGGTGGGCTCGGCGCGTCACGACTATACCAAGTCCGACTGGTATATACGTGCCACGAAGTCGAAGGACCGCTTCTGGTCAGATCCCTATTATTATTATGACGGTACTAACATCAGCGGTCATTACTGCACGTTTGTCGAACCCGTATTCGATGCTGACGGAAAACTGGCCTGTGTATGCGGCGCAGACATCACCTTCGACTGGCTGACGAAGGAATTGCAGCGGATAGACGACCAATACAGAAACCATGAGGCGCTGAACAAATACCGTCTGATGAGAGAGCTCGACTTCTTCTCAGTGATTGTCAGCAATGACGGTACCTGCCTTGTGCATCCTGAAAACAAGAAGCTGCCCATCAGGAGCAAGGACATGCTGCAGAATTTGGCTCAAAAGAAAAACGGCACCGTAGACATGACGGTAAATGGTGTTTCTTCAACATTGTATTACGGCCCGATAGAAGGTATCGACTGGACTTTGATGGTTGTAGTTCCTAATGATGATATACAGAAACCCATACTTACAGTAGGCATCATACTGCTGGCAATAGCCCTTTTAGGAATCGTCGCAGTATGGATTGTCTGTCGACGTATACGATATGCAGAGAAAGTTTAGTCTGAAAATACAAGTCTTAGGCGTAGCCCTGCTGTTGCTGGCAATGACCTTGGGCATATTGGCCTATTTCTCGCATCAGGCGTTGCGGAAAGAGGCCATGCGCGATGCGGAACAAACGCTGGAGGGCACCGTGCAGAGTATAGACAACATTCTGCTGAGTGTGGAGCAGGCTACAGGTAACGTGTACTCTGACCTGTTAGAGCATCTTGACGACCCTGACCGTATGTTCACCTACAGCCGCAAGTTAGTGGAGAGCAATCCCAACATCGTGGGCTGTGCCATTTGCTTCAAGCCCGGCTACTATCCAGGAAAAGACCTGTTCATGGCCTATGTCCATCGCAAGTCGTCTGCCCCTGAAGACAGATCCACGCTGGTGACATCTGAGACATTTACCGATCGTCCCTATACTGAGCAGGTTTGGTATGCTGAACCTATGAATACGGGAAATATCGGATGGATTGACCCCTTAAAGGGCAGCGATACTGAGGATGAGCCGCTGATTACCTTCTGCCTGCCATTCAGCGACAAGAACGACGAGCGCATAGGCGTGATTGCCGTAGACATGTCCCTCCATCAGTTGTCGCAGATCATACTCTCAACCAAGCCCTCAGAAAATGGCTATTGCGTGCTGCTGGCCCGCAACGGCTCATATATTGTGCATCCTGACAAGGAGAAACTGACCAATCCAAAGGTGTTCAGCCAGAAGGAACGGAATGTTGATTTCAGCGAGATTGAGGCGGCAGAGGTCATGGTGGCTGGCGAGAGCGGCATGAAGGTATTTCACAGGAAGGATGGTGACTGGTGCGTGTTCTACAAACCCTTCGAGCGTGCAGAGTGGGTGGGGAAGCCAAGTGGAAATTTTGGCTGGAGCGTAGGCGTGGTCTATCCAGAGGATGACATCTTCGGCAGTCACAACATACTGCTGTGGCAAGTATTGGCTATCGCCGTCGTGGGATTATTGCTGTTCTTCTTGCTTTCCAACTGGATTATCCGCAGGCAGCTAAAGCCCGTGGAACAGCTCGCCCATTCAGCCAATCACATAGCCGATGGCAACTTCAACGAGATACTTCCCTACACAGACCGTCAAGACGAGATAGGACTGCTGCAGAACCGATTCGAGCAGATGCAGCACTCGCTACAGAAGCAGGTGGACGAACTGAATGAAGAGACGACACAACTGCGCCAGCATGGCGACATGCTACGTGCAGCCTACAATAAGACAATAGAGACAGACGAGATGAAGACATCGTTCCTGCATTATATGGCAGACCAGATGACGGTGTCAACTGAAAACATCGACAAGAGCACGACAAAACTCTGCAACGACTATCAGAATCTCAGCGATAATGAGATAGACGAGCTGGTGGACAACATTCAGCGGAAGAGCCAAACGTTTTTGGAACTGCTGAAACACGTAGCTCATTTTGCCGAGACTGACACAGGAAAGGGGACCAGACATGAATAAAAGCCGCCGTAGACTATCGAGACAACTCAGCCTGGGCATCATGCTGCTGGCTGCGCCCATTTTCATCTTGTCGCTGGGTGTGCTGTTCGTGCAGTCACGCTACTTGATACATCAGGAGGTGTCAGAATCTTCTTACAGTATGCTCAACACAACGCTGCATCGCGTAAGAACCTACATGGGCACTATTGAGACTGCTGCCAATTCGAATATATGGATGTTAGAAGAAGACTTCTGTCCTGACACGCTGAAGTCGGTATCGAATCGCATCGTGCGACTGAATCATTCCGTCAGCAGCAGTTCTGTATTTGTTGTGCCTGACATATCTGAGGAATATGGCCACAACTACTCATTGTACTCAGTCGATCTGGACGACACGGTGGCAACATACTGCGAAACAGACTATGACTACCTCGACAAACCATTTTACATCCGTCCACTTATTACTGGTGAAGCCTGCTGGATAGACCCTTATCAGGACAATGCCGATTGGGGAGTAGACTACAACAAGGCGACAGCTATTTATTGCCAGCCAATCAAACAGGAGGACGGACGCATTGTGGGCGTGCTAACTGCCGACCTCTCATTCAGCCAGATGGCCAAGATGATGAATGAGATTGAGCAGCCCTATCCACAGTCATACTTCATGCTACTTGGTGGCGACGGACGATATCTGATACATCCTGACACTACAAGGCTGTTCAGGAAGACCATCTTTACTGATGCAGACCCTGGCAAAGACAAGGATCTGATTACACTTGGACACGAAATGACTACTGGCAAGCAAGGCACCATGCACATTCATTTAGACGGTCAGCTGTATCATGTGAGCTACGTATCTGTTCCAGGAACCGACTGGAGCCTGGCGCTGGTATGTCCTGACAGCAGCGCAATGAAGAGCTATTATGGTCTGGGCTATGTCATCATCGCACTGCTCGTCATCGGATTGCTGCTGATCCTATTCCTCTGCAATCGTGTGGTGAAACAGACTATCAGTCCTATCAGCAAACTGACAGGCATTACGCAGAAGATAGCTGACGGAAAATATGAAGAGCCTATTCCCGTTTCTACGCGAAAGGACGTCTTCGGCCAGCTGCAGAATAGCTTTGCAAAGATGCAGCAATCGCTGAACGAGCACATGGGAAGCCTGCAGCAACAAGCCGACGAGATCAGGCAGCACAACGAAGAGCTGCAACAAACGAAACGGCAGGCAGAGGACACTGTGAGGAGGAAGAACCAGTTTATAAAACACGTGACTCAGCAGATGCGCATGCCGTTGAACGTGATTACGGGATTTGCCGATGTGCTGGGCGAAAGCGGCGCTGACAAGAGAACCATCAACAAGGAGGAGCTGGACAGCATCACGGATATGCTGAAGAACAATGTCATCAACATGAACCGCATGGTGCTGATGCTGTTCGATGCCTCAGAGACGGATGCCAAGGGGAAGCTGTTGTGTACCAGAACAGACGAGCTGTCGTGCAACAAGATTTCAAAAGAGGTAGTCGACCATATCGTCAGACACTTCCCAGGCACGAACATACAGTTTGAGACAGAACTGCGAGATAGCATCGAGATACTGACAAACAGAATATTCCTGTTGTGCGTGCTGATCGAGCCGCTGTACAATGCAGTACATTACTCTGACGGAAAACACATCATCATGCATGTGAGCCAGACAGCCACAACTGTCAAGTTTACCATTCAGGATACAGGCCCAGGTATGCCTCCTGAGATGCCAGAGCAGGTATTCAAGCCATTCCAAGAGATTGACAACCTGCTGATTGGTGTTGGCATTGGTTTGCCGCTGGCCAGGCGACATGCCATTGGTTTGGGTGGTAGCCTGACCATCGATACCGACTATCACGAAGGCTGCAGGATAGTGATAGAGATGCCCAAATAAAGAATATGAGAAAGATTGTAGCGCTTATTGCAGGGCTGTTGCTTTCAATCCATGCTATTGCCCAGATTCCTTATTTCGCAGGAACAGTCGGCGACGGGAAGCTGTATGGCTATACTTCCGTAAAAGCCCGCCCAGGCATCAACAAACAAGAGACATATACCACCTTCCAATATGGATTAGGCGACCATTGGGCTACAGGCATGGACCTATACACCGGCCTGAATTGTGCCTATTGGGGCGGACTGGTTCGCTATGGCCTGAACATCTGTAAATGGTATAACATCGGATCGGAAGTCATTTCATCCTTTGATTTGAACAACAGTTTCAAATTCTCCTACCTGACGTCAGCCCTGTATATGAATGGTGCCATCTCCAATGATGGAAACCTTTTCTGGTGTACGAATACGTGGTGGGGGGTCAACAAAGGAGCAGAGAATACTTTCTCCAATTACGAGTATCTCGGCTATAGCCTCCATCTGAAACACGGTCATGCCATTACACCCATGATAGGAGCCATTCATTCCTGGAAGTTTGATCAGGATATGGATGTGGCAGCGGGTTTCTACTATTCCGTCAAAAACTGGAACCTGTATGTGTGGGGAAACGATTTTTTAAAGAGCCATCCCAGGTTTATTGTAGGTATAGACTTTGCGCTATAAACCGAAATGTGTGGCAATGAACACGATTAAAGACCCCTTTTCGGTCTTTTTTCGTGTATAATGGGCATCAAAAAAGCAAAAAATTCGCGTAAAATTTGTTGGGACTCACGAATTTTTCGTAATTTTGCCATCGAAAAAGCGATACGAAGCGATGAAAAAAAGCAAAGATTTCACTACTGAGCGCATTCTGCTCAGCGACGAACAGCTTGAAGAGGTCGTAGGTGGCGCACAGGCGACGCGACGGCCTTCGTGGCTTCGTAAGGCTTAAGATCATTGTTTTTTCAACCCCACACTCGATGACGGAACTTTACAATCAGGAATCCATCAACGCACTCCAAAATCCCAACGACGGACAGGAGCTGGCACGAGTGTCGCACCCCTCGCTGATTATCGTTCTCACCGCTATGCTGGTGTTATGCGCCGTGGCTGCCTACTGGTGCGCCTTTGGCACCATCAGCTATAAGGTGACGGCACAGGGCGTGATGTTTCCATTCGACCAGGCACAGGGCGTGGTAGCCACCAGCGACGGCACGGTGGAGCACATCCTGACCAGTCACGGAGCCACGGTGAAGGCTGGCGATGCCTTGCTGGAGGTGCGCACGCCTGAGGGTGTCAGCACCATCAGCGCTCCCGTCGACGGCACCGTGCTCACCTATCGTGCAGAGGAGGAGACGTTCAGCGAGAACGACCACATCGTGTGGCTGATGCCACCTGTGACAGACGAGACGAAGCGCCAGCTGCTGATGTATGTGGGCTTCGACAACCTGCGCACCCTGCGCAAGGGGCAGCAGGTGCAGGTGACGCCTGCCGACCTGCAGCGCGAGGACTGCGGCTACGCCTATGGTCAAATACTTAGCATCGACCCCTACCCCACTACGCGTGAAGAGGTGGCCAGCCGTCTGAAGCTGACACCATTGGCCTCGTTCATTGGCGACGGCGCTGTCTACGAGGTGAAGGTACAACTCGATGCTGGCAAGACTGCCGACGAGCCCCTGAGCTGGAGCCGTTCCAAGAGCGCTCGCCTGCAGATGGGCACTGGCACATTGTGCAATGTGCAGGTCATCACTGAGAAGAAACGTGTCTGGGAGGTTCTCGTAGGCCGTGTCTCTGATGTCATCGATGATATAGCAGGAGACTGAAGGATTGAAAATTTGAAAAGTTGAAAAATTGAAAAAATAAAGGGATGGTGTGCAGGGTGCCAATGGTGATGCAGATGGAAGCTCTGGAATGTGGAGCTGCCACGTTGGCTATGGTGCTGGCCTACTATGGCAAATGGCTGCCGTTGGAACAGGTGCGCGAGGCCTGTGGCGTCAGTCGCGACGGAAGCTCTGCAAGCAGTCTTTTGAAGGCAGCACGTGCCTACGGCATGGAGGCTAACGGTTATCGCGTCAGCGTAGAGGCTCTAGAGGGAATGCAGCCCGCCATCCTACACTGGAACTTCAACCACTTTGTGGTGTTCCGAGGCTTCAAGGGCAACCACGCCTATATCAACGACCCAGCCTTGGGTCCCATGGAGCTGACGATGGACGATTTCCGTCGTTCCTTCACAGGGGTGGCATTGGAGCTGAAGCCCACCAATGACTTCCAGCCTGAGGGAGCGCCCGTCAGCATCCTATCCTACGTCAAAAAATATCTCAACGGTGCACGCGAGGCCTTCTGGCTCACTTTCGTATTCTCTCTGTTGGCAGCCTTCGTGGCTATAAGCGTGCCGCTGTTCACCAACATCTTCTTCGACGAGATTCTCTCTGGCCGCAATCGCGACTGGAGTACCACCTTTATTACTGCGATGGGCGTTGTGGCGTTGTTCAGTTTTATGCTGGAATTCCTGAAAGACAAATACTCGCTGCGCATTGCAGGCTCCCTGGCCCTGAAAGGCAACGTGGGTTTCCTGCAGCATCTGCTGCACCTGCCGATGGCATTCTATGCTATGCGCTATGTGGGCGACCTGCAGCAACGACAGCACCTGAATGAACGCATCACGAAGTCGCTGGTCGATGTGTTGGCGCCGCAACTCATCAACATCGCCCTGCTGGTGCTCTACCTTATTTTAATGGTGAGCTACAGCCTCACACTCTCGCTGATAGGCGTCTTGGCGGCATTGTTCAACCTGGCCCTCATCCAATGGTTTGCCCTGAAGCGTGTCAACCTCATCCGCACCACAGAGCAGAGCGAAGGCCGCTATTTCTCAGCCACCGTGTCGTGCATCGACAATATGGAAAGCATCAAGGCGGCAGGTGCCGAGACGGGATTCTTCTCTTATTGGAGCGGCCTATGGGCACAGAAATTCAATCGTGCCAACGATGCCGACGATCAGGAGATACGCATGGGCGTGGTGCCTATCCTCATCACAGGTTTGGTGGATGCCGCCGTACTTATCCTTGGTGCCCTCTTTATATTAAAAGGTGAACTGACCATCGGTATGTTGATGGCCTTCCAGGGCTTCATGGCATCGTTCATCACGCCAGTAAGCGAGGTGGTGGGTGCCAGCCAGAGAATCATCGAGATGCGGAGCCAGATGGAGCGCGTGGATGATGTGATGAGGTACGATTCAGGGTTGAGAGATGAGAGTTTAAGGTTGAGAGACGTTACTCCTACCGACGATAGTCACTCAACTCCCTCCGGCAAGCTCGGCGGCGACGTAGAGCTGCGCCACGTCACCTTCGGCTATTCGAAGATGCAGCCACCATTGATCGAGGACTTCTCGCTGCACATCGAACCAGGCCGATCCATAGCCATCGTGGGCAGCAGCGGATGCGGCAAGAGCACATTGGCAAAGCTCATTACAGGCCTCTACAAGCCGTGGAGCGGCGAGGTGCTCTTCGATGGAAGAAACATCGAGAGCATCAGCAGCGAGGAGTTCACCAACTCGGTAGCTGCCATCGACCAGAATATCGTGCTCTTCGACGATACTGTAGCACAGAATATCCGTATGTGGGACCACAGCATCGAGGACTTCACGATGATGATGGCCTGCAACGACGCACAAATACGCAACGACATCGTGAGCCGTCCTGAGGGATTCGCCACCCGATTGGTGAAAGGCGGACAGAACTTCAGCGGCGGACAGCGCCAGCGTATGGAGATAGCCACAGCCCTGGCCAAGGAGCCTGTCGTCCTCATCATGGACGAAGCCACCAGCGCCCTCGACCCAAAAACCGAGGACGAGGTGATGCAATCCGTGCGAATGATGGGGCCCACGCTCGTCATCGTAGCCCATCGCCTCAGCACCATCCGCGACTGCGACGAGATTATCGTCATGGATCAGGGACACATCGTGCAACGTGGCACCCACGACGAGCTGCTCACCCAGCCCGGCCTGTATCAAGATTTGATGAATAACGAATGAAGCCATGCCCATCTACTTAGACCAGATAGAGAAACGCCGTCGCTTGGAAGACGCTGAACTGAGCCAGACTTTGGCGACAGGTCAGCGGCGCATGGGCTTCAAAGGACGCCACAAGCCGCAGCCACACAGCGACACATCGGCGCTGCGCCAGGTGCTCGACGCATTGGGTGTGACCGACTATGAGCTGGAGGAGAACGAGATGCTGTCGCCAGAGGAACAGCTGACGGGTATCCTGCGGCCTCGTGGCATTATGATGCGCAAGGTGCAGCTGACTGGTAAGTGGTGGCAAGAGAGCGTAGGCCCGCTGCTGGGCCATTCGCACGACGGACATCTGCTGGCTCTGCTACCCACAAAATGGAGCTTAGGCTACACCTATACAAACTTAGAAGGAAACGTAAAGAAGGTGAAGCGGAGCGAGATGAACGCCACCATCGGTCCTGATGCCATCGCCTTCACACAGCCGCTACCTCTTCGCAAATTGCGTGTTCGCGACCTGCTGCGTTTCTGCTGGAGCGTCGTACCTCGCCCCAACTATGTGATGGTGCTGCTCACCGCCCTCGTCGTCGTGCTGCTGGGCATGTTTACGCCTATGGCCAACAAGCTCATCTTCGACAGCGTCATCCCTACGGGCGATGCCGCCGACCTGATGCCTATCTGCGGACTCCTCGTCGGCGCCACGCTGGCCACGATGCTGCTAACACTGACACGCAATGTCTACATTGACCGTGTGCAGGACGTGATGGAGCTACATGTGCAGAATGCCGTGATGGCGCGCACCTTCCTCCTCTCTCCAAAGTTCTTCGCCAGCCACCCCAGCGGCGAGCTCAGCGACCGCCTGAACAACGTCACCATTCTCTGCAAGCTTATCAACGAGAATATCGTCGGCGCCGTACTCACAGCAGTCCTATCCATCGTATACCTCATCCAGCTGTGGATCTACGGTCAGTCGCTGCTCTTGCCAGCCCTCTTCATACTTGCCTTACAGGGGCTGGTCATGCTGCTGCTCTACAAGCGTAAGGCCAACATCCGCACGGAATATACACGCAAGGCCAGCGAGCTGAGCGGAATGGAATACAACATGCTGGCAGGCATCCAGAAGCTGAAGCTGACGGGCAGCGAGCGCCGTGCTTTCACCCGCTGGCTCGACCACTATACCGATGCGTCGCGCCTCATCTACAACCCAGGCACACGCAGCCACCTCTACCCTGCCCTTCTCCAACTGCTGAGCATTGGCGGCATGGCCCTTATCTATGCCTTCGCCCTCCACGACGAGGTGGCTACCAGCGACTTCATCGCTTTCAGCAGCGCCTTCGGCATGATGGGTGCTGCCATTGCTGAACTCAGCGGCATCACCGATGACGTGGCGATGGTGCGGCCTCTGCTGGAGAGTACACGTCCCATCCTTGAGGCTGAGCCTGAGACAGAAGCCCGCGCTGCACAGGTCGACGCCCTCTTCGGCAGCATCGAGGTAAGCGGTCTCACCTTCCGCTATGAGAAAGACGCGCCGCCTGTCATCGACGACCTCTCTTTCACTATCACCCCTGGCGAATACGTAGCCATCGTGGGCAAGTCAGGCTGCGGCAAGAGCACCTTGCTACGTCTGCTTCTTGGTTTCGAAACACCACAGCAGGGCTCTATCTATTACGACAACCACGACCTCTCGCTCGTCGACAAGGCCAGCCTGCGTAGACATATCGGCACCTGCCTGCAAAGCGGCAGCCTCTTCACGGGCAGCCTCATGCACAACATCACCGTCACGGCTCCCTGGGCCACTGAGGAACAGGTGTGGGAGGTCCTGCGCCTCGCTGCCATCGACGACGACGTGCGCCGTATGCCCATGCAGTTGAACACCATCGTCAGCGAGGGTGGCGGCGGCTTCAGCGGCGGACAGAAACAGCGTCTGCTCATCGCCCGTGCCCTCATCGCACAGCCCAGCATCCTCTTCATGGACGAAGCCACCTCGGCCCTCGACAACATCAGTCAGCGGCAGGTCACAGAGAGCCTCGCACAGTTGGGCTGCACACGCATCGTCGTAGCTCATCGTCTCAGCACCATCCGCCACTGTGACCGCATCATCGTCCTTGACCAAGGGCGCATTGCCGAGCAGGGCACCTACGACGAGCTGATGGCGCAGCAGGGACTATTCTACCAGATCAGTCAGCGACAACTTTGAAAAGGAGAAAAATTGAGAAGGTAAAAAGATAAAGACATTATTCATTCATAAACATTTTTTCAAACAACAACCATTAAACAAAAATGAAAAAAATATTTTATTTCGTAGTGGCCGCAACAGTCTGCATGATAGCAGCTTGTGGCGGTAAGAACCAACAGAGTGCAGAAGAAGACAAGGCAGCCCAGGAGCTGGCCGCCAACGGCACCGTGTTTGAAGGCGCCAACTTCACCATCACCTATCCCAAAGAGTGGAAGGAAACGTTCAAGAACGAGATGACCATCAACGCAGCTGCCGACGACAACTACACGAAAATGGACGCCACCTTCAGCGACTATCCCTGCAAGCCTGCCGACTTCGAGCAGTATTACAAGAACGTCACCAATATGTCGATGAACTCCAGCTTCAAGTTCGATCAGCCCGTTATCGACGGCAACATCCTGACCTTCAAAGGAGCAAAAGAAGATGGTTTCACCATGACCAACTTCGTCGTATATATCGACGACCATGCAGGCGTGGCAGGCAGTTTCAAATATCCTGCAGAAAAAGCTGCTGAGATAGAGAAAATCATCAAACCCGTCTTGAAGTCAATCAAGAAGAAATAAAAGGCGCAGAAAAAAGTGGCTGAAAAATTTGGTCAGTAAAAAAATAATGACTACCTTTGCACCCGCAAATCAGAAAACGCCTGATTTGAGATGCAAAGTGTTGCACCCGTAGCTCAGTTGGTAGAGCACCTGACTCTTAATCAGGGTGTCCAGGGTTCGAGCCCCTGCGGGTGTACTAAGAGAAAGAAGTGACAGACCATCAGGCCTGTCACTTATGCATTTTATATCGATTTTATGTGTCGCATGTCGTTATTATTCAGGGCTGTCGGTGGAGCCAACAGATGACGGGAAAATGGTCGCTGGCCTCAACAGTGTCATCAATATGGCAATTATAGGGTTTGTAGTGGGAGGAACAGAAAATGTTATCAATACGGAAACGGAAGCCCTTCTTGCGATAGGAGAAGCCGAGACCGCTACCACTCTCAACGAAACAGTCGGTAAGGCCTTGAGCTATAGTACGACGAACATAAGAGATGGGAGTATCATTCATATCACCACAGACGATGAGTGGATATCGGCTGTTACGCTCGATGTACTCATGCAGCATATCGGCCTGACGTGCACGTTTACCCATAGCAGAGGATAGTTTTCCGATAATCATGCGCGTCTCAGCCTGCGCCTCCTCGTGATCCATGTCGCCACTAATCATATCATTATAGCGCTTACGGTCTACATTACTAAGATGGGTGGTTTCCAAATGGAAATTGACGACACAAACGGTATCATTGCCTATCTGGAGGAAGAAGAGAGCAGCACCGTTGCCCTGTGAGGGAATGAGAATCTTCTCCTTGCGCAAGATGGGATAGCGCGAGTGGATGCCCACCGCGTTGATTACGGCGCTGGAAACGGTACCCAACTGCACGGTATCATTATAGGGATAGAGCAGCGAAATACTGTGAAGAGAATCGACCACAGCCACGATGTCCTCCTGAAGACAAACTATGTCGGCATTTTGCTGCTTCAGATAGTTGTAGATGAGTACCTGAGAGTTGGGTGATTCCTTCACCTCATTGTAGCAGTCAACGTTGTAGGAGATGACCTTCAGGCTTCCTGCCGGCGGTTCGTGATGAAAGTTAATGGGAAAATAGACGCGGATTGCGGGAATGGCGAGCAAATAGGCCGCAAGAGGTATCCACGCACGTCGCCAATTGATGATGAGCCATCCAACAAGGATGAGAAGGTTGGCCAGGAGAAAGAAAGGGAATACCATACCGGCGCAGCCAAGGAAAGGATGTTGCTCAGGGTCAATGTGGTCGCTGTAAGCCACGAACACCAGCATAACCGCTGTAGCGACGCTGGCGCCAGTGAACACATTCTTCAGGATAGTCTTGACCACCTTTTACTTGATCCTTTCAGCTATTTAATTGACCTTTCAGCGTTCCCGACTGGCCTCAAAGAGACGCTGCTTTTCTTCTTTCGTCAGGCTGTCGTAGCCACTCTTGCGAATTTTGTCAAGGATGGCATCGACTTCAGCCTGTCGCTCTTTCTTCTTCGCGTTGTATTCCATATCGTCCTCACGCGTAGGACCATAGCCAGCCTGATGGGTATCAGTGCGCCGCTGTTGTTTCTGGCTTTGGCGCGATTCGAAGTTGCGCCTCATATTCTCGAAGAACTGCTTACCGTTGCCTATATTGAATGAGCTGCCTGGATGCTTACGCCAATAGAGAATAAGCAGCAAGCCGAAGAGCATACCGCCCAAGTGAGCCACGTGAGCCACTCCGTCGCCACTTGAACTATAGGCAAGGACAAGCTCAAGGACGGCATATATACAGATGAACCACTTAGCCTTAATAGGCACAGGAAGCGGGAAGACAAAGATACGCTCGTTGGGGAAGGTCATACCGAAGGCAAGAAGAATGCCGTAGACCGCTCCCGAGGCACCAATAGTGCCCGCCAGGTTATAAATCTGACCGACAGTCATGATGCCCACACCCACCACGTTCACTCTTTCATGGATGCTGAGTGCGGTCAGCCCGTCATTATAGAACTCGACATACTGTACCACTTCCTGGCATAGACCGGCACCGATCCCGCAGACGAGGTAGTAGAAGAGGAACTTCTGTGCTCCCCATACGCGCTCGATGACACAGCCAAACATCCACAAGGCAAACATATTAAAAAAGAGGTGGGTGAAATTGCCATGCAGAAACTGGTAAGTGATAAACTGCCAGGGTTGAAAATCGGGAGCCAGGAAGAAGTGCAAACTAAACCACCGTTTGAAATTGTAGCTGGAGTCCATGATATTACTCCCAGACTCCAAATCAAACTGCTGTTTGAACACCAATGCTGCCAAAAATACCACTATGTTGATGAGCAGCAGATTCTTGGTTATTGTCGGTATGTTACGGAACATCGTTGTTTTTTCGATTTATATACTATTTTGGCCGCAAAATTACGAAAAATATCTGTTTTACGGCATAAAATCAGGGTAAAAGCAACTTTTTTTCAATAAAAAAGTGATTTTTTCTGAAATTTTGTTTGTATTATGAAAACTTTCTTCTATATTTGCATCGAAATACGGACCAAAGAATCATAAAACCTTTATTTATAACTATTTTTTAAAACCTTTTTATTATGAACAAGACAGAATTAGTTGACAAGATCGCAGCCGGTGCAGCTATCACCAAGGTTGACGCAAAGAAGGCTCTCGAGGCCGCTGTTGCAGCAGTGAAGGAAGCTCTGATCGCAGGCGACAAGGTTGCCCTGATTGGCTTTGGTACATTCGGTGTGAACGAGCGTCCCGCTCGCGAGGGCATTAACCCCGCCACTAAGAAGAAGATTACCATCAAGGCTAAGAAGGTGGTGAAGTTCAAGGCTGGTGCTGAGCTGGCTGATGCACTGAACTAAGAAATTGACAATTAAGAGAGAAAAAAACGGCTCCGTCGGTGAACTTTCACTGACGGAGTCTTTTTTTTTGCAATTCTCTTTTGAAGACAACTTCACTGCCTACTTCCACTCGCAATAGGGGTGATGACGCAGGTGAGAGTTGTAGTAGCGTCGGTCGCCCGTCACCTCATCGCCTATGAAGTCAGGCTTCACGTAAGGCTCATCGGCAGCATGCAGCTCCACTTCGGCAATAACCAGTCCGTCGTTGTCGCCGTGGAATTCATCCACCTCGAAGGTATGCTCGTCGCTACGCACCAAATAGCGTGTCTTATCGATGATGCCCGGCTCACAAAGCAGCATCAGGTGCTCCGCCTCGTCAAGGGTGATGGCTTTCTCAAACTCATAACGACTCAGCCCTCCATCCATCGACGGGCTCTTGATGGTGAGGAAAGCCTCGTCATCACGCAGGCGCACCCTGATGGTACATCTGCCGCCGCTGCTGATATAGCCTTGACGGATGTGACTGCTGGCATGAGCCTGACGGCGGTAAGCGTCGTTCCTGACCAGGAACTTCCGCTCAATCTCCATTCCACTCATCGGCCGCTATGCAGTAATAGCGAGATAAGCCACATAGAATACGGCCATAGCCACGAAGACGCCGATTATCCAAGCCACTACCTTCTTGCCGCCTTCTTCCTGTTTCTTCGCGTAAGCCTTCTGCTTCGCGTTCAATTTCTTCTCTTTTTCTTTCTTTGCCATAGTATTATTTATTGTTTGTTTGGTCTTTTTGTGGTGCAAAGGTACGAATAAGCGAGCAAAACGCAAAAGAAAAAACATTTTTATTTTTGTTTTTTCGAGCGATAGTACCGTTTTTTTATTAACTTTGCAGCGAAATTTCAGAAAAAACTAAAGCAGATTATCATGCGTTACACAGAATTAGGAAAGACGGGAATGAAGATTTCCCATTTGAGTTTTGGCGCCTCGTCTTTGGGCAGCGTGTTTCATGAGACTAACGAGAAGGACAGCTTCGCAGCAGTGGAGGCTGCCATTGACGGAGGCATCAACTTCATCGACGTGAGCCCCTACTACGGCCACTATAAGGCGGAGACGGTGCTGGGCAAGGCCCTGCGCAACATTCCCCGCGACAAATACTATCTCAGCACGAAGGTGGGACGCTACGGCAAGGACGGCAAGAACACATGGGACTACTCTGCACAGCGTGTCACCGACAGCGTCTACGAGAGTATGGAGCGCCTGGGCATCGACTATATCGACCTCATCAACGTGCACGACATCGAGTTTCAGGGCGACCTGCCCGGTGGCTTGCAGAAGGTGGTGGACGAGACGCTGCCTGCTCTCTTCGAGTTGAAGAAGAAAGGTGTGGTGGGCCATGTGGGCATCACCGACCTGCAGTTGGCCAATCTGAAATGGGTGATTGAACGCTGTCCGGGCGTGGAGAGCGTTCTCAATTTCTGTCACCACACATTGAACGACGATGCCTTGGTAGACTACCTCGACTTCTTCGAGGAGCACGGTGTGGGCATCATCAACGCCTCACCTTTGTCAATGGGACTCCTGTCACAGCGTGGTGTGCCAGCCTGGCATCCTGCTCCGAAAGCATTGGTTGAGGCCTGCCAGCGTGCCGCTGAGCATTGCAAGGAGAAGGGCTACGCCATCGAGCGTCTGGCTGTGCAGTATTCCGTGAGCAACCCACGCATTGCCTCGACTTTATTCTCATCGGCCAATCCTGACAACGTGCGCCGCAACATCCAGTGGGCCAACGAAGAGCCCGACTGGCAGCTGGTAGAAGAAGTAAAGGCCATCATCGGCGACCAGCAGCGAGTCACCTGGAGAAACTCATAATGTCATCAACGAATTAAAACGGATGGAAGGATACATTCAGCGTCTTTCTGACGGAAAGACAAAACGTTATGTACAGTTTCTTGAGATTAGCAACGACCCCGAGCTGATTGCCCAATACCGCAAATGGCACTCCGAGGAGTACAGCTGGAAGGAAATCCGCGACGGCATCCGCGAGGTGGGCATCCTTGAGATGGAAATCTACCTCATCGGCAACCGTCTGACAATGATTGTTGATGCCCCCGCCGACTTCGACTGGCAGGAAGCCATGAACCGCCTCGCCACCCTGCCGCGTCAGGCAGAGTGGGAGGCTTTCGTTTCAAAGTTTCAGGGTTGTGCCGCCGATGCTCGCAGCGACGAGAAGTGGCAGCCTATGGAGCGCATCTTCCACCTCTACGAGTAACTACGGTTAGGAGTTAAGGGCTCGGTTCCCCTAACTCCTAACTTTTTTATGCGAACAATTGCTTGACAGCACGGGCATCATCACCTTCGAATATAAGCACGTTGGTCGCCGGCTCGTATTTCAAGCGTACAAACTGAAAAAGCTGGATGGCCAGATAGGCTCCATCGCGTGAACAGCAGAGTTCAGCCATGAAGTTGCCATTATTTATCTGTATTGGATGAAAGTCGCCAATGACTTTGCTTAGGTTCTCACGTGGCGTTTCGAGCAGCCGTTTCAGGTGCTCTCCGTCTGACACTGAGTATTCCGCCGTCTTTGCGTCAATAATGCTGTTGGTGGGGAGATAAAATGCTATTGAGCGCAGGCCAAACAGCGACTTGCTGATGCCTATACGAGCATCAGCGCAGATGGTTTTCCACATCTGCAAATTCTTGATATTTGCCATTTTTCTTTGTTTCTTAGTTAATGATGTTGAATTCTCCTTCCATTTCTTCTACGCGGAGGTACATCGCTAACAAAGAAGCCGTCTCAGCGCTATAACATAATATCGGCGCGGAGACGCAACAGCCATGCAAAGCCTATAACGGACTGTGCACGGCTGTAGTACAAAGATTTTTTGAAAATTAAACGACTGATTCTTTGCCCAACGCCCCGAATGTGAATTGGGCTTGCCGCCGTAAGTAGGCAGCAGACGGACTGGACGCGAAGAAGCAACCCGATGTGATGACGACGATGAGCGCAGCGTCGAAACAGGCGCACCATCAGGTTCTTCGGCCATTAAGTGTATCCTGCCGTCACAAGGCTTAACCTGCTGCTCGTCTTGCTGACAACCAACAGCGACACCTTGTGCCTTGGTAATCTGCATAGCGAAACCAAGAAGAACGCCGCACAGCAGCAAGGCAACAAAGCCGAGACGTATCAGATACTTCTTCACATTACTATTTTCTATGCATCATCCTCCGACGGGAACTCCATGAGATAGGCCTTGATGAAACCGTCGAGGCCGCCGTTCATCACGCTGTCCACGTCGCGAGTCTCATAGTTGGTGCGATGGTCTTTGACACGCTTGTCGTCGAAGACATAGCTACGAATCTGACTACCCCACTCTATCTTTTTCTTACCGGCCTCAATCTTGGCCTGAGCCTCGAGGCGTTTCTTCATGGCGCGGTCGTAGAGCTGGCTCTTCAGCAGCTTCAGGGCACGTTCCTTATTCTTCGGCTGATCACGTGTCTCCGTGTTTTCGATAAGGATTTCCTCCTGCTCGCCCGTGTCGGGGTCGGTGTACCAATAGCGCAGGCGAACGCCCGATTCCACCTTGTTCACGTTCTGACCACCGGCGCCTGATGAGCGGAAGGTGTCCCATGAGAGCTTTGCCGGGTCGACATAGACCTCGATGGTGTCGTCGACGAGGGGCGAGACGAATACGCTGGCAAACGATGTCATACGCTTGCCTTGCGCATTGAAGGGACTGACGCGCACTAAACGATGCACGCCGTTCTCTGATTTCAGATAGCCGTAGGCATACTCGCCACCCTCTATCTGCATGGTGACGCTCTTGATGCCGGCATCGTCGCCGTCGAGGATATTGGCAATGGTCACCTTGTAGCCGTGCGCCTCGGCCCAGCGCATATACATACGCATCAGCATCTGCGCCCAGTCCTGAGCCTCCGTGCCGCCGGCGCCGCTGTTGATCTTCAGCACACAGTCCATCGGGTCCTCCTTCTGGCGCAGCATGTTCATCAGCTCCAGGTCCTCGATGGCCTTGATGGCATGTGCATAGTCGGCATCCACCTCCTGCTCCGTCACCATCTCCTCCTTATAGAAATCGAAGGCCAGCTGCAGCTCGTCGGCTCGCGTGCGTACATTATTATATCCGTCTATCCATTTCTTGATGCCGCGCACCTTCTTCATCTGTTCCTCGGCGCGTTTCGGGTCGTCCCAGAAGTCGGGAGCCTGTGTGCGCAGCTGCTCCTCTTCCAGCTCCACCTTCTTCTCGTCTATCTTCAGGTAATGGCAGAGCTTGTCGGCCCTGTCCATCACATCTTTCAATTGATCTTGTGTAATCATGGTGTTAAATTTGCGTGTGCAAAGGTACAAATAAGCGAGGGAAAAGCAAAAGAAAAAAGCCTGTTTTTTCTTTTCTTTTCCGAGCGAGCGTACTTTCGGCGTCAGCCAAAGGTACAACAAAAAAAATGAGAAAGAGAGAATTCCCTAACGAATTTTAGGGATTTTCCTATAGATGTTTCACGAAAAAGACTTACCTTTGCATCGTAATGAATCACTAAAAAAGGACGTAACGATATGAAGAAGTTAGTTGTGATATTGATTGGCGCAGCCATGCTGATGAGTAGCTGCGACACCTACCAGGCCGCTGGAGCCTACTCCGGCAGCATGTTTGGTAATATGGTTGGCTCGGCCATCGGTGGCATCGCCGGCGGATGGCGTGGCCACGAGATCGGCTCGCTGATAGGCACCGTGGGTGGAGCAGCCATTGGTGCAGCCATCGGTCAGGCTGCCGACGAGCGTCAGGAGCGCCGCTACGAGGAGCGTGCCTCACGTCGCCACCAGCAGCGCTATGAGCAGGGTGTCAGCCGTCGCCACAACCAGCGCTACGGTCAGTATCCCTCAGCCGGGCAGCAGCCCCAGGCTGCTTACAGCGCCAATGGTCAGGCTCTGGTCGTTCGCAACGCCGCCATCTATGAGGAGAACCAGGACGGCCGCCTCACCCGTGGTGAGAAGTGCACCGTGGTGTTCGAGATTGCCAATACCACCAGCGACCCCGTCTATGACGTCTATCCCTTGGTCGATGAGCGTACCGGCAACAGACACATCCACATCTCGCCGAACATGCGAGTGGAGAGCATCGCCCCACACCAGGCCATCCGCTACACCGCCTCGCTGGTAGCCGACAACAGCCTGAAGGACGGCCAAATAGAGGTGCTCGTCGGCGTGGCACAGGGCAACAACATCATCGACTCGCAGACACGCGCCTTCCATGTACCCACCTCGAAGCGGTAAGGCCCTGCAAGAAAATCCTAGCTCTCGACACCCTTGCTTGAAAACGATAAAAGCCCTCGATTTCGGGGGCTTTTTTATTAGTATTGCACAGGAGGGATGCTATCGGCAGGAGGGGGAGGTCCCTCGGTAAGCGGGTCATAGACGGTCACCTCTACATCGGCGATGCCACGACGAAGGATGCCCAACTGTCGGGCAGCACTCCAAGAAAGATCAATGATGCGACCAGGACCGAAGGGACCGCGGTCGTTGACTTTCACCACCACCTGTTGTCCATTGCGAGGATTGACCACCTTCAGCCAAGTGCCGAAGGGATGGGTGCGATGGGCACAGGTGAGGCTGTCGTGATGCAGACGCTCACCGCTGCTGGTCTTGCGCCCCGTAGCCCGCTTGCCGTAGTAGGAGGCGATGCCCTTCTGCGTCTGGCCGATGGCCAGACTAAATGATAAATGAAAAATGATAAATGATAAACTCAGCAGCCTACCAACACCCTTGAAAAGGAATTCCCTTGCGCCTTTGTTGGCGCAGCCTTTATCATTTATCATCTTTCATTTATCATTTAGGTTCGCGGCTAAGCCGCAAACCGCTATACTATGCCCTGCGCCAGCATGGCCTTAGCGACCTTCATGAAGCCGGCCACGTTGGCACCCTTCACGTAGTTGACATAGCCTGAGGGCTCCTTGCCATACTTCACGCATTGCTCGTGGATGCCGGCCATGATCTGATGCAGACGCTGGTCTACCTCCTCAGCCGTCCAGGCCATACGCATCGAGTTCTGCGTCATCTCGAGACCTGAGGTAGCCACGCCACCCGCATTGACGGCCTTGCCAGGAGCGAAGAGCTGTCCGGCAGCAATAAACTTGTTGACAGCCTCGGCCGTGCAGCCCATGTTCGACACCTCAGCCACGCAGAGCGGCTTCTGTGCCAGGATGGCGTCGGCATCGTCGCCGTTCAGCTCGTTCTGGGTGGCACAGGGCAGATAGATGTCGGCCTTCTGCTCCCAGGGTTTCTTACCCTCGAAGAATTTCGAGCCTTCAAACTCCTCCTCATAAGGCTGGCAGACATCGTTGCCCGAGGCACGCAGCTCCAGCAGGTAGTCGATCTTCTCGGCATCGAGGCCGGCGGGGTCGTAGATATAGCCGTCGGGGCCGCTGATGGTGATGACCTTGGCGCCCAGCTCGGTAGCCTTCTTCGCAGCACCCCAGGCCACATTGCCAAAGCCTGAGAGGGCCACCGTCTTACCCTTGATGTCGAGGCCATGGGTGTCGAGCATGTGATGCACGAAGTAGAGGGCACCATAGCCCGTAGCCTCCGGACGCAGGATAGAGCCGCCCCACTCCAGGCCCTTGCCGGTGAGCGTGGCGCCGTGGAACTGTGAGGTGAGCTTCTTGTACATGCCGAAGAGATAGCCGATCTCGCGTCCGCCGACACCGATGTCACCGGCAGGCACATCCAGATCGGGACCAATCACCTTGTATAGCTCCATCATAAAGGCCTGACAGAAACGCATGATCTCAGCCTCGCTCTTGCCTCGCGGAGCAAAGTCGCTGCCGCCCTTACCGCCACCCATAGGCAGCGTGGTGAGGGCATTCTTGAACGTCTGCTCGAAGCCGAGGAACTTCAGGATAGAGAGGTTGACGGAGGGATGGAAACGCAGACCGCCCTTGTAGGGGCCGATGGCACTATTGAATTGCACACGGTAGCCGATGTTCACCTGCACCTCGCCCTTGTCGTCGACCCAGGGCACACGGAACGTGGTGATGCGCTCAGGTTCTACGATACGCTCCACAATCTTTGCCTTCTCAAACTCGGGATGCTGGTTGTAGACGTCCTTAATGCTTTCCAAGACTTCACGCACAGCCTGTAGGAATTCCACTTCGCCGGGGTGCTTGCGCTCCAGCTGTTGCATGATTTTCTCAACTTCCATAGTGTTTTTAGTTTTTTAAAGTTAATTAGGTGTATAAGGTTTATGCTTAGAAACTGGGCAAAGATAGGCATTTTTTCCTTACCCACCAAGAAAAAACGCATAATAGTTTCAAAAAATCCACTTTTCATCCAAAAGCTCATTACCTTCGCGTGACGAAGAACGGCGGAATATCACGACAAGTCGCAATGGCATTATGGCATTTTATAGCAAAACTCGGCAATTTTTCGGACACTACAAAAATAAATTTCTAGCTTCCTTAAATTCCTGAGAAGCTTCCTTATATTCCTGAGAAGCTTCCTTATATTCCTGAGGAGCCTCTTTATAAAATTCTGGAGCCTCCGTAGGAAATTTTGGAGGCTCCAGAATCGTCTTGTCACTTTACCCCTATGTGATTAGATGTACTTTTGTCTGACAGACTTGGGAAGTTTTGATGCCACGAGATGATATGACTCTTTGATCCATTCCATGACTAACGAGCCTTCCAGCTGCCCATAATACACATCGTTCCAATGTTTTTTGTTCCAATGCCAAGCCGGTGTTACAGCCGAGAACTGTGTCCTCAACTCCTCATTCCTGTCTGGTGACAGTTTCAGGGCAAGTCTTGGCTCTGGATTTTCCATATCATGCTCGCCACCGCCTAACCAAAGGCACATGAAAATTTTTCCTTCCAGGCGGAAGGTGATATTGTCATCACCAAACGGCTGGTCTTCGGTTACGCCAAGGAATGACAATGTGTATTCTCGTATCTGCTCGATGTTCATCTTTGTGATGTGGTTCCTGTAAAAAAGAAAGACGGGCTAACCAATCACGTTCTGGGGATGGCCGCTGAGGAAGGCACGGACATTGGCTGTGGTGATGTCCATCAGGCGGATGCGAGCCTCGACGCTTGCCCAGGCGATGTGGGGCGTGATGTAGGCATTGGCGCAACGGAGCAAGGGATTGTCGGCCTTGGGCGGCTCCTCGGTCATCACGTCGGCACAATAGGCGTGGAGGCATTTGGCCTGTAGGGCCTGCGCCACATCGGCATCGTCGACCAACGGGCCGCGGCCGGTGTTGATGAGGATGGCCGTGGGTTTCATCTGCATAAGGGTAGAGGCGTTGATGAGGTGGCGGGTGTCGTCGGTCAGCGGGCAATGAAGCGAGAGAATGTCAGCCGAGGAGAGCAACTCCTCGAGACCGACTTTCTCTATGCCTTGTGGCAGCTGATGGGCGGACTTGCTGGTCAGGGCCTTCACTTTCATGGCGAAGGCGAGGGCTATCTGTGCCACCCGCTGGCCTATGTTGCCGAGTCCTACGATGCCGAAGGTCTTGCCTGCCAACTCATGGACGGGCGCATCCCAATAGCAGAAGTCGGGGTTGTGGCACCATCGGCCGTCGCGGTTCTGCTGGGCATAGTGCTCTGTGCGGTTGGTCACCGTCAGCAGGTGCGCAAACACCATCTGCGCCACACTCTCCGTGCTGTAGGCAGGCACGTTGGTCACGGTGATGCCGTGCTCATGTGCAGCAGCTATGTCTACGACGTTGTAGCCTGTGGCCAGCACTCCGATATACCTGAGGCGTGGCAGCTGCTCCATCTCACGCCGGCCGATGACAACCTTGTTGGTGAGCACGATCTCGACGTCGGCAGCCCTTACCACCGTCTCTTCGGCCGGCGTGCGGTCGTAGACGGTCAGGTCGCCCATTTCCTCCAGCGCTCTCCAGGACATGTCGCCCGGATTGGCCGAATAGCCGTCGAGAACTACGATTTTCATACGCGCTCTATCCAAGCTATGGTGTCACCCTGACGAATCTGCTGACCAGGCTTGACGCTGATGTCGACCAGCTTGCCGCCGAGGGCAGCGGGAATCTCGACAATCTCGCCCCACTTCGTCTGCAGGTAGCAGAAGACGTCGCCCTCCTTGTACGTCTGACCTATGAACGGCTCGATGCAGGCAGCGGGAACACCCTCGCCGCCGAAGCTCCAGATGAGCTGTCCGGCCAGCGGGCTCTTCACGGCGTCGGCCTTGGCGTGCTTAAAGGCGGCCAGCTCCTCGGGGCTGATCTTGGCACCACCCAGCTTGGCGTCCTTGGCCTTCTGGATGTCGGCCAGCAGCTGCTTCTTAGCCTGTCCGCTCTTGAACGGACGGTACTGCTCGGGATGCATGGCCAGCTCGAACAGCTCCTCGTTGTCCTGACCGTAGTCCCAGCCGTTCTCATCCATCTCCTTTTTGAAGCCGTCGAGGGCGTTGGGCAGCAGCGTGTGCGGGTCGACGTCGGTGAACTCGCGGCCCTGCTTCTTGGCCAGCTCAACAAACTCGGGGTCGATGGTGCCAGGCACCTTGCCGCTCTTGCCGAGGATCATGCCCCAGATGGCATCGTCCATCATCACATAGCGGCCCTTGCCCTGCTCCATCGTGAGGAGGTTCATCAGGGCGATGTTCTTCG
>CAMVJU010000025.1 GCA_947167935.1 uncultured Prevotellaceae bacterium | reverse complement strand
AAGAAGGTTGTCGAGCTCGACCAGAAGATCAATGTCGTTATCCTCGACTTCGACGAGGAGAAGAAGCGCATCGCCCTCGGCCTGAAGCAGCTCACCCCGCATCCTTGGGACGCTCTCGATGCCGACCTCAAGGTGGGCGACCACATCAAGGGCAAGGTTGTCGTTATCGCCGACTACGGCGCATTTGTCGAGGTGCAGCCCGGCGTTGAGGGTCTCATCCACGTCAGCGAGATGTCGTGGAGCCAGCACCTGCGCAGTGCTCAGGAGTTCCTGAAGGTAGGCGACGAGGTGGAGGCTGTCATCCTCACCCTCGACCGCGACGAGCGCAAGATGTCGCTCGGCATCAAGCAGCTGAAGGAAGATCCCTGGGAGGCTATCGACGTGAAGTATCCTGTTGGCTCGAAGCACAACGCTAAGGTGCGCAACTTCACCAACTTCGGCGTGTTCGTAGAGCTGGAGGAGGGTGTCGACGGCCTGATCCACATCAGCGACCTCAGCTGGACCAAGAAGGTGAAGCACCCCTCAGAGTTCACGAAAGTGGGCGAGCCCATCGACGTCGTGGTGCTCGACATCGACAAGGAGAACCGTCGTCTCAGCCTTGGCCACAAGCAGCTGGAGGACAATCCTTGGGATGCCTTCGAGGCTAAGTACAGCGTTGGCAGCGTGCACGAGGGCAAGATCACCGAGATGCTCGAGAAGGGCGCCGTCGTGGCACTCGAGGAGAACGTCGAGGGCTTCGCTACTCCCAAGCACCTGGTGAAGGAAGACGGCTCGCAGGCTGTTGCCGGTGAGACCCTGCCCTTCAAGGTTATCGAGTTCAACAAGGACAGCAAGCGTATCATCCTCTCGCACAGCCGCACCTTCGAGGACGAGAAGCGCAAGGAAGAGCGTGCCGCCCGCAAGACTGCCGCTCCCCGCGTGGCCAAGAAGGACGAGTCTCCGAAGATTGAGAACGTTGCAGCTTCCACTTCATTGGGCGACATCGACGTGTTGGCTCAGCTGAAGGCTCAGATGGAGAAGAGCGAGTAATCATCGCACCATCCATAACACCAAGTGAGGGCGTACCTATTTGGCACGCCCTCCTTTTTCTTTCCCCTCCCTTCAAGGGGAGGGGCAGGGGTGGGGTTTGAAACTTATCATTCCTTCAACAGCTCCCAGCTAGGAGCACTCGACCGTACGGAGACCGAATCCGTGACACATAAAGCTGACGTCCATAATTCTTGTCTTTTATAGTTTGGTCACTACAAAGACAATGGATGATCAACTTTCTCATTCATTTATACAAAGATTAAGGTGATAAAGCGTGGGCTTTGGCTTCACAGACTACCGTTATTTCGAGCTTTACCTGCTGGCCCTGCACGATGCTGGTATCACATCATTCCTGTGAAACACTTAAATTATCGAGGCTCTAAAAATCTTATTATTTAACCCTCGTATAATGTCTTGTCGTCGATGCCGGCCTCGGCCATAGCCTCGCGGCGCTCACGGCAGGTGCCACAGCGTCCGCAGTGGCGATTGCCGCCACGATAGCACGACCACGTTTCGCTATAGTCGATGCCCAGCTCCTTGCCACGTATGGCTATCTGGCCTTTCGTCAGGTTGCAGTAAGGCGAGAGAAGGCCCACGCCGACATAGGTGCCAGTATGTGCCGCAGCGTTGAAGGCTTCGACGAACTCTGGCCGGCAGTCGGGATAGATGGTGTGGTCGCCGCCGTGGTTGGCCATCATCACGAACTTCAGGTTGCGACTCTCGGCCAGGCCTACGGCCACGCTGAGCATGATGCCGTTGCGGAAGGGCACGACGGTGGACTTCATGTTCTCATCGGCATAGTTGCCATCGGGAATGGCATCGTCGCCGCTGAGCAGCGAGCTGTTATAGTACTGTCCCATGAAGCTGAGGGGAATGACAAGATGCTCGATGCCCAGCCGCTGACAATGCAAGGCGGCAAAGGGCAACTCGCGTTTGTTGTGGTTAGAGCCGTAGTCGAACGATACGGCCAGGGCGATGCGCTCCTGATAGTCGTATAGCAGCGTCACGGAGTCCATTCCGCCGCTAAGAATCAATACACAGTCTTTCATGATTTTTGAATTACGATAACGAAAACAAAGACGAAAACCGGCGTGCCTATTGCATCTTCAGCAGCGAGCTGTCGCCATAGCTGAGGAAACGGTAGCCGTGGTCTAGGGCGTGACGATAGATGTCGCGCCACTGGCCTTTCGTGAAGGCGCTGACAAGGAGCAGCAGTGTGGACTGCGGCTGATGGAAGTTGGTGACCAGGTATTTGACGATGTGGAAGTCGTAGCCCGGCGCAATGATGATCTGCGTGGAGGCATGAAAGGCTTCAAGGCCGTTGCGATCCATCCAGGAGAGGAGGGCAGTAAGTGAAGAACGAACTTTTAATTCTTCATTCTTCATTTTTAATTCTTCATTCTCATACGGCTCCCACTGCTCTACGTGCAACTGCTCCTCGGTGAGGTCGGGATTGGCCAATACCTTCAGGCCCATATAGTAGAGGCTTTCCAAGGTGCGCACGCTGGTAGTGCCCACAGCAATAGCCTGACAATCGTGCTGCAACAGCTTCACTATTGTCTGACGGCGCACGCAGACGTGCTCGCTGTGCATGACGTGGCCGCCCATCGTGTCGCTCTTGACGGGCTTGAACGTGCCGGCACCCACATGCAGCGTCAGCTCCTCACGGTCGATGCCATGAGCGTCGAGGGCAGCCAGCACCTCAGGTGTGAAGTGAAGGCCTGCTGTAGGAGCCGCCACGCTGCCCTTGATTTTTGAGTAGACAGTCTGATAGGTGGTGAGATCGCTCTGCTGCGTCTCGCGGTTGAGATAAGGCGGGATGGGCAGCTGTCCGGCAGCCTCTAAGAGTTCGGCAAAAGTGATTGTTGAGGGGTGGGTGTCTGTTGTGGAGCAGCTATCCCATTCGAAGGTGACGATATGGCTGGTGCCTACCATCGCGCCGCGTGTGGCCCTAACGGTTATTGGATCATGGTTGACGTTGACAGTCAGCGTCAGCGTGCCTTCCTTCCATTTCTTCAGGTTGCCCACGAGGCAGAGCCACTGGCAGCTTCCGCGGGTAAGGAACATCTGCTCGTATTCGGCAGGAGCGTAGGGCTCAAGGAGGAACACCTCGATGTGGGCTCCCGTGTCCTTGTGGAAATGCAGGCGTGCACGGATGACCTTGGTATTGTTGAACACCATCAGAGCACCCTTGGGCAGGTATTGCGGAAGGTTGAAGAAATGGTCGTCGGTGATCTGACCTTTGTCATAGACCAGCAACTGCGAGTGGTCGCGCGGCGTGACGGGAAACTTTGCTATCCGCTCGTCGGGCAGCTCATAGTTGTAGTCGCTAATACTGATATTTTTTGTATCCACTATCTTTTCGTTTTTGGTTTCGTTTTCGTAACGAAGTTTTCGTGCTCATCAAACAGCAAAACAAGCTTTGACAAGAGCATAGACAAGGGTGATGACCAGCACACAGACAGGTATGTCGGCATGACTGCACTGGAAGCCCGTCTTGGTGTACTGTGTAGAGACATAGTTGGCCGGAGCCAATGCCTGCTTCTCAATTTTATTATAGAGTATCCACACTCCCGTTCCCACAACGGCACCCCACAGCAGTCCCACGATGATGTCGCCAGGATAGTGCACACCGAGATACATTCGCGTCCAGCAGTTGACAAGCGACCAGATGACAAGGGCGGCACTAAGCAGGCGGCTCCTGACAAGCCAGAAGAAGAAAACGGCCAGGCTGAAGGTGTTGGAGGCATGGGCAGAGAAGAAGCCAAAGCGTCCGCCGCGATAGCCATTGACGATGTCGACATGGATGCCAATATCGGGGTCGCGAGCCGGTCGCCAGCGTTCCACGAGGGGCTTGACAATCATATCGTCGAGACTGCCGGCAAAGAAGACGCACAGGAGTGCACATCCCACGATGAGGAAGATTTTCTTCATGCTGTCGCTATTCTTGACAACCATATAGAGCAACGCCACATAGAGGGGAATCCATGTGGTGGCGGCGGTCAACGTCTTTACCAGCGAGTCGAAGAACACCGAGTCGCTGCCGTTGAGGGCCAGGAGCCATTGCTTGTCAAGTTCTATCCAGTCCATTTAAATCTTTTCAATTTCATCAGCCTTTACCCAGCCCTCGCGTCCGTCGGGCAGGATGATCTGCTTCCATTCTTTCATCGTGTCATCGGTAATGGTCACCTTCGTGCCGGCATGAATGGTGAACTCGTCAGAGCCACTGGCCGCAGGAGTGCTCTTCACAGGCAGCTTCGGCACCATCACGATGGCTTCATCGTGGCGTTGCAAGGCACGCTGCTGTTGCCAGGCGAAGAGATTCGACAGCAGGAAGAGCACCAAGAGCACGGCGCCAACGGTGAACGACACACGGCGAAGCCGCTCGCTGAAGGCAAAGAGCCATACCAGCATCAGCACCAAGGCAATGCCCAGTGAAGCCAAGCCGATGATGGCCCACACATCGACGCTGAAGACCTGCACCAGGGAGCGATACCACGTGACGAAGAACATCTCGCGCTCAGGAGCAATCTTGTCAATCGTCTTGGAGTTGGCCAGCTGCAGGTTGAAACGGGCATCATCGTCGGAAGGCTGCATACGCAGGGCTCGTTCCCACGACAGGATGGCTGCCGAGAGACTGTCGACACGATAATAGGCATTGCCCAGATTATAGTAGATGTCGGCGCTGGGGCCCTTCTCGCTCAACAACTGCTCATAGAGCAGGATTGCCTCTTCGTATTGTTCCTCGCTGTAGGCTTCATCGGCTCGCACCTTCGACAAGGTCTCAGCATCAGCCGACGCGAAGAACAGGCTCAATGCTAGCGGCAGGAAGATGACGGCCAGCGGCTTCGCCTTCTTCTTGTTGGGCTTGACACTCTCAATCTGCTCGATGGCAGTAATGGATTTCTCGTAGACACGGTTCATGTTTCCCTGAGGATCGCCCGGGGCATAGCGCACAAACTCACACTCGTCGATAGCGGCGATGAAGCTTTCGGTCACCTCCTGCCCTACCCCACGCTCAGCCAGCCGCTGGCTGATGTTCTCACGTGAGAGCTCGCTGACGGGGATGTTGAGCTTGTCGCCCACATAGCCCCAAAGGGCACGCAGCGTCTCGTCGTAGAAGTCGGCAGCCTTGCCTGCACGCATCAGCTTGGAGGCCTTGCGCAGCTTGCTCACAGCCACCTTGTTGGCACGCTTTCGACGCGACTGCACAGCATCTGCCTGGCTATTCATCCTCATGCGCAACATGACGAAGATGATAACAAACAGCAGGAAGAACGACGCCATCAGGATGAAATAGAGGGTGGTGGCGAAGAAGGAGCCTGCCTTTGCGGTGTTCTCCTTGCCCGTCCTGATGGCGTGGATGTCGCCCTTTCCGTCATCCTCCTGTCCGGAGAAATCCTGTATGGAGCCTGTGGTGCCGTCGCCCTTGAGCACCTCGAGCGGGAAGGTATCAGTCTGTATGGTGCGATAGTCGTGGGCATTGGTATCATAATATGTGAGTGAGGCAACAGGGATGACATAGCTGCCTTTCTTCTGCGGCACTGCGATGTACTCGAAAGTGAGGCTACCGTCAAGGCCGTCGGGCGTCAGCGTGAAGTCTTCGCTCTGCTTGGGGTCGTAGGCATCGAAGCCCTGCGGGAATGTGATGCCAGGCTGGCGCAGCATCTTCAGGTTGCCGTGTCCGCTGATGGTGATGGTCAGCGTGACTGGCGTGTTCTCCTTCACCTCGGAAGGCTCCAGCTTGCCCTTGATGGAGAAATGCCCCACCCCGCCGCTGTAATTGGCCGGACGCTGCGGCAGGTCGTCAACGGTGATGTCAAGCGCCTGTGTGGTGAGCTGACGCGGAATCTCACGCGTCATATTCATGAAGGGGTCGAAGGGATCGCGGATGACCTCCGTGAGATAGCCCTGCACGGTGATGCTGGGGATATGGAGGGTGCCCGTTTTCTGTGGATAGACCACATACTGCTTCCAGTCGATGGTCTTCATCATGCGTCCTCCGATGTTCTCTGCACGAAGACTCTTGCGCTGCGTCTCGTTATATGGCAGCATGTAGACATCCTGCAGGTCGAGCTTCAGGTCGTCGACTGAGGGAACGGGCAGGTCAGGATGCCAGCATACCTTATAGGTAAGGAGGAACGGCTCGCCATAGGTAACACGACGCTTGGAGACGGTGACAAGGATGAAGAAATTGTTGGAAGAGGCACTTGGAGCCTCTACACGCTCCTCGGCAGCAATGACGTTGACGGTGACAGCGTTCGACTTCACCTGCCGTCCGCTGATGGTTGCCGATGCCGGCGGGATGGTGAAGGTGCCCGTCTTGGTGGATGACAGCACATAGGTCATCGTCAGCTCCTCAGAGGAAGTGCTGTGGCCATTGATGGTTGAGGAGCTGATGTTGACCGACTGCGAGGGACCGAAGAGCACCTGAAAGGCATCAGGCACCGATGACTGCGAGAAATTGCGCACATCAAGGGTATTGATATGATAGCGCAGGTGGAAGTTCTCCCCCACATGCACCACGGGCTCCGCCTCGCCCTCAATGGTATAGTTCTGTGCAGCTGCGCTGCTAAATGACAAATGACAAATGACAAATGATAGACATATCATTATCGTCCATCTGTTTTTCATCATTATGAGTAAAAACTTACGCATAATCACCAGTTCTTTTGGTTGGAATGCCGTTGTCCGTTCTGCGTATGCTGGTCTACGTTCTCCTTGGTTCGTTTTTCGTTTTGTTCTGCAATATTCAACAGCTGGTCAAGCATCTCCTGCTTTGACTGGTCTTGCTGCTGTTGCTGCTGTTGTTGTTGCTGTGGAGGCGGCTGCTGCAGGGAGTCAGGCTGCTGTTGCTGCTGATTGTCCTGCTTTTGGTCGTCCTTATTATCCTGCTGCTGGTTGTTGTTGTCATTACCTCCTCCCTTGGGCAACTGTCGCTGACAGAGCACCAGGTTATAGCGTGTCTCGTCGTCATGAGGATTGTTGCGCAGGGCCTGTTTATAGGCCTCGATAGCCTGCTGCAGGGCTTGCGTCTTCTCCTGCTCGCTGCTCTGATTGGCTTTCGACTGATACATCACACCCAGATTGTGATAGGCCATCGCGCGGCGTAAGGCATTAGGCTCGTTGAGAGGATCGCCGGCACGCAGGAAAGCCTTCGGCATATCAACGTCGCGTGCCGAGTCGGGCTTCATGATCTTCCACTCAGCCTCGAACATTGAAGTGCCGAGATTGTAGTTGACGGTGGGGTTCATGCTGTCTATCTCGTAGGCTTTCTTATATTGTCCCATCGCATTGCCGCGTTCACCGGCGTGCATCATGCGATTGCCGCGCTTCACATAGCGGCGCATGTCTTTCACGCTCTGTGCTGAAGCCAGGCTAAATGCACAGAGGGCCATGATGCATAACAGGAAATATCTAAGTCTCATCTTTTGAACAGTTTTAGTTTCTTCAATGTAGGATTACGACGGTCAAGGATGCATATCTCAATGATGAGGAGCAGAAGCGCCAGCAGACCGACAGCCTGGAACTGCTCGTCGAAATCACTATAGACGGTTGACTCGGCCTTCTCCAGTTTGTCGAGCGCATCCTGCAGCTGTTTCTGTGCTGTGGCGTTGTTCTCCACATGGATATAGGCACCACCGCCTGCCTGTGCTATCTCGCGACACATCTGCTCGTTCAAGGCTGACATCACCTGCTGACCTGTGTTGTCAATCATGTAGCCACCCTGACGCGGATCAGGATTGGGCACCAGCGTTCCCTTGGGCGAGCCGATGCCCAGCACATAGATATTACGGCCAGCCTCGCGGGCTTCCTTTGCCGCATCAACGGCCTCGCCCTCATGGTCCTCACCGTCGGTGATGAGGATGATGGCCTTGCCCACATGCTCACGCTGGGTGAAGCAGAAACTGGCGGTGCGGATGGCCTTTGCCAGGTCGGTGCCCTGATTGCGTATCAGCGCAGGCGAGAAATTGTTGAGGAACATCTTCGCCGAGACGAAGTCGCTGGTGATAGGCAACTGTATGAAGGCATCGCCGGCAAATGCGACGAGGCCCACACGGTCGTTGTTGAACTGGTCAATAAGCTTACCTACAATCATCTTCGCACGGTCCATACGGCTGAGATTGCCGTCGGTGGCCTTGTCGACTGCCATCATCGAGTTGCTCACGTCGATGGCGATGATCGTCTCGATGCCTGCCTTTGTCTGCTGACTGATGGCCTTGCCGAACTGAGGACGAGCCAACATGACGATAAGTAGCGCCAGCGCACCTTCCAACAGCCAAAACTTCACCCCAGGGCGCCAACGCGACACCAACGGCATGAGCTGCGCCACAAGCTCAGGGTCGCCGAACTTGCGAAGCCGCTTCTTCTGATTGCGGTATGTAAGGAAGCGGATGACAGCCAAGACCACGACTATCACCAGCAGATACAGATATTTTGGATCTTCAAATCTGAACATTACGGTATTCTCCTAAACACGGTTATTCGTAACAGTATTTCCAGCAGCAAGGCGATGATGGCCGCAATGACGAGATGCTGGTAGACATCGTGCACTTTGCTGTATTGCTGTACCTCGAGCTTGGTCTTCTCCAGACGGTCGATGTCGCTGTATATCTGACTCAGCTCCTGCGCATTGGTAGCACGATAGTAGCGTCCATTGGTGGTACTGGCAATCTTGCGCAGCGTTTCCTCGTCGAGGTCATTGGGCAGTATAAGCTGCTGCGTGGTACCGCCAATGGAAATCTGGCGTGCGGCAGTAGCGTCGGTACTTCCCACGCCGATGGTATAAACGCGGATACCCTTTGAACGTGCTATCTCGGCGGCCATCAGCGGCTGAATCTCGCCGTAATTGTTGCTGCCGTCGGTGAGCATGATGATGATGCGGCTCTTGGCCTTCGACTTCTCCAGGTGGTTGACAGCTACCGACAAGCCCATGCCTATGGCGGTCATATCGATGATAATGCCTGAGCCCATATAATCGGGAGCGTGCTGCAATAGTGACAGCAGCGAGCTGTGGTCGATGGTAAGCGGACATTGCGTAAAGGCCTCGCCTGCAAAGAGCGTCAGACCGATGTTGTCATTAGAGCGGTCGGAGATGAACTCAGAAGCCACGTTCAATGCAGCCTGAATACGTGAGATGCGCCTCACACCCATACCGCCATCGTAACGCATGTCGTCGATAAGCATAGAGGTGGAGACGTCCATCGCCAGCATGATGTCGATGCCCTCAATAGTCTTCTCCTCCCAGTCGTTGCGTGTCTGCGGACGAGCCATAGCCAACACCAGGAAGGTGAAAGCCAGCACACGGAGCAAAGCCTGTATGGGCATCAGCCTGACACGCCAGCTCCGCTGTGCACGCTGCAGGGCAAAGGTGTCGGCCATGCGGATGGTCGGCTCTGTCTTCTTGCGGAACATCACGTACCATAGCACATACGGTATGATGAGGAGTAGGAGGAACAGGTATTCTTTATTTGCAAATTCTATGTCCATGAGTCTCTAATACAATAGCAGGTCGTAAATAAACCACCCGATGTAGGCCAGCAGGGCAACGGTAAGCAGCGAGAGAACGGCAATGACAGCGATGAGCACCTTGCGCATCTTGCGTGACTGCTGTTGCTCCTCCGTCAGCTCGGGCTTCACCACCTCCTCGGTAGGCACGTTCTCCTGCTTCGTCTGGTTGATGAAGTCGATGGCATTGACCAGATTGGCATCATTCTCGTTGACGAGGGTCGACCATTTGGCGAACTTCACCAGGTCGGCTGTGGTGAAGAGCTGGCGCAGCTCGTCCAGCATCTTCGGGTCGTCGGTATTGTTCAGGCGCTCGATGATTTCGCTGCTGGTCATCTCCATAGCGTTGAATCCGTAGCGCTCGTTGATATACTGTCGCAGGGTGTCGGTCAAGCGCGTGTAGTATTCCTTCGGATCATCGGCACGCACTACGTTGTCGGCCTTAATCTCCTCGATGGCTTTCATGGCTTTCTTATGCGGAGGCACACGCTTGATGATGCGAATGCGGGCAATGATGGGCTTGTTGCTGCGCAACCTGACGATGAGGAAGATGAGTATCAACAGCAGCGCCAAGACTCCCCAGGCCATCCAGAAGAGCTTGCTCCACTCATCATCGGTCCAGCTCATCGGGAATGACTGCACGTCCTTCGGGCCGAAATATTTCTCGTAGTTGGTGGTATCCACATCGACAGTAAGCACTTTCAGCGCCAGCTGACGAGTGTTGTATTCCTTGCCGCTGATGGTCACCGTGACAGGAGGCAGCGGATAGAGCGTGTCCTCGAAGCAGGTCAGCACATAGCTGCACCTATAGCGTTTCATGCCGTTGCCTTCATCGACGGCAGGCTCCTCGATGGCCTGCAGCACCTCCATGTTGGAAGGCAGCAACAGCTGGCGGGGGAACTCCACCTTGGCGGTATCCTGCGCATGAGCGGTGACGGTGAGCTCCACCTGCTCGCCTACCAGCATCTCCATTGAGCTGATGGACGACTCAACACTCTGTGCCTGAACCTTGCAGAACGGCAGCAGGATGAAAGCCAGGAAAAAACTGATAATATATCTCATATTCTGGAACCTCGTCGGTTAAAAAGCAAGAGTAATTGCTTCACATAGTCGTCGTCGGTTGCGATGCTGACGGTGTCGACGCCGCTCTTTGCGAAAGTATCGCTAAGGTCACGCTGACGGTTGACCCAGTAGGCTTTGTATGCCTCACGAACGGAGCGACTGCTGGTGTCGACGTATTGCTCATAGCCCGTCTCGGCATCCACCACCTTCATCAGACCCACCTTCGGCAGTTCAATGGCGCGACGGTCGTACACCTGGATGGCTACGACGTCATGCTTGCGGTTGGCGATGGTGAGCTGCTGCATGAAGCTCTGACGCACATAGAAGTCGCTGAGCATAAAGGCCGTACAACGCCGCTTGGCCACGCTGGTGAGAAACTCCAGGGCCATTGCCACATCGGTCTTGCGGCTCTCGGGATGGAAGTCCAGCATCTCGCGTATGATATACAAGATGTGCTTGCGGCCTTTCTTCGGCGGGATGTACTTCTCAATCTTGTCTGAGAAGAACACCACACCAATCTTGTCGTTGTTCTGGATGGCTGAGAAGGCCAGCGTGGCTGCTATCTCGACAGCCATATCACGCTTCATCTGCTGGCGGCTGCCGAAATCGAGCGAGCCGCTGACATCGATGAGCAGCATCACCGTCAGTTCGCGTTCCTCTTCGAAGACCTTCACATAAGGACGGTTGAAACGGGCGGTGACATTCCAGTCGATATCGCGCACATCGTCGCCATACTGATACTCGCGCACCTCGCTGAAGGCCATACCACGACCCTTAAAGGCTGTGTGATACTGGCCTGCGAAGATGTTCGAGCTCAAGCCACGCGCCTTGATCTCAATCTTCCTTACCTTCTTTAAGATTTCACTTGTTTCCATCATCTAGTCCTACTAGTTTTACTAGTTCAACTAGTTCTCCGTGTTTAGGGCACCTCTACCTTGTTGATAATCTTCGAGATGATTTCCTCGCTGCTGATGTTGCTGGCCTCTGCCTCATAGGTCAGGCCGATGCGATGACGCAGCACATCGTGAGCGATAGCGCGCACATCCTCGGGCACCACATAGCCGCGACGCTTGATGAAGGCGTAGGCACGGGCAGCCTTGGCCAGGTTAATGCTGGCGCGGGGCGAGCCGCCGAAGGAAATCATCTCCTTCAGCTCCTTCAGTCCGTAGCGGTCGGGATAGCGGGTAGCGAAGACGATGTCGGCCACATATTGCTCAATCTTCTCGTCGAGATAGACGTCGCTCACCACCTTGCGGGCACGAAGGATCTCGTCGACGGTAGTGACGGGCTTCACCTCGGGCAGTCCCTCGGCGCTGATGTTCGAGCGGATGATTTTCTTCTCTTCCTCCAACGTGGGATAGCCGATGACCACCTTCAGCATGAAACGGTCCATCTGTGCCTCGGGCAGCGGATAGGTGCCCTCCTGCTCGATGGGGTTCTGTGTGGCCATCACGAGGAAGGGGCTGGGCAGGTTGAAGGTCTCGCTGCCTATCGTCACCTGCTTCTCCTGCATGGCCTCCAGCAATGCGCTCTGCACCTTGGCCGGAGCACGGTTGATTTCGTCGGCCAGCACGAAGTTGGCAAACACGGGGCCTTTCTTTGCCAGGAACTTCTCGTCCTTTTGCGAATAGATCATTGTACCCGTCACATCGGCAGGCAGCAAATCCGGGGTGAACTGAATACGGCTGAAGCTAGCGTCGATGAGCTTGGCCAGCGTGTTGATGGCCAGCGTCTTTGCCAAGCCAGGCACACCTTCAAGGAGGATATTGCCGTCGCTCAGCAATCCGATAAGGAGTGATTCCACCAAATGTTTCTGTCCCACGATGATGCGGTCCATACCTGTGGTGAGATTGGTAACGAACTGACTCTGCTGTTCGATTCTGATGTTCAGTTCGCGAATGTCTATATTCTCTGCCATGATAATTTATTGTTGATTATTTTGTTGTTCAAGTCTTTTCTTCACAGCTTTTTTCGATTCTATCTTCGGAATCTTCACCTCTGTGTCTTCTTCCAGCACGGTGCTACCGTTGATGTCGTTGAACACCTCAATATAGCAGGCCAGTTCCGCAGCACCGAAGACGCGACGTGCGATGCGTGTGCTGTTGTCACCAACTTTTGCCTTTATCACATGGTCGAGGCCGGTGATGTAGTAGTAGCCAGTACGTGTGCGGGTGTCCATCGCGTCGTATTTCTCCCAGATTGGCGTAGCGCTGTCTTCTTCCACCTGTGGCTGTGTATCTACTTCCGTCTGTGTCTCTGTCTCCGTCTTTTCTTCGACGGCGGGCTGTTCCTCAACAGTTTGCGGTGTGCTCTGAGTAGTTGCCTGGGCAAGCTGTGGTTGAGGCTCTTCAACAACGGCATTACCGCTATTGTGTCCTATAAAATAGCCAATGCCACCACCAACCAACAGGGCTGTTAGGGCACTGACAGCCAGATGTCCCCAGCCGAACTGTTTCTTCCCAGAAGCTTGCTCTGTGTTGTAATCATCGTATTCTTCATCCGAGTACTTCCAGCCAGGCGGAAGCGTGTCCTTAGTTTCCTCCGTTTCATTATTGGTTTCCTCAGGCATATCAATAACTTTTTGGATAGTTTCAACAGGCTTTTCCTCTTGCTCAACAACGGAAACAGGTGTTTCCTCTTCAACGACAGTGGGAGCTGTATTCTCCCCTATTTCTTCTTCCTCTACGATAGCAGGAACGGTTTCCGCTTCAACAAGAGCTTCCTCCTCTTCCGTGACGGGAGACTCTGCATCCTCCTCGGCAACGTCATTGAATTCGACGCCATCTTTGAGGACGACGGTCTCAAACTGCGAAAAGGGCTTGTTCACCAGCTCCTTCATGGAGTTGTCGGGCAGGAAGGAGAGCTTCGAATGGCTGTCGATGACGAGGCGTTCACCCGTATTCACGTTCACGCTTTCGCGAGCCTCCACATCTATTATCTTGAAGGTACCCAAACCCTTGATTTTCACCATTCGGTCAGCCTCAATGCCACTCTGTACTACGGCAACGATAGAGGTGACGAAACGCTGTGCGATACGGCGGTCAATGCCGTGCTTTTCTGCCAGCACAGCCGACAGTTCACTCAGAAACAACTTAGCCATTGGCCTCACCTCCTTTCTTGATCTTCTCCTTCGTTTGCGGAGTGGGTTTGAAGGCCAGTGTGAGCTTTGGCGGCACCAACATTCGCTGTCCTGTAGACGGATTGATGATGATGCGCTCCAGCTTCTTCTTCACTTCAAACACTCCGAAGTTGGGCAGTTGCACGGCATTGCCTTCCAGGAAGTTATCGCCCATAGCGCCCAGAAGCGTGTTCATCCACGCCTGCGCATCGACGGCCTTCATCTCGTTGCGTCGTGCCAATTCGTTAATAAACTCCTTGTTATTCATATTTCTCTATGATATGATTTCCCCGTAGAGGTCGAACTCTTCGGAGTCTGTTATTTTGACTCGATAAATCTCGCCTTCCTTCAGTTCCTGACCGTTGTAGCGAATAAGCACTTCAGGGTCTACCTCAGGCGAGCAGAACTCTGTGCGGCCAATGTAGTAGTCGCCCTCCCGACGGTCGATGATGACGTCTAATGTATGTCCCACCTTGGCTTCCTCTATCTCGGCGCTGATACGCTGCTGTAGTCTCATCAGGCGCGACAGGCGCTGGTCTTTCACCTCCTGAGGCACATCGTCCTCGTAGTTGTCGGCAGCGAAGGTACCGTCTTCCTCGCTATAGGCGAAGGCACCCATGCGTTCGAAACGCGCCCAGCGTGTGAAGTCGAGCAACTGCTGGAAGTCGTCGTCGGTCTCACCAGGGAAGCCTACCATCAGTGTTGTCCTGATATGGATGCCGGGCACCTCGCGGCGCAGGCGCTCAATGAATTCGATGGTTTCCTGCCGGGTGATATGTCGGCGCATACGGCTGAGCATGTGGTCGCTAACATGCTGCAAAGCTACGTCGAGGTATTTGCACACATTCTCATGTTCACGCATCACGCGCAGCAAGTCCCAGGGGAAGTGTGTGGGATAGGCGTAGTGCAGCCTGATCCAGCGCAGCCCCTCAACGACGGCCATTTTTTCTATCAGCTCAGCGATGCGTTGCTCGCCATAGAGGTCGACGCCGTAGTAGGTCAGCTCCTGAGCGATGACCTGCAGCTCCTTCACGCCCTTACTCACCAGCCAGCGCACCTCGTCGAGGATCTCCTCCATCGGGCGACTCTTGTGGTGCCCCGTCATCAGCGGAATGGCACAGTAGGCACAATGGCGGTCGCAGCCCTCGCTAATCTTCAGATAGGCGTAGTGAGAAGGAGTGGTGAGGTGTCTTTTGTTGAGAGTTGAGTATTGAGTGTTTAGTGACTTTTCTTCTGTAGCAGGATAAATGTCACTCAGCAAATCCTCCAGCAACTGCGTGTAGTTAAACTTCCCATACCACCCATCCACCTCTGGAATCTCTGCTTCAAGGTCATGCAGATAACGCTCCGACAGACAGCCCATCACATAGAGACGCTGCAGGCGTCCTTCATTCTTGGCCTGCACCAGCTCGAGGATGGTGTTGATGCTCTCCTCCTTGGCGTCGGCGATGAAACCGCAGGTATTCACCACAGCTATCTCGCCCTTGGGATTGGGGTCATCATGGGTCACATGAAAGCCGTGAGCCTCAAAGAGGCCCATCAGCTTCTCCGAATCTACCAGGTTCTTCGAGCATCCAAGGGATATGAAGTCTACGGTTGGCATTAGAGGTGAGAGGTGTGAGGTGAGAGGTGTGAGATTAGGCAAACAGAGAATCGACGAATTCCTTGCGGTCAAAGAGCTGCAGGTCTTCCATTCCTTCGCCCAATCCGATGTATTTCACTGGCACTTTCAGCTGGTCGCTGATGCCAATGACGACGCCGCCCTTGGCCGTGCCGTCGAGCTTGGTGATAGCGAGGCTGGTAATCTGCGTGACGGCAGCAAACTGCTTGGCCTGCTCGAAGGCGTTCTGACCGGTGGAACCGTCCAAAACGAGCATCACTTCGTCGGGAGCCTCAGGCAGCACCTTCTTCATTACGTCCTTAATTTTCTTCAGCTCGTTCATCAGGCCTACCTTGTTGTGCAGGCGTCCGGCAGTATCGATCAGCACCACGTCGGCACCGTTGGCCTTGGCGCTCTGCAGCGTGTCGAAAGCCACCGAGGCAGGATCGCTGCCCATCTGCTGCTTGATGACGGGCACCCCTACCCTTTCGCCCCAGATACTGATCTGTTCTACGGCAGCAGCACGGAACGTATCGGCAGCACCCAGATAGACCTTCTTGCCGGCCTGCTTGAACTGCCAGGCCAGTTTGCCGATGGTGGTGGTTTTGCCCACGCCGTTCACACCCACCACGAGGATAACGTAGGGCTTGTGGTCTGACGGCAGATCCCACTCAGCATTGTCTGCCGTGTTGTTCTCAGCCAGCAAAGCTGCAATCTCCTCGCGCAGGATGCCGTTGAGTTCACTGGTCGACACGTATTTGTCGCGAGCCACGCGCTCCTCGATGCGCTTGATGATTTTCAGGGTGGTGTCTACGCCCACATCGCTGGTGATGAGCACCTCCTCCAGGTTGTCAAGCACGTCGTCATCCACCTTCGACTTGCCTGCAACGGCACGTGCCAGCTTGTCAAAGACCGACGTCTTGGTCTTCTCCAAACCCTTGTCAAGTGTTTCTTTCTTTTTCTTGCCGAAAAATCCGAGTATTCCCATAATCTAACCTTAAAATACGTATTTCGAGATGCAAAAGTACAAAGTTTCCCACACACGTGCAAACATATTTCATTTTCTTAACCGCTTTTTTACATTAGTTTACCATCTTTTCTGCATTATTTGCCCATTTCATCGGTATTCTGATTGTTATGGAGGTCCATTATTTGGTCTTTTGTGGTTAAAACTATCTTCGAAAGGCGACCGTCAGCCTCTCTTAATGCAGATGATTTTTGTGGGGTTTAACTTCTTTTAACGCGGCTGTGTGCGTTAACTGTATAATAAAATGTACCTTTGCACGCGTAAAAAGATTGTTTTATGGCATTTGACAAAATCAGGATTAAGGATATCGCCTTAAGAGCTGGCGTGTCGGTCGGCACCGTTGACCGCGTGCTGCACAAGCGCCCCAATGTTTCAAAGTCTGCGCTGGAGAAAGTTGAGAAAGCCCTCAACGAGATGGACTACGAGCCCAACGTTTACGCCTCGGCGCTGGCCTACAACAAGGATTACACCTTTGTGTGCGTCATTCCACAGCACACTAGCGAGGCCTATTGGGAAGAGATTGAGGAAGGCGTACAGGCAGCCACTAAGCGTCACCGCGACTTTCACGTGTCGTTGCGACTGGTGTACTACGAGCGTTTCAACGGCGACTCCTTCGTCGATGCCACCAAGGAGTGCTTCGAGGGCAATGTCGACGGAGTCATTGTCGTGCCTGCCAAGCTCGAGCTGACGCGTGAATTCACCGACCAGCTCACCGAGAAGAACATCCCCTTCATCCTGCTCGACTCCTACCTGCCCGACCTCAAGCCGCTGGCATTCTTCGGTCAGGACTCCTTCCAGAGCGGCTATTTCGCTGCCCGCATGATGATGCTCATCGCCTCGAAGGAGCAGGAGATCATGCTCATGAAACAGCTCAAGGACGGCCATATCGGCTCGAAGCAGCAGAACAACCGTGAGACAGGCTTCCGCCATTATATGCGCGACCATTTCCCTGAAATCAAGATCACCGAGGTGAACCTTCCCCTGGGCGGCACCCGCGAGGAATACGACCAGATACTCGAGAACTTCTTCTCGACCCACCCTCAGGTGCACCATTGCATCACCTTCAATTCGAAGGCCCACCTCGTGGGACTCTTCCTGCTGCGCACCAACCGCCGCAACGTACAGATCATGGGCTACGACATGGTGCCCAAGAATGCCGAGTGCGTGCGTCAGGGCAGCATCTCCTTCCTCATCGCCCAGCACGCCTACATGCAGGGCTACTCGTGCATCGAGACGCTCTTCCAGGCCATCGTCCTGAAGAAGGAGGTCACCCCCGTCAACTACATGCCCATCGAGCTGCTGACGAAGGAGAACATTGAGTTCTACCGCCGCACCAACATCGGCTAAGCATTCCGAACATTTACAGCCTCACTCCGCTACTCAGCAACACCATTCCCGCCGCTGAGTACCGTTATTCCCATTCCTGAGTACCGCCACTCCTGTTCGGGAACACCGTTACTCCCGCTTTTCTGAATGTCGTTTTTGATGATGCGGAGGCTGTTTTTGATAATACGGAGGCTGTTTTTGATGACAAGGAGGCTCTTTATGAACTTGCGGAGGCTCCGTAGAAAATTCCCAAGGCTTGGGAAAACATGGGGAAACTCCCCAAAAGAAAGCATATTTTACGTCTTTTGAGGCCTTTTTGAGCAGGATTTTGAGGCATTTTGAGCCATTACGAGGTTCGGCATCGCGGGTGCTGCCTGTTATAAAATATCGTATCTTATTGATTTTCTGTCTTTTAGAAGAAAAATTATTACCTTGTATTACAGATTACAGTTATTACAGTTATTTTTTGAGGGGTGCCATTATCCCTATTATATATATAACTATCTATATATTAATTAGTTATATAGAATATAAAGAGGGTATACCCCCTCGATTATTAACTGTAATAACTGTAATTGTAATAGCGGTCTTGTTCACTTCTCTACCAGGCCCCTTGGTGTTGTACATCTGGCTAGCATCTTACTTGGAACTCTTGGTCCAAGAGCCGTTGCCAACCATGAGACATTTTTCATGGGAAAAGTGTCGAATACTTTATAATGATGTGTAATTTGAAGCAACATAGTGATAGTATTTCGCGAATTTATACACTTTCTGGGAACTTTTTCATGTGAATAGAAAAATTATTCGTACCTTTGCGGCTAATTAAACAAGCGAAAAAACATAATCATGGAACAAGCAACATTTCTGAAAATCAATCCTGCTGACTCGGTCGTCGTCTGCCTGCAGCCAAAGAAGAAGGGCGACGTGATAGACATCGACGGACAGCAGGTGACACTCCTGCAGGACACACCCGCAGGTCACAAGGTGCTCTTGCGCGACGTGCGCGAGGGCGAGAACATTATTAAATACGGCTATCCCATTGGCCACGCACGTAAGGACCTGAAGGCCGGAGAATGGGTAAACGAGGAGAACTTGAAAACCAACCTCAGTGGCACGCTTGAATATACATATCAGCCTGTAGACGAAAAACTTAGCATCAAGAAGGAAAACCGCACCTTTAAGGGATTTGTGCGAAAGAACGGCGACGTGGGTGTGCGCAACGAGATATGGGTGGTGCCCACCGTTGGCTGCGTCAATGGCGTGGCCGAGCGACTGGTGAAACAACTGCAGCGCGAGACGGGCTGCGAGGGCGTAGACAGCATCTATGCCTGGCATCACAACTATGGCTGCTCGCAGCTCTCGGAAGACCATGAGAATACCCGCAAGGTGCTGCGCGACATCTGCCTGCACCCCAACGCCGGCGCCGTGCTGGTGCTGAGCCTGGGCTGTGAGAACAACCAGCCCGACGACTTCATGAAGATGCTGGGCGACTACGACAAACAGCGCATCCGCCTGCTGGTGACGCAGAAGGTGGAGGGCGACGAGGTGGAGGCCGGCATGGCCATCCTGCGCGAACTCTACGCCATCGCCAAGGAAGACAAGCGCGAAGAGGTGCCCGTGTCGAAGCTGCGCGTCGGCCTGAAGTGCGGCGGCAGCGACGGCTTCAGCGGCATCACCGCCAATCCGCTGGTGGGTGAGTTCAGCGACTGGCTCGTGGCTCAGGGTGGCACCAGCGTGCTCACGGAGGTGCCCGAGATGTTCGGCGCCGAGACCATCCTGATGAACCGTTGCGAGACGAAGGAGCTGTTCGAGCAGACCGTCGAGCTCATCAACAACTTCAAGAACTATTTCCTCTCGCACGGCGAGCCCGTGGGCGAGAATCCCTCACCTGGCAACAAGGCCGGCGGCATCTCCACGCTGGAGGACAAGGCCCTGGGCTGCACGCAGAAGTGCGGACGCGCTCCCGTCTCGGGCGTGATGGAGTATGGCGACCGTATCCAGCACAATGGCCTCAACCTGCTCTCGGCTCCCGGCAACGACCTTGTGGCCTCTACGGCCCTTGCCTCGTGCGGCTGTCACATCGTGCTCTTCACCACAGGTCGCGGCACGCCCTTCGGAACCTTTGTCCCCACGATGAAGATTGCCACCAACCCCACACTGGCCAAGAACAAGCCCGGCTGGGTGGACTTCTCTGCCGGACAGCTCATCGAGGGCCGCACCATGCAGGAGCTCTTGCCTGAATTCATCGACAAAGTGCTGGCTGTTGCATCCGGCGAGAAAGCACGTAACGAGGAGAACGACTACCGCGAGATATCCATCTTCAAGAACGGTGTCACTCTCTGATTCTTTACCGATAACAAATTAATCGTTTATTTCTATGAAAAAGTGGATGACCTTTGGCCTGCTGCTGATTGCATTGACAGTACAGGCACAGACAGCGAGAAAATTCACGCTCAACGTGACCGACGATGGCGCAGCTCAGATGGTGTGCTTCCTGCCTGAGAATCCTTCAGGAAAGGCAATCGTAGGCGTGCCTGGCGGCGGCTATTCAATGTTGTCGAACACCCACGAGGGCACGTTGGCCTCTGAATGGATGAACAAGCAGGGCATTGCCTACTTCGTGGTGAACTACCGTCTGCCAAATGGCGACCGCACCAAGCCGATGGGCGACGTTGAACAGGGCATCCGCATTGTGCGCGACTCTGCCCAAGTGTGGGGCATCAATCCGCACGATGTGGGCATCATGGGCTTCTCGGCCGGCGGACATCTGGCATCGGTCATATCGACACACGCCGCCTTCGACGTGCGCCCCGACTTCACCATTCTGTTCTATCCCGTCATCTCGATGGACGAGCGTGTGTCGCATGTCTGGTCGTGCCGTAACTTCCTTGGCGAGGACCAGAAAGACCCCGCCATCGTTCGTGACTTCTCTACCGACAAGGCCGTACGCCGCCATCTGACGCCTCCCGCCTGCATCATCATGGCCAGCGACGACCGTCTGGTGCCTCCCGTCACCAATGGCATACAATATTATTCTGCTATGCGCAATGCCGGCAACGAGTGCGCCATGTACATCTATCCTACGGGTGACCACGGCTTCGGTTTCGGACCCTGGTTCAAGTACCACGACCAGATGCTCACCGACCTGGGCAACTGGCTCGACGCCCGTCAGACGCCACAGCCCGAGGCTATCCGCGTGGCCTGCATCGGCAACAGCATCACCGACGGTTCTGGCATCGATATGGCTCCTGCCTATGGCTACCCTGCCCTATTGCAGAAGAAGCTGGGCAAAGGCTACTGGGTGAAGAACTTCGGCGTCAGCGCCCGCACCATGCTGAACAAGGGCGACTATCCCTACATGAACGAGATGGCTTGGCAGGATGCACAGGCCTTCAATCCCGATATCGTCATCATCAAACTGGGCACCAACGACTCGAAGCCGCAGAACTGGCAACACGCCAGCGAGTTCAAGGCCGACCTGGAGCAGATGATCACTACGTTGCGTCCCGATCTGGCACAACCCTTGAAGAAGAAGGGAAAGAAAAAGAAGGACACTGTAGCTCCCAAGCCGCAGATATTCCTCTGCACGCCCATCCCTGCCCTGAAAACTTCGTGGGGCATCAACGACTCCGTCATTGTCAACGGCATCATCCCCATCCAACAGGAGGTAGCCCGTCAGTACGGTCTTCAGGTCATCGACCTGCACACTCTCTTCGCCAGTGACGCCGACAAGATGCTCGACGACGGTATCCATCCCGACGGCAAAGGTGCACAGCGGATGGCCGACATCATTGCCGACGCACTGAACAACGCCACTCCCGCTGCCAAATAACATCGTATTCAGCTGCACAGCATCGTTCCCGCCTTTGAGTCACACTCATAAGCGGGAACGTGTCCTTTTTGTCAAGGCATATAGTGGTTTTATGGAACTATCAGTTTCCTGCGAAGGAGCCGTGAGCGTTGGCTGTCTGGCGACTGCCTCCGAAATGACCGTTGTTCTGAGTGTTGTTGTTTCTGTCGTTATTCCGCCAGTTGGGACCGCCTCCGTTGTTGTTGCTGGTGTTCCGCCAAGTCGAACCGTTGCCATTGATATTGCCAGTATTGCGCCAGGTTGAGCCGCCGCCATTTCTGCCAGCATAGTGGTTGGTCTTCTTGTTGTTCCCACCCCTGTAGTTCGCAAACACCGTAGGACGTCCCTTGTAGATGTGATTCCTGTTGGTGTAGTGACTATAGATGTTGAGCGTTACACGTCCGGCATCCCAAGAGAGTGGACGGTAGAAGTAAGACAGCCCGAGGTACTTGTTGTACTGATAGGCAGTCAGGACGAACTGAAGGTCGATATTTCTCCTGTCCCACCATGAGCCGTAGAGGTCGTTGCGGCCGTTCACGCTCATCAGATAGTCGAGGTTGATCTCATAGACTGCGTCATACTGGTCATTCGTCAGGTTCAGCTCGTAGGCCATCTTGTCACTCAGGAACAGGGCCTCGTTCTTAGCCTCGCTGTATGACATTGCGTTGGCAGAAATGGCTATCGTCATCATCATTGCCAGAGTAAAGATCTTCTTCATAATTGTATCTCCTATTCGTTAAGTTAAACTATTTGTTTCCTTTTCTCACTATCATTGACGTATAGGAGAGACCGAAAGTGCCGGGATTGTTCCTAAATCAACATAGAGAATTCCCTAAACCTGAGTAGGGAAATGCCCCAAAAAGGAGGCACGTTGTCGTCGTCAGCGGTCTAGGCCTATGACGTGGAGGACATCATCTTGCCGCCGAAGTGGTAAGAGGTCATTTCGCTCGGAAAAGCTAAAGAAAAAATTGTTTTCCTTTTGTATTTTGCTCGTTTCTTTGTACCTTTGCAGGCAAATTTGAAATAAGGACAAAAATGGAACAGAAAAACTACAAGAGATACACCGTCACGTCGGCTTTGCCCTATGCCAACGGCGGTGTGCACATCGGCCACCTGGCAGGCGTGTATGTGCCTGCTGATATCTATGTACGCTATCTGAGGGCAAAGAAGCGCGAAGTGATGTTCATTGGCGGAAGCGACGAGCACGGAGTACCTATTACAATTCGTGCACGCAAGGAAGGCATCACGCCGCAGGACGTGGTGGACCGCTACCATGAGATGATCCGCAACTCGTTTGAGGATTTTGGCATCAGCTTCGATGTCTACAGCCGTACCACAAGCAAGACACACCATAAATTTGCCGCCGAGTGGTTCCGCAAGCTCTACGATGAGGGCAAGCTGACAGAGGAGACAACGACGCAGCTGTACGACGAAGAGGCAAAGCAGTTCCTGGCCGACCGCTATGTAACTGGCGAGTGCCCCCATTGCCACAATCAGGGTGCCTATGGAGACCAGTGTGAAAAGTGCGGACGCGACCTCTCGCCTACGGAGCTCATCAACCCGAAGTCGACCATCAGCGGCTCTACGCCTGTGCTGAAAGAGACGAAGAACTGGTATCTGCCCCTGAACGAGTATCAGGAGTGGCTGAAGCAATGGATTCTGGAGGAGCATAAGGAGTGGCGCCCCAACGTCTACGGACAGTGCAAGAGCTGGCTCGATATGGACTTACAGCCTCGTGCAATGACGCGCGATCTCGACTGGGGCATCCCCGTGCCCGTTGAAGGAGCCGACGGCAAGGTACTCTATGTGTGGTTCGACGCTCCCATCGGCTATGTCTCGAACACGAAGGAGTTGTGCGAGATGGATCCACAGCGCTGGGGCAGCTGGCAGAAATGGTGGCAGGACGAGGACACACGCCTCATCCACTTCATCGGCAAGGACAACATCGTGTTCCATTGCATCATCTTCCCCGTTATGATGAAGGCTCACGGCAAGTATATCATGCCCGACAACGTGCCTGCCAACGAGTTCCTGAACCTTGAGAACGACAAGATCTCAACCTCTCGCAACTGGGCCGTTTGGCTGCACGAATACCTTCTCGACTTCCCTGGCAAGCAGGACGTGCTGCGCTATGTACTCACAGCCAACGCCCCTGAGACAAAGGACAACAACTTCACATGGAAGGACTTCCAAGACCGCAACAACAACGAGCTGGTGGCCGTCTATGGCAATTTCGTCAACCGCGCCCTGCAGCTCACTTGGAAATACTGGAATGGTGTCGTTCCTGCCTGTGGAGAACTACTCGACGTGGACAAAGCCGCTATCGAGGAGTTCAAGGACGTGAAGGAAAAAGTGGAGCAGCTGCTGGAGCAGTTCAAGTTCCGCGATGCCCAGTTCGAGGCCATGAACCTGGCCCGCATCGGCAACCGCTACATCACAGAGTGCGAGCCTTGGAAGGTGTGGAAAACCGACCCAAAACGCTGCGAGACCATCCTTAACATCTGTCTGCAAATCGTTGCTAATCTGAGTATTGCCTTCGATCCGTTCCTGCCTTTCTCAAGCAACCGTCTGCGCTCGTTTATCAACACCAACGACCTCGACTGGGAGCAACTGGGCAACATCGACCTGCTGCCTGCAGGCCATCAGCTGAACGAGCCGAACCTGCTGTTTGAGAAGATTGACGACGAGACCATCCAGAAGCAACTCGACAAGCTGGAGGCCACAAAGAAGGCCAACGAGGCAGCCCAGTGGCAACCCGCTCCCGTGAAGGAGAATGTAGACTTCGAGACCTTCGAGAAGCTCGACATCCGCGTGGGCTTGGTGAAGGATTGCCAAGCTGTGAAAAAGTCGAAGAAACTCCTGCAGTTTACCATCGATGATGGCAGCGGCACCGACCGCACCATCTGCTCTGGCATCGCTCAATTCTACGAGAATCCCCAGGAGCTCATCGGCCGTCGCATCCTCTTCGTGGCCAACTTCGCCCCCCGCAAGATGATGGGTATCGAGAGTCAGGGCATGATCCTCTCGGCCGTCGACAGCGACGAGAGCCTCAGCGTGGTCACCACCACCAAAGACGTCAAGCCCGGCAGTGTTGTAGGTTAAGATTGAAAAATTGAAAGGTTAAAAGGTTAAGGGTGACTAAACTTTATCTGATGCGTCATGGCGAGACGATTGACAATGCACGCCAGCTGATGCAAGGACAGGTGCAGGGCGAGCTGAACGTCATTGGCAAGCAGCAGGCCGAAGTGGTTCGTGACGAATGGGCAGAGCGCCATGTCGATGTCTTTGTGTCCAGCGATTTAAAGCGCTCCTACGACACGGCCTGCATCGTGGCTGAGCCTCACGGTCTGAAGGTGGTCACTACCCCACTCCTTCGTGAACGCGATTGGGGCGACTTTACGGGTCGCTTCATCCCTGACCTCAAAGGCCTGCCTTGGCCCGACAATGTGGAGAAGCTCGACCATCTGCTCGACCGTGCCCGTCAGTTCCTACATTATATATATAATGAGTACCCCGACCAGACGGTGTTGGCCGTAGGTCACGGCATCATCAACAAAGCCGTGCAGGCCGTCTACCACAACTGCGACATGAAGGAAGTGACGCGAATGATTAATGCCGAGGTGCGCCTATTAGAGCTGACGCACGACTTTGATGCTCAGGCATCCCTACGCCCAAATAACCAACCCACCACCCAAAATGACAAGAAATTCTGCATAACCTAATAAAAGGCGGCAGAATGTTTGGCTGTTTCATAACATTTTGATACCTTTGCATCCCTAAAAGATTACAATCTCTCGTCGCCACCTCGTGCAGATGGCGTTTTGGGCCAACAAGAAGACGGTGGTGAGCACCAAGCGTCCTGTCCTCGTGTAGGACGGGCATGGTTCCAAGGAGATAAGTTCAACTATTATTTAAAACCATTTTGCAACTATGGCAGAAATGAATTTTGGTGGCGTCATCGAGACTGTGGTCACCAGCAAGGAGTTCTCATTGGAGAAAGCACATGAAGTATTGAAGGACGAGGTCATCGCCGTTATCGGTTATGGTGTTCAGGGCCCTGGACAGGCCTGCAACCTGCGCGACAACGGTTTCAACGTCATCGTCGGACAACGTCAGGGCAAGACCTACGACAAGGCTGTTGCCGACGGCTGGGTTCCCGGCAAGACGCTCTTCAGTATTGAGGAGGCTGCTGAGAAGGGTACTATCCTCTGCATGTTGCTTTCTGACGCTGGTCAGATTCAGCAGTGGCCCACCATCAAGAAATATCTGAAGCCCGGCAAGACGCTGTA
>CAMVJU010000024.1 GCA_947167935.1 uncultured Prevotellaceae bacterium | reverse complement strand
ATGGCCTGTATGCAGCGGCCCGAGGGGATGTAGTATTTCGACGTGGTAATCTTCACGTTGGCATTGTAGGGCAGGTCGAGCGGCACCTGCACAAGGCCCTTGCCATAGGTGCGTGTACCCATCACGACGGCACGGTCCAAGTCCTGCAAGGCACCGCTGGTGATCTCACTGGCCGAGGCCGTCTCGCCATTCACGAGGACAACGAGCGGCATCACCGTGTCGACAGGCTCCAGACGTGTCTTGTAGGTACGGCTGGCCTGCTCCACCTTGCCGCGGTTCTCCACCACCATCTGCTCCTGCGGCACCCAGATATTGACGGTGTTCACAGCCTCCATCTCCGAGCCGCCGCCATTGCTGCGCAGGTCGAAGATCATCGCCTTGGCACCCTGATGCTTCAGCTCGACGAAGGCGCGGCGCACCTCTTTGGAGCAGTCCTCGGTAAACTGGTTGAGGTTGATGTAGCCTATCGAGTCGGGCCTCAAGCCATAGTAGGGCAGCTCGGGCATCTTGATGTTGCGGCGGGTGATACGGAATTTCATCTCCTTGCCCGTCGAGGGACGCTTCACCTTGAGCACGAAGGTGGTGCCGGCATCGCCACGCAGGTGGCTGCTGACATAGCTCACGCTCTTGTCGGTCATCACCGAGTCGTCGATGCTCAGGATGATATCGCCTTTCTTCAGGCCCACCTCGGCGGCAGGCATCCCCTCATAGGGCTCGTCGATGACGACGCGCTTCAGCCTGCTGTGATACTTCACCAAGGCGCCGATGCCGGCATATTTGCCTGTGAGCATCATCTCCAACTCGTTTTTCTTCTCCTCAGGGAAATACTCTGTGTAGGGATCGAGTGAGCGCAGCATCCCCTTGATGCCCGCCGTCATGGTCTGCCCCGGGTCGAGTGAGTCCACATAGAAGAGGTCCAGCTGGCTGTAGAGTGTGTTGAAGATTTCCAGGTTCTTCCCCACCTCCAGGTTATGATTCTGCTGTGCCTTTGCGGTCGTCAGCGACAAAATGCCGATGAGCAATAGCATCCCTTTTCTTATCATTTGTATTTTCGCCATATTTTCCGATATTTTAAGCAGAACAATTGTTAAAGCTTATATAAAGTGTTGTCTTGGTTGTTCAAGTTGTCTTCAATAAAACAAACGTGTTGTTTTTAGTAGCTGACGGAACAGTCGATGCCCTCGGCACGCACCAAGGCGGCGATGCGATCGAGCTGTTCGTGGGTGGCTTTCAGCAGACCCTGAGTCGGCGTCTCGCGGTCGATGGTGTAGATCATCACCTGACGGGGCTGTATCTCCTTGATGGCTTCGAGCCAGGGCAGCACATATTCGTCGCCCGTGTTATCGACATCCTCGCCGTTGCAGTTGCCCTGCATGAACATGCTCTGGATGATGACGTGTCCATTGAAAGCCTTCAGACGCTCGATGACTTGATTGACATCGTAGGTGCCCTGCGGATGGTCGACACGCTGGATATACTCCGGCGAAACGGTGTCGAGCTTCAAGATATTGTTGTCGACACGCAAAAGGGCATCGTGCACCTGCTGACGATGGATGAGCGTAGAATTACTCAGAACGCTGACCTTGGCCTCGGGGCAGTATTTGTCGCGAAGGGCGATGACATCGTCGATGATCTCAGCAAAATGCGGATGACATGTCGGCTCGCCATTGCCGGCAAAGGTGAGCACGTCGGGCATACGTCCCTCGGCCTGCATCTGCTGCAGGCGCTGCTCCAGGGCTTCGGCCACTTCCTGTCGTGTGGGCATAGGCAGATTCGGACGGTGCGCCTCGTTGAAGCCGCACTCGCAGTAGATGCAGTCGAAGGAGCACACCTTGCCATCGGCTGGCAACAGGTTGATGCCAAGCGAAAGACCGAGGCGGCGGCTGTGCACAGGGCCGAAGATGGGCGAAGGATAGATGACGGTACTCATAGGAAATCAGATAATCTCCATCTCGTGAAGGAATACGAGCAGGATGCAGACAGGACAAATGTAGCGCACGCAGAACAGATAGACGCCGATGAAGCGTCCGCGCAGCGTGCCATTGTTGGTCAGTTCCTCGCGTACAATATGTTTCGGCACGTACCAGCCCACAAACAAGCTGGTGAGGAAGCCGCCAAGGGGCAGGAATATCTGGCCCGTGGTGAAGTCGAAGAGGTCGAAGAGCGAGCGTCCGAAGAGCGACAGCTCTGCCTTGCAGAACGACAGCGAGCAGAATATGCCGAGGATGCTGCCCACGGCGGTGACGATGGCAGCTGCCTTCTTGCGCGACATTTTGAATTCTTCATGGATGAAGGCGGTGCACACCTCGTGTAGTGAGATGAGCGACGTCAGCGCGGCCACCGACAACAGTACGAAGAACAGCAGGGAGATGACGTGGCTCAGCAGCGGTATACCAGCGAAAGCCTCGTTGAAGACGTTGGGCAGGGTGATGAACACCAGTGACGGGCCGCCGTCGACCTTGCCGCCTACACTGAAGACGGCGGGGAAGATCATCAGGCCCGCCATGACGGCGATGAGCGTGTCGATGCCAATGATTTGCGTAGCCGACTTCACCAGATGCGTGTCGCGCTTGAAGTAGCTGGCGTAGGTCACGAGGGCTCCCATGCCCAGAGAGAGCGAGAAGAAGGCCTGGCCCAGCGCGCCAAGCAGCACGCCGGAGTCCACCTTCGAGAAGTCGGGGCTGAAGAGAAACTTGATGCCCTCGCCGGCGTTGGGCAGCAGGCACGCCGCCACGGCAATGATGACGAGTAGTAGGAACATTAGCGGCATCATCAGCTTCGAGGCGCGCTCGATACCTTTCTCAACGCCACGCGACACAACGAAATGGGAGATGCCGAAGAATACGATAAGCCACACCACGGGTTGCCACGGATTCTTCACGAAGGTGTCGAAATACTGCGCCACACTGTCGGCGTCGCCGCTGAGGCCGTCGCCCACGGAGGCCACCATGTATTGTAGGCACCAGCCCGAGACCACGCTGTAGTAGCTGGCGATGAGAAAGCCCGTCAGCACACCGAAATAGCCGATGAAGCGCCACGGCGTGCCGCCCGCCAGCATGGAATAGGCGCGTGCCGTATTGGCCTGCGCCCTACGGCCTATGACGAACTCGCTGAGCATACAGGGAATGCCCAGCATGATGACACATATTATATATATAAGGAGGAAGGCAGCGCCGCCGTGCTCGCCCGTCATTGTGGGGAAGCGCCACACGTTGCCTAAACCCACGGCAGAGCCCGCCGTGGCCAGGACGATGCCCAAGCGGCTGCCGAAGTTTGCCCTGTTGTCCATAGCCTTTCTCGTATTTCGGTTGCAAAAGTACAACTTTTTCTTCTTTTCAGCGCCTGTTCGATAGAATTTTTGTACTTTTGCAGCCAAATCTTAGCAAATGACGCCCATGTTCCGTTTCCGCTACCTCTTCACTCACTATCCCCTGACACTTCTCTGCCTAGCACTGGTGTGGTATCTCTCACTCTTTATCGTTATGCCTGAGACACCGATGGACGATGTGCCTTTCATCGACAAGTGGACACACTTAGCGATGTACGGCGGCACCTGCACCGTGATGTGGATAGAATATCTGCGGTGTCACGACCGTCTGCATTTCTGGAAACTCTTCCTTTTGGCGTGGCTCGGTCCCATCTTAATGAGCGGTCTTCTGGAGCTGCTACAGAAATACTGCACCACGACGAGGCAAGGCGAGTGGCTCGACTTCCTTGCCAACAGCACGGGCGTCACGCTGGCCGTCGGCATCGGCCTACTCATATGGAAGATAAAAGGCTCTCTAAGCAAAGACAAATGATTTTTGTCCCTTAGGAATTGCTATTTTTTAATCTTTTTAGTACAAGATTGGCCAGTAGTAAGTTTTTTTTTCGTAATTTTGCCAACCGAACAAATCAAAAGAAACTAACCATGACGACAAACTATGAGCTGCGCTATGCAGCCAACCCCGAGGATGCACGCCATTATGATACGGCGCGGCTGCGCAAGGACTTCCTTATCGAGCGTCTCTTTACTGCCGACGAGGTGAATATGGTCTACTCGATGTACGACCGTATGATCGTTGGCGGCGCCATGCCCGTCGGCGAGGAGCTGACCTTAGAGGCTATCGACCCGCTGAAGGCTCCGTTCTTCACCATACGCCGCGAGGTGGGCATCTACAACGTAGGCGGTCCAGGACGCATCATTGTGGGTGATGAGGTGTTCGAGCTTGGCTACAAGGAGGCCTTATATATAGGTATGGGCGACCGCGAGGTGCGCTTTGCCTCGGTTTTTCCGACGGGGGAACCGTCGGGCACTGTGCAGCCTGCCAAGTTCTACTTCAACTCGGCCACGGCCCATATCGCCTATCCTTGCCGTAAGGTAACAAAGGCAGATGCCGTAGTGGCGCACATGGGTAGCCTGGAGATGTCGAACGAGCGCAACATCAACAAGATGCTAGTCAATCAGGTGCTGCCCACGTGTCAGCTGCAGATGGGCATGACTGAGCTGGCGCCAGGCTCTGTCTGGAACACGATGCCCGCCCACACGCACAGCCGTCGCATGGAGGCTTACTTCTACTTCGAGCTGCCCAGCGACCAGGCCGTCTGTCACTTTATGGGCGAGCCGCAGGAGACACGCCACCTCTGGCTCAGCAACGACCAAGCTGTTCTCTCACCCGAATGGAGCATCCACAGCGCCGCCGCCACCCATAACTACACGTTCATCTGGGGTATGGCCGGCGAAAATCTCGACTACGGAGACCAAGATTTCTATCAAATAACCGATTTAAAGTAACAAACAATGACAAACATGTTTTCATTAGAGGGTAAGAACGCCTGGATTACCGGCGCTTCTTACGGCATCGGCTTCAACATCGCGAAGGCATTCGTGGCAGCCGGCATCAAGAACATCATCTTCAACGACATCAACGAGGCAGCCCTGCAGCGTGGCTTGGACAACTACAAGGAGGCTGGTATTGAGAACGTGAAGGGATATGTGTGTGACGTTACCGACGAGAACGCCGTCAAGGCTCTCGTGGAGACCATCCACAAAGAGGTAGGCCAGATTGACATTCTCGTCAACAACGCCGGCATCATCAAGCGCATCCCCATGCACGAGATGAAGCGCGCCGAATTCCAGCAGGTCATTGACATCGACCTCGTGGGTCCGTTCATCTGCTCCTCAGCCGTCATTCCTGAGATGATGGAGCGCAAGGAGGGCAAGATCATCAACATCTGCTCGATGATGAGTGAGCTGGGTCGCGAGACCGTCAGTGCCTATGCAGCTGCCAAGGGTGGCCTGAAGATGCTCACCCGCAACATCTGCTCAGAGTATGGCGAGTACAACATCCAGTGCAACGGCATCGGCCCGGGCTACATCGCCACCCCGCAGACCGCACCACTGCGCGAGCGTCAGGCTGACGGCAGCCGCCATCCCTTCGACTCGTTCATCTGCGCCAAGACACCCGCAGGACGCTGGCTCGACCCGTCAGAACTCGGAGGCCCCGCTGTGTTCCTCGCTTCGCACGCCTCTGACGCTGTCAATGGCCATGTGCTCTATGTCGACGGCGGCATCCTCGCCTACATTGGCAAGCAGCCGAAGTAAAAAACCCCTTTCCATTGTTCAGGCTGCCAGTTGGTGGCCTGAACAATTTTTCTTTCATTCAATGCACACTTTTTGCCTTGTTGTGCAATGTTTTTTGCACAAACTGCACGATTTGTGCAGAAATGTGCAAGTTTTTTGTTAATAATCCTTAAGTGCGGGCACACAATTTGCGTGCTCTCGAAAATAGTGCTTACCTTTGCAGCCGTTTTTCAATAAGTATTGTTTTAAGGTATGAAAACAAAAAAGATTCTGACCAGCCTTTTGCTGGCAGCAGCCACTACGGCAAATGCCGGTGGCATCCTCACCAACACAAACCAAAGCATTGATTTTCTTCGTAACCCCGCGCGCGATGCAGCCATCGGCCTTGACGGCGTGTACAGCAACCCTGCTGGCGTGGCTTTCCTGCCTGAGGGATTCCACCTGGGGCTAAACTGGCAGTACGCCCACCAGACGCGCACCATCACCAGCACCAATCCCGTCTTCGCATTGGGCCGTAAGAACAGCGGACTGACCACGAAGCAGTTTGAGGGTGTGGCCGATGCAGCCTGCATCCCCAGCATACAGGCCGCCTTCAATCACGGAAAGTTCAGCCACCAGTTCAACTTCTCTGTGCCTGGCGGCGGCGGCAAGTGTGAGTTTGCCGACGGCCTCGGCTCCTTCGAGAGCGTGGTGGGCAGCATCGCCCATCAGCTGAATCCCCTGGGTGCCGAGGGCTACGATATGGACGGATTCATGCAGGGACGCCAGTATTATTTCGGTTTCCAGCTGGGTACGGCCTACAAGGTAAACGACAACTTCTCGCTCTACGGCGGTCTGCGCCTGCTCTATGGTACTGCCACGTATAAGGCCAAGATCAGCAACATCCAGGTGAAGATGGCAGGCAACGGCTATGTAGACTTTGCCAGTTTCCTCAGTGGCGCTACGGCAACAATCGACGCAGGCTTGCAGCAAGTGGCTGCCGGATTGCAGCAAATCAGCGCAGGCATTGCTCAGTATGAGGCAGCAGGCGCTCCTATTCCTGCTGAGCTGACGGCCCAGCAGACAGCCCTGCAAGGCAAGCAGGCTCAGTTGGAGAGCACCCGCGGCAGCCTCGACCAGCTGCAGAAATACTCGCAGGGCGTCAACCTGCTGTGTAACCAGACCAGCCTTGGCGTTGCACCCGTCGTAGGCATCGACTACCGTTTGGGCAAATGGAACTTCGCCGCCAAGTATGAGTTCAAGACGCAGATCAGGATGAAGAACGAGTCGACGGTGAACGAGGCCAGCGAGATTCCTGCCGTGAACAAGTTCCGCGACGGCGAGGAGGTGAACGAGGACCAGCCCGCACAACTCGCTCTCGGCGTGCAGTGGACACCCGTCGATGACATTCGCCTCAACGCCGGATGGCACTATTACTTCGACAAGGATGCCGACTGGTATAACAACACGCAGCGCCTGCTGGATCACAACACCAACGAGTACCTGCTGGGGGCCGAGTGGGACGTCAACGACCGCCTGACCCTCTCGTTGGGTGCACAGCTCACACACTACGGTCTCAGCGACCAGTACATGAACGACATGTCCTTCGTCACCAGCAGCTACAGCATCGGTTTGGGCGGAAGTTATAAGCTGAGCGACGTGGTTACCCTGAAAGCCGGCTACTTCACCACGAACTACGAGGACTACGAGCGCAAGGACTATCCCACAGCCGGCGTCAGCGACAACTTTACGCGTACAAACCGCGTACTGGGCATCGGCTGCGACATCAACTTGTAAGAGTTCAGAGTTGAGTGTTGAGAGTAGAGAGTTCAGAGTTGAGAGTAGGGAAAAATGCTGACGAAGACCGAGGCCATCGTGCTGCACTCACTAAAGTATGGCGAGGGACGCATCATCACCGATATGTTCACTCGCGAACATGGACGGCTGTCGTTCATCGTGAGTGTGCCAAAGACTGAACGGTCTAAAATAAAGAAACAGTATCTGCAGCCACTGACGCTGCTCAGCATTGAGTGCGACGTCAGACAGCATCAACAATTGCAGAAACTGCGCGACGCCTCGCTGCTCACACCGCTACCCTCCTTATATTCCGACGCGAAGAAGCTCACCATCGGGCTCTTCGTGTCGGAGTTTCTATATCATGCACTGAAGGGCGAACAGCGCAACGTGCCCCTCTTCGACTATGTGCGCAGCAGCATCGAGTGGCTGGACGGGGCGGAGAAAAACTTCGCCAACTTCCACCTTGTTTTCCTCATGCGCCTAAGCCGTTTCCTCGGCTTCTACCCAAACATAGAGGAAGAAGATACATATTTCGATATGCGAGGAGCCACTTTCTGCGCCGTGCCACCGCTGCATCCCGACTTCCTGATGCCGCAGGAGGCCAGCCGCATCCGTCTGCTCATGCGCATGGACTATCCTACAATGCATCTCTTCCGCCTCAGCCGCACAGAGCGCAACCGCATCCTCGAACTGCTGCTGCTCTACTACCGCCTGCACCTGCCCGACTTTCCTGCCTTGCGCTCACTCAGCGTGTTGCAGGAGCTCTATACCTAGAAGAACCAGTAGAACTAGTGTGACTAGTTATACTAGTAATACTAGAAAAAAAACCAAAAAATGACTCCCAACCACGAGAAATTCATGCGCATGGCTCTTGACGAAGCCAAAAAGGCCCTGGCCAAGGGCGAAGTGCCTATTGGAGCCGTCATCGTGTGCCAAGAACATGTCGTAGCGCGCGCCCACAACCTGACAGAGACGCTCACCGATCCTACGGCACACGCCGAGATGCAAGCCATCACCATCGCCGCAAGCGAGCTGGGCGGCAAATATCTGACACAATGCACCCTCTATGTCACCGTCGAGCCCTGCGTAATGTGTGCTGGAGCGCTGGGATGGGCACAAGTGCCACAAGTGGTCTACGGTTGTCGCGACGATAAGCGCGGCTTCCTCACCTTTGCTCCCAACGCACTACATCCCAAGGCTGTCGTCACAGGCGGCGTGCTTGAGGATGAGTGTCGTGAGCTAATGCAGGAATTCTTCCGCCAGCGCCGCTGAGTAGCTGAGGAGCACGAATCAACGAAATACATTGTAAACAAAAAAAGAACCGCACGCGGATGATTCTCTGCGTGCGGCTCTTGCCTTTACGGCTTGCTGGCGTTTAGCCCAGCTTATTGATATGTGCCACCAAACCTGACTTCAGGTTAGCTGCCTTGTTCTTGTGGATGATGTTAGTCTTTGCCAGCTTGTCCAGCATCTTCTGCACCTTGGGATAGAGAGCCTCAGCCTCTTCCTTGTTGGTCATAGCGCGCAGCTTACGAACGGCGTTGCGCATGGTCTTTGCATAATACTTGTTGTGAAGTGCCTTCACTTTGTCCTGGCGGATTCTCTTCAGAGATGATTTGTGGTTTGCCATTTTTAAATTTTGAATTTTTAAATTATTAATTGTTTGAGTAAAGCCTGTGGGTCTTGCGTCTCGACAACCGCCCTGGGCAAACTCCCGGAGGAGCTCTCCGTCACCCCTTCCCTACCCTTTCTTAGGCAGGTAGCGCATCACTGCGCAGATGGCGAATTTACCTTTTTTGTAGTCCCTAGGAGAGTCGAACTCCTCTTTAGAGAATGAAAATCTCTCGTCCTAACCGATAGACGAAGGGACCCCGTGCCTCGCTAATGAACAATGAATAATGAACAAGAGCGATAAAGCGGGTGCAAAATTACTGCTTTTTTCGTTACCAGCCAAATTTTAGCAGAAAAAATTACTTCTATTCAGTAAAAATTGCTAATTTTGCAGCAGTTTTACCACTTTAACTTTACAGAATTATGAAGAAAACTACTATTTTTTGTAGTCTTGCTATGTCGGCATTGATGCTGACGGGCTGCGGATCGCAGAACAGTACGTGGACCCAGCTGGGCACACAGGTACTTTCCGACGTGCTTCTTGGCACAAACAATGCAGGTACTGCCGCAGGTACGACGGTGCAGGATGCAACAGGTGCTTTAGGCAACATTCTCAGTAGCGTCTTGGGCGGATCGTCGAAGCCCACGCAGCAGCAGATTATCGGTTCATGGACCTACTTCCAGCCTGGCTGCGCCTTCACCAGCGATCAGCTGCTGGCACAGGCCGGTGGCGAGGTGGTGGCTTCTCAGATCAAGTCGAAGCTGGCTTCCACTTATCAGAGCATTGGCGTGAAGTCAAACAACACCAGCGTCACCTTCAACCAAGACGGTACGTTCTCGGCCAAGTTCGCCGGCACAGGCATGAGCGGCAACTACACGTTTGACGAATCCACATCGAAAATCACCATGCAGGGCATGCTGCTCACCATCAACTGCTATGCCAAGCGCAACAGCAACGGCATTGCCCTGCTGTTTGAGTCGAGCAAGCTACTGACGCTGCTGCAGACCGTGTCGGCCCTGAGCGGCAACGCCACGGTGCAGACGGTTGGCGAGATCTCGAAGAGCTACGACGGCCTGCGTCTTGGTTTCGACTTTAAGTAAATATGAGGTGTGAGGTGAGAGGTGTGAAATAAAAAAGGGTCACCGCCGTGACCCAACCTTTGTTAACCTTAAATCTAATACTATGAAAAACACGTTGCAAATGTAGGCATTTTTGCCTGCATTTGCAAGTTTTTTATAAATGAAAGAGTGGAGTTTTTACAATTTATTGACTTAAATCAATACAATCTCGCACTTTTACGCTACTTTTTCTTTATGATTGTAAGTCCATCACGTATCGGAAGTATCACTTTATCAGTACGCGCATCAGCAGCCACGTAATTATTGAAGCGACGGATACCCTGCGTCTGGTGGTCGCGGTCGTAGACAGGATCTGTGACGTGCCCGTCCCACAGGGTGTTATCGGCCAAGATGAAACCGCCAGGCCGCACCACCTTGAGGGCCATCTCATAGGCCTCAACGTAGGTGCGCTTGTCGCCATCGAGGAATGCCATATCGAAGGTGATGCCCAACGCCGGAGCCAGTTGCAGAGCGTCGCCGATGGTGAACTGCACACGGTGGCCATAGGGCGAGCCGGCTATCCATCTCCGCGTAAAATCCTCCACCTCGTCGTTCACCTCGAAGGTATAGACGCGACAATCGTCGTCGGCCAGTCCTTCAGCCATACACAAGGCGCTATAGCCGCTGAAGGTGCCCACCTCCAGAATGTTACGCGGCCTTACCATCTCCACCAGCATCTTCAGCAACCGTCCCTGCAGATGTCCGCTGGCCATACGGCCGTTGAGCAGCTCCAGGTTCGTGGCACGCCAAAGACGATGCAGATAATCGGGCTCGGCATCGATGTGCGCGAGGATGTAATCGGTGATGTTACACATTATTATAATGCGCGCTCGCGTGAGGATGCAAATTCTACTTGGCAGTCAGCGCCTCGATAGCGAGGCGGTAGGAGTCGAGGCCAAAGCCACAGATGACGCCGCGGCAAGCGCTGCTGATCATGCTCTTGTGGCGAAATTCCTCGCGCTGGTGTACGTTGGAGATATGCACCTCGATGACGGGCGCCTTGATGCTTCGGATGCAGTCGTGCAGGGCCACGCTGGTGTGCGTATAGGCCCCAGCGTTGAGCACAATGCCGTCGAAATCGAAGCCCACCTCCTGCATCTTATCGATGAGCACGCCCTCGATGTTGCTCTGGAAATAGTCTATCTCGATGTCAGGATAGCGCTGGCGCAGCTGTGGCAGGAAGTCGTCAAAGGATGTCTGGCCGTAGATGCCAGGCTCGCGGCGGCCTAAGAGGTTCAGGTTGGGGCCGTTGACAATCAGTATCTTCATAACGGTTGTTAATTATTTAACGGTTATTGGTTATTGTTTAACGGTTATTGTAGCGAGGTCAATATGTTCTGCGCTGACAGGCTCGTTGAGGAAACGTTGCGCCTGCTCGGCAAATTTTTCAGGGTTCTCACTGGTCAGGTAATGCGTATGGCCGCCCTTCGAGCAATGCTGCTCTACCTCAGGATGGCGCTGCAGATAGTCGGCCAGCGACTTCGCCACATAGCCGCCCTGCGCGATGACCTGCACCTGCTTTGGCATGTAGCGCTGAATCTTCGGCATCAGCAGCGGATAGTGCGTGCAGCCCAGGATGGCGGCGTCGATCAGCGGGTCGGCCTCCATCATCTCGTCGATGTATTTCCTGACAAAGTAGTCGGCACCAGCCGACGATGCCTCGTTGTATTCCACCAGTGGCACCCAGAACGGGCAGGCCACGCCAGTAACGCGGATGTCAGGATGCAGCTTCTCAATCTCCATCTCGTAGCTCAGGCTCTTCACGGTGCCCTCAGTAGCCATCACGCCGATATGACGGGTCTTCGTCAGCGAGCCGATCACCTCTGCCGTAGGCCTGATGATACCTAAGACGCGGCGCTGAGCATCCCAGCGGGGCAGGTCCTGCTGCTGAATAGTACGCAATGCCTTGGCCGAAGCCGTGTTGCAGGCCAGCACCACCAAGTGACAGCCCATGTGGAAGAGCTGCGCCACCGCCTGACGTGTAAACTCGTAGACCACGCTGAACGAGCGTGGTCCGTAGGGAGCGCGGGCATTGTCGCCCAAGTACAGATAATCGTATTGGGGAAGCTCTCGTCGGATGGCGTCAAGGATGGTCAGTCCGCCGTAGCCGCTGTCGAAGATGCCGATGGGGCCAGCATTGTCCATTCTCAATTCTCAATTCTCAGTTTCGACAGTTCCTTCTCCACCTCCTGACTGATGTTGACGGCCAGGGCAGGGTCGATGAAAGGACAGGCGTTGGCGTCGGTGTTGACGACGACGGCCAGCCTGTGGCGCTGTGCCACGATGGCGATGGCCTTGCTGAGCAGCTGCTGCAATGGTGCATAGGCCTCATCACGTGCCTGCTGCAGCTCCTTCTGGCTATTCTCCCTGAACTCGATGTTACGCTGCATCAGCTGCTGCAGCTCGGTCTGACGCTTCAGCAGGATGGTGCGCGGAAAGTCCTTGCGCCCGTCGAGGAACGCCTCGTATTTCTGGTTGAACTCATCCTCAACACGCTTCAGCTCAGCCTCATACTGAGTGGCCAGCTCCTCCAGCTGCTTTTCTACGATGGCACACTGCGGCATAGCCGTCAGCACGCTGTCATAGCTCAGATAGCCAATCATCGGCGTCCCCTCGGCGGGCACGCTCATCTCTTGAGATACAGGGGCAGTCGTCTCCGTCTGTGCAAGACAGAAAAGCTGCAGGCTCAATGCCAAAAAAGTCGCTAAGAAACGCATATTGTCGACAAAAATTTGTTTATCCGCTACAAAAGTAGGAAAAAAAAATCTACTTTCAAAACATATTTCATTTTTTTATCAATTCCGGAGCCTCCAAATTTTCCTGCGGAGCCTCCAAAATTTCCTATTAAAAACCGTCAGACGGGAGATTTCTTATAGTAGGCTATCTGAACGATCTTTGCTGTTTCCTTGATATTGTCAACCCTTGTGGGGGTATCGACGCCGCCAATAAGGTCGTCGCTGGCGATGTGGTACTCCCAGCGTCCGTCACGGGCAAAGGTGGTGCCGGTGTACCACGTCTCCCATTCCATAGGCTTTTGCGTGAACAGATTGCGGGCGTTGTAGCCTACGTAGTAGCCTTCGGTGGTCTTGATAAACGACGAGCCCTCTTCCAGCACGAAGGACTCGAGCTTCTTGCCTTCGGCAAAGGCTTTGAAGATCTCCTTGCCGTCCTTGTAGAAGTAGCACCACTCTTCTGTCCATGAGCCTTCCATCTCGTTTTCTATCTCAACCTTGTCATACTTGTAGCTATCGTAGAGTCCTTCGACTGATTCTGGCAGCGAGGCTACGGTCTGACCAAGGCTCAGCGGGCCCAGCTTGTTGTCGCCCAGGATGAAGGCGGCATCGGTTTCATCCTCTTCATCGTCATCCGCCTCGTCTTCATCGTCGCTGGCGGCACCACCCTTGCCTTCCTTGGTCTGTTCAAGATTTGACAAGCTGCATCCTATCCATTCATCTTCGTCTTTCTCAATCTCGAGATCGGCAGTCATTTCCGAGCCGTCCTTCATGATGATGGTCACCACATACGATGTGAAATCTCCGTCGACGTCCTCTTCTTCAAGGGAATAGTCCTTGATGCCTCCGCCTGCCTTGAAGTCATCCTCAAATTCATGCTCTATCATATGGGCAATTGACAGCGTCCCCTCGTCGAGGTCATCTTCCATGTCAATGCCCATCACCATCTTAGCCGCTTCCAGGTATTCAGCCTCTTTCAGGGCATCCATAAACTTTGTGGCACGCTTCTTTGCTGCGCTGTCGCAACTCACCAAGGCACCTGCCATCATGAGGGCAAGCACCGCTACTGTAAACAATTTCTTCATCATATTATTGAATGGTTTGGTAAAGATTATTCTGCCAGTCCTCTTGCCTTGAGCAGGCTGGAGGCATCGGGCTGCTGCATGCCTGTGAAGTCGGTGAACATCTGCATGAGGTCGCCGGTGTTGCCGCGGCTCAGGATTTTGTCGCGGAATTCCTGTCCTGTCTCCGGCTTCAGGGGACCTCGCTGGGCAAAGACTTCGGCAATGTTGACGGCCAGCACCTCGGTCCACAGATAGCTGTAGTAGCCTGCCGCATAGCCGCCGCCCCACACATGGTTGAAGTAGCTGGTGTAGTAGCGGGGAGGAATCTGGGCATCGAGCAGTCCGATGTTCTTTAGGGCCTCTGTCTCGAAGGCTGCAGCCTCTTCGGCAGTAGGAATCTGGTCGGAGGGTAGCATGTGCCAGGCCAGGTCGACACAAGTGGCGGCGAGGTTTTCGCCGAGGGCATAGGCCGTCTGGAAGTTGATGCTCTTCAGCATGCGCTCCTTCAGCTCGGCAGGCATGGGCTTGCCTGTCTCATAGTGGCGTGCATAGTGGTCGAACACCTCTGGGATAGCAGCAAACGACTCGTTGAATTGCGACGGCATCTCCACAAAGTCACGAGCCACGCTGGTGCCGCTCAGCTTGTTGTACTGACAGTCGGAGAGGATGCCGTGCAAGGCATGGCCGAACTCGTGGAACATGGTGGTGACCTCGTCCCACGTGATCAGCGAGGGCTGTCCCTCAGGAGCCTTCGCGCTGTTGCAGACGTTGAAGATGATGGGCTGCTGGTTCCACTGGCGGCTCTGCTTCTGGAAGCCGTCCATCCAGGCGCCGCCTCGCTTTGTGGGACGGCGGTAGTAGTCGCAGTAGAAGAGGGCCCTCGACTTGCCGTCCTTGTCAACGACCTCGAACGCCTTCATGTCAGGATGATACAAAGGGATGTCGGTGCGCTCCTTGAACGTCAGGCCGTAGGCACGGTTGGCGGCATAGAAGACGCCGTTGAGCAATACGCTGTCGACATTGAAGTAGGGTTTCACCTCGTCGTCACTGATGTCGAGCAGCTGCTTCTTCATCTTGGCAGAGTAGTAGAAGCGGTCGTAGGGCTCTAACTGAGAGGTGGGAGGCAAGGGGTTAGAGGTGAGAGAAGGATTGTGGGCAAAGTCCCCGATGGCCTTTGTCTCGGCGTCGGCCTTGGGCCTGTACTGGCTGATGAGGTTTTCGAGGAAGGCGTAGACGTTGTCGGGCGTCTTGGCCATTGTATTGTCCAAAGAGTAGGAGGCATAGTTGGGATAGCCCATGATCTCGGCCTGTTCGGCACGCAGCTTGGCAATCTCTACGACCAGCGGGAAGGTGTTGTACTTGCCTGTACCATCGGCACGATGGATAGAGGCCTCGTAGACCTTGCGGCGCAGGTCGCGATTGTCGAGGCTGGCCAGCAGGGGCTGCTGCGTGGTGTTGACGATGACGATGGCGTAGGGAGCCTTGCCGCCTCTGCTCTCAGCATCCTTGGCACACTGGGCGATGTCGGCCTCGCTGAGCCCGGAGAGGTCTGCCTCGTTGTCTACCCATACTACAGCGTCGTTGGTGGCATCGGGCAGTATGTCGCCCCACTCGGTCTGCAGCTCAGAGATGCGCATGTTGATCTCCTTCATACGAGCCATCTTGTCGTCAGCCAGCAGGGCACCATTGCGCACGAAGTCCTTGTAGATTTCCTCCAGCAGCTTCTGGTCTTCGCCTTGCAGCGCATCGTGCTTGCTGTCGTAGACCTGGCGGATGCGTCCGAACAGCGCTTTGTTGAAGGAAATCTCATTGGCGAGGTCGGTCAGCATCGGCGTCACTTTCTTCTCAATGTCGCTGAGCTCAGGCGTCTTGTCGGCTTCCACCAGGGCATAGAAGACACGCGACACGCGGTCGAGCGTCTTTCCACTCTCCTCGAAAGCCACGATAGTGTTCTCGAAGGTGGCAGGCTCAGGATTGTCCGTTATTTTGGCTATCTCATCACGTGTCTGCTGGATGGCGGCCTCAAAGGCAGGCAGATAGTCGGAGGGCTGGATCTTGCTGAAGTCAGGAGCGCCAAAAGGCAGGGTGCTCTCCTGCAACAGAGGGTTTTCACGCTGGACTTCCTTGCAGCTGGTGAGCTGCATCATTGATGTCGACAGCACAGCTGCCGAAATACCGAGTGTCATCAGTTTCTTTTTCATGTTTTTTGGTCTTAAGATGGCACAAAGATACAACGAATTATTGAAAGACGCAAATAATTGCAGGAAAAGACGGCTTTTTCAAGGAAAAATACGTATCTTTGCACAATGATGAAACAACCGCAACTGGATTATTATGAGATGGGCGCTGGCGTAGTGGCCTTCAGCAGTACCCGTCACGGAGGCTGCAGCAAGGGAAACTATGCGGAGTTCAATATCAACCGCTATTGCGGCGACAACGGGGAAGACATTCGCAAGAACCGACAGGCGCTGTGCCGGATACTGGGCATTACCGACGACCGTCTGATCATGCCCCATCAGGTGCATCATACGAAGGTGGCAAAGATTGACGAGACGTTCCTGACGCTGAGCATCGCCGAGAGGCAGGAGGCGCTGGAGGGCGTCGATGCGCTGATGACGAACCTCAAGGGCGTTTGCATCGGCGTTTCTACTGCCGATTGCATCCCTGTTCTGCTCTACGATAGGGAGAATCGGGCCGTCTGTGCCATTCATGCCGGTTGGCGAGGCACCGTCAGACGTGTTGTCGTGAAGGGTGTTGAAGCAATGACGGCAGCCTACGGCACTCGCCCTCAGCAACTGATAGCACAGATTGGGCCAGGCATCCATCTCGAAAGTTTCGAGGTGGGCAACGAAGTGTATGATGCCTTTGTACAAGAGGGGTTCGACATGCCTGCCATCAGCCTTCGCAGGGAGAAGTGGCATATCGACCTACCTGAGTGCAACCGTCTGCAGCTCCTGGCTTCAGGCTTAGAGACACAGCACATCAAGGTATCATCCGTCTGCACCTTCCAGCAAGCCGACGACTATTTCTCAGCCCGCCGTCTGAGCATCAACTCAGGACGAATCTTTACAGGCATTCTTTTCAAATAGTCATCGCACAGCATAGTCAATAAAAAAGTGGCGTAACCGCTTGGATTACACCACTTTCTTATGATTTTCTTATCGTTGCTTATCGTGGATTATTTCACCTCCTCGAAGTCGGCATCCTGGATGTTGTCGTTGGGGTTCGACTGAGCCTGCTGACCACCCTGGAAGCCTGCGCCGCCTGCCTGCTGGCCGTTAAAACCTGCATCGGCACCGGGCTGGGCACCAGCCTGCTGGTACATCTTCTGAGAAGCAGCCTGCACAACGGTGTTGAGGTTGTTGATGGCGCTGTCGACGGCAGCCACGTCGCCGCTCTTGTGGGCGCCCTTCAGCTGCTGCACAGCCTGCTCGACGTTGGCCTTGTCGGCACCAAGCTTGTCGCCGTTCTCCTGCAGGAAGGTCTCGGTCTGGAAGATCATCGAGTCGGCCTGATTCAGCTTGTCGATGCGCTCGCGCTCCTTCTTGTCGGCCTCAGCAAACTGCTCGGCCTCGGCCTTCATGCGGTTGATCTCGTCCTGTGACAGACCAGACGATGCCTCGATGCGGATGGCCTGTTCCTTGCCGGTGGCCTTATCCTTGGCGCTGACCTTCACGATGCCGTTGGCGTCGATGTCGAAGGTGACCTCAATCTGAGGAATACCGCGGCGGGCGGGAGCGATGCCAGTGAGGTTGAACTGTCCGAGGCTCTTATTCTGGGCAGCCATCGGGCGCTCGCCCTGCAGCACGTGGATGGTCACCTCCGTCTGGTTGTCGGCAGCCGTCGAGAATACCTGGCTCTGCTTGCAGGGAATGGTGGTGTTGGCATCGATGAGCTTGGTCATCACGCCGCCGAGAGTCTCGATACCCAAAGTCAGAGGAGTGACGTCAAGCAGCACGATGTCCTGACCAGTCTCCTGGTTGAGGATAGCACCCTGGATAGCAGCACCTACGGCCACCACCTCGTCAGGATTGACGCCCTTCGAAGGCTCCTTGCCGAAGTAGTTCTTCACAAGGGTCTGCACGGCGGGGATACGGCTGGAACCACCCACGAGGATGACCTCATTGATGTCGTTCACGCTGATGCCTGCGTCGCGGACGGCGTTCTGGCAGGGGATGAGGCAAGCCTGGATGAGGTTGTGAGCCAGCATCTCGAACTTGGCACGGGTGAGGGTCTTCACCAGGTGCTTGGGCACGCCGCCAACGGGCATGATATAGGGGAGGTTGATCTCCGTAGAGGTCGTAGAAGACAGCTCGATCTTGGCCTTCTCGGCAGCCTCCTTCAGACGCTGCATAGCCATTGGGTCCTGTTTCAGGTCGGCACCCTCGTCGTTCTTGAACTCCTGCACCAGCCAGTCGATGATGACCTGGTCGAAGTCGTCGCCACCAAGGTGAGTGTCACCGTTGGTGCTGAGTACCTCAAAGACACCGCCGCCAAAGTCGAGGATAGAGATATCGAAGGTACCGCCACCGAGGTCGAAGACGGCAATCTTCATATCCTTGTGTGCCTTGTCAATACCGTATGCCAGAGCGGCTGCCGTAGGCTCGTTGACGATACGGCGCACATTCAGACCTGCAATCTGTCCAGCCTCCTTCGTGGCCTGACGCTGTGAGTCAGAGAAGTAGGCAGGCACGGTGATGACGGCATCGGTCACCTCCTGTCCGAGGTAGTCCTCAGCGGTCTTCTTCATCTTCTGAAGAATCATGGCCGAAATCTCCTGCGGGGTGTACTTGCGACCGTTGATGTCGACACGGGGATAGCCACCCTCGTTGACAACGTTGAACGGCACGCGCTGAATCTCTTTCTCGGTCTGCTGCCACGTCTCACCCATGAAACGCTTGATGCTGTAGACGGTGTTCTTCGGGTTCGTGATAGCCTGACGCTTGGCGGGATCGCCAATCTTGCGCTCGCCGCTGTCGACGAAACCTACTACTGAAGGCGTGGTACGCTTGCCTTCGCTGTTTGCAATGACAACAGGCTCGTTGCCTTCAAATACGGCGACGCAGCTGTTGGTTGTACCTAAGTCAATTCCAATAATCTTTCCCATAATTTTGTACTATTTTTAATTGTTATTATTCGAAATAAATGGCGTATAAGCCACAAAACGAGTAGCAAAGGGTATGCCAAAAGTATAAATTTTCAAAAGAAAGCAATATTTGTCACGTCATTTTGTCACATATTAGAAAGTTTTTATTACCTTTGCAGCCAAAATCAGTACAATCAACGTGAAAACAACGATGAAAAGAAAAATGATGATGTTGGCCCTGCTGACCATCGCCTCAATGGGCAGCACGGTAATGGCCCAGGAGTCGGGTTTGCCCAGGCGCCATAACGTGAACGATTATTTCGTAGTGACGAGCAATGTCAGGGATGCGGGTTCGCAACAGGTAGTAGCTACTCCTGCAGAAAGTGAGGGATCCTCGTCAGAAGAGGTCGTGGAGAAACGCCGCAAGGCGTTCATCGACCGCAACTTCCGCTATGTAAGCATGTGTGACTGGGAGCCCGGTATGCGCTTCATGGTGCGTCCTACTCAGAAGGACCTGGTAGTGAAGATTTTTACCGATGCCACGACGGGCAATATGGTGAGCACCCGTAGCTTGAATAATGCCATTCTGGTCTATGAGGGCCACAGCAATCCCAATGGCTCGCTGCATGAACAGGTAGTCTTTTCACTGGAGAGCGACCCCGCTAAGAAATACTACTACGAGGTGCCTACGCTGTCCTTCGACGACTATTGCTACAGCAAGAACGGCATACCTGCGCTGGCCTATCTGGGCGACGTGGATATGGCCATCGACAGCCTGATAGGCAAGCAGGTGCGCGTGTTGCAGCGCTATCTGTTCCAGGATACTGAGGTGACAGGCCAGAACTTCAAGCCTGCAGACATTGGCACTGCCAAGCGCGGCACCGTGATGACCATCACCAAGGTGGGCGTAGGCACCCGCGACTTCCCTGTGAAGATTGTGGTGAAAGAGTCCAACAGGTATGGCCTGGAAGGTCAGGAATTCTTCATGCTCTGCGCCATCAGCCGCACCAACTGCAGCCTGCGTGACGAAGACTTCGAGAAGAGCGACAACCTGCCACACGCCTTCGAGAACACCTTCCAACTCCTGAATGACAGAATGGCAGTTGCCCCCGGACTCGAGAAGTGGATTGGAAAGACCGTCTTCACGGCCTACGAGACCGATATGCTCGACGAAAAGGAGATTCATCAGAAGATTGGCAAGCTGTCGACCTTCACCATCACTGACATGTACAGGATGGGTGAGAGTGACTATGTGTCACTAACGCTGAAAGGCAAGAAGAGTGGCAAGACCTACACCAAGCAGGTGCAGGTGTCCAGCAACAAACCCACCGGCAAGGAAGAGGTGCTGAGCGAACTCTTCCTCGAGGGCGATCCCCAGACCATGCAGGGCGTGCGTGCTGCCAACATGGACTTCATCCAGAAGGGACAGGTGAAGATTGGCTTCACCGAGGCTGAGGTACGCTTGGCCATCGGCGAGCCCAGCGACATTACCCGCGTTGTTGGCGGCACTTATCAGTGGGTCTACCAGTTTGACGATGCCAACCGCCCCTTCCGCTCCATCAAGTTCAGCAATCGCACGAAGAAGGTGCTGTCAGTTTCACGATAACTGAGAAACACATTCAGGCATAATAATCCCCCGCACCGGCATAGGCTGATGTGGGGGATTGCTTTTGCAGCGTAATGGCGCAGGACTTATGCGTCTTTACCGGTGATGTTGTCGACAACGTCGCGTCCCTGGTCGTTCAGGTTGACGTTGCGCGTCACCTTGGCATCGATGGTGCCGGCACGCATGATGTCAGCCATGTCCACGCCGGTGGCACTCTTCAACACGTCGAAGGCCTGCTTGATGGCCACGGGCACACCGCCGCTCATCGAGGCCACGCCGGCGCCGGTGTCCTGACCGCCGCTGTAGACGTGTACGTCCTTGATGGCCGAGATGGGCTTGGCAACGTTCTCGACGACCTGCGGCAGCACCTCGATCATCATCTGCATCACGGCAGCGTTGTTATACTTCTTGTAGGCTTCGGCCTTCTTGTCCATAGCCAGAGCCTCGGCCTCACCCTTCTTCTGGATAGCGTAAGCCTCGGCCTCGCCCTTGGCCTTGATACCTATGGCCTCCTGCTCCAGACGATAGCGCACGGCGTCCGACTCGGCATTCTGAGCCAGGGCGTGCTGCTCGGCCTCGTATTTCTGAGCCTCGGCAATGCGCTTGCGCTGCTCCAGGTCAGCGGCGGCATCCTTCTCCACCTTGTACTTGTCGGCATCGGCCTTCTTCTCAATCTCGGCGGCCAGCTGGTTCTGCTTGATCTCAATCTGCTCCTTCGAGAGAATCTGTTCGCGCTTCGTCTTCTCGATTTCGGCCTCCACGGTCTTGATGTTGATAGTCTTCTGCTGCTCCTGCTGCTGGATGGCGTAGGCGGCGTCGGCATCGGCCTGAGCCGTGTCGGCCTCCTTCTTCAGCGCAGCGCGACGCAGAGCCAGGTCGTTGTTCTTCACGGCGATAGCGGTGTCGGCATCCACGCGGGCGTCGTTGGCCTCCTTGTCGGCCTTCGATACCTCAATCTTCACGTCGCGCTCGGCCACGGCACGGTTGATGGCGGCGTCCTTCTTGATCTTTGCCGTGTTGTCGGCACCCAAGTCCTTGATCAGGCCCTCGCGGTCGGTCACGTTCTGGATGTTGCACGAGATGATCTCGATGCCCAGCTTCGCCATGTCGGGCTGCGCCTTCTGCATCACCTGATCGGAGAAGCCGTCGCGGTCGGTGTTCAGCGAGCGCAGGTCGAGCGTGCCGATGATTTCACGCATGTTACCCTGCAGTGAGTCCTGCAACTGCTGGGCTATCTGTTCGGGCGTCATGTTGAGGAAGTTCTTTGCAGCCAGTCGTGTTCCCTCGTTGTTGGGCGTGACGCGAATCTTGGCTACAGCGTCCACGTCGACGTTGATGAAGTCGTTGGTGGGCACACTCTCCTCTGTCTTGATGTCGACGGTAATCTGTCCGAGGTACACCTTGTCCAAGCGCTCCAGGAACGGTATGCGGAAGCCGCCCGAGCCAATGAGCACGCGCGGCTGGCGGCTCAAACCTGAGATGATGAAGGCGAACGAAGGCGGTGCCTTTACATAAGAGATGAACACGAAGAAAGCCAATATGGCCACTCCCAGAATGATCCAAATAGTCATATCATCCATAATCTAATACAGTTTAAGTGAAAACAAGGCAAAGATACAAAAAAAGGGGAATGTGGCGTGGGAAAGCAAAGATTATTTCTTTTTTTTAACTATTATTCCAATTCCGTTCGTGCTATCTGCACTCGTAAATCCTGACGTAGTCTATCTCGTAGCGCATGGGGAAGGCTGCATCGTCGATGGCGCCGCCGTTGTCGCCACCCAAGGCGAGATTCAGCAGGATGTACTGCGGCTTAGTGAAAGGATTGGTGTGCCGGCCGATAGCGCCGTTGACGGTGGCAGAGAGCGGCACCTCGTTCAGCAGCTCGTCGTCTAGGTAAAGGCGGATGGAATACTCGTCCCAGTCCATGCGCCAGACGTGGAACTGCTGCGCCCAGTCAGGGTCTTTCTGCAGGAAGTGGGTGAAGGGCACGCGGCGGCTGCGCCATACGGCCTGGTATCGCTGGTCGCTGCCCCAGGCTACGTTGGCCAGGATATGCGGCACGCCATTAATACGATAGAACTCCATCTGGTCGATCTCCCCACACGACGGCCACTCCATGCCGCTGCCCAGCGTCCAGATGGCTGGCCAGGCGCCACCTGCCGTAGGGATGCGGGCACTCACCTCCATACGACCATAGAGAAAGTCGCGCTTGCCACGGGTGTGCAGACAGGCCGACGTGTAGCTGATGCGCTCGCGCTGGGCACCCCAATGGCGGGCGTTAGGACGGTAGGTAGGATTGGGGCGGTCGTCGCGTCGGGCCTCGATGATGAGCAGTCCGTCCTGCTGCCAGGCGTTGTCAGGCTGATACCATTGGTCCTCATGATTGCGCACAAAACCCTGCTCAAAGCTCCAAGTAGCGGGATCGGGACATCCGTCGGTGTTGAACTCGTCGCTCCATACAAGCGTCCATTCCTCAGGTTGTTTAGGAAACTCGTTGCTTGGTCGTTGGGGAAACTCGCTGCCTCCCAACGCCTCAGTCGCCAATAGTCCCAACAGGACGGTGCAAAGTGTCTTTCTCATTTTGTAGTTGGTTATCTGTGCGCAAATATACGAAGAATCTGCGGCGTGCGCAATTTTTCCCAAATCTTTTCACCTTATTTATAAATAATGTGTAATTTTGCACGGTACTTTTTGGCAGGGGAATGACGAATGAAGTGTTCCATCCGATGACGGTCGAGGGCGAGCTGCCGGCGCAGCTCAATAATCCCTTCGACTATGAGCCGCACCCGCTCTGCGTGGAGGCGGCCAGACAGGTGTGCGAGCATCTTGCGCAGAGCCCGCTGCATGAAGAGGTGATGCAGGGCAAAATGCTGGGTGTGCTGGTGTGTCAGCAGACAGACGGCACCGTGGGATTTCTTGCAGCCTATAGCGGACAGCTTGGTGGGCGCGAGGACTGGCCGTGGTTTGTGCCAGCCGTGTTCGACTATCTGCAGCCCGACGGCTACTTCAAGCAGGAGGAGGCACGTATTACGGCCATCAACCAGCGTGTGGCACAGCTCGAAAGTGCCAGTATTTATGTGTCGGCAAAGGTCTCTCTTGCCCAACTGAAGAAGCAGGCCGAGGATGAAATTGCTTCCTACAAGACGATGATGCAAGCAGCGAAGGCGCAACGTGACGCCAAAAGAAACGAAAACGAAAACGAAGACGAAAACGAAAGCGAAAACGAAGGGGGTAACGATGCGCTGATTCGTGAGAGCCAGTTTCAGAAGGCGGAGCTGCGCAGGTTGAAAAAGCGTTGGGAAGAGCGGCTGATGGCGGCCGCAAAGGATGTGGAACATACGGATGACAGCATTGCAGCGCTGAAAAGGGAACGGAAGGAACGTTCCGATGCCCTGCAACGCTGGCTTTTCGACCAGTTTGTCATGCTGAATGATCGAGGTGAGCGACGCACGCTGACCGACATCTTTGCCGATACGCCCCAGCACATACCGTCGTCAGGCTCTGGCGAATGCTGTGCCCCCAAGCTGCTACAGTATGCCTTTGCCCATCGTTTGATGCCGCTATGCATGGCCGAATTCTGGCAGGGCGCCTCACCCAAGATGGAGGTGCGCCATCACGGCCAATACTATCCTGCCTGTCGAGGCAAGTGCAAGCCGATTTTGGAGTGGATGCTGTCCTTCCCACCAACTTATGAGGCTTATGAGGCCCATGAGCCCAATGAGATTCGAATTGTTTACGAGGATTCTTCGCTCATCGTCATCGACAAGCCGGCGGGACTGCTCTCGGTGCCTGGCAAAACGGGCGAGGAATCGGTGGAGAGTCTGCTGCAGCGCCAGTATGCCGAGGTGTTCATGGTGCATCGTCTGGATCAGGACACCAGCGGCCTGATGGTCGTTGCCAGAAGTCGGGAGGCTCACCACATTCTCCAGCAACAGTTTCTTTCTCATGTGCGCGCAATATATAAGATGTACGTAGCCTTGCTTGATGGTGTAGTGGAGGGAAATGGGACAATCAGCCTGCCGTTGCGTCCCGATGTAGACGACCGGCCGCGCCAGATGATAGACCACGAGCACGGCAAGGAGGCGGTGACCGATTATGAGGTGCTAGGCCATGAGGGAAATTATACCCGTATTGCTTTGACGCCTCATACCGGCCGCACCCATCAACTGCGTATGCATTGCTCTCATCGGGAAGGCCTTGGTGTGCCCATCGTAGGCGACCGTCTCTATGGCCAGCGCATAGAGAAAGGCCAGCGCCTCTGCCTTCATGCAGCTGAGCTGGCCTTCCAACACCCTCTTACAGGTGAGAGAATGAGGTTTTCCTCTGTTGTTCCTTTTTGACTATTGACCCCACCCCTGCCCCTCCCCTTGAAGGGGGGGGGGAGTGGAGAGATGGCTATTTCACATACTCCGAGAAGTCCGTGAGGTGCATGTCACCCTTGCGAGCCAGCGTGTCGTGCATAGCGAAGGCGGCGGTGAGGCAATGACGGGTGTGACCGCCAGTGCCCAGGCGCAGGTACTCACGCAGCAGCGGACGATAGTCGGGATGTGCGCAGTTCTCGATGATGGCCTCGGCACGCTGCATGGGGCTCTTGTGACGCAAGTCGGCGATGCCCTGTTCGGTGACGATGACGTTGACATCGTGCTCCGAAGAGTCCTGGTGGGTGACGAAGGGTACGATGCTCGAGATGAAGCCGCCCTTAGCCGTCGACGGACAGGTGAAGATGCTGAGGTAGGCGTTGCGCTCGAAGTCGCCGCTGCCGCCGATGCCGTTCATCATCTTCGTACCGCTGATGTGCGTGGAGTTCACGTTGCCGTAGAGGTCCACCTCAATAGCCGTGTTGATGGCGATGACGCCCAGACGGCGGATGACTGCGGGATGGTTGGATATCTCGCTCTGGCGCAGCGTCAGGTGATCCTTGAAGTAGCCGATATTGTCGTAGACTTGCATCAGGCAGTCGTTGGAGACTGTCAGTGAGCAGGCCGAAGCATCCTTTACGCGGCCGTTGAGCATCATGTCGATGACGCTGTTCTGAATGACCTCTGTATAGATGTTGAAGTCGGGCACGTGTTTGTCCTGACCCAGGGCGCCGAGGATGGCGTTGGCCGTTGAGCCTACACCACTCTGCAACGGCAGGAACTCCTTGGGGATGCGGCCAGCATGCAGCTCAGAAACCAGGAACTCAGCCGTCAGGTAGCCGATCTTATCGGTCACGGGGTCGCTGTCCTTGAAGGCACGGGCCTCGTCGGGAATGTTGCACT
>CAMVJU010000023.1 GCA_947167935.1 uncultured Prevotellaceae bacterium | reverse complement strand
GCCTATGGCCCCATCGCCGACAATGCCGGCGGCAACGCTGAGATGAGCGAACTGGGTGAGGAAGTGCGCCACCGCACTGACGCCCTCGACGCACTGGGCAACACCACCGCCGCTACAGGCAAAGGCTTTGCCATCGGCTCGGCTGCCCTCACCGCCTTGGCATTGCTCGCCTCTTATATTGAAGAAGTGAAGATTGCCATGGAGCGTTCGGGTGATACCTTGACCAACCTGAAGGGTGAGGTCATTGCTGCAGCAGATGCCACCATCCCCGACTTTATGAATTTCTTCCAGGTAAACCTGATGAATCCCCGCGTGCTTGTAGGAGCCTTCATCGGCGCTATGGCCGCCTTCTTGTTCTGCGGCCTGACGATGGAAGCCGTGGGACGTGCAGCCCAGAAGATGGTGGAAGAGGTGCGCCGCCAGTTCCGCGAGATCAAGGGCATCCTTGAGGGCAAGGCCACGCCAGACTATGGCTCATGTGTGGAGATCTCCACACGTGCTGCCCAGCATGAGATGATCCTCCCGTCGTTGCTCGCCATTGCCATCCCCATCGTCGTGGGCATGGTGCTCGGTGTGGCCGGTGTGCTCGGATTGCTTGTTGGTGGCTTGGCAGCAGGCTTCACGCTTGCCGTCTTCATGGCAAATGCCGGCGGTGCCTGGGACAATGCGAAGAAGATGGTGGAGGAAGGCCATTTCGGTGGCAAGGGCTCCTTTGCTCATAAGGCCACCATCGTGGGCGACACCGTGGGCGACCCCTTCAAGGACACCAGCGGTCCTTCGCTCAACATCCTCATCAAGCTGATGTCGATGGTCTCGATTGTCATGGCGGGCCTCACAGTAGCCCTGTCGTAGAAACAATAAAAAGAGGATGTACCAATGACGGCACATCCTTTTTTTAGTCCTGACTTCTCGAGATACTCCATCAGGCGTCCGACGTTCTCGTCGAGGCTCTTGGTCACCTTGGCGTAGTCGCGTTTAAGTTGAGAAATACAATAGAAACATTGAAGAGGGATTAGGGGCGCATGCAAGCATGTATTTTTCTCACTCTATGTAAAGGACGAGGCCTTTGAGGTATTCGCCCTCGGGATGGTAGATGTTGATGGGATGGTCGGCAGGCTGGTGCAGCTGATGGAGGATGCGCACCTGACGATGGGCCTGGGCGGCGGCGGTGAAGACGGCGTTGCGGAAATGCTCCTTCGTGACCACCTGCGAGCAGGAGAAGGTGAAGAGGATGCCGCCAGGGGCAATCTTCTCAAAGGCCTTCGCGTTCAGGCGGGTATAACCCTTCAGCGCGTTGTGCAGGGCACCTCGATGCTTGGCAAAGGCGGGAGGGTCAAGGATGATGAGGTCGTAAAGCCCCCCCGCTACGGCCCCCGAGGGGGCTTCTATAGTTCCTGAATCAGTAGAGGTAACTGCTCCCCCCCTCGGGGGGGCGGGGGAGGGTGTTCTGTCTAGGAATTTGAAAGCATCCTCGCAGAAGGCTTCGTGGCGAGGGTCGCCAGGGAAGTTGAGCTCGACGTTGCGACGAGCCAGCTCAATGGCCTTTGCCGAGCTGTCAACGCTGTGCACCAGCTCTGCGCCACCTCGCATGGCATAGAAAGAGAAGCCGCCCGTATAGCAGAACATATTCAGCACACGGCGTCCATGGGCATACTGCTCCAGCAGGGCACGGTTGTCGCGCTGGTCGACGAAGAAGCCGGTCTTCTGTCCGCGCTGCCAGTCGACATAAAAACGCAGGCCGTTCTCCAAAGCGATGTTGTCGCCCTCGCTGCCAATGATAAAGCCGTTCTCAGGATCCATAAACGACAGGGTGCCCTCGCTCTTGTAGTAGACGCCGTTGACAACGCCCTGCATCACATCGACCAACTGTTGGGCGATGGCGTGACGGGCCAGGTGCATACCGATGCTGTGTGCCTGCATCACGGCCATACTGCCGTAGATGTCGATGATGAGGCCGGGCATCTGGTCGCCCTCGCCGTGAACGAGACGGTAGGCGGTGGTTGTGAGAGGTGAGGGGTGTGAGGTGAGAGGTGAGAGACTTTTCTCTGTAATAGAGGGTTGAGCAGCCAATCCGATGCGTTGGCGTACCTTCAGGGCCTCGCTAAGGCGGTGGTGCCAGAAGGCATCGTCGATGCTGACGTCTTCAAAACTCAGCACACGCACAGCGATGCTGCCCTCCTGATAGTGACCCGTAGCGATGAAATCGCCCTTTGCGTCGCACACACGCACCACATCACCCTCGCTGATGTTGCCCTCAGCATGATGGATGGCGCCGCTGAATACCCAGGGATGATAGCGCAGCAGGCTCTCTTCCTTACCTCGTTTCAGGATGATTTTCTTCACTTTCCTCTTCTTTAATGATTAGTTCGTAATTGCCTTGTTCTTTGAGATTTATGATCTCCTTGTAGATGTCGACACATGCCCACGCATCGGTGGCTGCATAAAGCTTCTGCTTGTCGCTGAGAATGTCGGCCTCCCAGTTGCTGAGCTGCTGGCGCTTGCTGATTTTCCGGCCAAAGAGATTGGCATAGATTTTCTGTAGGCTCATGTCCTCAATGCCAATGTCTTGGATGTAGGTTTGAATGTCGATGAAATCGCCTGTTTTGAAATCTCCCAAACGGTGTAGCGCATTCAGGTCGTCGTGCCAGGAGAGCCCCACCTTCGTGACAGTGGTGTCCTCCAACAGGCGGACGATGGCCGATGACATGCCGATATGATTCAGACGGAACAGAAAACAGATATCATCGGTAGCTACCTGCAGCAGGGCCACCTGATGCTGGCGTCCACGCTGGAAACAGGGACGCGTCTCAGTATCAAGGCCGAGTAAAGGCTTGGAAAGCAGGAAGTTGACGGCGCGCTCAGCCTCGCCTGCCGTGAGGATGACGATGATGCGTCCCTCGAACTGTGCTACAGGCAAGTAGGCGATGAGCTTCTTGTCAAACTTGTTGTAGATGGTCTTGTGCATCTCCTCTTTGTCAAAATTGATGTGCAAAATTACAAAAAAAATGCGATTTTTTGGTTGTTTTTGATTTTTTTGCGCTAATTTTGCAAAAGAATTAACGTAAACACACGATTGATGGCAAAAAAGACGAAGAAATCGGCAAAAAATAGCGAGAAACACCTCTCTTTCCTTGAGTCATTGGGGTTGTCGCGCATCTCCCAGATATTCCAGAACGAGCGTCTTTGGTTCTTTATTGGTATGGTGCTCTTTGCAACGTCCTGCTGCATGGTGCTGGCGTTCATCTCGTTCTTCTCGACTGGTCAGGCAGACGTGAGCATGATTGAGAATCTGCGCTCGGGCGAGATGGCCAACCAGAACGGCGAGTTCCAGAATGCCTGCGGCTCGTTGGGTGCCTATACGGCATATTTCTTTATCAAGCAATGTTTCGGCATTCCGGCTTTCCTGGTGCCTGTGCTGCTGCTGCTTGTATCGCTGCGGCTGATGAAGGCATTCAAGCCCAACCTCCTGAAGTGGTTTATGTGTCTGATGCTGGTGATGATCTGGACGTCGATCACGCTGGCAAAGTTTGCTGCACCGTTTTTCGCAGAGAGTCATTTCAGTCCTGGAGGCGACCATGGCCGACAGGTCGGTCGCTGGATAGAGGGCTTCGTGGGAACGCCAGGCCTAACTGCCATCCTCGTCATCATTGCCCTGCTGTTCCTTACCTATGTCAGCACCGAGACCTATGAATGGGTGCGTAAGATTCTCAATCCCAAGAAGTTCATCGACAAGGTGAAGTTTATCGTTGTGGCTGGCAGCGGTGGCGAGAATACGGATGACTACAAGCCTCTCGTTCAGACGGCCGGTGGAGGTCCTGCCATCGTGGAAGACCCTACCGTCTTTGATGATCCGACAACACAGACAGTGGAGTTCGACGGCGACAATGTGCGCACCTCAATCGACATTCCTATCGGTCCTGTACGTACGCCGAGAAAGAAGAAGGAAGGCGAAGACGTGGGATTGGACGTGGAGGCAGGCTCTGAGGAAGAGAAAGCCGACAGAAAGGACCTTGTTAGTGTAGGCGACAAGGAGTTGGAACCCTATGACCCCAAGCGTGACTTGGAGAACTACCATTATCCCACGCTCGACCTGCTGAAACATTACGACGATGACGGCAAGCCCTATATCGATATGGCTGAGCAGACAGCCAACAAGAACCGCATTGTGCAGGTGCTGCGTACCTTTGGTGTGGAGATATCGAGCATCAAGGCCACCGTCGGTCCTACCATCACGCTCTATGAGATTACGCCGGCTGAGGGTGTCCGCATCGCCAAGATCCGTAATCTGGAGGACGATATCGCATTGAGCCTTGCCGCCGAGGGTATCCGTATCATTGCGCCTATCCCAGGTCGTGGCACCATCGGTATTGAGGTGCCGAACGCCAAGAAGAGCATTGTGTCGATGGAGTCGGTGCTCAATTCGAAGAAGTTCCAGGAGTCGACGATGGAGCTGCCCTGCGCAATGGGCAAGACCATCACCAACGAGGTGTATATGTTCGACCTGGCCAAGTCGCCCCACCTGCTTGTTGCCGGTGCTACAGGTCAGGGTAAGTCCGTCGGCTTGAACGCCATCCTCACATCTCTATTATATAAGAAGCATCCCGCCGAGCTGAAAATCGTGTTGGTTGATCCGAAGATGGTGGAATTCAGCATCTACCGCACCATCGACCACCACTTCCTTGCCGCTCTGCCCGAGGAGTTTGACAATCCCATCATCACAGATACGTCGAAGGTGATCCGTACCCTGCAGTCGCTTTGTGTAGAGATGGACTCACGCTATGAGTTGCTGAAGGATGCCGACGTTCGAAATATCAAGGAGTATAACGCGAAGTTTATTGCACGTCAGCTGAATCCCGAGAAGGGCCATAAGTTCATGCCCTATATCGTGGTGGTGATCGACGAGTACGGTGACCTGATTATGACCGCCGGCAAGGAGATAGAGCTGCCCATCGCCCGCATCGCCCAGAAGGCCCGTGCCGTGGGCATCCACATGATTATTGCTACGCAGCGTCCTACGACGAATATCATTACGGGTACCATCAAGGCCAACTTCCCTGCCCGCATCGCGTTCAAGGTGTCACAGGGCATCGACTCGAAGACCATCCTCGACCGCATGGGTGCACAGCAGCTTATCGGTCGCGGCGATATGCTCTATCTGCAGGGCAACGATCCTGTTCGTGTGCAATGTGCCTTCGTCGATACGCCCGAGGTGATAGCCATCAATAAGTTCATCCAGGCACAGCAGGGTTATATCGAGCCCTTCGAGCTGCCCGAACCCATTATGGAGGGTGGCGACGGCGAGATAGGCAGCGGTGCCGACGACGTAGACCTGAACCATCTCGACCCGATGTTTGACGATGCAGCACGTCTCATTGTACAGTCGGGCAGCGGCAGCACCAGCCTCATTCAGCGTAAGTTCTCCATCGGCTACAACCGTGCCGGCCGCCTGATGGATATGCTGGAGAAGGCCGGCGTCGTGGGACAGGCCCATGGCTCGAAGCCTCGCGAAGTGCTGATCCAAGACGAGATGTCGCTGGAGCAGTTGCTACAGTCGCTAAGAAAATAGTTTGATTTACCTGATACCGCGCTGATTGAGCGCCTGCTGGTATCTGCGTGCATTCTGGTTGTGTTCAGCCAGGGTGCACGCAAAATTATGCGTTCCGCTGAAGTCCTCCTTTGCACACATGTATAAATAATCGTTGTGGTCGGGATTGAGCACGGCCTCGATGGCTTGTACAGACGGCAGACGGATGGGACCTGGCATCAGGCCGGCATATTTATAGGTATTGTAAGGGTTGTCCACTTCCAAATGCCTGTTCAGGATGCGTTTCAGGGTGAAGTCACCCAAGGCGTATTTCACGGTAGGGTCGGCCTGCAGCAACATGCCTCGATTCAGGCGGTTGAGGTACATGCCGGCGATGACGGGCTTCTCGGCGTTGTTGGCCGTCTCCTCGTCGATGATGCTGGCCAGGATCACCACCTCGTTGGGTGTCAAGCCTTGTACCTCGGCCTTGTGGCGGCGCTCGTCGTTCCAGAAGGCATCGTGCTCTTTCTGCATACGCTGCATGAGGGCGTCGAGCGAGATATTCCAATACACCTCGTATGTGTTGGGCACGAAGAGGCAGAAGATGGTGGCGGTGTCGTAGCCCAGCCGCTGGCAGAAGGCGGGGTCGGCAAGGGCCTGTGCCACGGTGGCGCTGTCGAGCATCAGCTTGGTCGTGATGCGTCCGGCCAGGCGGTCGGTGGTGCGCACGTCGGGCACGGTCATCATCACCGGTGTCTGCTGGCCGTTGCGCAGCTGGCGGAACACGTCGAGGGCTTTCTTGCCGGGCTCGATGACATAGCGGCCTGTGTGCACGGCATAGTCGTAGTGGCCGGCCAGGAATTTCAGACCTTTCATGCCACTCTCTGTGCTGACGTCGGAGAGCTTGGTGAAGACGGAGTCGGGCGTGTCGTCGTTGTCTATATATAAGATATGTGTAGACTGTCCCTCCTTGAGCAGTGGCGCATTGATCCTGCGATAGAACGTATAGGCCACGATGCCGCCAACGAGCAGCACCACGGCAATGGCGCCAAAGATGTAGTGTTTCTTCTTGATCTTCACCCCTTTTTTATTCTTTTATTCTTTTAATCTTATCAAAACTCGCTGGTGAAATGGAACTGCAGGTGCTTGAAATCCTGCTGGGCCATCTGTAGCATGTAGCCGCTGTCGGCCAGGAAGACGTCGCGTCCCTCCTTGTCCTTCGCCATATACTGATACTTGCGTTTCTTGAACTGCTCCAGCTCGTCGTCATCGTCGGAGGAGATCCAGCAGGCCTTGTAGAGGTGTACGGGCTCCCAGCGACACTTTGCGTTGTATTCGTTCTCCAGGCGATACTGGATGACCTCGAACTGCAGCTGGCCGACGGTGCCGATGATCTTGCGGTTGTTGAACTGGTTGACGAAGAGCTGTGCCACACCCTCATCCATTAGCTGGTCGATGCCTTTCTGCAGCTGCTTTGTTTTCATCGGGTCGTCGTTCTCGATGTACTTGAAAAGCTCGGGCGAGAATGAAGGCAGGCCGCGGAAATGCAGCTGCTCACCCTCGGTCAGCGTGTCGCCAATCTTGAAGACTCCGCCCGTGTCGGGCAATCCTACGATGTCGCCCGGCCAGGCCTCGTCGATGGTCGACTTGCGCTGCGCCATGAACTGTGTGGGCGAGGTGAAGCGCATGGTCTTGCCTTGACGCACATGTAGATAGGGCACGTTGCGCTGGAAGCGGCCGCTGCACACCTTGCAGAAAGCGATGCACGAGCGGTGGTTGGGATCGATGTTGGCGGTGATCTTGAAGATAAAGCCGGTGAACTTCGGCTCCTCGGGCTGCACGTCGCGTTCCTCGGCCTTCGTCGGGCGTGGGGAGGGGGCTATCTCTACGAAACAGTTGAGCAGCTCCTGCACACCGAAATTGTTCAGTGCCGAGCCAAAGAAGACGGGCGCCACTTCGGCCTGCCGGTAGGTCTCGACGTCGAACTCGGGGTAGACACCGTCGACCAGCTCGAGGTCTTCGCGGAGCTTGGCGGCATCCTGCTCGCCGACGCGGTTGTCGAGGTCGGGAGAACCGACCTCCACGCTGACTTTTTCGGTGACGCGCTGTTTGTCAGGGGTGAAGAGGTCGAGCTTCTGTTCGTAAATATTGTACACACCCTTGAACTTGGCGCCCTGGTTGATGGGCCAGCTCAGGGGACGCACCTTGATTTCCAGCTCCTGCTCCAGTTCGTCGAGCAGGTCGAAGGGGTCGCGGCCCTCGCGGTCCATCTTATTGATGAAGATGATGACGGGCGTTTTCCTCATGCGACAGACGGTCATCAGCTTGCGTGTCTGCGTCTCCACACCCTTGGCGCCGTCCACCACGATGATGGCCGAGTCGACGGCGGTCAGCGTGCGGAAGGTGTCTTCGGCAAAGTCCTGGTGACCAGGGGTGTCGAGGATGTTCACCTTGTATTCGATGTCCTTGCCTTCAGGCGTATAGTCGAACTCCATCACCGACGTCGACACCGAGATGCCGCGCTGCTTCTCAATGTCCATCCAGTCGCTGGTGGCAGTCTTCCTGATTTTATTGTTCTTCACGGCGCCGGCCACCTGTATCTGTCCACCGAAAAGCAGGAACTTCTCGGTCAGCGTGGTCTTACCGGCATCAGGGTGCGAGATAATCGCAAATGTCCTTCTTCTTTCTATTTCGTTTGTCATTTTTCATTTAGAAGTTTGTGAACGCAAACTACGAGTGACTCTTCCCAGTAGGGAATCTCGATGCCGTAGGTCTGCTTGATCTTGGTCTTGTCGAGCACCGAGTAATGTGGACGAGCGGCAGGAGTGGGATATTCGGCGGTGTGCAAGGGGCGTACATGGCACGTAGTGATACCGGCAATGCGGTGGATGGCCTTGGTGAAGTCGTACCACGAGATGACACCCTCGTTGCTGAAGTGATAGATGCCTGGCACGATGCCTTTCTCGATGGCTGTAAAGATACAGACGGCCAAATCACGGGCATAGGTCGGCGTGCCTATCTGGTCGAAGATGACGCCTAACTCAGGCTTCTCCTTGCCTAAGCGAATCATTGTCTTCACAAAATTATTGCCGAAGGTGCTGTAGAGCCAGGCCGTTCGGATGATCATGGTGCGCTGGCAGGCCTGCATCGCCTGCACCTCTCCCGCCAGCTTAGTGCGCCCGTAGACGCTGTTGGGGCAGGTAGGCTCGTCGGGTGTGTAAGGTGTGTGGTTGGTGCCGTCGAAGACATAGTCGGTGGAAATCTGGACAAACCAGCCGCCACGCTGCTCTACTGCCTCAGCCAAATAGCCTGGGGCCACCGTGTTCAGCAGGCGAGCCAGCTCCTCGTTGTCCTCGGCCTTGTCCACAGCGGTGTAGGCGGCGCAGTTCACGATGCCGTCAATCTGATGCTCTTCGACAAATCTCAGGATAGTCTCTTTGTCGGTGATGTCAAGCTCGGCCACATCCGTATTATAATAGGTATGTGTGGCATGCTCTTTCTCCAACAGCTGCATCTCGTTGCCTAATTGGCCGTTGCAGCCGGTAATCAATATATTCATTTATTCGAATTTTAGACCTTCTTCCTTGTCTTTCTTGTAGTAGTCGCTGAGCATTCCGATGAAGGTTGAAACCTCGCGGACGGCGTGCTCGGTGTTGGGTGTGATCTCCTTCTTCTGCAGACGTAGCATCATCACGCCGTAGAGCAGGTTCAGGCATGTCTCTATCTCGCCCTCATTCTTATCGGCACCACGACTGCGCAATTCCACGATAAAAGGCAACACCTTGTAGTAGGCGGTATTGTAGAACGGGAACTTGGGCGACTGCAACAACTGCAGGTGCAGGTCGTTGAGCAATTGAAGGGTGACACGACTGATCTGCAGGTGGCCTTTCTCGCGACATCCCTCCTCGTTCATCATGCGGATAAGGTTGCCGTACCAGTCGATGAGCTCTTCCTTCTGCTCGTCGTCATAGTCGAAGCGCTCGACATACTCCCGTCGGATGCGGGGCAATGAGCAGCCAAAGGCACGGATAGTGTCCTCCACCTGCCACATATATAGCAGGTACTCAGCAATGTTCTGCTTTCTCAGCTCTTTTGATATAAACACTTTTAGCGGATTAGGGTTAAGGGTTAAAGATGGAGGGCATTTCCGTCAGAAGAATCGGAAGATGTTCGTGACTGTTCCCAAGAGAATGATGACACTAACCATAATAACAACGGCGCCGATAATCTGGTTGATAAGGCGGATGCCGTTATTGTCGAACTTCGTGCGAATCTTGTCGATGAGCCACGTCAGACCGTACCACCACAGCAAGGCGCCGCCTGCTACACTTAGGAAGCTCACCAACATGTCGAAAGGACGGCTGGGCGCAAAGGCAAACTGGGCGAAAAGGGCACCGAAGAGGATGATGATGAGCGGATTTGACAATGTCAAGAGAAAGGCCGTCCAGCCATTGTACCACATTGTTCCCTTCTGTTTTCCCGACTGGTGCATCTTCTTCAGCGGGTCGTTGCGATAGGTGAAAAATCCGAATATCAGTAGTACGATACTACCGATAACCTGCAGATAGAAACGATAGGTTGGATCGTTGACAAAATCGGTGATGAAACTCATGCCTATGCCCGTGATGAGAACATAGAACAAATCGCTGGCAGCAGCACCCATGCCTGTGACAAACCCATACCAACGTCCTTTATTCAATGTACGCTGCACACAAAGGATGCCCACAGGTCCCATGGGCGCAGAGGCTATCATGCCGATGAGCATACCCTTGAACACAAAGTCCAAGATATTTGGTACTACTTGTAACATGGCTGCAAAGGTACTAAATATTTTTGAGATTTGAGATATGAGAGTTGAGTTTTTATAGAAGAATGTTAAATAAATGTAAAGGCATGATACAAATCTCATATCTCAAAGCTTAAATATCAACGAGAATATGTACCTTTGCAAGAAAGAATTTAACTAACAACTATAACATTATGATTGAACAAGCAGGAATAAAGCCCTACGTCATCGGTTTGGACTTGGGCGGCACGAATTCAGTTTTCGGCATCGTTGACTCACGTGGCGAGATCAAGGCTACTACAGCTATTAAGACAGGTGGCTATGACAGCGCTGAGGCCTACGTTGAGGCATCTGTCAACGCTCTTCAGCCTATTATTGAGCAGGTAGGCGGCATTGAGAAGATTAAGGCTATGGGCATCGGCGCTCCCAATGGCAACTATTATACGGGCACGATTGAGTTTGCTCCTAATCTGCCGTGGGCACATGATACGAAGGTGCCTCTGGCCAAGATGTTCAGCGACAAACTGGGCGGCATCCCCGTTGGCCTGACCAACGATGCCAACGCTGCTGCTATTGGCGAGATGGTCTATGGTGTAGCACGTGGCATGAAGAATTTCATCGTCATCACCCTTGGCACGGGCGTCGGTTCGGGCATTGTGGTGAATGGACAACTGCTCTATGGCTGCGACGGCTTCGCAGGCGAGCTTGGTCATGTCACAATGGTGCGCGGGGAGGAAGGACGCAGCTGTGGCTGCGGACGTACTGGCTGCTTGGAGGCCTATTGCTCAGCTACTGGCGTGGCACGTACGGCTCGCGAGTTGCTGGCTAAGACTGACCGCCCCTCGTTGCTGCGTGAGATGAATCCCGACGATATCACCTCGCTCGATGTCAGCATCGCTGCTGGCAAGGGTGATGAGCTGGCTAAGGAAATCTATGAGTTTACCGGCAAGATGCTCGGCGAAGCTTGCGCTGACTTTGCTGCTTTCTCCTCGCCCGAAGCTTTCATCTTCTTCGGAGGTATGGTCAAGGCTGGTGATCTGATTATGGAGCCCATTAAGCGTGCCTATGAAGAGCACGTGCTGAAGATTTTCCGCGGTAAGGCGCAGTTCCTCGTCAGCGGTCTTGATGGTGCTTCCGCTGCCGTCCTCGGCGCTTCCGCCGTCGGCTGGGAGGTGTAAAGTTGATTATACAATAAGTTCCCCGTGAAGAATCAAATCAGATTTTTTCACGGGGAACTTACTTTTTATAGAAATCGAGCGTTAGATCTTCAAAATAATGGAGCCGCGTGCCTCAAGGTCAATTCCTACTGCGCCGTCGCAGCTCAGCTCAATTTGCGTCTCTTTCCCTGTCAGCAGATCGGTAGCCTTGTAGCTGCCCTCCGTCAAGCCTAAGTATTCGAAGGCATGTGCGGGAATGGTCAATCCCATCGTTACGGGCACATCATCGAAGTTGGAAACGACAAGTAGCGTGTCCTTCTTTGATTTACGGAAGAAAGCAAACTGTCGGCGGTATTGTCCGTTGGCATACATCAAGTCGAACATCGCGCCCTCAGCAATTGCTTTGTGAGTCTGGGCGATGCTGAGCACTTTCTTGTAATAGGCGATGAGCTTTTCGTCGCGGTCTGCCTGCAACGACCAATAGTCGAAGATGGTGGTGCGGCCGTCCAGTCCGCTGAAGCCTTCCTGATCCATACCGCGTTCGCCCCATTCCTGTCCAGCGTAGAGCATAAAAGGATTCTGCTGCATCAGCACACAGGTGACGAAGCCGGGCAGCGCTCTCCACGCATCGCCAACGAAGAAGTCACTGGCTAAGCGCAGCTCGTCGTGATTCTCGAGGAAATAAAGCATGTGGTCCTTGATGTCGTCGGTTTGTTGCCAAGCCCAGGTAATGGCACCCGTGTCGCGATGGTGACGGAGCACATCGCCGACAGCATCGTACATACCCACCTTGTCGTAGAGCAGATCGAAGCCTGAGCTCAGATAACGGCGATACTCCTGCGGGTTGTACACTTCGCCAATGAAGATGATGGCAGGGTATTGTTCCTTCACCTGCGACGTTGCCCATGCCCAGAATTCGGCAGGCACCATCTCAGCCATGTCGCAGCGGAATCCGTCGACGCCCTTTGCTGCCCAGTAGATGAGGATGTGCAGCATCTTCTTCCATGTGTCGGGAATAGGCTCGAAGTATCCGATGCGACCTGCATAATAGTCCACACCATAGTTCAGCTTCACCGTTTCGTACCAGTCATTCACACCTGGTGCGTTGTGAAAGCAGTCGTTGCCTGTAGCCTTTGCAGGCGTCTCGGTGTAAGGATCTTTTTCGCCGTGATAGAGATCGAAGTAGGGCGCAAAGCTTTGGCCAGGACAATAGTAGAAGTTGTTCTGCGGGTCAAAGCCGTGCGTGGTATCGTCGTCTTCACCTAGGTCAATGATGCCCTCAGGCTTGGCGATGCTTTTATACTGGCGGGCCACGTGGTTAGGCACGAAGTCGATAATCATCTTCAGCCCGGCGCGGTGGGTGCGGTTGACCAGTTTCTCGAACTCCTCCATACGTTTCTCCACGTTTACAGCCAAATCGGGGTCAACGTCGTAATAGTCGGTGATGGCGTAGGGAGAGCCTGCACGGCCCTTCACTACTGCAGGATGTTGACGAGGAATACCGTACTTTGAGTAATCGGTCATCGTGGCGTGGCGGATAACACCGGTGAACCACACGTGCGTCACACCCATTTCCCTAATCTGCTTTAGAACCGAAGGGGTGAAGTCGTTCAGCTTGCCGCAGCCGTTCTCCTCGATAGTGCCAAAAGGTTTTCGCGCCTGACAGCGATTGCCGTACAAGCGCGAAAAGATTTGGTAGATGATGATTTTACTCGATGCCATGAGCTGTTACTTCCTTGTTGATCTTGGCAATCATTCCTTGCAGAGCCTTGCCAGGACCACACTCGGTGAAGTCGGTGGCGCCGTCGGCAATCATGTTCTGCACGCATTGCGTCCAGCGAACCGAGCTGGTGAGCTGGGCGATGAGGTTAGCCTTGATTTCGGCTGCGTCGGTGTGGGGTTTGCCGTCCACGTTCTGATAGACGGGACACTTCGGCGTCTTGAACTCGGTAGCTTCGATGGCAGCCTGCAGCTCATCTTTGGCGGGCTGCATCAGCGGGCTGTGGAAAGCACCGCCCACCTTCAGCGGCAGAGCGCGCTTGGCACCTGCGGCCTTCAGCTGCTCGCAAGCCTCGTTGATGGCCTCGATGTCGCCAGAGATAACCAGCTGTCCGGGGTTGTTATAATTGGCGCAAACCACGACGTGACCTTCGCGGTTGATGCCTGCACAAATCTCCTCAACCTTTTCATCAGGCAGACCAATGATGGCAGCCATCGTTGAGGGCTGTGCCTCGCAAGCCTTCTGCATAGCCATTGCACGGGCATATACCAGCTTCAGACCATCCTCGAAGCTCAGCGCTCCAGCAGCCACGAGGGCTGAGAATTCGCCAAGCGAGTGTCCTGCGGTCATCTTCGGATCAAAGGCGTCGCCCATGCAGATAGCTGAGATAACGCTGTGCAGGAAGACGGCAGGCTGTGTCACCTTCGTCTGCTTCAGGTCTTCGTCAGTACCCTCAAACATGATGTCGGTGATGCGATAGCCTAAGATGTCGTTGGCTTTCTCGAAAAGTGTCTTTGCGGTCTCGTTGTTGTCGTAGAGGTCCTTGCCCATACCTACGAACTGTGCCCCTTGTCCGGGGAAAACAAATGCTTTCATTTTTTTTGTTTGAATTGGCTTAATACCTATTTGTGATTAATGTTCTGAAATTCGCTTTTTGCCCTGATAGTCGACGCTACCCTGATGTTCGAGGAAGCTGATAATGAGGTCGGCTGTCTTCTTGTTGATGCTCTGTCCCTGGTCGCTGCGAGGGGCATCGGTGATAGAAGCCACATAGCTGTTGGTCACCACCTTGTATTTCTTCTTCAGGTCAAACTTGTTGCCGTCGAGTGTCGTCAGCGTAAGTTTTTTGATTTTCTTTGGGTCCTTCTTGTCGTGCTCCACGTCGCAGAGGATGCCGCTGACGTAGGGGAACTGGTGGTCGTCGTTCTCATAGCAGGAAATGAGCATGTTGGCCAGCTCCTTGCCGGTAATCTCCATCATCACGGCGTCGTTGCCGAAAGGATCGAGGCGGAGCACATCGCTGACGGTGAAGTCGCCGGCAGGATGTTCGTCATAGCGCACACCACCATAGTTCTCGATGCCTACGTCAGCACCTGTTTCAGCGATAAAGGCATCGCACATCAGGCAGCCCAGCTCTTCATAGGTAGAGAGCGGCTTCTCTAACTGGCCGATGACACGCTGGAACGTTGGGTTGTCGCTGAAGAAACGCACCATGTCCTGCACCACCTTGCTCTTACCCTGATGGCTGCGAACATCGATGTTCTCGGCTTTTTTCTCTACGATACACCAAGGTTCGCAGGTGCCGTCGCTTGTGTCCTTGCGCTCCAGTACGATAGTGATGTGCGTCACCTTCTTAAGCTTATTCGCATTTTGTGTGATGAGAATGCCATTGTGCTCCTCACCTCCTTTGAGTTGCGTATGCGTGTGACCTCCGATAATTAGGTCTACCCAGGGAATTTTTGCCGATAGCTCCACGTCGTCTTCGTAGCCGATATGTGACAGCAGGATCATCACGTCGCTCTTGTCGCGAAGCCCTGCATAGCGCTGTACGGTCTCTTCCACAGGTGAGAAGCTGATGCCGCGGAAATTGTCGGGATGCGAATCGGGTGTGCCGTGAGTACCAAGCTGCACGACGCCTACCACACTCACGCGAATGCCTTCTACGTCGAAGGTCTTACAGGGCTGCAGATGGATGCCCAGAGAATCATCCGCATGTGTATTGGCGCAGAGATAACTGAAATTAGACAATGTGATGAGGCGAGCCAATCCGCGAGGCGATGAGTCGAATTCATGATTGCCCAGCGTGGTGGCGTTGAAACCTATCTGATTCATCAGCGCTACCATAGGGTAGGCAGGAATCTCGTTCATGTCGTTCAGCGGGTCGCCAGTCCTGTTGTCGCCAGCTGAAAAGACCAGTAATCCAGGGTATAGCGTGCGCAGACTGTCGGCAATGTCGGCGAGAGCAGGCATGTACGCTATCTGTGCGTGCATATCGTTGGCCGAAAGAATATGTACCTCCTTGCGTTCAGCAGACAAATTGGCTGTCAGCAAAGCGGCCACGAAAAGAGTGAAAAGTTTCTTCATATTCGTCTTTGACTCCTTTATTACAATATCACTTTTACTCCTAAATCTCAAACGTTATCTGCTGACCGTCCTTTAACGGTGCATCGTGGTCTATCACGTGACCGTAGGCATCATACACCTCAAGGTCGTCGATGAGCTGCTTGTCCAATTTCTTTACCGAGAAATATCTCAGCAGCGCGTTCTTGACGCAGGCTCCTTCGAAGAGCTGCAGCGTCCTGGTGTTTACCTTTACTTTCATAGTCTTACGCATGTGGTTAAAAAATCGCTGCAAAATTACGAAATTCCTATGACTTAAGAGAATAAAAGGCTGACTTTTTGCAAAAATCAGCCTACTTCTGAACTTAATCAAGCTCGTTTTTGAAATTTCCTACTTGGAAACATTTTGTTTCTAAGCTGGAAACAATTTGTTTCTGCCTTGGAAACAAAATTTGATGCTTGACTGAAAAGATTTTCAAAGCTCCTTAAGAGAATGGATGACAGCCTCAGGGTCTTTAGCCTTGAAGACATAGCTGCCGCTGACCAGCACGTCGACGCCAGCCTGCACCAGGCGTGGAGCCGTTTCGCCCTGCACGCCACCATCGACCTCTATCAGCGCATGACTGCCACTCTCGTTGATGAGTTGGCGCAGGCGCTTTACCTTTGCGATGGTGTTCTCGATGAATTTCTGGCCTCCAAAGCCTGGGTTGACACTCATCAGCAATACCATGTCCACATCGGAGATGATATCCTCCAGCGTATTGACGGGCGTCGACGGGTTCAGCGTCACGCCTGCCTTCATCCCGGCAGCATGAATCTCCTGGATGGTGCGGTGCAAGTGGACGGTGGCCTCCTGATGCACATTCATCATCATAGCGCCCAGCTTGGCCGTCTGGGCGATATAGCGCTCAGGCTTCTCAATCATATAGTGAACGTCGAGGGGCTTCTTGCACACGCTGGCCACAGCCTCGAGCACAGGGAATCCAAACGAGATATTAGGCACGAACATGCCGTCCATCACATCGAGGTGCAGCCAGTCGGCCTCGCTACGGTTAATCATCTGCATCTCGCTTTCAAGGTGCAGAAAATCGGCTGCCAATAAAGAAGGGGAAACCAGTGTCATCGGTTACAAATTAATTGAGGCAATACGCCTGCTGGTTGGTCACTCTGTAGGTGTGGGCAAACTGCCGGATAAAGCGCAGCACCTTCTCACTGGGCGTTGTTTCTTCTTGTGTAAAAATAGGCATAGGCAATAAGTTTTGAGAGTTGTTTTTATTGTGAAGAGAATCTCGTTGAGAGTTGACTTACACTTAATTAACGCATTGCCTTACACAATTATTATGTCACACGACAGAATATTTTTCAATGTCGCCAATACCATTCAAGAAAGAAACGGCGTCCATGCGCTTTTTACCGGCCAGCTGCAGGCTGTCTATCTGCAGCAGCGCATCTTTGCAGGTCACATATAGATGTTTCTTGTCACGCGACAGTTGTCCTGGTACAGATATTTCCCCTCCTATGGAAGGGCAGGGAGAAGCTTTGTAGATTTTCAGCATCGTCTCTGTTCCGTCAGGGGCTTTCAACAACGTCCAAGCACCAGGTATAGGAGAGAGACCGCGTATGAGGTCATGAGCTTGTTTGGCTGCCAATGTTGTCCAGTCGATGCGGCAGTTTTCCTTGAATAATTTGGGTGCCTGATGTATGGACTTGCTGTCATCTTGCGGCAGAGCCTCTGGATGGCCGTCGGTGGCGATAATGTCCTCTATCGTTTCGATGCACAACTCAGCACCAAGCTGCATCAGCCCGTCGTAGACATACTCTACGTCGGCAGTTTCAGGAATGTCGAAAGGCTTTTGGCGGATGATACGGCCCGTGTCGATGTCGTGGTCGAGGAAGAAGGTCGTGACACCGGTCTTCGTCTCGCCGTTGATGATGGCCCAGTTGATGGGCGCAGCGCCGCGATAGTCGGGAAGGAGGGCGGCATGTACGTTGAACGTGCCATACTGCGGCATGGCCCATACAATCTCCGGCAACATACGGAAGGCCACCACCACCTGCAGGTTCGCATTCCACAAACGCAGCTGCTCCACGAAGAGCGGGTCTTTCATCTTCTCTGGCTGCAGCACAGGCAAACCATGCTCCACAGCATATTGTTTTACTGCAGGGGCTTGTAGCACGGAGCCGTGTCTACCCACAGGCTTGTCGGGCTGTGTCACCACGCCCACAACATTATAATGATTGTCAACGAGTGCCTTCAGGGTCTCCACCGCAAATTCCGGTGTGCCCATGAATACGATTCGCAAATCTTCTTTTTTCATTTTTCGTTTATCATTTGATGTTTAGGGCGAAACCTGATTAGTCTTCGCTCATATCGGCTACCATACGGCGGTATTGTGTGAAGACGTGCTGTCGCGAGAGGTAGCCTTTCAGATGACCATCGGCATCAAGTACGGGCAGATGGTCGGCATGAGTGTCATCGAAGGTCTTCATTACCACAGTCATTGGCAGGTTGTCGGACAGCTTAGCTAGCGGCTGCTGCATCAACTGTTGCGCCGTGAAATGATGGTAGAGCTCTGTGCGGAACACCACGTGACGTATTTTTTGGATGTCGATTTCGCCCAACAGATTGCCTGCGGCATCAAGTACGGGGATGACGCTGCCCTTGGAGCGGCTGATGCGGTGGACAATCTGCGACAGTTCAGTATCGGGAGTGACGGACAGATAGTCGCGGTCGATGACACTGTCGAGTTGCATCAGCGTCAGCACGGCATGATCGGTGTGATGGGTGATGAGCTTGCCTTCCTTGGCCAAGCGGGCACCATAGATACTGTGAGGCTCAAAAATGATAATTGTGAGATAGCTGCACACCGACACTATCATCAGTGGCAGGAACAGACTGTAGCCGCCTGTCAGTTCAGCGATGAGGAAGATGCCCGTCAGCGGCGCATGCATCACACCCGACATGACACCTGCCATACCCATCAGGGCGAAGTTCTTTTCAGGCACGTGCACACCAATCTCGTAAATATTCCACAGACGTGAGAAGAGGAAACCGCTGAAACAGCCCACGAAAAGCGAGGGAGCGAAGGTACCGCCACAGCCGCCGGCGCCGTTGGTTGCCGAAGTGGCGAAGACTTTCGTCAGCAGGACGAGGAAGATGTAAAGCACAAGGAATTTCTCTTGCCCTGCAAAGAGTGAGTTGTTCAGAATCTGCGTCCAATCTTCCTGACCACGTCCATTAAGCAGCAGGTTGATGCTGCTGTAACCCTCGCCAAACAACGACGGGAAGAGGAAGATAAGCAGCGAGAGCAATAATCCGCCCGCCAGTAGCTTGGCGTAGGGATGCTGCTTCAGACGTGCAAAAAGCCCTTCGCAGAATCCCATTGTGCGGATGAAATAAAGGCTGACCAAGCCGCAGAAGATGCCGAGGCCCACGCAGGCAGGGATGCGTTCTACCGTCCACGAGTCGTCGAGATGGAAGGTGAAGAGGGCCGCATCGCCGCTGAAGATATAGGTGAAGCACGTGGCGGTGACACAGCTGACGAGGATAGGCATCAGCGAGGCCATCGTCAGGTCAATCATTAGCACTTCCAACGTAAACACAAGTCCGGCGATGGGTGCCTTGAAGATGCCGGCTATGGCGCCTGCCGCTCCACAGCCCATCAAGAGCATCAGTGTGCGACTGTCCAGACGGAACATTTTTCCTAAGTTCGATCCGATGGCCGAGCCGGTGAGCACGATAGGCGCCTCGGCTCCTACAGAGCCGCCAAAGCCGATGGTGATGGCAGAAGCCACTACCGACGTCCACGTGTTATGTGCCTTCAGCCGTGAGCGGTTTTGGCTGATGGCATAGAGGATGCGTGTGATGCCGTGAGAAATGTTGTCCTTCACCACATAGCGCACAAACAGCATGGTGATGAAGATGCCCACAACGGGGTAGACCAAATAAAGAAGGTTGAAGCTGGTAGCGTCGAAGCTTCCGGTCAGCAGCGCCACAATCTGGTTGATGAGCCAATGGAGCACGTAGGCAGCCACCGCAGAAAGCAATCCCACGAAGAACGCCAGCATGAGAACGAACATGCGCTCGCTGACATGCGTGGCGCGCCATGTGTCGATGCGCGAGATAAAGGAGATGACGCCCCGTGCTGACATTCGCTCAGGATTTCAACAAGTTCTCGAGGAAATCATCAAGATCACTGTCGAGACTGTCCATCGACAAGGGACTGATGATGGCGATGTCGTCGTCGGCCACGAACAGCTCTTGAACGGTTTCGCAGTCATCATTCTCGAGGACAAAGGAATAAGGCTTCAGGATGGAGAGATTCTCGAGCACATCCTTCTGACGCAGGATGCCGTCAGTCAGCATCTCTGCTACGCTGTCGTAGAAATCGTCGTCCTTGTTGTCTATCCACTGCTCTACAACGCAACGCATCAGCTCGTTGTCGTCATCGTCGAATGTCAATACTTCGCCAGAATCCTGCGATACACGGATGTGGATGTCGGTCATCATTGTAGCTTCCTCTGAGGCGGGAAACCTCTCTGCTGTCCTACGCAATGCTCTGTCAATCTGCTGGATGGTCTGCTCTGTTGCCTTCATAATGCTTTCTCCTTTCATATTGCGGGCAGACGTGTTGGTCTGTCCTAAATTGGATTCGTTTGCAAAAGTAAGAAAAAGGATTCGTATCTGCAAACGATTACGAATTTTTTTCTGAAAAATAACCTGATTCTTCGTCTATTTCGATATTTTAGTTGTACCTTTGCACGCGCTTTCAAAATTGAAAAATTGAAAAATTGAAAAGTTGAAGAATTGAAAAGTGGTCAGATACGCCATGAGGGCATTGTGGAGTCGGTAGAGGAAGGACTCGTCAGGGTGCGCATACTTCAGGCTTCTGCCTGCGCAGCCTGTAAGGTGGCCTCGCGTTGCCATACTGCTGAGGCGAAAGAGAAAATCATCGATGTGGCGGTGGATGCCCGTGAGGCGTTTCGCTGGGAAAAGGGACAGACCGTGACGGTTTGCACGTCGGGCACGATGGCGGTTCGCGCCTTGCTTTTGGGCTTTGGCATCCCCTTACTGCTGATGCTGGCGGTGCTGGTTGGTACCAAGATGGCTGGAGGCAGCGAAGGACTGGCAGCATTGATGATGCTGGTCTCGCTCATACCTTATTATATAGGTCTGTGCTTTTTCCGCAACCGCATTGCCCGCAGTATTGCTTTTCATATAGAATCATAAAACAAACTACTCTCAATACTCAATAATAAATATTCAACAAACATAACCATGAATTTCATCTTGATTGCAGTAATAGTGCTTGGAGGCATTGCACTCATTGCAGCCCTTGTGCTGTTTGTCTGCTCCAAGCGTTTTGCTGTCTATGAAGACCCTCGCATCGCACAGGTGAATGAGCTGTTGCCTGGTGCCAACTGCGGCGGCTGTGGCTTTGCCGGCTGTGGTGGCATGGCAGATGCATTGGTGAAAGGTGCCGATGCCGGTAGCCTCGAAGGACTGAACTGTCCTGTAGGTGGCAGCGAGGTGATGAGCCGCGTGGCCGACCTGCTGGGTATGGCCATTGCCAGCGGCGAACCGAAGGTAGCCGTTGTTCGCTGCAACGGTACGTGCGAGGTCAGACCGAAGATTGCAGAATACACCGGAATGCGTTCCTGCGCCGCTATGCATGCTTGCGGAGCCGGCGAGACGGCCTGCGGCTTTGGCTGCTTGGGCTGCGGCGACTGCGTGGAAGCTTGTCAGTTCGATGCTATCCACATCAATCCCGAGACAGGCTTGGCCGAGGTCGACGAGGAGAAATGCACGGCCTGTGGTGCCTGTACCAAGGCTTGTCCCCGTGCCATCATCGAGTTGCGCAAAAAAGGCCCGAAGGGCCGCCGTGTCTTCGTGTCATGTGTGAACAAGGACAAGGGCGCCGTGTCGATGAAGGCCTGCAAGGTGAGCTGTATCGGTTGCGGCAAGTGCGTGAAGGAATGTCAGTTTGAGGCGATTACCCTCGGACAGAATCTTTCCTACATCGATCCTGAGAAATGCCGTCTGTGCCGTAAGTGCGTCAGCGTTTGTCCTACTCACGCCATTCAGGCAGTCAACTTCCCCGCTCCGAAACCCGTTGAACCAAAAGAAGAAGGAAAGGAGGCTACAGCATGAACATCCGTACATTCCGCATAGGCGGTATCCATCCCGAAGAGAACAAACTGACGCATGAGGCTGTTACACAACAGGCTCCCCTGCCCAAGCAGGCCATCTTCCCTTTGAGCCAGCATATTGGTGCGCCAGCAGTACCTATCGTCCAAAAGGGCGACAAGGTGAAGGTGGGCACCAAGATTGCCGATGCCGGTGGCTTCGTGTCGGCTCCTATCTTCTCCAGCGTCAGCGGCACGGTGGCCAGGATTGACACCGCCATTGATGCCACTGGCTATCGCAAGCCCTGTATTATTATAGATGTGGAGGGCGACGAATGGGAAGAGAGCATTGACCGCTCTGATAAGCTGGAGTTGGTGAAGGATCATCCCGAAGTGACGCCCGAGGAAATCGTATCGCGTATCAAAGATGCTGGCGTCGTGGGTATGGGCGGCGCCTGTTTCCCCACGTTCATCAAGCTCACCCCGCCGCCTACGGCCAAGGCCGAGTGTGTCATCATCAACGCTGTGGAGTGCGAGCCCTACATCACAGCCGACTACCGTCTGATGATGGAGCATGCCGACGAGATTCTCGTGGGCTTGGAGCTGCTGATGAAAGGCGCCAAGGTGACCAAGGGCTATATCGGCATCGAGACGAACAAGCCCAGGGCTATTGAGTTGCTGACGCAAAAGTGTGCCAAAGCATTTAATGCTTCGGAATACAATGTCGAGGTTGTTCCCCTTGCTCAGCGCTATCCGCAAGGCGGCGAGAAGCAGCTGGTCGATGCTGTCATCCGTCGCCAGGTTCCTGCTCCCCCTGCCATTCCTGTCAACGTTGGAGCAATCGTTCAGAATGTAGGTACTGCCTTTGCTGTATATCAGGCTGTTATGAAGCATAAGCCGCTGTTCGAACGTTATACTACCGTGACAGGCAAACGCCTGCAGAATCCAGGTAATTACTTGGTACGTATGGGCACACCGATGCAGATGCTTATCGACCTCTGCGGCGGTATGCCCGAGGGCGACAACAAGCTGCTGGCTGGCGGTCCGATGATGGGTAAGGCACTGACCTCGACGGAGGTGCCTATCTGCAAGGGTACGAACTCCGTGACCATCCTCTCTGATGACGATGCTCGTCGCAAGGAGCCGCAGCCCTGCATCCGCTGTGCCAAATGCGTCGGCGCATGTCCGATGGGCCTCGAGCCTTATTTGCTGGCCAAGCTCTCGGCTTTCAAGAACTGGGAGAAGGCTGAGCAGGAGGACATCGTCAGCTGTATAGAGTGCGGCTCGTGTCAGTTCACCTGTCCTGCCCACCGCCCGCTGCTCGACAATATCCGTCAGGGCAAGCAGACTGTTATGGGAATCATTAGAGCACGTAGTGCAAAGAAATAAAGAAAATGAGTAAATTAGTAGTATCGCTTTCTCCCCATGCCCACGGCACCGACTCGGTGGAACGCAATATGAGGGGTGTCATCATTGCCCTGATGCCGGCGTTGCTGGTATCGTTCCTCTACTTCGGCATCGGCTCGGCCATTGTGTGTCTTAGCAGCGTGGCGGCCTGCGTCTTCTTCGAGTGGGCCATCAACAAATACATCCTGAAGAACCCGCGCACCACCATCACCGACTGCTCGGCGGCCCTTACGGGTTTGCTCCTGGGCATGAACCTGCCCTCGAACCTACCCATCTGGATCATTATCATCGGTGCACTCTTCGCCATTGGCGTGGCCAAGATGACCTTTGGCGGTCTGGGCAACAATATCTTCAACCCTGCATTGGTGGGACGTTGTGCATTGCTGGTAGCCTTCCCTGCACAGATGACCAGCTGGCCTGAGCCTGGTCAGTTGCTTGCCTATACCGATGCCACGACGGGTGCTACGCCACTGACCGTGATGAAGGAAGCCATCAAGACTGGCAATCTGGGTGAGCTCGACAAGTTGCCCGATGCCTTCAGCCTCCTCTTGGGTGATTACAGCATGGGCGGTGGTGCCGGCACAATCGGCGAAATCTGCGGCTTGGCACTCATCATGGGCCTCGTCTATATGCTGTGGAAGAAGATCATCACCTGGCACATTCCCGTTAGCATCATCGGAACAGTCTTTGTATTCAGTGCTGTCATGCATGTGGCTGACCCCATCTATGCCGACCCCACAACGGTCATCCTTAGCGGTGGATTGCTGCTTGGTGCCATCTTCATGGCCACCGACTACGTGACATCGCCTATGACACCCAAAGGCCAGATCATCTACGGCGTATGCATCGGTTTGCTGACCATCATTATCCGCAACTGGGGCAGCTATCCTGAAGGCGTGTCGTTTGCCATCCTTATCATGAATGCTTTCACGCCGCTCATCAACAACTATGTCAAACCCAAGCGCTTCGGCGAAGTCATAGCCTCTGAAAAATGAAAAAACTTGAATCATCATTGCTGAATATGGTGCTCGTGCTGACAGGCGTTGCCGTCATCATGGGTGGGGTGCTGGCCTTCGTCAACCATGTCACTTCAGGTCCTATTGAGGAGCAGAAGCAGCTGGCATTGGAGAAGGGCATCAAGACCGTTATGCAGGCAGAAAACCTGACTGTAACTCAGATTGACACCGTCAAGATGGCTGTCGATGGCAAAGAGCAGGTCTACATTATTTATAATAATGAGAAGGGTGCTGCCGTGCAGAGTTCCACGATGGGTTTTGGCGGCGAGCTGAAAGTGCTCGTTGGCTTCGATACCGATGGCTATATCCTTGGCTATACGCTCTTGGAGCATCAGGAAACGCCGGGCCTCGGTGCCAAGGCCGACCAGTGGTTTCAGAAAGACGGCAAGGGTAGTATCATTGGTATGAATCCAGGCATTAAGGCACTTGACGTGAAGCCCGCCAAGGGTGGTCAGGGCGATGTGGATGCCATCACCGCCTCTACCATCACCACTCGTGCTTTCCTGAAAGCGATAAACCAGGCTTACAATGCCTACTTTAAGAAATAGGGAGGAATAACTATGAGTTACGCAAAAATCATCAAAAACGGCATCATCAAGGACAACCCCACGTTTGTCCTAATGCTGGGCATGTGTCCCACGCTGGCCACCACGACGTCGGCTATGAACGGTCTGTCGATGGGGCTGGCCACGATGGTGGTGCTCATCTGCACCAATGTGGTCATCTCGCTGCTAAAGAGCCTGACACCCGACAAGGTGCGTATCCCTGTGTTTATCGTCGTCATCGCTGCCTTCGTCACCATCCTGCAGCTGGTCATCAAGGCCTTCCTGCCCGATGTAGACAAGGCGCTGGGCCTGTTCATCCCCCTCATCGTGGTGAACTGTATCATCCTCGGACGTGCCGAGGCCTTCGCCGCTAAGAACAGCCCCGTGGCCTCGCTCTTCGACGGCATCGGCATCGGTCTAGGCTTTACGCTCGCCTTGACGCTCCTCGGCATCGTGCGCGAGCTGTTGGGAGCAGGCTCCATCTTCGGTCTTACGCTGCTGCCCGAGACCTATAACATCCTGCTCTTTATCCTGCCTCCGGGTGCCTTCATCACCCTCGGCTTCCTCATCGCAATAGTCAACAAAATAAGGAATTAAAACATGGAATACATCCTCATATTCATCAGCGCCATCTTTGTCAACAACATCGTGTTGGCGCAGTTCCTCGGCATCTGCCCCTTCCTTGGCGTATCAAAAAAGATTGACACCTCGTTGGGCATGTCGGCCGCCGTAGCCTTTGTGATGGTGCTGGCCACCGTCGTCACCTGGCTTGTGCAGACTTATGTGCTGGTACCCAATCATCTGGAGTATCTGCAGACCATTGCTTTTATCCTTGTCATCGCCTCGTTGGTGCAGATGGTGGAGATCATCCTCAAGAAAGTGTCGCCCGCTCTCTATCAGGCCTTGGGCATCTTCCTGCCGCTCATCACCACCAACTGCGCCGTGCTGGGTGTAGCCATCCTTGTCATTCAGAAGGACTTCAACTTGGCACAGTCGGTGATGTACGCCTTCAGCACCGCCATTGGCTTTGGCCTGGCGCTGACGGTCTTCGCAGGTATGCGCGAGCAGTTGGAGCTGACCAACATCCCCAAGGGAATGCGTGGCATGGCCATCGTCCTCGTCACCGCCGGCCTCTTGAGCCTCGCCTTCATGGGCTTTTCAGGTGTCGACGGCGGCCTGCGCACCTTCTTCGGCCTCGACTAATAAGTCGATATTCTTGTACGTGTAGTGCAATTACTCGACACTTCATTGTGTCTAATTTGTCCGCCCGCTTCGGATTTTTGTCCGAATAGGACGGAATTTTATCAGAAACCTTTGAATTTCTTCGGACGACTTTATCGGCATTGTTAAAATGTAAGATCAGTATAGTGAAAAACAAAATGGCTCAGCAGATAATCAGTGGGGATAAGCATAAATCGATGATAGCCTATAGAGAAAGAATTTCTCATCTCTTATTCCCCTGAGTGCAGCTCTGAAAGCCTTGACTTTGGCATTGAAAGACTCAGCCGCAGCATTTGAAGATCGGTTGTTGTAGAAGTTAAGGATATCGTCGTAGTGTTCGTAGAAAGTAGCCGCGATAACGTTGAAGGAATGGAAACCGGCCTCTTCGACTTTATTATACCACTTTGCCATAGACAACCTTGCAGCGTCCTTGACAGTGTTCTTGGCGAAAATCATCTTCAGGGAATGACATAGTGAGTATGCTTTCTGCAAATCAGGATAGAGCTCAAACAATATCTTGGCTCTCTTTTTCTGTCTGTCCGTCCACTTGTCAGCCGATTTAAACAGCAGGTATCTGCTGCGTGCCAGCAGTTCCTTCTTCGTATCTCCGTTTTCATACCGGAAAGGTACATACTCCCGCCCTTCCAGCTTGGCGTTCTCCATCTCGTCGTTAGCCTCCTGAATGGCATCCCAGCGAAACGCTATCCTCATTTCCTGTACAGCATCACAGGCAAGTTTCTGGATGTGAAAACGGTCGATTACACGCTGTGCCCTCGGAAAGCTGTTGCGGACTATCTTGCGCATGGAGTCCGACAGGTCGAGCGTCACCTCTTCGACCGTCTCACGCTTCTGCTCTGGAATCCGTTCCAATGCCCTGATGACATCCTCGGACTTCGTACCAGACACGACAGCAACCAGGCAGCCTTCTCCACCATGACGGTCACGATTGGTAACGATAGTATACAGCTCACCATTCGACAGACTCGTCTCGTCTATGGCCAGATTGGGGCCTATGTTCTCTGCAAACACAAGCCACTCGTCGGCATGGGGCAACTCGCTTCAGGTACGATAGGCACTCAGCACCTCCTTGTACTGTTTCTCAAAAGTATGTGCGTCTATGTAGTAGAAATCCTCAAGCGTACGGCAGGTCACTGGGGATGTCTCCATACGTCTCTTTTAAAAAAGCCGCAAACTCCTTCGAATAGCGGGTGCCGTCAGCGGTCAATTTCAATGGCAGGATGAAGCTCTTGCCTGTGCGGACATCAACCCACCTGCGACGGCGAAGAACCAGAATCACCTTGTGATCCCGGATGGGAAAGTCTGTCACCTCCACAGGAGCAATAAAACCCTTTGGCTCGAAATGACTGTCCGACTGCAGCTCAGGCTCCATCTTCTCATCAAGGTGAATGTGCATCTCTGGCTCATCATAATCCTTCGTGTCAACATACTCGATATCTGTTATCACAAAGTGTACAAGCACTTCCTTGGGAAGTACAAGACGGGCAAACATTATCAAACCTTTGTCTTCCATGAGGCAAAGGTAATAAATTTAATTGAAACAAAGACTTACCCCTATGAGAAATCTACTGAGCCGATTTATGTCTAACCTCAAGTATAGTAAATAAAATAGAATGAAAATCTTTCCCAGACTTTCATTCTATGCCTCTTTGTAGGAACATTGGGACTCGAACCCAAGACCTCTTCAATGTGACTGAAGCGCT